>JBHSCB010000020.1:0-79759 GCA_042650965.1 Novosphingobium lubricantis | reverse complement strand
ACCGGCGCCGCCCGATGACGCCGCGCCGGTGGGGTCAAGCGATCAGGCGGGCGAATTGCCGCCCGCCGCCATCGCGGCCATCATCGCCTGGAAATCGGCAAGCGACGGCGCGTGGCTGGAATACCCGCCATCGACATGCAGGTTCTGCCCGTTGGTGTAGCGCGATTCGTCCGAAGCGAGGAATACCGCGGCCTTGGCGCAATCTTCGGGCGTGCCGATAAAGGGTGTGAGCATGTGCCGCAGCATGACATCGCGCACCGGCGGCGGCATGTTGTCTTCAGTGGCGCCCGAAACGATCAGGCCGACCATCAGCACGTTGGCCCGGATGCCGAGTTTGCCGTATTGCGCGGCGATATTGTAGGTCAGGTTGTGCACGGCGACCTTCGATGCGCCGTATGCCGTCTGCGCGATGTCGCCCTGGAGGGCCTTGGTCGATCCCGTGGTGATGATTGATCCGCCACCCTGCCGGATCATGTGCGGAATCGTGTGCTTGGCACAGAACATCGGGCCTTTGACGTTGACCGCCATGGTGCGGTCCCACAAGTCGCCGTCCATGTTGACGACATCCACATCACGCGTGATGATTTCCGGCCCGGTCATCGCTGCGTTGTTGTGCAGCACATCGATCCGGCCATAACTGTCGAGCGTGAACTGCACCATTGCCTGGACTTGCGCTTCGTCGGCGATGTCGGCGGAGAAGGGCTTTGCATCGAACCCTTCGGCAACAATCTGCGCGGCGACTTTTTCGGACGAGCGACTCTGGCTGCCGACAACGACTTTCGCCCCCTGCCGGGCATATTCGGCAGCGCACGCGGCGCCGATGCCTGACCCTGCGCCATTGATCAGAATGACTTTGCCTTCGAGACGTCCCACCCCGGTTCTCCCTTCGCTCATCGCCTTTTCGCGTGTCCAGCGCATTGCCGCCTTGCCGTGCCGGACTTGCCGTGCCGGACGAGAGGCAAGGGCCATGACGCTGCGGCATTTCGCCGTGAATGGCGGTTCGGACACCTGCCTGCCGACAGGCCGGATTGCGGCGTGGTGGCCATTCCCGTCATGCCTGACGACAGGTGCGCGCACCGGCCTGCGGCTTAGGCCCGGTGCCGGGACAGTATTGCCATGGGGGCCTTGTGAAGATCTACAGCAAGGATGGCGTCGAGATGATCGACGTGAAATCGATCGAACGCCGGGATGACGTTCTGGTGGTCAAGGGCAAGATGATGGGGTCGATGGCCACGACCATCCACGTCACCCCGCAAAACCTGTGGGAGGCGTTCTGCCTGCTGCCGTGGAAGGCACGCCTTGCCTTGCCGCTGATGCTGGTCAAGGGCATGGGCAAGCCGGCGGTTCCGGCAAAACCCGGAACGCGCGCCTGACTCTGACTCTGACCAGGCATGGTACGGCCGCATGGCGCGGCCGAATTGCCGGGAAATCTGCCTCCATGGCCATGAAGGCAGGCGTTCTGCTGTCTTTCAGCGGTTGACAAGAACGGCATCGCTCTTGCTATGGCGATTGTCCGCTATCAGCCTGGACACACAGCAGCACGCTGCCGCGCGCCTGCCTGCCGGGTCGGCATGCCGTGTAGCGGAATGGAGGAAGGTCTTTGTTGCCAAGGATACCCGATGTTGTCGACAGCGACGACCAGAGCATCACGCACCGTGCCTATGTGCAACTGCGTGCAGCGCTGATCTCGTGTCGGTTCAAGCCGGGTTCGCGGCTGAAGATTGCCCAGCTCCAGCGCGATTTCGATATCAGCCAGGCCGCCGCGCGCGAAGGGCTTTCGCGTCTTGCCGCCGAAGGGCTGGTCACGATCGAGCGCAACAGCGGCTTTCGCGCCGTGCCGCTTTCGGCCGATGGCTATCGGGAACTCGCCGATGCCTGCCTGACCATAGAGCTGCCGCTGCTGCGTTCGTCGATCGGGCGGGGTGATTTCGCGTGGGAAGGCAGCCTGCTGTCGGCCTACCACGTATCCTCGCGCGTGCTGGCCCAGGTCGGCGATGATGAAATCAGCATGGACGCCTATGTGCGCCACCGCGAAGAGTTTCACCGCATCCTGTTTTCGCGCTGCGACAACCAGTGGCTGTTGCGGGCGTGGTCCCAGCTTTATGCCCAGCAGATGCGGTTTCGCCACACCTTCCGCGAACTGGCCCGCTATGAACGCGGGTTGCACAAGGATTACCGCGCGTTTCTTGACGCGGTGATCGAGCACAACGTCGAGCATGCGATTACCTTGTGGCAGGAAAATCACGACAAGGTGGTGGCCTTCATCGAAGCCAACCTTGGCCATGCCGCAGCGGACAAGCCGACGGGACGGCGATCGTCTGCCCGCAAGGCTGCTTCGGCCTAGTCCCTCCACGCGATAGGCCCGAACGTTTCCCGGCGCTGCGATAAGCAGTGCGACGGGCGGGGAGCGGTTGTGCGCGCCCTGCATTACGGTGCCGCCACACAAGGAGGAGGCTGCGATGGTAGACTATGCAACGGTTGGAACCAACGACCCGGCGACGGCGCTGGCGTTCTATGACGCCCTGCTTGGCCCGGCGGGCTATGCGCGGGTATTCGATCATCCCAATGGCGGTGCTTTTTACGGCCGTGACGGCATGATCCGTTTCGGCGTGCTCAAGCCGTTCGATGGCAATGCGGCCTGCGTCGGCAACGGTTCGATGATGGGTTTTGCGTTGGCCCGGCGCGAGGATGTCGATGCGTTTCACGCCCGTGCGCTGGAGCTTGGCGGGACGTGCGAAGGTCCGCCGGGGCTGCGCGGCCCGGAAGAGATGGGCATGTACTTTACCTATGTCCGTGACCGCGACGGCAACAAGCTGTGCGCGTTCAGGATGGGGTAAGCGGCACCACGCGTCAAAGGGCGGCGGACTGACGGGGCGCAGGCCCGTCAGTCGCTGCGCAGGCCGACCCCGATGCTGGCGCGGGGCTGTTCCATTTCGGTCGATGCGACCGGATAGGCGCAATAGTCCGCCGCGTAATAGGCGGTGGGCCGGTGGTTGCCCGAAAGGCCGATGCCGCCAAACGGTGCGCCGGACGATGCACTGTTGGTCGGCCGGTTCCAGTTGACGACGCCGGCGCGGATGTTGGCCCAGAAGCGGTTGTATTCCTGCGGCCCGCCGCCGATCAGCGAGGCCGAAAGGCCAAAGCGGGTGGCGTTGGCTTCGGCAATCGCTTCGTCCAGATCGTCCACCTTGATGACTTGCAGCAGCGGCCCGAACAGTTCGACATCGGGCCGGTCGGCTACCCCGGTCACGTCGATGATGGCCGGCGAAAGGAACGGCAGGTCATCGCGCAGGCGGACCATGTGCTTGATCGGCCGTCCGCCCGACGACAGCAGGTAGACGAAACTTTCGGTCAGCCCGTCTGCCGTGCGGTTGTCGATCACCTCGTCATAGATCCCGGCCTTGACGATCAGGCGCCGCGCCGCGGTGCACCGCTGGCCCGCACTGGTGAACGCCGATTGCACGATGAGGGCCGCGGCATCCGACATCTTGGGCGTATCCCACATGATGAGGGGATTGTTGCCGCCCATTTCGAGCGCGACCATCTTGCCCGGATTGGAGGCCAGCTTGCGGTTGATCGCAATCCCGGCGTGCGCCGATCCGGTAAACAGCACGCCGTCGATGCCATCGTGGGCGACCAGCATCTGCCCCTGTTCCGGGCCGCCGGTCAGCATCTGGACCACGGCTGCGGAAATCCCGGCGCGGTGGAAGCACTGGACCAGCATTTCGCCGGTGGCCGGGGTCTTTTCCGATGGCTTGAACACGACCACGTTGCCTGCAATCAGCGCGGGCACGATATGGGCGTTGGGCAGTTGCGCGGGGAAATTGTACGGCCCCAGAACGGCCATCACGCCGTGCGGCTTGTGGCGTACCGCCGTCGTCCCTTGCAGCGCCGAATCCAGCTTGCGCTGCGATGTCCGGTCGGCATAGGCGCGGACCGATATTTCCACCTTGTTGATGGCGCTTTCGACTTCGGTGTGGGCCTCCCACAGGGGCTTGCCGGTTTCGCGCGCGATCATCGTCGCCAGCTTTTCGGCGTCCTTGCGCACTTCGTTGGCGAAGCGGCGCAGCAGTTCGATCCGCGTGGCCAGCGGCTGTGCCGCCCAGGCGGGCCAGGCCCGGCGTGCGCGCGCGACGATATCATCGACATCGCCAACCGGCCCGCGCCAGATTTCGGCGCCGGTGGCGGGTTCAAGAGAAACGATTTCGGCCGATGCCACGTATGCGCTGCCTGTTTTATCGCTGAATCACAAACGGATGGCCCCGATGTGCGAAGATGCACCCTATAGGAACATAGTTACGGATTAGACAATGCCGTGATCGTTAGCAGTGCGCAGAAGGCGGCGCATCTCCGATTTCATCCGCTTTCGTGCCCGGCGGCGGGCGGTGGCGGCCCCAGCGCATCGCCAAGGCGGCGGATCGCGGCAACCGTGGCATCCAGCCCGCTCCAGTCGTCGTCCTGCGCGATCGGCGCCCAGATCGCTTCGACCTGATCGATCAGCAGCGATGGCGGCGCGGCTTCGGCCCACAACGGGTGGCTGGCATCCGTGGCGGCATAAGGGGCCAGCGCGGCTTTTAGCGCCTTGCCCTGCGCCGTTTCGGGAAACGGCCCGCGCCCGCCGCGATGGGCGTGGAAAAACGCATCGGGGCTGATCCCTTGCGCGATCATGGCCTGTTCGCACGCGCCGATCATGGCGGTATCCTCGTCCTCGCCGCGCGGCACCACGCCCAGCCGCCAGCACCAGCGCCGCGCCATGGCCTGGTGGTACAGTGCGGGGTAGCGTTCCAGCGCCGCGATCAGCGGCGGCGCATCGACCAGCGGGCGCAACGCCACGGCCAGTTGCCCGCAGTTCCAGTGGATCGCTTCGGGCTGGCGGCCAAAGGCATAAAGCCCGCTATGGTCGAAATAGGCGGCGGTGAACCCCGGATCCCAGCGCGGCAGCCAGCGCCATGGACCGTAATCGAAACTTTCGCCGGAAATGTTCATGTTGTCGGTATTGAGCACGCCGTGGACAAAGCCTGCGACCATGTAGCTTGCCGCCATGTCGGCCATGCGTTCGACCACCTGGTTCAGCAGGCGCACGGCCGGGTGGGGCGCATCGGAAAACGCCGCGCCCGGATAATGCGCCAGGCAATAATCGACCAATGCCGCCAGTTCCGCTTCCTGCTCCAGCGCGGCCAGCCGCTGGAATGTGCCGAAGCGGATGTGGCCGTGCGAAAGGCGCACCAGCACTGCCGAACGGGTGGGCGAAGGTTCATCGCCGCGCCAGAGCTGTTCGCCAGTTTCGATCACGCTCAAGGTGCGGCTGGTATTGGCGCCCAGGGCTTCGAGCATTTCGGTGGCCAGGATTTCGCGCACCGCGCCTTTCAGCGTCAGCCGCCCGTCGCCTTGCCGACTCCATGGCGTCTGCCCGGATCCTTTGGTGCCAAGGTCCATCAGCCGCCCGCGCTGATCGTGCATCTGGGCAAAGGTGAAGCCACGCCCGTCGCCCAGATCGGGGTTGTAGCTGCGGAACTGGTGCCCGTGATAGCGCAGCGCCAGCGGCCCCGGCATATTGTCTTCCAGCGGCACGAAGCGCCCGAAGTGGCGCAGCCATGCCGCATCGTCCATTCCGCCCAGGCCGACCTGCGCTGCGGCGCGGTCATTGCGCCAGCGCAGGCGGGTTTCGGGGAAATCGGCGGGTTGCACCGGATCGCCGATCCAGTCTGCGATGGCCATGATCTGCGGGGAAGGGCGGTAGATCGCGTCTTGCGGGAGCGGCTGCATCCGGCAATAGTGGGGCTGCCGATGCCCGCCTGCAAGCGGGGCGCCGGATTAAAGCCAGGCAAGGGGCGGTTTCTACACGATCATGGCCGATAAGAACGAGCGTAGCTGGGAAGATCGCACATGGACCAGCGGCGACGGGTTGCGCCTGCATTTCCGGTTCTACGATGGCGATGCCGCGCGCCCGCCGGTTATCTGCCTGCCGGGGCTGACCCGCAACGCCCGCGATTTCGAGGATCTGGCCGCCCGGCTTTGCGGCCGCTGGCGCGTGCTGTGCCCGGAAATGCGCGGGCGCGGCGATAGCGATTATGCCAGGGATCCGATGACCTACCAGCCGCTGCAATACCTGCAGGATGTGGAAGCCTTGCTGGCGCAGGAAGGGATCGATCGCTTCGTGGCCATCGGCACGTCGCTCGGCGGCTTGCTGACCATGCTGCTGGGCGTCAGCAATCCGGCGCGAATCGCCGCGGCGGTGCTTAACGACATCGGTCCCGAAGTGTCCGACGCCGGGCTGGAACGCATCCGTGGCTATGTCGGGCAGGGGCGCAACTTCGAAACCTGGATGCACGCTGCCCGCGCGCTCCAGGAAGGGCAGGGCGATGTCTACCCCGATTGGGACATCACCGACTGGCTGCGCTATGCCAAGCGGATCATGGTGCTGGGCAGCGGCGGCCGGATCTCGTTCGACTATGACATGAAGATCGCCGAACCCTTCGAGGCCCCCGGCGGAGCTACCCCGCAGGTCGATCTGTGGCCGCTCTACGATGCGCTGGCGACGCGCCCGCTGCTGGTGCTGCGCGGTGAAACGTCGGACATTCTCCAGGCGGAAACCGCCGCGAAGATGGCCAGCCGTCCCGGCGTGGAACTGGTAACGCTGCCGCGCATCGGCCACGCGCCGACACTGGACGAGCCGCAAAGCATCGCCGCGATCGAACGGCTGCTCGACCGGGCATGACCGCGCGCAAGGCGGCGGGCGCAGCCGACGCAACGGGAAGGGCCGCGCCGGTCCGGGTGCTGCATCTGCATTCGACTTTCGATGCTGGCGGCAAGGAACGCCGTGCGGTTGCACTGATGAACCGCTTCGGCCCCGGCATCGAACACCACATCGTTTCGGCGCAGCCTGCGGCAATGGGCGCGCGGGGCCTGATCGACAAGCGCGTCAAGGCGGTCTTTCCGTTCGGTTTTCCCGCCCTTGCCGGCAAGCTGCGGGTGGCGCGGCTGCGCACGCTGGCGCGCGCGATGCAGGGCTATGACCTGATCCTGACCTACAACTGGGGGGCGATGGATGCAGCCATGGCGCACGCGATCTTTGCCCCGGCCATGGGCCTTGCACCGCTGGTCCACCACGAAGACGGGTTCAACGCCGATGAATCCGGCGGGCTGAAACGCCGCCGCAACTGGTACCGCATGGTGGCGCTGTCGCGCGCGGCGGCGCTGGTCGTGCCTTCGGCGCCGCTTGAAACCATCGCACTGGGTATCTGGCACCAGCCGCGCGCCAAGGTGCGGCGCATTGCCAATGGCA
The DNA here is from genome assembly GCA_042650965.1 of Novosphingobium lubricantis. Lineage (GTDB taxonomy): Bacteria > Pseudomonadota > Alphaproteobacteria > Sphingomonadales > Sphingomonadaceae > Novosphingobium > Novosphingobium lubricantis. The sequence goes on along the minus strand of JBHSCB010000020.1, from coordinate 72,474 downwards.
TCGACACCGCCGCCTATGCCCGCAAGGCCCGCGCCGATGCGCTGCCGCGCGTGATAAAGCGGCCCGGCGAACGCTGGGTGGGCACACTGGCGGGCCTGCGTGCGGTCAAGAATCTGCCGCGCATGGTCCGCGCGATGAAAGCCCTGCCCGACCATTGGCATCTGGTGATCCTTGGCGAAGGGCCGGAACGCGAGACAATCCTGGCCGAAGCGATGGCGCAGGAGGTGGGCCACCGCGTCCACTTGCCGGGGCACGTTGCCGATCCGGCATTGGCGGTGGGGCTGTTCGATTTCTTCGCGCTGTCGTCCGATAGCGAACAGGCACCGCTTTCGGTGATCGAGGCGATGGCTGCAGGTCTGGCCGTGGCCAGCCCGGCGGTGGGCGATGTCGCGCAGATGGTGGCCGAAGCGAACCGCCCGTTCATCACCGCGCCCGGTGACGATGCCGCACTGGCCACGGCCCTTTCGGCGCTGGCCGCCGACGATGCGCTGCGCCAGCGGATCGGGGCGGCCAACCGGGAGCGCGCACGGGCCGAATACGATGAAGCGGTCATGGTCGCCCGCTATCGTGCGCTTTATGCCGAAGTGCTGGGGCGGCCGACTTTTCCGTAACCGGCGTGGGGCATGGGTTTTTTAACCATCCGGCGGGTATGGGCGTGGGATGCCGATGCTGCGCCCGCCTGTTCTGATGCTGTTGTGCCTGCTGGGCGGATGCGGCGCCGATCCGGTGCCGACCGATACCGTGCCGCTCGACCCGGTCATGGCCGAAGCGTTGCAGGGCCAGCTTATGGTCGATCCTGACCTGACCCAGCAGAACCTGCGCAACATGGCGGTGATGCCTGGCGGCCCGGTCGATCCGGCGCTGCCCCTGCCCGATCCGGCGGAACCGCGCGCCGGATCGTGAAAGCCTGCCGGCCCGGCGCGGGCGGCAGGCGGGGCGTTATGCCTCGGCCTTGACCCTGGCGCGGAAAGCATGGAGCAGGGGTTCGGTGTAGCCGTTGGGCTGCGCCACCCCTTCGAACACCAGCGCGCGCGCTGCCTGGAAGGCAAGGCTTGCAGCCGGGTCTTGCGCCATGGGCCGGTACAGCGGGTCGGCGGCGTTCTGCGCATCGACCTTGGCCGCCATGCGCAACAGCGCCGCATCGACCTGTTCGGCGGTGACCACGCCGTGCAGCAGCCAGTTGGCGATGTGCTGGCTGGAAATGCGCAAGGTGGCGCGGTCTTCCATCAGGCCGACATCGTTGATGTCGGGGACTTTCGAGCAGCCGATTCCCTGATCGACCCAGCGCACGACATAACCGAGGATGCCCTGGGCGTTGTTGTCGATTTCATCGCGCACTTCATCGGCCGACCAGTTGTGCCCGGTGGCCACCGGGATGGTCAGCAAGGCGTCGAGGCTGGCGATCCCTTCCTGTCGGCGTTCCTGCTGCCGGGCGAAGACATCGACCTTGTGGTAATGCGTGGCATGGAGCGTTGCGGCGGTGGGCGAGGGCACCCACGCGGTATTGGCGCCGGTGCGCGGGTGGCCGATCTTCTGCACCAGCATGTCGCCCATGCGGTCGGGCATGGCCCACATGCCCTTGCCGATCTGCGCCTTGCCCGACAGCCCGCAGGCAAGCCCGATCTGCACGTTGCGGTCTTCATAGGCGGCGATCCACGCGCTGGCCTTCATGTCGCCCTTGCGCAGCATCGGCCCGGCCTGCATCGAAGTGTGCATCTCGTCGCCCGTACGGTCGAGGAAGCCGGTGTTGATGAACATGATGCGGTCTTTCACCGCATGGATGCATGCGGCAAGGTTGGCCGAAGTGCGGCGTTCTTCGTCCATCACGCCAACCTTCAGCGTGTGGCGGGCAAGGCCGAGCATGTCCTCGATCGCATCGAACAGGGCGTTGGTGAACGCGCACTCTTCCGGCCCGTGCATCTTGGGCTTGACGATATAGACCGATCCGGTGCGGCTGTTGCCCACGGCGTTGTTGCCGCGCAGGTCGTGCAGCGCGATGGTCGAGGTCACCATCCCGTCCAGAATGCCTTCGCCTGCCTCGCTGCCGTCGGGCAGCAGCACGGCGGGCGTGGTCATCAGGTGGCCGACATTGCGCACCAGCAGCAGGCTGCGGCCATGCAGCGTGAAGGGCGTGCCATCGGGGCCGACATAGGCACGGTCGGGGTTGAGCCGCCGGGTCATCGTGGCACCGTTCTTTTCGAACGTGTCTTCCAGATCGCCCCTCATCAGGCCCAGCCAGTTGGCATAGGCGGCAATCTTGTCCTGGGCATCGACCGCTGCAACCGAATCCTCGAAATCGCAGATCGTCGAAATCGCGGATTCCAGCACGACATCGGCAATGCCGGCCGGATCGTCGCGCCCGATCGGATGGGCCGGATCGATCACCACTTCGATGTGCAACCCGTTGTGGCGCAGCAGCAGGTTGTCGCCCGCGCGGCCGATGAGCTGCGCCGGGTCTGCCAGCGGCAGGTCGCCCCCGGTCCAGTCCGCCCACGATCCACCGGCCAGCGGCGCGGCTTCATCCAGAAACGCCTTGGCCCAGGCAATGACCTGCGCGCCGCGTGCGGGATCGTAGCCCTTGCCGCTGGCAGAGCCGGGGATGGCATCGGTGCCATACAGCGCATCGTAAAGGCTGCCCCAGCGCGCATTGGCGGCGTTCAGCAGGAAGCGGGCGTTGAGCACCGGCACGACGAGCTGCGGCCCCGCCACGCTGGCAAGTTCGGCGTCCACGTTCTGCGGCGCGACCGTGAACGGCGCGGGTTCGGGCACCAGATAGCCGATTTCGCCAAGGAACGCCTTGTACGCGGTCATGTCCAGCGGCTGCCCGGCGCGGGCCTTGTGCCAGGCGTCGATCTGCGCCTGCAAGGCATCGCGCTTTTCCAGCAACGCGCGGTTGCCCGGTGCGAAACGCGCGTAGATATCGGCCATGCCCGCCCAGAAGGCTTCGGCGGCGATGCCGGTTCCGGGCAGCGCCTGCGTTTCGATGAAGTCGACCAGGCTGGCCGCGACCTGCAATCCGGCCTTTTCGACATACATGGGCATCGCACACTCTCCTTCGTTCCGCGCAGGCAGACGTTGTTCCTTAACGTGCTCTAGCGGGCGGACGCGCTTCGCGGTAGAAGGAAAGAGTTCAATGCACCTTTTCCATAGAGTTAAAGATGTTCGATCCCGGCTATGACTTCTTCCTGCAGATAGTCGAGGCTGAATCCATTTCCGCAGCGGCGCGCAACAGCCGCGTTTCGGTGGCCAGCCTGTCCAAACGGCTCGCGCGGCTCGAACAGCGGCTGGGTGCACGGCTGATCCACCGCACCACGCGCCGCCTTGCGCTGACTGCGGCAGGGCAGGAGTTGCGCGACACGCTGCTGCCGCTGCGCGCATCGCTGACCGCGGTCGAGGACCGCATTGCCGGACGGCATGCAACGATTTCCGGCCCTTTGCGGATGACCGCGCCGACATCGTTCGGGCGCATGCGCATCGTGCCGTGCCTGCCCGCGTTTCTCGCCCGCCATGCCGGGGTCGATCTGGCGATCGACCTTTCGGACGAGTTCGTGGACCTGCTGGACGGGCGCTACGATCTGGCGATCCGCATCGGCGCGCAGATCGGCACCGGGCTGCTGGGCCAGCGGCTTGGCACCAGCCGGCGCGTGCTGTGCGCGACACCGGGCTATCTGGCGGAGCAGGGCGAACCGGCCAGTCTGGCCGATCTCGCGCGGCACCGGTTGCTGGCAACCGACAGCCAGTTGCCCTGGCAGCTCGATGGACCGGAAGGAACGGTGCTGCTGCACGGGCAAAGTAGCATCCGCACCAATTCGAGCGAAGTGGTGCGCGAACTGGCGCTGGGCGGGTGCGGCATCGCCTTGCGCTCGATGTGGGACGTGGCCGACGCGCTCGATGCCGGAACGCTGCGCCGCGTGCTGCCCGACTACGAAGGCTCGCAGGATGTCGGCATCTTCGCGGTCCATGCCCCGGCCCCGTCGGTGCCGGCGCGCGTGCAGGCGCTGATCGATCACATCGCCGCATACCTTGAAGACAACGGCGCCGGGTGCTGACCGGTCGGCGCAGGCAACGCCGTTGCCGTCATCGCCCGCCGATCAATAGCACTGCGCCATCATGCCGCCGTCGAGCGTGATCGTATCGCCGCTGTGATAGCGCGCCATGTCGCTGGCGAGGTAGACGACGATGCCTTGCAGATCCTGCGGCGTGCCGATCTGCTTGATCGGCGTGCGGGCCAGGGTGAGATCGATCATGTGCTGCACCACCGCGCCATCTTCACCGCCGATGTCGGTGGGGATATAGCCGGGGCAGATCACGTTGCAGCGGATGTCCCACGCCCCCAGTTCGACCGCCACGGTCCTGGCCATGGCGTTGATCCCTCCTTTTGCCGCCGCATAGTGGGGCATCCCGGCAACGCCGACAAATGCCAGCAGGCTGCCGTTGAGGATGATCGAGCCGCCCCGGTCACCGGCTTCGGCGCGGGCCTTCATGTGCCGGGCAGCTTCGCGCACGGTATAGAAAACCCCGTGCAGATTGACATCGAGCAGCCCGTGCCAGGTGGAATCGGCCATCACGTCGAGCGGTTCGACGGTGGCCAGCCCGGCGTTGGCGATGACGCAATCGACCCGGCCGAACTCTTCCACGGCGGCATCCATGGCTGCCGCCACGGCCTTCGAATCGGTGACGTCAACAGCCTGGCTGCTTACCCTTCCGCCATGGACGGCGAGTGCGGCCACGGCTTCGGCGTTGCGGTCGGCACGGCGGCCCCAGATGATGACATCGGCCCCGGCACGGGCAAGCCCGGTGGCAAAGGCAAGGCCAAGCCCCGAATTGCCCCCGGTGACCAGTGCTACCTTGCCGGTCAGATCGAACAGGTTTTCTGCCATGCCACGTCTCTTTCCCACGGTTGTTTGGTTGCGCTTTCGTGGCCTGATCGTGAACCTGCGCGTGCCGGGGGGAAAGGCGTGGCGACCATCGGGGCGGCGCCAGTGCTATCGCTGTGCGGCCATGCGGGTCATTCCGTGCCTTTGCCCCACAGCAGGCGGTCGGCATATTTGGTGTCGAGATATTCCCAGTATTCCGCAACCCGGCCTTCTTCGCAGCGGTAGAAGAAATTGTAGAAGTTGCGGTAATGCGCATTGGCCCGGACCGTCATCGCGTCGAGGATGAAGCGGCAGGCGACATGATCGCCTTCGGCGATGATCGACTGGATTTCGATGGTTACCGTGCCGCGCCGGTAGAGCACATCGTGGAAGCAACTGCGGATTTCCTCGACGATCGCATCGCGGCTGGCGATGGCCTGTGCGCCGTGCTGTCCGTCATCGACCATGTACGACGGCGCGACGTAGTGCTGCACCACGTTTTCAGCGAGGCATTCGCGGATGCCATCAAGATCGAACGCGGCGACCGATTGCAGGTATTTGCGGACGACTGCCTTGTTGGCGGCCAGCGTTTCGGGGGTGCCCATCGCTGCCTCCCTAGCGCCCGGCATCCATCTTCAGCCCGCCATCGGCGAAATAGCTGTACCCGGTGACATAGCGGGCTTCCGGGCTGACCAGAAAAAGCGCCACCGGAACGATGTCATCGTCAAGATCGCCCATCCGCGGGATCGGGCTGGGCGTGACTTGCGCCAGGCCTTGGTCCAGCGCGCGCTGGAAGCTTTCGGTGAGCGCAACCGGCATCAGCGCGTTGACGGTGATGCGCTTGTCGCCCCATTCGCGTGCGGCGGTGCGGGTCAAGCCGCGGATTGCCTCCTTGGCCATGTTGTAGGGCGCCATGCCCATCGTCCCTTCGATCGCGGCGGCGGACCCGAAATTGAGGATGCGTCCGTCGCGCCCCTCCATCAGCGGGTAGACCGCCTGCATCATGTGCAGCGCGGCCAGCGGTCCGGTGACCATCTGGCGATGGAAATCGGCCACTTGCGTACCCAGCACGGTCTTGGCCGCCGATGCCAGTTCGAAGGCATTGTTGCAAGCAATGTCGATCGTGCCGAAGGTTTCGACGGTGCGCGCGACAGCCTGCCGGATCTCCGCCTCTTCGCCGACATCGCAGCGAATGGCGAGCGCGGTCCCCGCGCCATGCTGCGCGTTCAGTTCGGCGGCCAGCGTTTCGATGGTTGCGGGCGTGAAGGATGTCACGGCAACCTTTGCGCCTTCGGCGGCAAAGCGCCGCGCCATGGCCCGCCCGATTCCGCGCCCTGCGCCGGTAATGATCGCCACTTTGCCGTCGAGCCTGCCCATAGCCTCTCCCCTTTATTGCGTTGTTCGGCCCATGCTGCGCCGCCTGCGTGGAAAAACACCTGCCGACGGTGGGGCTTGCGCGTGCAGCATCGCTTGTCTGCACAATCATGCCTATCGCCGGGGAGGGTGCATGAAATGCACGAACCGTTAAACACCGCCCGGCGCAAGGGAGAGGATCGACGGTGACGGAATCGGGCAGGGATCGCGCGGCGATTGACTGGCGCAGCCACCGTTCGACCGCATCACGGATGGGGCTGGACAACGGCACCGCGCCGACCGCGCTCTATGCCGACCCGGACGGTTTCGCCCAGGAAGTGGAGCATATCTTCCGGCGGGCCTGGCTGCTGGTCGCGCGCGTCGACGATGTGCCGCGGCCAGGCGATTTCATTCGCCGTGAAGTGCCCACGCTCAAGGCTTCAGTGGTCATCACGCGTGGCAAGGACGGGATTGTCCGTGCCTTCCACAACGCCTGTTCGCATCGCGGCGTGGCGCTGGTCTGCGAAGCGGCAGGCAACGCCCTGACCTTTCGCTGCCCTTATCATGCCTGGGTCTATGGCATCGACGGCAGCTTGCGCGCGATCCCTTCGGAAGAGGATTTCCCGCACGTCGACAAGGCGGAAAACGGGCTGGCCCCGATCCATCTTGCGGTCTGGAACGGGTTTGTCTTTCTGAACTTTGCCGCAGAGCCGGAGTGCGATTTCGCCACCTTCATGGCCGGGATGGACGCGGTCTACGACGGGATGGATTTTGCCGCCTATCCGGCCACGATCCAGTACCGCGAAAATGTTGCGGCCAACTGGAAGCTGCTGATCAACGCCTTCAACGAAGGCTATCACATTCCGTTTCTGCACATCAGGACGCTGGTCCCGCAACTGCTGACCGAAGACAACCCGTTCCTGCAATACCACGACATCCGCCGGTTCGGCCCGCACAGTTCCAGCACCTTGCAGCGCAACTACGGGTGGGCGCCGCAAGGTCCGGTCCAGCAGTTCGCCATGCGGCATCTCTTGCCGACATCGGTGCCCGATCTCGATGCGCTGGCGGCAGGCAAGGCGGGCTTGACCGCGCATCCGGGCGTCAATGCCGTGGGGATCGACAATTTCGGCACCGAAGTCATCACCATCTTTCCCAATGTGATCCTGCAGCCGCTGGCCAATGGGTACCTGCTGTTCACGCATTGGCCGGTGGCGGCTGACCGGCAGATCATCGACGTGCGGGTATGTTCGCCCGCCCACCCCGGCTCCCTGCGCGAAGAGTTCGCCGCCGCCAACATGCTGGCCGCGACCCGCGATGTCCTGACCGAAGATATCGCCATGAGCCAGGTGCAGCAGCGCGGCCTGAACAGCGGGGCGCATGCCGACGTGGTGTTTGGCGAGAACGAGGCGCACCTGCGGTTCTTTGCCGGAGCGGTGCGGGATTTCATGCATGAACGCCGCGACCGGCCCTGACGGACCGTCATGCAGTGACGGCAGCAGCCGGTTGCGCGGCATCATGCACGGCGTATGATTATCAACAATTCTGACAATAGTTCATGGAGAGGTTGCAATGGCGAGTGTGATTGAAAAGGCGGACGCCCATCTCAAGTACCTTAAGCATGGCGGCAAGCTGTTCATCAACAACCAGTGGGTCGAAGCGAAATCGGGCAAGACGCTGGACGTGTTCGATCCGGCAACCGGGGCCGTGATTGCCAAGGTTGCCGCGGCCGACAAGGAAGATGTGGACGATGCCGTGCGCGCCGCCCGCGCCGCGTTCGATGGTGGCAAATGGTCGCAGCTAACGCCTTCGGTGCGTGGCCAGTTGCTGTGGAAGATCGCGGAACTGCTGGAGCGTGATTTCGATGCCTTCGTGCACCTTGAAACGGTCGACAACGGCAAGCCGCTGGCGTTTTCGCGCGGCGACGTGACGCTGGCGATCGACATGTTCCGCTACATGGCGGGCTGGGCCACCAAGATCCGCGGCGAAACCACGCCGCTTTCGCTGGGCTTTCCGCACCTGAGCTATACCACGCGCGAACCGGTGGGCGTTGCCGCCCAGATCGTGCCGTGGAACTTCCCCCTGCTGATGGCGGTGTGGAAGCTGGCTCCGGCGCTGGCCGCCGGGTGTTCGGTTGTGCTCAAGAGCGCCGAACAGACGCCGCTTTCGGCATTCAAGCTGGCCGAACTGTTCGAAGAAGCGGAGTTTCCCGCAGGGGCGGTCAACATCCTTTCGGGCTTTGGCGAAACGGCTGGCGCGGCCATGGCCGCACACCCGGCGGTGGACAAGGTGGCCTTCACCGGATCGACCGAAGTGGGCAAGATGATCGTTCGCGCCGCGACCGGCAATCTCAAGAAGGTGACGCTTGAACTGGGCGGCAAATCGCCTGTCGTGGTGCTGCCCGACGCCGATCTCGATGCTGCCGCGATGGGTGCCGCTGCCGGGATCTTCTATAACCAGGGCCAGGTCTGCACCGCCGGTTCGCGCCTGTACGTGCACAAGACAGTGTTCGACAAGGTGGTCGGCGCGGTGGCCGACCGGGCCAATGCGATCAAGGTCGGGTCGGGGCTGGATGAGAGCAACGACATGGGGCCGCTGGTGTCCGAAGAACAGCTCAACCGCGTGATGGGCTTCTTCGATTCCGGCCGCGAGGAAGGCGCAAGGGCGCTGGCCGGGGCGGAGCGGCTGGGCAACCAGGGCTATTTCGTGAAGCCTACGGTTTATGCCGATACCAGCCACACCATGCGGCTGGTGCGCGAGGAAATCTTCGGGCCGGTCATCACCGCAATGCCATACGATGATGACGATCTGGACCGGATCGCCGCTATTGCCAACGACAGCGATTTCGGCCTTGCCGCGTCGGTCTGGAGCCGGGATATTTCCAAAGCCCTCAAGCTTGCCGGAAAGATCAAGGCAGGCACGGTCTGGGTCAATTCGCACAACGTCTATGACGCGGCGCTGCCGTTCGGCGGGTTCAAGCAATCGGGCTGGGGCCGCGAAATGGGCGAATACGCGATCCAGAACTACACCGAAGTCAAGGCCGTCACGGTCAAGCTCTGACCGCAAGAGCCAACAGGCTGCGGCGTCGCCGGTACGGGCGGCGCCGTATGCCGGTGTCAGAGGCACGATGGCATGACAGACCGCATCCGCTTCGATCCCTACGATCCTGCCGTTCACGCGCGCGGGCCGGACGCCTTTGCCGCGCTGGCCAGCCGCTGCCCGGTGTACCACTACAACGGACGCTTCGATTTCTTCGTCGCCAGCGATCCGACCGATGTGCGCGAGCGTATCCTCAAGGATCCGGCCACCTGGACCATCGAGGAGGGCAGTTCGCCCAAGCTGCTGCCGCCTGAACAGCGCACCGCGCTGATGGACGACACCGCCTATCACAACAAGGTGCGCTTCGTGATGCAGCGCGGCTTTTCCCCGCGCGAACTGGCACGGCTGCACGAAACGGTGCTGCGGCTTGCCGATGAACTCATCGACGCCATGCTGGCCGACCCGCAAGGCCGCGGCGACCTGTTCGAACGGTTCGTCATGCCTCTGCCGGCCCGCCTGATGTGCGTGATGCTTGGCGTGCCTGAAGCCGACCACATGCTCTACAAGGAATGGGCCGATGCCTATTTCTACGACATCCTGAACGATGCCGGAACCGGCATGTCGGTCGATAGCCTCGCACAGGTATCGACCCCGGTCTTTGCGGAACTGGCGCGCCGCCGCGCGTTGCTGGCTGACAGAGGGCTGGAACCGGACCTTTCGCTGCTGGGCGCGGAACTGCCCCACGATTTCCTGTCGCGCTTCATGTGCGACAGGATCGACGGCCGGCTTCTGCGCGATGACGAAATCCTCAGCGTCATGCTGGGCATCATCGTGGGCGGCAACGAAACCACGATGAACCTGATCGGCAACCTGCTGATCCGCTTGCTCGGCGACCGCGCGCTGTGGGAACAGCTCCGCGCCGACCGCAAGCTGGTGGATGCAGCGATCGAGGAAAGCCTGCGTATCGACCCGCCGGTGATCGGCCTGTTCCGTGCGGCGCGCCATGATACCGCGCTTGGCGAGGTGGCCATTCCGGCGCACGCCAAGGTGTTCTACAATATCGCGGCGGCCAACCGCGATCCGGCCATCTTCACCGACCCCGATACCTTCCGGCTTGACCGGCCGCGCGCGCAGATGCGCCATCACGTCGCTTTCGCGGGCGGCAATCACTCCTGCATCGGGGAACCGCTGGTGCGGATGGAGGTCCGCGCGGTGCTCAACCGGCTGCTTGATCGCATGCCCGGCCTCGATCTCGATGGCGAACCGCGCCGGGCGGCGGGCTTCAATGTCTGTGGATGGAACTACCTGCCGATGCGCTGGCGCTGAGGCGCGGCGGTGCGATGGGGACAACAATCAGGCGGCCTGCCGGGCCGAAACGGGAGAATGGCGTGCGCGGATTGAATGGAAAGATCGCTATCGTGACGGGCGGGGCAGGGCGGATCGGACGCGCGGTCGTGGCGCGGCTCGTGGAAGAAGGCGTGCGCACCGTCGTGGCCGATATCAACCTGGCCGACGCGCAGGACGTTGCCGCCGCCCATGGCGCCATGGCCCACGCCATCGCCTTCGATGCGGCGGACGAACAATCGGTGCGGGCGCTGGTCGATGCCACGGTGGAACGCTTCGGCGGGCTGGACATCCTGCACAACAATGCGGCCTTCGTGAATCTGGGCGAGATGGGCGTGGATACCACCGCGCTCGAAACCCCGCTGGATCTGTGGGACATGACGATGAACGTCAACGTGCGCAGCTATTTCGTGGCCTGCGCGCAGGCATTGCCGCACATGATCGCGCGCGGCGGCGGGGCGATCATCAATACCAGTTCCGGGTCCGGGCACCGTGGCGACGATGTGCGGATTGCCTATGGCACGTCGAAAGGCGCGGTTTCCGCGCTGACGCTTTACATCGCCGCGCAGCACGGCAAGCAGGGCGTGCGCTGCAACGCCATTGCGCCGGGGATGATCGCGGATGACCGCCTGCGGGCGATGGTGCCCAAACTGGTCGCCCTGAACGAGCGTCACAACCTAGTGCCGCGTGTCGGCGTGCCTGACGATATCGCTTCGCTGGTCGCCTTTCTGGCGTCGGACGAATCCGCCTACATCACCGGGCAGGTCATCACCATCGACGGCGGGCAAAGCTCGCACCAGCCGCAGATGGTCGAAGCCATGGCGCTTGGCAGTGCCTATTCCTGACCGCGCCCCGCGCTTCACTTTTCCGGGACTTTCACGATGACCAGACCTACCCGTTTCTGCCGTATTGCGTGGATTGTCGACGACATGGACGCGACCGAAGCCGTTTTCCGCGACCTGTTCGGCCTTGGCATGCGCTTTGGCCCGATCGCGCGCGACATCATCAAGGCGGGGATCGACGAGCACGGCTTCGAACCGATCCAGCTATACGTTCCGGCAGCCGACCTGCCGTTCATGAACGGCCTGCCCTATCCGCTGGTGGAAGTGGCGCTGGCGGTGGACGATTGCGAGGAAACGCACCGCGTGCTGGCGGCGGACGGCATTCTGCCATCGTTCACCAGCCCGCTGCCGGGGCCGGACACGCAGGAGCATCTTTACGCCCACGGCTTTGGCGGGATTCCGGTGATGGCCTGCACCGACGGCGACAACGAATCCATGATGGAGCCGTTTCTCGATCTTGAGCACGCCCCAGTGCCCAAATGCGGCCAGGTGGTGATCGCGGCCGACGATATCGACGCCATGGCGGCCCGGTTCAATCGCTATTTCGGCATGGCATGGGTGCCGGTCGATGCCGGAGGGCTGGGCGCGCGGGCGCTGGCCGGGCCGCACCGGATCAAGCTGGTCGAACGGCCTTCTCCCGTGGCGCTGGACAACGCGATGCACTGCGTGCTGTCGTCGGAAATCATGGTCGCCGATGTGGAAGCATCGCGCGCAAGGCTGGAAGCGGCCGGGCACGCCGTTCTGGCTGAACGCACGTTTTCCAGTGGCCGCAAGGGTTGGTACTTCGGCAAGGTGCTGGCCGGCATGCCGGTCGGGATCTACGATGCCCGCGACGATGCCGAGGCGCGCGGTCTTTAGGGCCAGGACCTAGGCAGGCGCACTGCCCCCAGCGGCAAGTTCGCGGCGGATCGCATCGTGGCGCGCGGGCGTAAGGCCGAAACGGCTGACCACCAGCGCCGAAGCGATGTACAGCAGGCCCGGCACGATTCCGTAAAGCACCGCCACGCCATTGAGCGCGAGCGTGCCGTTGGCCGTGCTGCCCGCCTTGAAGCCGATCAGGTCCAGCGCGAAATAGACCACGCCGATGGACATCGCCTGCCCGAACTTGTGCGTCACCGTCAGCAATGCGAACAGCATGCCGGTGCGGTCCTGCCCCGACGCCAGGCGGTCTTCGTCCGATACGTCGGCCATCATCGAGCGCGGCAGCATGTCTACCGAACAGGCCATGGTCCCGCCCAGCAGGCCCATACCGAAGAAGTAGACGAGGTTGCCGGGCGGCATCGCCATCATCAGCATCATGTAGGCGGCAAAGCCGCAACACCCCAGCGACAGCGCGCGGTGGCGCCCGATGCGGTTGGCGATCAGCGACCAGACCGGCGCGGTAATCACGCCGACGATGTAGAACGCCACGAATTGCAGCCCGACATAGGCAAACGGCACCTGCTTGAGCATGGTGAAAAAGAACAGGAACACTGCGGCGCTGATCCCCAGGCCAAGGCCGACCAGAAGCTGGGTGAGCAGCAGCAGCCGGGTGGATGAGAGCGTGAACAGGCCAAGATAATCGCGCAGGCGCGCCGCGTGCCCCTGTACCGGCGCATCGCCTTCGCGCACATAGGCGACGCATGCTGCAATCGTCACCGGCACGCTGGCAAGGATGAACCAGCCCATGGTGCGCACGGTAAAGCTGCTGTCGTTGGCGATCCGGTCGGCAAAGAACACCGGCATCGCCATGACCAGAATCTGGCCAATCGTGTTGAACACCATCCACCAGGCGAACACGCGCGAGCGTTGGCGGTAGTCCGACGTGATCGTGGTGCCCATGCCCATCTGCGCCAGCACCACGATCGAATAGCCGATGTAGGCCATGACCAGCCCGATCGACAGGTATACCGGGCCGACGCCGGGTTGCGCCATGAACAGCATCCACGTGCCTGCCATGACCAGCGGCCCGCCGAGCAGCAGCCACGGCCGGAACTGGCCCCAGCGCGTGCGGGTGCGGTCCATCAGCCCGCCGACAAAGGGATCGAACACCAGATCGCCCAGGCGCACGAACGTGAAGATGAAGCCGACAAGCGCGAGATTAAGGCCCAGCGTGTGGGCATAGAACTCCGGCAGGAAGATGATCATGGGCAGCGTCAGGGCCGACATCGGCAGCGCGGGCGCCGCCAGCGCGGCAAGCAGGCGGTGCGAGGGATGCTTTTCGTTGCGCGTCATCGTTCGCGTGTTCCCGAAACGGTAAAGGCTTGTCTGTCGATGTGTGTCTATCGGTGTGGTGCGCGCCGGGCGCAACCTGCCGGGCGGCGGGCGGGATCGGGTTCTGCCCGCCGGGTGCGCGGCACCGGCGCGCGGCCGCGAAACCACCGCACTTGACGCAGCGTCAATCAATAACCCGGCAATTACGGCTGTTTATCGTCATTGCGGATAGGGTTGAGGCCCGGTTGCCGGGCCGCTGTGTTGCCAGATGCCGGACGATGACCCTAACATCGCGGACGCAATAAAAACGAATCATAACCGCACTAATGCATGAAATTGCGTGCCGGGATCTTGGAGAGGATCATCGAATGAGCGTCATGCCCACCGTTATCGTGCCGCCGCGCGCGCCGCATGACCAGATCGCCCGGCCCAACCTCGAAGCCAAGATCGACGCCGTTGACCGCTCGCGCGTGACGACCGTCTTTGCCCCTGCCGGTTTCGGAAAGACGATGGCGGTGCTGCAATGGTCGTCGGTGCTGGAAGCGCGCGGACGCCCGGTGATCTGGCTGGCGGCACGCGCCGGGATCGCCAGCTACGACCTGTTCATCGACGCTCTGCACGCAGCGTGTGCCGCCCAGCGGATGGACTGGCGCGGGCATGCGGACGGATGCCGCACGACGGCCGCAGCCGGTTTCGCCGCCATGATCGCGGCCCTGCCGGTTCGCCCGGTGCTGGTCATAGACGATGCGCAGGGCCTTCCCCCCGAAGTCTTTGCCTTTCTCGATGACGTTGTTGCCGCGGCCCGCGATGCGTTGACCACGATCATCGTCTCCCGCAGCCTCAACACCATCCCCATCGCCCGGCTGCGGGCGCAAGGCTACCTGTTCGAGATCGGCTGGGCAGACTTGCGCTTTTCCGTCGAGGAGGCGACCGATCTGGTCGCGCGCGTCGGCAAGGTGCCGCTGAGCGCGCAGGAAATCGCGCTGATCGTCGACGATACGCAGGGCTGGCCTGCGGGTATCACGATGACCCGGCTGTTGCAGGACCGGGAAATGCGCGGTGGGGAAGCGCCGTTCATTCGCCCGTCCGGCCTGCGCCGCGAGTTCGAGACGTATTTCAGCGAAGAAGTGATGTCGCGCGAACCGGATGAAGTGCGCCACTTCCTTGCCAGCACGATCATTCTGGAAGAACTGACACCCGATGCCTGCGCCGCGCTCACGGGGAACGACGATGCACGGGTCATGCTTGAACGGGTCGAGGAAAGCGGCCTTTTCCTGCGTGCCATCGACCTCGACCGGCGCAGCTACCGCTACCACACCTTGTTCCGCGACATGGTGCTGCGCCGTCTGATCGACCGCGATCCGGCGCGCGCCACGCGGCTGCATTGCCGCGCCGCGCGCCACTTTGCCGCGAATGGCAAGCATCTCGAAGCCGTGGCCCATGCCGAGGCGAGCGGCGATGCCGCGTTTCTGGCCGATATCCTCGACCAGTTGGCCGATCCCTTGATTCATGCCGGGCACCTTGACCGGATCGACCGTCTGGTGGCCGGGCTTTCCACTGCCGTGTGCGCCGGGCGGCCTCGTCTTGCGCTGGCGATTGCCTGGCGCCGGATCCGCAGCCTTGCTTTCGCTTCGGCGGAAACGCTCATCGACCTTGCCCGCGCCGAATGGCAGCGGCGCTCCGAAAGCGACGCGGGCGATCCGGCCGAACTGCGTGCGCTTGAGCTGGCCATCGAACACCGCACGTTCATGCTGCTGGCGGGCCGCGACGACTTGCGCGCCATGGAAAGCCACGCCGCGCCGCTGCTGCGCAAATGCGGCGATGACGAGCCGTTTCTAAGCTGCACCGTGCTGGCGCAGATCATGGTAGCGCGCCGCGAACTCTTCCAGTTCGGCGACAGTCTCCAGTTGCAGGCCGAATCGCGTCGCATGCTGGCAAGGCCGGGATCGGCGTTTGCGGCCATTGCGCTCAAGACAACGATTGCCCCCACGCTTGCTGCGCAGGGCAATGCCGATGCGGCGGAGGCGATGCTGGAAGAAGCCTTGCAGCATGCCTGCGATTGCGGCCGGCCCGATGTTGCCGCATTGCCCGCGCTGGCGCTTGCCGAAGTGCTCTACGACCGCGGCGATTGCGAACGCGCCCGCGCTCTGGTGGACGACTATCTGCCACACGTGCGCGCATGGGGTTTTGCCGACCAGATCGCTGCCGGGCACCTGATCAAGGCGCGGTTGCTGTTCAACGATGGCGATGTGGCGGGCGCGGAAAAGGTGCTCAAGGAATTGCAGGTGCTGGCTATCGAATGCGGGCTGGACCGCCTTCGGGCGAGCGCGGTGAGCGAACAGGTGCGCATGCTGATCCGGTCGGGCGACGCCCGCCAGGCCCGCGAGCTGATGACGGCAAGCGGCCTGATGCCATCGGAAGATCCGTTCCCCACGCTCAACCCTTCGCGCCATCAGGAAGGCATCGCCATTGCGGTGATCCGCATCGAGATGCAGCGGCACCGCCTGTTGGCGGCGCGCAAGATCGCCAAGCGGTGGGCCGAGTTCGCGCGCCGCAGCGGCGCGGTGCGCTCCGGCGTGACGTTCGAACTGCTGATTGCCGAAATCGCCATCCTGAGCGGCGACCGCTCCGAAGCCCGGCGCGCCGTGCGCGAGGCAGTGACGCTGGCATCGCCGTGCGGGTGGAAGCAGATTTTCCTCGACGAGGGCGAAGCGATCCAGTCGATCCTGCGCGAAGCCTATGGGCAGGCCCCGCTGGTCGACAGCGTGCCCGACCGGTTCGGGCGGCGGCTGGTTGCCGCCATGCAGACCGCGATTGCAATCGAACACGGCGATGACGATGCAGGCGGCGAATACGGCCTGTCGGGCCGCCTGATGAACCGCGAAATCGATATTCTGCGCATGGTCGGCGGCGGCTTGCGCAACCGCGAGATCGGCAACCGGCTCGGCCTGACCGAAGGCACGGTCAAGTGGTACATGCAGCAGATCTACGACAAGCTCGGCGTGCGCCGCCGCCCGCAGGCCGTTACGCGCGCCCGCCAGCTTGGCGTGCTGGTCTGAACTGCCGGGCGCCCAGGCGGCGCTGAAGCCGCCTGCCGCAGGGCGGGATACGCAACCGGTTCGATATCGCAAGGTGTGCCGGCATGAGCATCTTTACGCACATCTGCCTTGGCACCAACGATCTGCCGCGTGCCCGGCGGTTCTACGACGCGGCGCTTGTCCCGCTCGGCATCCGCAACCTTGGCGATTTCGGTGATCAGGGCATTGCCTACGGGCATGCGCTGGCCGAACTGCTGATCCTGCGCCCGCTTGACGGTGCGCCGGCCAGCGCCGCGAACGGTGGCACGGTCAGTTTCAAGGCGCCGGGCCGCGATGCCGTGCGCGCTTTCCACCGGGCCGGGCTGGCATGCGGCGGCAGCGATGCCGGTGCGCCGGGGCCGCGCGGGGCGGTGGAACACGCCTTCGGCGCCTACTTGCGCGATCCCGATGGCAACAAGATCTGCGCCTATTGCTTCGGCGCCAACGACTGATCCCGGCGGCGCCCGGCTGCGGTCACGTTCGGATATGCGGGCCGAGGATCTGGGGAATCGCCATGCCCGCAGGCAGGTTCTCCGCACCGATCCTGCGGTCGATTTCCTCGTTGTACCAGTACAGGAACTGTTCCTGCACGCTCAGCATCACGTCGCGGATGTCGCCTTCGCGGTAGGACCGCTGGATCGTCGGAAACAGGCCAATGTCTTCGGCCAGCACGGTCTTCTGGTTCTGCAGCATGGTTTCCCAGAAGGCGCGGTCTTCCTCGTCGTCGCGCTTCCAGCCCATGAACATGTTCGACATGACCATCTTGTTTGGCCCCTTGGGCCAGAAAGTCTGCCAGTTGAAGCCGACGGGGTCGAGCGCGGTAAAGCTGTTGGGAAAGCATGGCAGCGCAAAGACGTGGTCCTTGAAGCGCGTGGTGAAATCGTCTGGCGTGGCTTCGTCATGGCCTGCGGAAAAGAACGACTGCCCCCCGCGCTTGCGCGTGACGAAGCGGGCGTGCCCGCCTTCGAACAGCGAAACCGTGAAGCTCTTCGATTCGAGGTAGGGTGACAGCGTTTTCGCGTGGACGGTGTTGACGTGGTAGATTTCGAGGAAGTTGTCGTAAGCCGTCTTCCAGTTGCAGTCGATCTCCACGTCCAGCACGCGCTTGACCACCATGTCGTCGATCGGAAAATCGTCGATCTGGGTGTTGAGCGGGCCGAGGAAATCGGCCAGCGGCGCGGCCTGCTGATCGAAGTTGATGAAGATGAAGCCGTGCCAGGTTTCGCAGCGGATCTGGAACAGCGGCTTTTCGGCCTTGTCCAGACACGCGAAGTTGTGCGCTTCGGGCACTGACTTCAGCTCGCCCTCCAGCGAAAAGCCCCAGGCGTGGTAGGGGCAGATGAACCGCTTGGCCACGCCTTCGGGTTCGGTGACCAGCGCCGCGCCGCGGTGGCGGCAGGTGTTGCGGAAGGCGCGGATCGTATCGTCGTTGCCCCGGCTGAGGATGATGGACTTGTCGAACTGTTCGAACAGGCGGAACGCGCCCGCCTTGGGCAACTGGCTGGCATGGCCGACGCACAGCCAGGTCTTGTGGAACACGTGTTCCATTTCCAGCCGGTAGAAATCGGGATCGAAATAGCGCGCGGCGGGAAGGTCGGGGAGCGCGGGGAAGCCTTCGGGGTAGGTCTTGCGCTGGAACTCGCTTTCGACCTCCGCATACATGTCTTCGAGAATCTTCTGATCCATCAGGCTTTCCCCAGTACTTTTTACGGTGTTTTCGTGCGCGCACGCGGCCCGGTGCCGCAATGCGTCCGTCACGCCCGTTTCGCTTGTCTATGCACCTGCGGGATAGCATACCGTCGTTGCGCTTGCATGCGCCCTCGCTTGACGGACAGTCTGTTAGTGGCCGGGCTTTCAGCGGTCGGGGCGATTTCGACCTACCGCCGGAGGGGGCCAAAATGCGCGCCAGGACATAGGAAGGCACGATTCCACACGATCCGTGGCTTCATGCATGGAAATGGCTGCCGCGCGTCCGGCGCGGTTGATGAGGGAGAGAGACGTGTCCATCCTGATGCCCGATCCCGATCAGGCGGTGCTGGCCCGCCGTGCCGGGATCGCCGCCGCCTTGCGTGCGATCGTGCCCGGTGAAGGCGTGATCGACGATCCCGACGCGTTGCGCCCGTATGAATCCGATGGCCTGACTGCCTATCGCCAGCCGCCGATGCTGGTGGTCCTGCCCGAAACGGTGGAACAGGTATCGGCCGTATTGCGCTGGTGCCATGCGGAGGGGGTGAAGGTTGTCCCGCGCGGTTCAGGCACGTCGCTGTCGGGCGGGGCGCTGCCGCTGGCCGATGCGGTGCTGCTGGGCATGGGCAAGTTCAAGCGCGTGCTCGCCATCGACTATGACGATCGCGTGGCGGTGGTTCAGCCGGGGGTGACGAACCTGGCGATAACCCAGGCGGTGGAAGCGCGCGGGTTCTACTACGCGCCAGACCCGTCGAGCCAGATCGCCTGTTCCATCGGTGGGAACGTGGCCGAAAACTCCGGCGGCGTGCATTGCCTCAAGTACGGGCTGACGACCAACAACGTGCTGGGCGTGGAACTGGTGCTGATGGATGGCGAGATCGTGCGCCTGGGCGGGCGGCAGCTCGATCCGTGCGGGCTGGACCTGCTGGGCGTGATCGTCGGCTCCGAAGGTCTGCTGGGCGTGGTCACCGAAGTGACCGTGCGCATCCTGCCAAAACCGGAAAGCGCGCGCGCCGTGCTTCTGGGCTTTCCCGACCCCGAAAGCGCGGGCGCCTGCGTCGCGCAAGTCATCGCCGAAGGGATCATCCCGGCGGGCATGGAAATGATGGACCGCACCGCGATCCATGCCGCCGAGGCTTTCGTCAACGTGGGCTATCCGCTGGATGTCGGTGCACTGCTGATCGTCGAGGTCGATGGCCCGGCGGCGGAATGCGATTACCTGATCGAGGAAATAGCGCGGATCGCGGGCGCGAACGGCGCCGTCACATCGCGTATATCGACCGACGAGCACGAACGCATGGCATTCTGGGCCGGACGCAAGGCGGCGTTCCCGGCGGTGGGCCGCATTTCGCCGGACTATTACTGCATGGATGGCACAATCCCGCGCCGCCGCCTGCCCGAAGTGCTGCGCCGGATGGAACAGCTTTCCGCCGATTACGGGCTTGGCGTGGCCAACGTGTTTCATGCCGGTGACGGCAACCTGCACCCGCTGATCCTTTACGATGCGAACAAGCCGGGAGAGCTGGACCGCGCCGAGGCATTCGGCAACGACATCCTGCGCCTGTGCGTCGAGGTGGGCGGGGTGCTGACCGGCGAACACGGCGTGGGCATCGAAAAGCGCGATCTGATGCCGGTCATGTTCAGCGAGGCCGATCTGCAACAGCAGCAGCGCGTGAAATGCGCGTTCGACCCCAAGCTGCTGCTCAATCCCGGCAAGGTATTCCCCACCCTGCACCGCTGCGCCGAACTTGGCCGCATGCATGTGCATGCCGGGCAAGTGCCCTTTCCCGAACTGCCGCGCTTCTGATGGATACGATCGTTCCCGAAAGCGCGCAGGATCTGTGCGATGCGGTTGCCGATGCCCTGCGCGAGCGCACCCGGCTTGAAATCCGTGGTGGCGGCAGCAAGGCTGCCATTGGCGCGCCGCGCGATGCGCGGATCGTTTCCATGGCGGCATTGACGGGCGTGGTCGATTATGACCCGGCTGAACTGGTGCTGACCGTGCGGGCGGGCACGCCGCTGGCCGAAGTCGAGGCGCTTGTCGCGGGCGAACAGCAGATGCTGGCTTTCGAACCGTTCGACCACGGGCCACTGTTCGGCGCGCCCGCCGGGGCCGCGACGATTGGCGGGGTGGTGGCCGCAGGCGTCGCCGGATCGCGGCGTGTCACCGCAGGCAGCGCGCGCGATCACCTGCTGGGCTTCACCGCCGTTTCGGGGCGGGGGGAAACCTTCGTGGCCGGGGCCAGGGTGGTCAAGAACGTGACCGGCTACGACCTGCCCAAGCTGATGGCCGGAAGCTGGGGACGGATCGGGGCAATGACCGAACTCACCCTGAAAGTGCTGCCCCGTCCGCGCATGGCGGTGACGCTGGCCATCGAAGGGCTGGATTGCCGCGCCGCGCATGCGGCCATGGCCCGCGCGCTGGGCAGCCATGCCGATGTGTCGGCGGCGGCGCATGTGCCGCAAGGCCCGGATCGCGCGCGCGCCATCACGCTGTTCCGGCTGGCGGGCTTTCCACCGTCGGTCGAAGCGCGCGCGACGGTCTTGCCCGTCCTGCTGGCCGATCATGGCGCGGTGCGGCGGCTCGATACAGCCGAAGCGGAGGCGCTGTGGCACTCGGCGGGCACCGGCGCTGGCCTGACCGGCGCCGTGCTGTGGCGGTTGCACCTGCCGCCAGCCGCTGCGCCCGGCGCGGTTGCCGCGCTGGAACCGCTTGGCGCGCGCTGGTCGCTAGACTGGGGAGGCGGCCTTGTCTGGCTGGCGCTCGACGATGAAACGCCAGCGGCGGCGGCGCAGGTGCGGGCCGCCGCCATGGCGGCCGGAGGCGAAGCCACGCTGGTCCGCGCGCGTGCCTCCCTGCGCGCCGTGGTTCCGGCACAGCACCCGCGCGCACCGCTGGTCGCCGCGCTGGAGGAACGGGTGCGCCGGGCGTTCGATCCGGCGGGCCTTTTCGAGACGGGCCGGTTTGGAGGCTAGCCGATGCAGACCAACTTCACGCCTGAGGCCCTGGCCGATCCGGCCATGCGGGTTTCCGAATCGGTCATCCGCAAGTGCGTGCACTGCGGGTTCTGCACTGCGACGTGCCCGACCTATGTCCTGCTCGGCGACGAACTCGACAGTCCGCGCGGGCGCATCTACCTGATGAAGGACATGCTGGAAAACCGGCGTGCCCCGACCCCCGAAATCGTCAAGCATGTCGACCGGTGCCTTTCGTGCCTGGCGTGCATGACGACCTGCCCTTCGGGTGTGAACTACATGCACCTGGCCGATCATGCCCGCGCCTATATCGAAGAACATTATGCCCGGCCCTGGCCGCAGCGGGCATATCGCGCGCTGCTGGCGCTGATTCTGCCGCACACCGGGCGGTTGCGCATCGCGCTGCGCCTGGCCCCGCTGGCGCGTCCGTTCCTGCCACTGCTGCGCAAGGTCACGGGCCTGCAGCCGCTTGCGGCGATGCTGGACTTTGCCCCGCCCGTGCTGGCGCCCTTGCCCTCGTCTGCGCCAGCGGTGGCGGCCGGGCCGGAGCGCAAGGGGCGTGTCGCCATGCTCCAGGGCTGCGCCGAGCCTGCGCTGCGGCCACAGTTCCGCGCAGCGGCGGTGCGGCTTATCAACCGCTGTGGCTATGACGTGACCTTTGCGGCGGGCGAGGGCTGCTGCGGGGCGCTGGTCCATCATATGGGCCGCGAAGAGGCCGCGCTGGAATCCGCCCGGCGCAATGTCGATGCCTGGACGCGCGAAATCGCGGCGGGCGGGCTGGATGCCATCGTCATCACCACGTCGGGCTGCGGGACCACGATCAGGAACTACGGTTTCATGCTGCGCAACGACCCGGCCTATGCGGCAAAGGCGGAACGCGTTTCGGCCCTGGCACGCGACGTTACCGAGTTCCTCGATGGCGTGGACATGCCCCCGGCGCGCGGCACAGGCTTGCGCGTGGCCTATCACGCCGCCTGCTCGCTGCAGCATGGGCAAAAGGTTACCGCTGCCCCCGCGCGCCTGCTGGCGGCGGCGGGCTTTTCTGTCCAGACTCCGGCCGAGGCCCACCTGTGCTGCGGGTCGGCCGGAACCTACAATATCCTGCAACCCGAAATCGCAGGCCAGCTTGGCGATCGCAAGGTGGCCAATATCGAACGGCTTGGCGCCGATGTGATTGCCGCAGGCAATATCGGCTGCGCCATGCAGATCGGCCAGCGCACGCAAACCCCCGTGGTCCACACGGTTGAACTGCTGGACTGGGCCACGGGCGGCCCGGTGCCGGAAGCCTTGCAGCATAGTGCATCGAAAGGATCGAATTGATGAGCCGCATTACCCTGGAACAGGCCAACGCCGTAATTGCCGGCGCCTTTGCCACGGCGCGCGAAATGGCGCTCAAACCGCTGGGCGTGGCGGTTCTTGACGCAGGCGGCCACCTGATCGCCTGGCAGCGGCAGGACGGGGCTTCGACCGGGCGCCTGCAACTTGCCGTGGGCAAGGCATCGGGGGCGCTGTTCCTTGGCATCTCGTCGCGCAAGATCGGCGACATGGCGGGTGAGCGGCCGGCATTTCTGGCATCGCTTGCCCCGATTGCACCGGGCGGGGTGGTGCCCGCAGCAGGCGGCGTGATCGTGGTTGACGCGAACGGCCATGCCATCGGCGCGGTTGGCATTTCGGGCGACCTGTCCGACAAGGACGAAGCCTGCACGCTGGCAGGCATCGCCGCCGCGGGCCTGACCGCGCAGGCTTGAGCACGGGAGAAGCACGATGGGATATGTTCGCTATTACGCCATGACCGCGCGCGAGGGCGAAGGTGCCGCCTTGCGCGGGGCCATCGAACAGCTTGCCGCCAAGGTCGCCCCGCTTGCCGGGTGCGAAGGGACCGAGCTGTTCGAGGATGCAGCGCAAGCGGGGCGCTTTGTCTTTCTCGAACGCTGGACATCGGCCGAGGCGCATCAGGAAGGCGGGAAGCTGCTGGGCAAGGAAGCCTTTGCCCCGCTCAAGGCAGTGCTTGCCGCCCCCCCCGAAGCGGCGGCGCTGATCCCCGTGGGGTGAGCGAGGCGGGGCGCTGGCCAGTGTCTCTGATCGGTGCGCCTGATCAGTGCGGCCGGATCAGCACCTTGCACTTGGCGTTGCGCCCGCGCAGTTCCTCGAACGCGGCTGGGGCCTGTTCCAGCGTCACCACGTCGCTGATCATTGCGCGCGGTTCGACGTGCCCCTTGTCTAGCGCGCCGGCGGCAATCTCGAACTCGCGCGTGTCGTACATGTTGGTGTAGCGCAGCGTGATTTCCTTGATCATCGCAGGCATCGCGGAAAAGGCATCCGGGGTCCAGCAGAACCCCGGCGCGGCGATCATTCCGCGCCGCCTGACCGCCGATACGGCAAGATCGAGCGAGCCGGGAACGCCCGCGCATTCGAACACGATGTCCGCCGCGCTGCCTAGCGCCGCAGCCGTCTGTTCGGCAAGCGTGCGGCCTTCTTCGGGCACGATGAAATCGTCAACGCCAATCGCGCGGGCCATGGCTTCGCGCCGCCGCGATGTTGCCGCCATCACCACGCTTTGCGCGCCCGAAAGCCGCGCCCAATAGGCCGCGGCCAGCCCGATCGCGCCGGCCCCCATCACCAGCACGCGGTCGCCGGTGGTGATGCCCGATGCCCGCGCCGCGCGCAGCGAAACGGCCAGCGGTTCAACCAGTGCGCCATCGTCGAAGCTCAGCGAACCGGGCAGGCGCACGCACCACGCGGGGTTGGTGACCAGATATTCGGCATAGCCGCCGCCCGTACCGAACGATCCGAACATGCGGAACTGCGGGCAGGCCATGGCATCGCCGGTCTTACAGCCGGTGCATTCGCCGCAGGTCACGAACGGCAGCACCGCAACGCGATCGCCGATGGCAACGCCCTGTGCCTGTGCGCCCAGCGCCACCACTTCACCGGCAACTTCGTGACCGGGAATCTCGCCGTCGGCAAACGAATAGGCATGCCCTTCGGCCATGTGCAGGTCCGACCCGCAGATGCCGCAGCGGTGGACCTTTATCACCACCTGGCCGGGGCCGGGCACGGGATCGGGGACGGTTTCCATCGCCAGCTTGCGGGTTTCGGTCTTGAACACGGCAGCGCGCATGGCAGGTCACCCTTGTCGGCAGAAGCACGGGCCGTGCATGGCCGACCGCCGCCTTGGGCACCCCTATCCGTGGTCTGGCGATCTGCCTACCGGCGCAGCGCCCGCATGATGAAATCGAGCGCGAAGGCGCGGGTATCGGCAGGGTTCTGCTGCCAGTTCCGCCCGGAGTAACGTTCCAGCATCTTGGAGGACGAAAGGCAGCCGACGGTGATGATCACGCTCATGAACTCAAGCTTGTCACCGTCGATGTCAGCGTTGAACACGCCTTGCTCCTGGCCGCGCCGCACCACGTCGGACAAGTGCTCGGCCAGGGTTTTCTGCAAGCGGCGGATGTCGTTGGCCGAACGCAGTTGTGCCCCGCCGTGCAGGCTCTGGTCGAGCGAGACCATGCCCACCAGCGGGTCTTCGGCATAGATGTCGTAAAGCTCTTCGATGTACCGGCGCACGGCGTCTTCGGGCGCCAGTTCCTCGAACGGGATCTGCAGCAGGCGCTCGTTCGTGGTCAGCGAAATGTCTTTCAGCAGCTCCCAGTAAAGCTCGTCCTTTCCCTTGAAGTAGAAATAGACGATCTGCTTGCTGACATGCGCGCGGCGGGCAATGTGTTCGACCTTGGTGCCGTCGTAGCCATTTGCCCCGAACTCTTCGCGTGCGGCTTCCAGAATGCGGCGGATCGTGGCTGCGGGATCGCGCGCGGTGCGCGGGCGCGGGGTGGTCTGGTCATCGGTCACCGCGCCAGCCTACCAGCAAGCCGGGCGCTGTACCAGCGGCCTCCTGCGATCCCCCGTCCACCAATGCTGCACACTTGCGGCCTTTTCCCGCCACCGGGCAGGTCACGCGCCGCGCAAGTTCTGGCTGTCTGGCGCGTGGCCCAAAAGGACAGGCGGAACCATGCAGCGGATGAAGGACAAGGTCGTGCTGGTCACCGGCGGCGCGGGCGGGATCGGCAGCGGCATCGCCCGGCGGATGGCCGCCGAAGGCGCAACCGTGCTGGTTGCCGATATCGTGCTGGATGGCGCGGAACGGGTGGCCGGTGAAATCGGCGGCGATGCCTCGGCGATCCGCTTCGATGCCTATGACCGGGCCGCGATCGAGGCGATGATCGGTACAGTGATCGCCCGGCATGCCCGGCTGGACGTGTTGGTGAACAACGTTGCCGATACATCGCTGACCACGCTGGATGGCAATGTGCTGGAAACCGATGTCGAAACCTTCGACCGGTCGATTGCCGCCAACCTGCGCTCCATCTTCATCGCCACCAGGGCCGCTTTGCCGCCGCTGATCGAAAGCCGCGGGGCGATCGTCAACATCGCATCGGGTTCGGCAATTGGCGGCGATACCTGGCTGACGGCCTATTCCGCCGCAAAGGCAGGGGTGCTGTCGTTGACCCGCAACACTGCCGTGCAATTCGGGAAACGCGGCGTGCGCTGCAATTCCATCTGTCCCGGTTTCATCGCCCATGGACGGGCGCGGGAAATGATGCCCGATACGCTGCGCTCGGTGCTCGACGTTTCGTTTGTCACGCGCAACGGCGCGCCGGAGGATATTGCCGCGCTGGCCGTTTTCCTGGCTTCGGACGAAGCCGGGTTCATCAACGGCGAAAATGTGGTGTGCGATGGCGGCCATTCGGTCGGCACCACGCCGTGGCGTGCCGGAACGGTAAAGCCGGACTGACTGCCCCGGCGTGGTGACCGGCGGCGCGGGCGACGATCAGGGACCGATCATGCAAAAAGGGATAGACCGCAGGCCATGACTTTCCGACCACCAAACCAGCCGTTGCTTTCGGGCGGATGCAACCTGCGCGATCTTGGCGGCCATGAAACCGCCACCGGGCAGGACGTGCGCAAGGGGGTGATCTACCGTTCGGGCGTGCTCGCCTATCTCACGCCGTCGGACCATTGCTGCCTTGCCCGTTCGCAGATCCGCGCCATCGTGGACTTGCGCCGCCCCGACGAGATTGCCGAGGAGCCGACCGACTGGAAGTTCCCGGTGCGCCGCTTTGCCTACCGGCTTGATGCCGAACGCGAGGCGGCGCAGCGCGGATCGCCATGGATGCAATCAGCGACGCCCGACGAGGCGCGCCGGTTCATGCTGCAATCGTACGAATCCATGCACGAATGGCTGGCGCAGCCATTGCGCGCGATCTTCGATGCGGTGCTGGACGAAGACGTGGCCGTGCTGTTCCACTGTTCGGCGGGCAAGGACCGCACCGGTTTTTGCGCGGCAATCGT
This sequence comes from Novosphingobium lubricantis, assembly GCA_042650965.1. Taxonomy (GTDB): domain Bacteria; phylum Pseudomonadota; class Alphaproteobacteria; order Sphingomonadales; family Sphingomonadaceae; genus Novosphingobium; species Novosphingobium lubricantis. Next base: position 45,762 of record JBHSCB010000020.1, on the reverse strand, counting down.
GCTGGGGCTGCTGGGAGTCTCGGAAGAAACGATTCTCGCCGAATATGCCTTCACCGACAAGGCGGTGGACTTCGTGGACTTTGCCGCACGCCACCGCGCCGCCCGGCTGGGGCTTGCGGTACGGCTTGACGCCCCCGAAGGCCCCCGCGCGGACGTGATGCGCGTGCTGACCCGCGCCGACCCGGACTATCTGCGCGCTGCGCTTGCTGTCGTCACGGGCCGGTACGGTTCGGTCGAAGGCTATGCCAGGCAGGCGCTTGGCCTTGCCCCGGAGCAGATTGCCACCATACGCTATCAACTGCTCGACGATTGACCGGGCGCCCCGGTCAGAACGTATCGACCGGGGGCAATTCGGGGGCTTCGATTTCGCGCATGTCGGCCATCTGCGGCTGGTGAGCAAGATGACCGCCATCGACGGAGTACGCCTGGCCGGTGATGTACTGCGATTCGTCGGCGGCAAGGAACGCCGCCATCGCTGCGATATCGGCGGGTATGCCGATGCGCGAGGTCAGCGCCTGGCGCTTGATGCGGGCCACCAGCTCGGGGTATGCGGCCAGGCTGTCGTTGATGATCGGGCCGGGCAGGATCGCGTTGCAGCGGATGGCCTGGCGCCCGTGCTGCGCGGCGACATACTTCGTCAGCCCGATTACCGCCGCCTTGGACGTGCCATAGGCGATACGCACGTTGTCGCCCGCAAGGCCGGAATCCGATGCAGTGTTGATGATCGACCCGCCGCCGTTGCGGATCATGTGCGGGATGGCGTACTTGCAGCCCAGCATCACGCCGCGCACGTTCACGTTCATCACCAGATCCCAGATTTCGATCGGGATATCGACCGCCGTGCGATCCTGCAGGTTCACTTCTTTCGAGGTGGCCGCGGCGTTGTTGAACAGGATGTCGATCTTGCCGAAGCGGGCAATCGTTTCGGCAATGCCGGCTTCGATCGACGCCGGATCGCCGCAATCGAAATGCAGGCCGATCGACCCGCCGCCAATCCGTTTTGCCGTGTCGGCGGCGCGGCTTTCCATTACGTCGGCCACGACCACGGTTGCGCCTTCGGCCACGAACCGTTCGGCAGTGGCCGATCCCAGCCCGCCAGCGCCACCGGTGATCAGGGCAATCTTGCCTTCAAGTCTGCGCATTCCACTCTCCCGCTCTGTTTCAGGTGCCGCGCCCGGACGGGAACGGCATCGGCCTTTTCGGCATCAGACGGCAGATTGTCAGGTGGCGATGCGAAAGGTTCCTATCGCCCGGAGGGCAACCTTCCCGCTGCAGGCCATGGCGCAGCGGGAAGATCGGAACCGTTGCGGATCAGCCCCAGCGCAGCGGCAGTTCGGTCACCTGGATGATGTTGCCGGTGTGCCATGGCACGCGGAAACCTTCCTGGATGCGGAACATCGGGATGACCTTCACGAACTCTTCGATCGCGGTCTGCAATTCGCGCCGGGCCAGGTGCTGGCCAAGGCAGCGGTGGATGCTGTGCCCCAGCGTGACGTGCATCGGTTTGCGATCGAGGCGCACTTCCTGCGGATCTGCATAGGCTTCGGGATCGCGGCCGGCGAGCGGGGTGGACATCGACACGACATCGCCCGGCAGCAGGGTGTGGCCATGAAGCTGGTGTTCCCTGGTGACGATCCGCTGCGTGGAAACTGCGGCAAACGCGCGCAGCAGTTCTTCCACTGCGACGACGTTCTGCTGCGGCGTGTTTTCGCGCATCGTCACCTGGTCCTGCGGATTTTCGGCAAGATGGCGGAACTGCAGGCTGAGGTTGGCGGTAACCGTGTCCAGCCCGCCAAGGTAGAGGTTGAAGGCGTGGCCGAACACTTCGCGGTCGTTCCACTTGCGGCCATCGACCTCAAGCGTCATGCACTTGCTGATCAGATCGTCGCCGGGGTTCTTGCGCCGCTCCGCGATGGTTTCCATCAGCAGTTCCTTGACCGCACGCACGCTGGCGACCTGGATGTCGCGGTCGGTCCCGCGCAGGAGCTGGTTTTCCCATTCGAGGAACTGCTCCAGCCGCTCCACCGGAAGGTCGATCATTTCAAGGAAGATGGTGATCGGGAACAGGATGGCGAAATCCTGCACGAACTCGCATTCGCCCTTGTCCTTGAACCGGGCGATCAGTTCCTGGGCGCGGCCGCGCACCTTTCCGTCCAGCTTCATCATCTGGCTGGGCGAATAGATCGGGTTGAGCGCCGAACGGTAGGCCGTGTGGATCGGCGGATCGAGTTCGGTCGGGATGATATCCCAGTCTTCGCCGATCATCCGCGCAAACCCGGTGTTGCCGCGCTTGTGATAGTTTTCGGTGTCGGCATAGATCTTGCGCAGGTCTTCCGCGCGCCGCACGACCCAGCCAGGCTGGTTGAACGAAACGTTGTCGGCCAGGAATACCGATGGGCCGGCATGGATTTCGGGGATGATCGTCTCGTGCGGGTTGTCGTACACGATCTTGCGGTCGAACAGCGCGCAATGGCGCATGTCTCGCGCGGGGGCGGGGCTGGTCGCTACGTCGTTCATCCGGGCATGCCTTCCATATGATAGCGGGTGGCCGAAACTCTCCGCGTTTCTGGCGGACCGGCTGCACCTTGATCATGGGCCATGGCATGGCGGCAAATGGCGCAGTCCTATCCGAAGGTGGGTTCGCGTTGCGCCAATAGGCCAGACCTGTAGCGCCGAGCGGGCACGCAGCCCGCAACGCTGCCCGATCGCGGACCCCATGGGCCTGACCGGATGGCGGCGTGCACAATAGCGCAGAAAGGGGATGGCATGTCAGGCTCGGCAGGAGAGGCGCAGGCTTCCGGGTATCGCTGGATCGTGCTGCTTGTCCTTACGCTGGCGCACAGTTGCCACATCATGGACCGCATGGTGGTGAGCATCGTGATGGAGCCGGTGCGCCACGAGTTCGACCTGAACGACACCCAGCTCGGCCTGATCTCCAGCCTTGGCTATGGCCTGTTCTATGGCGCGGCGGTGCTGCCGATGGGCATGCTTATCGACCGCACGGTGCGCAAGAACGCCCTTGCCTTCATCCTTGCGCTGTGGAGCGGGATGACCGCGGTATGCGGTCTGGCGACGAGCTGGATCATGCTTCTGGTGTCGCGCTGCCTTGTCGGCCTTGCCGAATCCGGCGGATCGCCTGCCGGGCTTTCGCTGCTGTCGGACTACTTCCCGCCGCGTGAGCGTTCGACGGCGGTCGGGCTGTGGTATCTTTCCTCGGCGATCGGATCGATCGTCACGTTCATCGTCGGCGGGATGGTCGCCGCGGCCTATGGCTGGCGCATGGCCTTCCTGCTCGCCGGCGTTCCCGGCATGATCATGGCGGTGGTCGTTTTCTTCGTTATCCGCGAACCGGTGCGCGGGGCCAGCGATGGCACGGCGGCCGAACGCGCCGCGCGCCCGGTGCCCGAAAAGCTGGGCTTTGCCCGGTCGCTGGCGGAAATCGGCGCGCGCCCGGCAGCGGTCCACATCCTGCTGGGGGTGCTGCTGACGGCGGCGGCAATCTCGTCCTACTCGACCTGGTCGATCTCGTTCCTGGTCCGCCAGCACAGCCTTTCGCTGTCGCAGGCCGGGTTGACGGTGGGCCTCACGTCCGGCCTGCTCGGCGCGCTGGGAGGGGCCTTCTTCGGCTGGCTGGCCGATCGCAGCAGCCGCCGCGATCCGCGCGCCAATCCGTGGCGTTCGGGGATGATCGCGGCTGGTACGTCGCTTGCCGCGACGTTCCTCGGCATCGCCTCGCTGCTCACCCCGGCGACCGTGACCGCGCTGACGCTGGTCGCGTGCTATGCGTTCTTCTTCAACAGCTACAACGGCCCCGCCAACGGCCTCTTGCTGATCGTCGTGCCGCCGCAGGTGCGCGGGTTCACCATCGCCCTGCTGCAACTGGGCGCGACGCTGCTTGGCTTCGGCGTAGCCCCGTTCATTGTCGGGCGGCTGTCCGATATGATCGGCGGGTCCAACTCGCTCGGCTGGGCGCTGTCGATCATGCTGTTGTGCCACCCGCTGGCAGCGCTGCACTTCGCGCTGGCGGCGCGCCATGTGAAGCGCACCGGCACGGGCCGCAGCGATGGCCCGCAGGACGCACTGCAACCCGCCACCGCCTGATTGGCAGGCGCGACGGCACGCCACGACTAGTTTTGGCGCGAAAGCGAACGCTTGTCCTGATGACGGACCCGCCCTGCGCCGCCTATACCCCACGGGCGAACCGCATAGGGAGTTTATGATAATGGCGCAGGCAATCCGTTCCGTCGGGTTTATCGGGCTGGGCAGCATGGGCGGTTGCCAGGCGCGCGAGCTGGCCAAGCTGGCGCTGCCGCTGACCGTGCACGACAAGTTTCCTGCCGCGATGGAACCCTTCCGTGGCAAGGCCACACTGGCGCCGACAATCGCCGATCTTGGCGGTTGCGACGTGGTCGGCATCTGCGTGCAGGACGACAAGCAGGTGATGGAATGTTGCGATGAACTGATCCCGGCGATGAAGCCCGGTTCGGTCATCCTCGTCCACAGCACGATCCGCCCCGCCACCGCCAGGGCGCTGGCCGAGCGCGCCGCGGCTGCCGGTATCGAACTGATGGACGCCGCCGTGACCCGCACCGAAATGGGCAACGACGGCCCGTTCGTGTTCTGCATGCTGGGTGGCAGTGAGGCGACGATGGCGCGGGTGCAGCCGGTGCTCGATGCGTACTCCACCAACACCATGCTGGTCGGCCCGCTGGGGTCGGCCATGGGCCTGAAGATCTGCAACAACCTGGTTTCGTGGAGCCAGATCATGCTCGGCCTTGAAGCCATGGACCTGGCCGAAGCGGCAGGCGTGCCGATCGACAAGCTGATCACCGTGATGCAGCGCAATGGCGTGATGACCCCGCCGATGAACGGCTTCATTGCGTTCCGCAACAATCCGGGCGACCAGACCCGCCGTGATCTGATGGCGGTACAGGCCGGTATCGGCGAAAAGGATCTGACGCTGGCCCACGAAATGGGTGAAGCGGTGGGCAAGCCTTCGGCCATTGGCGCCAACGTGAAGGCCTATGTGAAGCAGTTCATCCTCGATGTCTGCCGCCGCTGACCCGCTTTGCGCCGCGCAGGCGGCAGCAGGGGCATCGTGCCGCGCCGCGTGATCGTGGCCGGCGCGACCGGGGTCACCGGGGCAAGCGCCGTTGCAGCCTTTCTTGCTGCGGGGTGGGAGGTTCACGCCACGGCCCGCCGCGCCCCGCCCCGGCCCGTGGCGGGTGCGCACCATCACTGCGCCGACCTGCTTGACCCGGCAGCGTGCGCCGCGCTGCTGCAACAGACCGGGCCGGTCGATGCCGTGGCGTTCTGCGCGATCAGCGAAGTGCCCGGCTCGCTGGTCGAAAAGTGGACCGATCCTGGCCAGGTCGAACGCAACCGCGCGATGCTGGTTCATCTGCTCGATGCCGTGCTGGCGGCATCGCCCGCGTTCCGGCACATTGCCGTTGTCCATGGCACCAAGGCCTATGGCGTCCATCTGCCGGGCGCGCGGCTTTCCTTGCCTCACCGTGAAGACGATCCGCGCGTGGAGCACGAAAACTTCTATTTCGCGCACGAGGATGAACTGGCCCGCCGCGCACGCGGGCAGGACTGGTCGTGGACGATCTTTCGCGCCGGGCCGGACGAAGGGCTGTTCGAGGTGGTCGATGCCGACCTGCTGGGCCGGGCGATGGTCTGGGCGATGGACGCGGCCAGCGCGCGGGGCGAAATCTTCAACATCGCCAATGGCGACGTGGCCCGCTGGCGTTCGCTCTGGCCCGTCATCGCGCATGCCTGCGGGGCGACGCCCGGTGCCGACCGGCCAGGGCAATCGTGCGTTGCACTGGCCCGCGCGCTTACGCCCGAATGGGCCGATGCGGTGGCTCGCCATGGTCTGGCCGCGCCTGCGGACCTTGGCGCGTTTTTGGGAGAATCGTTTGCCCTGCTCGATTTCGCGCTGCCTTCGGGCATTGTCAGCGTGATGAGCACGATCAAGTTGCGCAAGGCCGGGTTCCACGGCTGCGAGGATACGCCGGAGCGGTTGCGCGCGTGGCTGGCGCGCTGGCAGGCCGAAGGGTTGCTCCCGCCTCCCGAAGGATAGGGAAGCCTTGCCGCATTGCCGGATAAGCGCCACGGTTGCGGCAGGCAGCGCATGGGGCGGGGCGGGCGATCTGGAGCATGGCATGAACGAGGCAACGCCGGGCGTAGAGGCGCCTGCGGCTGGCAGCGAACGCTGGTTCCTGCTGCTGCTGGGTCTGGTCTACATGATGAACTTCGTCGACCGGACGATCATCTCGGTGGCTGGCGAAGCGATCCGCCGCGATCTGGGGCTGACCGACCTGCAACTGGGGCTGCTGGGGGGCCTTGCCTTTTCGCTGTTCTACGCCGCGCTCGGTATCCCGCTCGCGCGGCTGGCGGAACGCCGCAGCCGGGTGGGCATCATCGCCAGCGTCACGGCGATCTGGTCGGTGATGACGGCGCTTTCGGGCGCGGCCGGAAGCTTCGTGCAACTGCTGTTGTGCCGCATGGGCGTGGGCGTGGGCGAAGCCGGGTTCACACCCGCGCTGGTGTCGATGATTTCGGACCGCTTTCCCGAAGAACGCCGCGCCAGCGCCTTTTCCACCATTGCCGTCTGGGTTTCCATCGGCGGTGCGGTATCGGCCACGCTGGGCGGCTGGGTGGTGCAGAACTTCGGCTGGCGCGCGGCGTTCGTCGTCATGGGCATACCCGGTATCGTGCTGGCGGTGCTGCTGAAGCTGACCATTCCCGAACCGCTGCGCCGCAACGCAGGCGATGCAGCGACAACCCCCAGCTTCGGCGCGGTGCTGCGCCGGGTCGGCCAGTCGCCCGCGTTTCTCTATCTGACCGCGGCGAGCGGGCTGGTCGGCATGGTCAGCTTCGGCCTGAACCTGTTCATGATCCCGCTGCTGGTGCGCCGTTACGGGCTGGATATCGCCCAGGCCGGGCTGATTTTCGCGGTATCGCTCAGCCTTGCCATGGTCATCGGCAATTATTCGGGCGGCCGCGCGGCCGACTGGCTGGGACGGCGCGATGTCGGGTGGTTCGGCCGGGCGCCCGCGATGCTGCTGATGGTGTCGCTGCCGCTCTACCTGCTGGCGATCATGCAGGATGACTGGCGCTGGTTCCTGGTGCTGATGTTCTTTGCGGCAGGCTCGCTCAACGCCTTTCTGCCTGCGATCATGACCGTGACGCAACGGCTGGTCGAACCGCGCATGCGCGCCTCGGCGGCGGCGCTGCATGCCTTCGGGCAGACCGTGGCGGGCCTTGGCATCGGATCGGTCGCGCTGGGGTGGCTGAGCGACCGGCTGGCCGCGCAGGCCTATGCCGGGGACTATCGCGCGGCATGCGTCAAGGGCGTGACCGACCCGGCCTGCACCGTGGCGGCGGCGCAGGGCCTGCAGCACGCGATGATGGCCGCCGGTGCCGTGCTGATCGGCGCGATCGTATGCTATCTGCGCGCGGCACGGGCCTTGCGGCGCGAAATCCCGTCCGGCCCGGCAATGAACTGAACTTGAGGGCCATGAACTTGAGGGCAGGTGCGGCGCGGGCCTATCCTTGGAAAGGCCCGCAGCGCACGCTTGCCGCCCATTGTCCGCGGCAATTGCAAGAGGAAAGTCAGATGGCCAGTTCTACCGCTCCCGCATCCATCGACCGGGCCGATCCGCAGGCGCTGCTCGACGCCGCGCGCGCGCTGGTGCCGCAGGTGATCGCCACGCGCGATGAAGCCAGCCGGCGGGCCGATGTGCTGCCCGAAACGATTGCGGCGATGCAGGCAGCCGGGCTGCTGCGGGCGTTCCAGCCCGCGCGGTGGGGCGGGATGGAACTTGATCCGCGCCATGTCTTTGCGCTGCAGAACGTCTTTGCTGAACATTGCCTGTCCACCGCCTGGGTGTTCGGGGTGCTTTCGGTGCAGTCGTTCATGCTGGGCCGGATGGACCCGCTGGCACAGGCCGATGTATGGGAGGATGATCCCGACACGCTGGTTTCGTCGTCGTTCGCGCCGGTCGGCAAGGTGACGCCGGTCGATGGCGGTTACCGGATCAGCGGGCGCTTCACCTTTTCCAGCGGCAGCAGCCACGCCGGATGGGCCGTGGTCGGCGGGATGGTGCCGCCCGACGAAGCCCGCCCCGCGCCGCAGATGCGCCTGTTCCTCGTCCCGATGAGCGATTATCGCATCGACCGGGTGTGGGATACGTTCGGTCTGCGCGCCACCGGCAGCAACGATGTGGTGATCGACGATGCCTTCGTCCCGGCCTACCGCACCTATGCGCCCGACGCCGGGCTGCTGCCGCTTCCGGCCACATCGGGGCTGGCCGAACTGTACCGCCTGCCGTGGCTCTATGTCTTTGCCTCGTCGATCTCCAGCCTGGCCATCGGCGCGGCGCGCGGGGCGCTGGCGGCATTCACCGCGTCCACGCGCGACCGGCAGGGCGCGTTCGGATCGGGCGCATCGCGCGACAATCCCCGCTTCCTTTCCGTGATCGGGCGCACAAAGGTCGAAATCGACACGGTGGAGCGCCAGTTCCACGACAATTACGACCGGCTGGCCACGGCGGTTTCACGCGGCGAAACGCTGCCGCTGGACGAAGCCCTGCTCTACCGCGCGCAATTGACCGGCTTCATGCGCCGCCTTGTTCCGCTGGTCGATGAAATGATGCTCCTGCTGGGCGGGCGCGGGATTCAGCGCGACGGACCGCTGACCCAGTTGTGGCTGGACATGAACGCGGCGCGCGCCCACGCGGGCAACGATCCCGCCGCCGTGCATGCGCAGATGGCAGGCGAAATGCTCAACGCCTGAGCATCCACTACGGTCAACGCAAGAAGGGCGCCGCCGGAAGACCGGTCGGCGCCCTTTTTCTGATGCGCTGCCAGACCCGCTGGTGCGGGACTGGCCGTGCCCATCCGCTCAGAGGCGGGTGATTTCCTTGCGGGTCAGCGTGCTTACCAGGCCACGATCGCTGGCAGTCAAGGTGCTGAGCGGAACGTAGACCATCTTCATGTCGGCAACGACGGCAACGGTCGAGCCGCGGACGCGTTCGACGCGGCCGATGCGGCGGCCATCGGCCGACCACAGGATTTCGCCGCCCTTGATTTCGGGAGCGGCAGCGGTGGTTGCTTCGGGCGCCGCTGCGGTTTCGGCAGTCTGGGCTGCGGCGGGAACTGCTGCAAGGCCAAGGGCCAGAGCGAGAACGGAATGGATTTTCATGTCTGTCACCAATGTTTCAATACGATGGGTGACGGGGTGGCCCGCCGTCACTGCCAAATAATCATCGCCAAGAGAATTGTCGATAGCGATTCGGAAAATAACTTGAAGCCGGGTCAACAAGGCCGCAGTGGGGGTGCTTGTGCATCGGCACGAGAACGTTCAATCTGCGCCCCAGCGTCGGAACAGGCGCACAGGATGGGACGGGGATCGAAAGGGGCACCCATGATCGCAAATGACGAACCCGCTTCCGGCAACACTACCGTCGGCAGTGCGGTCGCCACGCAGGTCCATCCCGCCAAGCGGGCGGTCGGCCGTCCCCGGCGGTTGACGCTCGACGCCATTGTCGATGCCGCCTGCACGGTCGGGATCGAAGCCCTCGAAATGCACACCGTGGCGCAGAAGCTGAACACCGGCGTTGCCACGCTCTACGGCTATGTTCGCGGGCGCGATCACCTGCTTGAACTCGTGGCCGAACGCATGGCGTCGCGGGCGCTGGCCGACAATTACGGCGGCACCTGGCAGGAGGTGCTGCGCGGGCATGCCGCCTTGTGCTTTGCGATGTTCAATTCGCGCCCGGAAATGATCGGCAACCTGATCGGCGGGGAAAAGACCGACCGCGAAGTGGCCTATGCCGCCAATGTTCTTGCCATGCTGGAAAAGCGGGGCCTGACGCGCACGCAGGCGCTGGATATCTATGTCGAAACCAACCAGGCGGTCATCGGTGCGGCGGTACTGCTGGTGCGGCGCAAGATCCTTGCCAATGCCGGGGTAGACGAACACGGCAAGGTCATTCCGCTCCCGCCGGGGCTGGGCGATTACCGCCCCACGCTCGACCGCATCGTGCGCGATTTCGAAGCGATTCTGGATGGCGACCTGAAACGCCCCTGAACGGTCCTGAACCGCCCTTGGCGTCCCCTCGGCGTCATTTCACTGCCCCGGCGCCGGGTCCAGCGCGAAGACGTAGATCGCATTGCCGTTTCCGGGCTGGTAGATGTTGCCGATCTGGCCGGTCACCACCGACCATGCGCCCAGCGGCCCGGCGGGCACGGCGATGTACTGCGTGCCCCCCGCCGCATAGCTGATCGGAAAACCGTGCGCCGGTGCGCCAAGGCGGGCCTGCCACAAGACCTTGCCGTTCGTGCTATCGAGCGCGCGGACATAGCGGTCGGCATCGCCAACAAAGACCAGCCCGCCCGCCGTGGTCAGCGCCGCCGCGGTGAACGGCACGCGCTGCTGGTAATCCCACACCGGCTTGAGGGTGCGCACGTCGTAGGCGGCCAGTTTGCCGAAATTGCCGTTGCTGCCGGGCATTTCGATCTTGCCGCCCGGTTCGATGGCGTTGGCGCCGCCAAGCCCGCCGCCGCCGATCCTGAACTCCACCTCGGTGCCCTTCATCCCGCCGCACATCTGCAACAGCGGGACGATCAGCGTGCCGCGCCGCGAATCATAGGCGCTGGCGGGCCAGTCGTGCCCGCCGAAGGTGGTGGGGCAGGTGCGCACCACATCGCCGACTTTGGCCTTGAGGATATCGGGCCGGTACGTCAGCCGTCCGGTCTTGCGGTCGATCGCCGCCCAGACATCCTGATAGACGGTTTCGGCCACGTCGATGTAGGCGCCGCTGCGGCGGTCGAGCTTCCACAGCAGCCCGTCCTTGCCCACCGTCAGCAGCACCTGCCGCCCGCCGATATCGACAAGCACGCGTTCGAACACGTTGTCGAGGTCGAGCGGATCGCCCGGCATATGCTGGAAATGCCACTTGATCCGCCCGGTGCGCGGATCGAGCGCGAGCGTGGAATTGGTATAGAGCGCCGCATCGCGCGGCGACATGTGGCGGCTGGCCGCGACCCATGGCTTGGCCTGTGCGGTGCCGATGTAGAAGGTATCGAGCGCCGCGTCGTAGCTGCCCGGAATCCACCCGTCCCCGCCGGCGCGAAACTCCGGCGCAAGGCCCGCCCAGGTATCGCCGCCCGGCTGCCCCGGCTGGGCCACCGTTGCGGTGCGCCACAGTTCCTTGCCGGTGGCCGGATCATACCCGGCGACAAAGCACGGCGTCTTCTTGAAGCGGTCGCACCCGTTGATCCCGCCGACCAGCACGCCGCCCGCGATGATCGGCGAGGCGGTCTGCGTGAACCCTTCGGCCGGGTCGGCGCGCTGCGTGCGCCACAGTTCCTCGCCGCTGCGCGCGTCGATGGCGACCAGCGCCGCATCCTGCGTGGCGATGAACAGGCTGGTGCCAAGGATCGCCATGTTGCGCACCGGGCCAAGCGCCACCGGCTTGCCATCGCGCGATTCATAGCGGTACTTCCAGATGAAATCGCCCGTCGCCGCATCGAGCGCATGGACCTGCCCGCCCGGCGCCAGCACGAACATCACGCCATCATGGACGATCGGGGTCGGCTCGCTCGTCCCGTCGGGCAGGGCCATGACCCAGGCGAGGCGCAGCCTGCCGACATTGCCGGTATCGATCTGGGTCAGCGGGCTTTCGCCATGGCCATCGCGGGTGCGCCGCCAGTTCAGCCAATCGCCCGGCGGCGGGCTGGTGAGCATTTCTTCGGTAACCGGAGTGAAGGATTCGACCCGGCGGTTGCGCGGGGCGAAACTGGCCATGAGCTGGGCAAAGGCGCGGTTTTCGGGGGTATCGGCATCGGCCCCTGCGCCGATCACCGGGGTCTTGTCGCCAGCGGCAGCGGCGGCTGTGGGCGAACTGCCGTCTGCGGCAATGGCAATCGGCGCGCCTCCCGCCAGCGGGCGGGAACCCGCGCGATGGCCGTTATGGCCAAGGACGTGCGCGGTTACCGCTACCGCTTCACGGTCGGTCAGCAGACCGGGGGAGCCGGGCGGCATCATCGCCTTGATATAGGCCACCAGATCATCGCTGCTGCGCGCACGCCACGTGGCAAGGAACGCAGTGCCGGTCAGCGCCGGGCCATGCGACGATCCGCGCAGCGTGCTGTCATGGCAGGTGGCGCAATGGGTGGCGAAAACCGCCTGCCCTTGCGCGGCCTGCGCGGCGGTGAACGATCCGGCGGCCATGCCGGTGTCCGGCGCCTGCGCCGTCGCCACCGATCCCGCGCCCGATGCCAGCAGCCCTGCCGCCAGTGCGGCGCTGCCCATTGCAGCCAGGCTGCGCCTTGCGTTAACCACCGGCATCTGTTCCCCCGTCTTGCGTTTGCGGTAACAGTGCCGCGCTTTGCGCAGGCGCGGGCCTGTCGCAAGAGGGGATACGCCCGCCCGCTGTCGGACAAGAGGGAACGCCATGGGAATCTTCACGCATGTCTGCCTTGGCAGCAACGACATCGACCGCGCGCGGGTGTTTTATGACGCCGCGCTGGCGCCGCTGGGTATCGCCAATCTCGGCAGCTTTCAGGACCAGGGCATCGGCTATGGCCGCAAGGTGGCCGAACTGCTGATCCTGCGCCCGCTCGACGGCGGGGTGGCGGCAGCGGGCAATGGCGGCACGGTCAGCTTCAAGGCGCCCGGCCGTGCGGCGGTGCGCGCGTTTCATGCCGCCGGTCTGGCTGCGGGCGGCAGCGATGCCGGCGCACCCGGCCCGCGCGGGGCGGTAAAGGATGCCTATGGCGCCTATTTGCGCGATCCCGATGGCAACAAGATCTGCACCTATTGTTTCGGCACCAACGAATGAACCGCCGCGGCACGAGCCGCAGCGGTTGCATCATCATCCCGCATCCCGCATCCCGCAGGCGAAAAGGCCGGTCCGGCCCCGCCGCCTGCGGCGCATTTGCGGATTTTCGATCAGTCTTCCGGGGCGATCGTCACCCGCATGCCGTCCAGCGCGCTGGTGAAGTTGATCTGGCACGAAAGCCGCGAACTGGCGTTGCGGTGGTCCGAACTGTCGAGCAGGTCGCTTTCGTCGGCGCTGACTTCGGGCAACTGGCTGGCAAACTTTTCGTCCACGTAGATGTGGCACGTGGCGCACGAACAGCAGCCGCCGCACAGCGCCAGCAGTTCGTCAACGCCGGCATCGCGGATGATTTCCATGACCGAAACATTGGTGTCGGCGTCGATGCTCTGTTCGGAACCGTCGCGCTTGGTGACAATGAGCGTGGGCATTGCTTGAATTACTCCGGAAGTGGTGAAACCTTCGGGCCTGGGATTCCCGGCGGCAGCCTTGGCGGCATCCGGGGCATGCTGCCCCTGCCTGCCGATAGGGGCGCCGGGCGGTTTGCCGGGCGCGTTCAGCCCGCCGCGAGGACGCTGTGGAGCGGTGAAGGCCGGACCGGCCAGCCGCCGGTTACACCGGGCGCAACGTAAAGCTCGCGCTCGGTCACCATCATGGTGACGATCGCGCTGCGGTCGACGAACAGGACTTCGTCTTCGGCGATGGCGCGCATCACCGGCGAATCCTCGCCCACCGAGGCCAGATCGGCGGGATCGACCCAGTATTCGGGCATGCCATCGAAATCGAGTGCCGAACCTTCCGGCTGGTCGCTGCGCGTGACGTGGTTCTGGTAGTAGAGCTGGAGAAAGGTCGCGGCATCGTGCTCGACCAGCCCGACCTCGACATGGCGGGTGCGCCAGTGGCGCTGCGCCTGTTCGCGCGAAAGGTCGGCCCGCCGCTTGAGCGTGACCATGATCTTGTTGGGCAGGGGGCGTCGCCCGCAATCGTGAATCAGCAGATCATCGACATGCATCTGCACCGCATCGCCATGCGCGCGGACAGCGGCGGCAAAGCGATCCGCGTCTGCAGGGCTGGCGAACCACGCCTCGATGATCGCGGCGTAGGGGGGTATCCCTTCGGTTCCGGTGCGAATGTCGATCGGCAGCACATCGTTCAGCACGAGCCGCTGCAAACCGGGGACGCCTTGCGCCAGCTTTCCGTTCACGAAGGCGTCCCACCCGCCGGGCGCGGCCACCGGGCGCAACAGGGAAACCAGTTTTACCGGACGTTCCATTTTCCTCTCCCACTGGCCATCTTTATCGGTGTCCGCGCGGCGTTGGTGCAGCCCGGTTGCCTGCGATCATGGACCCCGCTGCATGCCCGTTCCCCCGTCGCCCGGCAGGTCACGCCCGCCCGGTCTTGCACAACGGGCAAAAGCTGCACATTTCTGCATGCGCGCCGATCCGGCGCCGTTTTGGGCCGCCGTGGCCCGGTTCTGCCATGAGGGGTATCGATGCACCACGAACCGCTTGACGATGCCGCGCTGGCCCGGCTGTTTACCGAAGCGCGCACCTACAATAGCTGGTCCGACCGCGCCGTGGACGAAGCCACCGTGCGCAAGCTCTACGCCCTGGTATCGCAGGGGCCGACCACGGCCAATTCGCACCCCGGCCGCTTCGTGTTCATCCGCAGCGCAGAGGCGCACGAACGGCTGCGCCCGCATCTGAGCGAAGGCAATGTCGAAAAGACCATGGCCGCACCGTGCTGCGTCATCGTGGCCTATGACACGCGCTTTTACGAATACATGCCGCAACTGTTTCCGGGCCGCGATTTTTCCGCAACCTTTGCGGGCAAGGACGCGGTGATTGCCGATACCGCCACGCGCAGTTCGACGCTGGCGGGCGCCTATCTGATCCTTGCCGCGCGGGCGCTGGGGCTTGATGCCGGGCCGATGTCGGGCTTCAACAAGGAAACGCTGGACGCCGATTTCTTTCCCGATGGCCGCTGGAAGTCCAATTTCCTGTGCAACATCGGCTATGGCACGCCGGACAAGCTGTTTCCCCGCAACCCGCGCCTTGCCTTCGAACAGGCGTGTATCGACCTGTAAAGGTCCGAATCCGCGATGCGGCGCGCAAAACGATGGCGTTTACCCGCCAAAAGAAAGGTGGCGCGCCTGGGCACTCTTCATCTAGAGGCCAGCGATACCTGTTTGGACAAGGAGCTTCTCGATGCGGTTCGTTCGATACGATGATGGCGGCACGGCCCGTCTTGGTCTGGTCCGGGGCGAAGCGATCGTGTCGCTCGCGCCGATCGCCGATCGTTACCCCACCATGCTTTCGATCATCGAAGGCGGCGATGCTGCGCTTGCCGCAGCGCGTGGCGTGCTGGATACCGGCGCCGATGCGCTCGCTCTGAGTGATGCAAAGCTGCTGGCCCCGATCGAACGGCCGAGCAAGTTCATGGCCATCGGCATGAACTATGCCAAGCACCTTGAAGAGGCCGACCGGCTCGGCGTGCCGCGCGCCGCCAACCAGGTGTGGTTCAACAAGCAGACCACCTGCATCGCAGGGCCTTACGACGCGATTGATCCCGGCGTGACCGAAAAGCTCGACTACGAAGTCGAACTGGGCGTCGTGATCGGCAAGTCGGCGAAGAAGGTCAGCGAAGCCGATGCCAAGGACTATGTCTTCGGCTATTTCGTGATGAACGACGTTTCGGCGCGCGACTGGCAGTGGCATTCGAACACGATGACTATGGGCAAGTCGTTCGACACGCACGGTCCGATGGGTCCGTGGATCATCACCGCCGATGAAGTGGCCGATCCCCATGCGCTGGACCTGCGCTGCTACGTCAACGGCGAACTGCGCCAGTCGAACAACACCGGCGGCATGATCGCCAACGTGTGGTCGCAGATTTCCTACCTGTCGACGGCCTTCACCCTGCTGCCCGGCGATCTGATCGCCACCGGCACGCCCGAAGGCGTCGCGGCGGCAATGGAGAACCCCGTGTTCCTCAAGCCCGGTGATGTCGTGCGCTGCGAAATCGACGGTATCGGCGCGATCGAGAACACGGTCGTCGAACCCGCCTGATCGCTCTTGCCCCCTTGCCGGCTGCGCGCCGGGAAGGGGCGGGGCGCATCAGATGCAGAAAAAGGCCCCGCATACGTTCTGTACGCGGGGCCTTTTCGTGTCCTGAATCCGGGTATCGGTCTATTTGGACTGGCCGGTTCCGCCGCCCGTGGCGGGCATCAGCATGTTGGACATGCCGCCATCGACCAGCACGTCGATGCCATTGATATGCCCTGCCTGCGGCGAACATAGGAACAGGATCGCGCGCGCCACATCTTCGGCGGTGCCCAGCTTGCCCAGCGGAATCGAGGCTTCGCGCTGGCGGCGGCGGGCTTCGTCGTCGTACCCGGCCTTGGTCATCGGGGTATAGGTCGGCCCCGGCGAAACCGTGTTGCAGCGGATGCGGTCCGGCCCCCATTCGATCGAAAGCTGGCGCATCAGCATCAGCAGCGCCGCCTTGCTCGATGAATAGAACCCCAGCGCCGGCGTCGGCTGCGTGGCCGACATCGACGCGGTGGCGATGAACGCGCCCTGGCTTTCGCGCAGCCAGGGATGCGCCGCCTTGCCGATCAGCCAGGTTGCGCGGGTGTTGATGCCATAGATCAGATCGAACTGTTCGGCCGCAAGATCGACCAGCGCGCCGCCCATGATGATCCCGGCGTTCGATATCACCGCATCGATCCCGCCCATGTGCGCAATCGCGGCATCGACGATCCGCGTGCCGCAATCGAGTTCGGACAGGTCCACGACCACGCTGGCCGCGCGCGGGCCGATGGCATCGGCCACGACGGCAAGGTTCGCCGCGTCACGGTCGGCCAGCAGCATCTGGTGATCGCCGGCAATGGCCGATCCGTCGGCCAGCAGTTCGGCACAGGCCCGGCCGATGCCGCTGGCTGCCCCGGTGATGATGAAGCGCATCGCGTAAGTCCCTTATTCGGAGAGATCGAGTTCCGCGATCAACTGCTGGCGCAGCTTGAACTTCTGGATCTTGGAAGCCGACATCGGCCATTCGTCGATCACGCGGATGTGGCGCGGCACCTTGAACGAGGCGATGCGCTTGCCGACAAAGGCGATGAGTTCGGCCTCGAAATCCTGCGGCGATGCGTCGATCGGGCCTTCGGTTTCGACAAACGCGGCGGGGATTTCGGCAAGCCGCGCGTCCGGCAGGCCGACGACCTGCGCCAGACGCACCGCAGGGTGTGCGGCCAGCACGGCTTCCACTTCGGCGGCGGCAACGTTTTCACCGCCCACCTTGAGCATGTCCTTGAAGCGGCCATGGAACATCAGGTGCCCGGCCTCGTCGAGCGAACCGATATCGCCCGAATGGTACCAGCCTTGCGGGTCCAGCGCCTCGGCCGTCTTGACCGGATCCTTGTGGTACCCGTGGAACAGGTTGTAGCCGCGGATCAGCACTTCGCCGCGTTCGCCCGTGGGCAGGTCGTTGCCATCGGCATCGACGATGCGCACTTCCACGCCGAGCAGCGGCGTGCCGAGCCGGGTGAAGCCCATTTCGGGGTCCATGTCGTACCCGCCGGTGGTGACGATGCCGCTGGCTTCGGTCATCCCGAACGTGCCGACCTGGCGCATATCGGGCGCCTTTTCCCGATAGGCCTGGCCCACGCTGGCCGGCATGAAGGCAAAGCAGGAGTTCTGCAGCCGGACCGAGGACATGTCCGTCCTGGCCCAATCGGGGTGCGCGATCATCGCCTGGTGGAAGGTGACGAAGGGCAGGAACATCATCGTCACCTTTTCCGCCTCGATCTGGCGCAGGCTTTCGCCCGGATCGAAGTGCGGCTGGCCGATGAACGTGCCCGCAACGTTCACCGCGCCCAGCATGGCGAGCATTGCGGCGATGTGGAACAGCGGCATTGGCGACCATGCCCGCTCGTCCGGCTGGAAGGCCCAGCGGTTGGCGGTGAGGTTGATCGTCTCGCGCACGATCGCCTCATGGCTGAGCAGGCAGCCCTTGGGGTTGGCCGATGTGCCCGACGTGTAGAGGATCATCGCCGTATCGCGCAGCCGCACGCACAGGCGGCGGTGGTGCACGGTGTTGACGGATACGGCAGCCGCTGCGGCGTCGAACGCATCATGGCCAAGGAAGCCGGGGGCGAGCGTTGCCGCCCCGGTGCCATCGCTGCTGCGCAGCACCACGATGCGGCGCAGCGCGGGCGCATCGGCCAGCGCCAGCGCCGCAGGGTCGGCCTGCTGCGCCAGATCGGGGAACGCTTCGGTCAGGCGGCCGGTGAAGTTGACATGCTGCGTCTGGGTGTCGTCGGTGACGATGGCGACGAGATCGGCGTTGTCGGCCACATAGGCCATTTCGGGCGCCTTGTAGCGCGCGTTCATCAGCACCGAGACCGCGCCGACCATGGCATTGGCGAACAGCGTTTCGACAAAGGCAATGCCCGATGGCAGCAGCACGCCGACATGATCGCCCGGCCCGACGCCCAGCGCCAGCAGTGCGCAGGCCTTGTGCAGCACGGCTTCGACCAGTTCCGCGTAGGTCTTGCGGCCTTCTGGGAAGACCAGCGCCTCCTTGTCCGGGGCGCGGTCATATGCGCCCAGCAGCAGGTCGCCCAGAGTCGTTGCCACGATCCGCACCCGCGCCGGATCTTCCGACAGGGTTGCCGAATAGCCCAGCCCCGCTTCCTTGTCCGTCATCCCCAAACCCATCCCGTCACTTGAATCCAATTTCACCGGAAACATCCCCGAACCTGACGACTACGCACCGCCCGCCCGGTGCGGGCCTTCCGACCGATAGGGGTGCCGCCGTGGCGGCGTGCAGGGTTGGTCAGCCGCAGCCGACCACGCCGCCATCGACCGGGATCTGCGCCCCGGTGACATAGCTGCCCCCCTTGCCGCACAGGAACACGATCACCGCCGCAATATCGCCCGGATTGCCAAGGCGGCGCAACGGGATATGCGCCAGAAGGGCGGGGTCGACGCTGTCCTCGTCGCGCATGTGCGCGGTCATCTTCGTGGGGAAGAAGCCGGGAATAACGGCGTTCACGGTGATGTTGCGTTCGGCAAGATCGCCTGCCAGATCGCGCGTCATCATGTGCACGGCGGCCTTGGAGGCGGCATAGCTGTATGCCTTGAGCCGTTCCGTCTTCACGCCCGCCACGGACCCGATGTTGATGACCCGCGCCGGATCGTCGGGCGTGCCTGCCGCTGTCAGTTCAGGCAGCAGTTCGCGCACCATGGTAAACGGCGTCTGCACGTTCACCGCCATCACACCCGGCCACGCCTTGTCAGGGAAAGTGTCGATTTCGCCGCCCCAGGTCTTGCCTGCGTTGTTGACCACGATGTGGCACGGGCCGACCTGCGCGCGGTACCGTTCCACCAGTTCGACCGCCGCTTCGGGCGTGGACAGGTCTGCGGGCAGCGCGATGCAGCGGCCAAGCGCGCTCATTTCCGCCGCCGCAGCTTCGCAAACGTCGGCCTTGCGCGATGTGATCGCCACCGTGGCCCCGGCGGACAGCAGCCCTTCGGCAATCATCCGCCCCAGTCCCTGCGCGCCGCCGGTAACCAGCGCGGTCTTGCCCGTCAGGTCGAACAGACTTGCGGCAAACGATCCCGCCACCATCAGATCACCACCGAAATCTTGCCGAAGGAATGCTTGTCGCGCAGGTGCAGCAGCGCCTCGCGCGCTTCGGCCAGCGGGAAGGTCCGTTCGATCACCGGCTTGATCTTGTGCTTGTCGGCAAAGGTCAGCATGTCGCGGAAGTCGATGATGTCGCCCACCTGGCTGCCGAGCAGCGTCGCGCTCTTGAGGAAGAGGTCGGTGGCGTTGAACTTGATCTCGTTGCCCGCGGTCGATCCGTAGATCACGATGCGGCCGCCGGGATTGATCGCGCGGATGTAGTTGGGCAGGCTGGGGCTGGGCGCACCGTCGAGCACCACGTCGACGCCGCCGGTCATCTTGCCGACCTTCTTGCGCCATTCGGGATCGGTGAACAGCAGCCCGTCCTTGGCGCCCATCTTGCGGGCATTTTCAAGAACTTCCTCGCTTTCGCCGGTGCACCAGACATCGCATCCGAGCGCGACGGCAAACGCCAGGCCGAAGGTGGCCACGCCGCCGCCGATGCCGGAGATCAGCAGCTTTTCGCCGGGCTTGAGCTGGCCCTTGAACATCAGCGCGCGCCACGAGGTCAGCGCGGTCAGTGGCATCGCCCCGGCTTCTTCCCAGGTCATGAAGGCGGGCTTGGGGGCAAGGTTTTCCGCCGGAACGCAGATGTATTCCGCGATTGTGCCGGGGAAGGGCATGCCCAGCAGGCCGAAATCGGGCGCCGGGGTATCGCGGCGCGGGCCCCACTGGCGGGCAGGGTAGATGATGACTTCATCGCCAACGCTGGCGCCGGTCACGCCTTCGCCGAGCATATCGACAACGCCCGCGCCATCGCAGCCCATGACCGAAGGTACGGTCATGCCCGGATACTGGCCGTGCGCGATGAACAGTTCGCGGTGGTTTACCGATGCGGCCTTGACCGCAACACGGACTTCACCGGGACCGGGGGTGGGGACATCGACTTCCCGTACCGCGACAGCTTCGGGGCCATCGGTTGATTCGAGCAGCAGCGCCTTCATTTTCGTCATCGTGTCGTATCCCGGTTGCAGGGGCCGCGTGGAACGGCCGTTTTGGCCGCGGTGCGCGGTCTTGGCCGCTGCGGAACCTGTCTACAGATAGGCAGACAGGTCCGACAGCAGCAACGACCGGCAGCCGGTTGGCACGTCAATCAATCGCTTAACCGGTCTATCAATACGAGCGCGGCAGGCCAAGGCTTTCGGCAATGCCGTTGCGCACCATTTCGTTGGTGATCGGGCCGATCCGCCACAGCCGCGAATCGCGCCAGTAGCGTTGCATGTCGGTTTCGGCGGAATAGCCCATGCCACCCAGGATCTGGATGCCGAGGTCGGCCGCCTGGTTGGCGTTTTCCGATGCCATCAGCTTGAGCATGTTGGCTTCGGTGCCGACGTTTTCGCCCCGGCTCTGCTTGTCCGCGCAATAGAGCAGCATCAGTTCGGTGGTGGTCTGCATCGTGGCGATGTCGGCCACGTAATGCTGCAGGCTCTGGAACCGGCCGATGATGCCGCCGAACGCCTTGCGCTGCTTCATGTAATCGACCGCGTCTTCCAGCACGCCGTCGATCACGCCGAGGCAGAACGCGCCGACCATGATGCGTTCGTTGTTGAGCGTGGGCAGCAGCATGTACCAGGCCTTGTGCGGTTCACCCAGCACCAGATCGTCGGGCACGAAGGCATCTTCGAAGTGGACCGAGCATGACCCCATCGAGCGCATGCCCAGTTTCGCCAGCGGGGTGATCTTCACCCCGGCGGTCTTGGTCGGCACCCAGAACAGGGTCAGCCCCTGATGCTTCTTTTCCACGCTGCGATCGCTGCGGGCGATGACCAGCAGGTAATCGGCGACGTGGGCCGACGAACTCCAGATCTTCTCGCCGTTGATCTTCCACCCGCCGTCGACACGCTCGGCCGTGGTGGTCATCGCGCCAAGCAGATCGGTGCCGCCTGCGGGTTCGGTAAAGGCAATCGCCGCCTTGAGCTGGCCGCTGGCGATCAGCGGCAGGAAGCGGGCCTTCTGTTCATCGCTGCCGTACAGGCCGATGGATTTGGACCCGGCGAACGAGGTGATGCCCCAGATCCACGCCAGCCCGCCAAGCGAACGGGCCAGTTCGCGCGCCAGCAGCATCTGCATGATGACATCGCCGCCCTGGCCACCGAACTCTTCGGAAATGCCTACGCCGTGAAAGCCTGCATCGGTGAACTTGTCCCACAGTTCGAAGGGATAGGCGTGTTCGTCCGCTTCCAGCTTGCGCGCCCATTCCTTGGGCACTTCGGCATCCACCCAGCGGCGGACCATCTCGCGGAATGCGCGGTATTCTTCGGGAAGTTCAAAATCCATGAGTCACTCTCCTGCAGATTGGGCCGCCGCCTGGAGCGGATCGGCCAGCGCGACCATGCGCGCGTTAAGGGCGTCGAATTGGGCGAGGGCCTGTTCGCGCTGCCCCAATTCGATGGCGGTCAGAATACCTTCGTGCAGGCGCAGGCCGGCCGGGCTGATCGTGGCGCTGCCGCGCAGCAGGATGAAGCGCGCGACCAGCGCCAGACGGTCGAGCGTGACGCGCAGCAATTCGCTGTTGGCCGCGGCGCTGATGATCGTGGTGTGAAACGCATGGCTGGCGCGGATCGCCGTCAGCAGGTCCGCCGAATCATGTTCCGGCCCCGTGTCCAGCACGCGGCGATAGACGCCGACATGCAGACGCAGGTCGCGCATCTGCGCGCTGTCGAGCGCGGGTATCCCGCGTTCATAGCCCAGCCGCCACAGATGCGCCTGCACATCGAGCAGGTCGCGCGTTGCGGCAAGGTCGATCGGCGTTACCCGCTTGTGGCGATGGGCTTCGATCTCGACCAGCCCTTCGGCGTGCAGGCGGCCCATCGCTTCGCGTACCGGGGTGGCGCTGACGCCCAGAAGCGCGGCCAGCGCGGTTTCGCGCAGGAAAGCGCCCGGCTCCAGCGTTCCGGTGATGATCGCATCGCGCAAGCTGTCGACCACGGCTTCGCGGCGGGTCAGCGGGGCGCCGGTACGGACAAGCGAAAGCGACATGGCGGGGGCAGACTCGCGGGAAAATGGAACGGGTGTGGACTGGCACTACCCCTGCCTCACGCCGCCGTAAACAAGATTCTATAGAATATATCTTTTGGGCAGACAGTGGCCTTTGCCGCACCGACTGGCGGCGCGCCGCGCGGCGTGGCTGGCCTGCGATAGTCTGGGCGCGGCGCAACTACATACGGCGCTTGCCCGCGCGGCGCCGTTTCGGGACGATAGTGGGCAATACTGTGATACCCGTGCAGCAAGGAGAGGCGCATGACCCGTTTTCGCACGCTCGATCATCCGATGATGCCCGCCATCGCGTGGAATCCCGCTCGTCCGGCAGAATGGATCAACGATCATATCGTGATGAACCGCGCGACCTCGAACGCCTATCTGATCCCCGGCGATGCGGGCGATGTGGTCATCAACACCGGCACCGCTGTTCAGGGCGAACAGATCCGCAAGAACTTCGAGGCGCTGATCGGGCGGCCGCTGAAGGTCACCACCATCATCTTCACCCAGAGCCACCCGGACCATACCGGCGGCTGGCAGTATTTTGCCGATGAAGGCGTGGAAACCATCGTCCAGCGCAAGTTCCGCCGCATATGCGAGGAGCGCAAGCAGATGGGACCGTTCTTTGGCCGCCGCAACGCCAAGGTGCTGGCCGCGCTGATCCCGCCGGGCGATACCGGGGCCTACTGGTTCGAGGCGCGCGATCCCGAACCGCTGACCGAGTTTGCCGACGCGCACGATTTCACCGTTTCGGGCCGCCAGTACCGGGCGCTGTCGATTCCTTCGGGCGAAACGCTCGATGCGCTGGCGGTATGGATGCCGCAGGAGCGGACGCTGTTCTTCGGCAACTGGGCCGGCGCGATCATGGGCGCGTTCCCCAACTTCTATACCGCGCGCGGCGATCGTGACCGGTCGGTGGTGTTCTGGCTGGAGGAATGCCGGATGATGATCGACCTGGGCGCCGACATGCTGGTGACCGGGCACGACGATCCGATCCGCGGCGCGGATGCCGTGCGCGCCCACCTGTGCAAGCTGCGCAATGCCGTGCAGTACATGCACGACCAGACCGTTGCCGGGATGAACGAAGGCCGCACGCTGCCCGAACTCATGGCCTCTATCGCCTTGCCGCCCGAACTGGCGCTCAACGACGGGCGCGGCCCGGTGCGGTGGTACGTGCGGGCAACATGGGAAGAATACGCGGGCTGGTTCCGCCAGGAACGCACGAGCGAGCTCTACGCCACGCCGCCCAGCGCGGTCTGGCCCGAAGTCGTGGCACTGGCCGGTGGCGCCGGGGCGCTGGCCGAACGCGCGCGGGCGCACCTTGCGCAGGGAGACGCCGAAAAGGCGCTGCATCTGGTCGAAATGGCGGTTGTCGCCGCCCCGGACGATCGCGGCGTGCGCGAAACCGAACTCGCCGTGTACGAGGCGCTGGCCGACCTTACCGAGGGCCGCGTGTTCGACGAACTGGGCTGGCTGGAAAGCAGCATCATCGCCACCCGCCGCGCGCTTGACGCCGGCACCGGCGCTTAAGGGAGGGCTGGACCATGTCCGCAACGACTGCCGAAAAAATCCGCATCACCGATCTTGCCAACCCGGTCCTGACCGAAATGCAGAAAGGCGCGCTGGCCTTTGCCGCGGCCAACCCGGTAACCCTGACGCCCGAAGCCGTGCTGGCCGCCGCGCAGGCGCAGACCGGGCTGAGCGATTTCGGCGCCGATGATTTCCGCGAACGGCTGGCCGTGTGGATGCGCGCGGGTGACAACGACACCGAATTGAGCGCGGTCGGCCGCGGTGCGCTGTTCAGCGAGGCCGTGCGGCTGGCGTCCAACCGCCTTCAGCTTGAAGACACGGTGCGCCGCCACCCCGAAATCCTCGACATCCCGATCGAACGCCCGCTGATCATCGCCGGGCTGCCGCGTTCGGGCACGACCTATACCTTGCAGCTCATGTCGGCCGATCCGCGCCTGCGCTCGCTGCCGCACTGGGAAGCGGTGCGGCCCATCGCCGCGCCGTGGATCAAGGACGGCCATGATCCCCGCCACGACCTGTGCGCCGCCGAATGGGCGCAGACTGACGCGGTCATGCCTTATATCAAGATGATCCACGAGTTTTCGCCCGACCACATCTCCGAAGACATCGAACTGCAGGGGCTGGATTTCGGCGGCTACTACTTCGAATGGATCGCGCACGTTCCCGAATGGCGTGATTACCAGTTCGCCCACGATGCCACGCCGATCCTGCGCTATGTGCGCAAGGCCATGCAGGTGCTTTCCTGGCAGAAAGGCCCCAACCGCTGGGTCAGCAAATGCCCGCAGCACATGGAACAGATGCCGGCGGTGCGCGGCGCCTTTCCCGACAGCTATATCGTCATCAACCACCGCGATCCGGTGGCGTCGATCCAGTCGGCGATTACCGGCCTCGCCTATGGCGCGCGCCTCACGCGCACGCGGGTCGACATGCAGGGCATCGCCGCCTACTGGATCGACCGCTATGAACGCCTGCTGCGCGCCTGCGTGCGCGACCGCGATCTGATCGACGCAAGCCAGTCCTACGACCTCTATTTCCACGAACTGATGGCCGATCCGTTCGGCCAGCTTGAACGGGTCTATGCCGGGGCAGGGGTGCCCTTCGACCAGCAGACGCGCGATGCCTTCCAGCAGGCGATCGACCACAACAAGCGCGGCAAGCACGGCCAGTTGGTGTACAACCTGCGCGAGGATTTCGGGATCGAACCCGACGCCATCCGCGAACGCTTCCAGTTCTACTACGACCGCTTCCCCGAAGTGCGGATCGAAGTGAAGTAGGCCGGACGCGCAAGGCCGTCCGCGGGGCTATCGGGCGCACGAGGCCTGCCGCCCCCAGGGCGATCTTGCGCGCGCGCCCTGCCGTAAGGAAGGTTTGCGCATGGGCGCTGCCGGGCATGGTCCGCTCCCGATGCGCGCCGCGTTTGCCCCGGCGCGCGGCTGCCCGTGGTTGCGGGCTGCGCCTGAACATGTGGAGCGGAAATGAGCGGATTGTTGTCGGTTGAAGGTAAGGTCGCGCTGGTCACCGGAGGCGGCAGCGGCATCGGGCGCATGATCGCGCAGGTGCTCGTGGCCGAAGGGGCAAAGACCTATATCGTGGGCCGCACGCGCGAAACGCTCGAAGCGACGGCAGCGGAACTGTCTGCGCATGGCACCTGCATCGCGCTGCCGGGCGATCTTTCCACCGTCGATGGCGCGAAGGCGGTTGCCGCCGCTTTCGCCGCGCAGGAACCGAAGCTGGACTTGCTCGTGAACAATGCGGGCACGATGTACGATGCCCCGCTCGACAGCTTTACCGAAGAAGGCTGGGACACGGTTGTGGATCTCAACCTCAAGTCGGTGTTCTTCTTCACCCAGGCGCTGCTGCCGCAATTGCGCGCGGCGGCCTCGGCGCAAAGCCATGCCGCAGTGGTCAACATCGGCTCCATCGGCGGCCTGCGCATCGGCCCGAAGGAAAACTATTCGTACCAGGCCGCCAAGGCCGCGCTGCACCACATGTCGGGCGGGCTGGCCAAGCGGCTGGCCGCCGAACACATCACTGTCAACGCCATCGCCCCCGGTTTCTTCCCGTCGGCGCTGACGCCGGTGGACAAGCCGGAAATCGTCGAGATGATGTCCGGCATGGTTCCGCGCAAGCGCATCGGCACGCCCGATGACATCGGCGGCACCGTGGCCTTCCTTGCCAGCCGGGCTGCCAGCTTCATCACCGGGGCGGTCATCCCGCTCGAAGGCGGCATGGCGCTCTGACCGACAGGAAGCCGCAGATGAGCGCGCCCGTCATCACGCCGTTCACCGCTGCCATTGCCCCGGCCGATATCGCCGATCTGCGCACGCGCCTTGGCCGCACCCGCTGGACCGACTGGCTGCCCGGCAGCGGCTGGGGCTATGGCACCGACGAAAGTTATATCCGGCGGCTGTGCGCCTATTGGCAGGATGGCTTCGATTTCGACGGATTTGCCGCACGCCTGAACGCCTGGCCGCAATTCCTCGCCCAGGTCGATGGGGAGCAGTTGCACTTCTACCACGTGCGTTCGGCGGTCGAAACCGCGCGGCCGCTGGTGCTGGTCCACGGCTGGCCCGGTTCGGTGATGGAGTTCCTCGACCTTGTCGGACCGCTGACCGATCCCGTGGCGCATGGCGGCGACCCCGCCGATGCCTTTCATGTCATCGTGCCGTCCCTGCCGGGCTATGGCTTTTCCGGCCCGACCCGCCAGCCCGGCGTTACGGCGCAAAAGGCCGGGGCGATGATCGCCGCGGTGATGGAGGCGCTGGGTTATCCGCGCTATTTCCTGCAAGGCGGGGACTGGGGCTCCATCGTGACCAGCGCGATGGCGCAGAACTTTCCCGATCGCGTGGCCGCGCTCCATGTCAACATGGCGCCGGGCGGCCCGCCCAACCCCGCCATCCCGGTCGAAGGGCTGGACGCCGACGAAGCCGCCGAATACGCCCGGCTGGGGCAGCACATGGCGATGGACGCAGGTTATGCCTTCATCCAGACGACCCGGCCGCAGACGCTGGCCGTGGCGATGAACGATTCGCCTGCCGGGCTTGCCGCATGGATCATCGACAAGTTCCATGCCTGGACCGACCATGGCGGTGATCTGGATGCCGTGTTCGATTTCGATCACCTGCTCGACAACCTGTCGCTCTACTGGTTCACCGGCACGGCTGCGTCCAGTTTCCGGCTCTACCATGAAACCAACTTCCGCGCGGCCTATGCCCATGCGGTGGTTGATGTTCCGACAGGAATAGCCAGATTTGCAGGCGAACCGTTCCGGTGGCCGCGTTCTTTGATCGAGCGCAACTACCGCAACGTCACGGACTGGCAGGAACTGCCGCTGGGCGGGCACTTTGCGGCCTTCCAGCGCAAGGACGATTTTCTGCGCGTTGTGCGGGCCTTCTTCGCCCGGCAATCGCTTTGACCGTACGACCGTGGATGCCTGCCTGTAATGCAACCTGATGATGAGAGGACTAAGACGATGGCCATATCAGAGCCGGCCGGTGGCCCCGCCATTCACTCGCTGGATCACTTCTGCCTGAAGGTGCCCGATCTGGAAGAGGCCCGCACGTTCTTTACCGAGTTCGGGCTGGACGTGCGCGACGCGAACGGCACGCTGGAGCTTTACACCTTCGGCCACCCGCACCGCTGGGCGGTGCTGCGCCCCGGCGGCCGCAAGAAGCTGGAATACATCACGTTCGGCGTGTTCAAGGGCGATCTGGAACGCTTCCGCGAAAAGTTTGCCGCGCTGGGCGTCGAAACCATCGACACCCCGGCCATCGGCGAACCCGGCGGCATCTGGTTCCGCAATCCCGACGGCTTGCCGATGCAGGTCATCGAAGCGGAAAAGTGTTCGCCCGATACCAAGGCCGAGTTCCTTACCCGTTCGGTCGGGCCGGGCGAATGTGCCGCCATTCCGCGCAGCAAGGCGCCGCGCGTGCGCCCGCGCCGCCTGTCGCACTTCCTGCTGTTCACCAGCGACGTGATGCGCGACATCGCGTTCTACGAACGGACGCTGGGGCTGAAGCTGTCGGACCGTTCGGCCGATGCCGTGGCGTTCCTGCACGGGGTGCACGGCAGCGACCACCACCTGCTCGCGCTGGGTGGTTCGACCGGCCCCGGCATGCACCATTCGAGCTGGGATGTGGGTTCGATCCAGGAAGTGGGCGTTGGCGGCGCACACATGGCCAGCCTTGGCTATGACAAGGGCTGGGGCGTGGGCCAGCATGTGCTGGGCGCCAACTACTTCCAGTACGTGCCCGATCCGTGGGGCAGCTACGCTGAATACAGCTGCGACATCGACTTCGTGCCCGCCGGGTTCGATTGGCCCGCAGCCGACCATCCACCCGAAGATTCGATGTTCCTGTGGGGTCCGCCGCCGCCGGAAAACTTCATCGCCAATACCGAGCTTCAGGACGCCTGAGGCGTTGGGCCGGGGCGTGTCCCCGGCCCGCCACACTCCCGACGAGACAAGGAACAGACAACGATGGCAACGGTAGTATTCCTCCACGGCGGCGGCATGGGCGGCTGGGTGTGGGACGAGATCGCCACGACCCTGCGCGGCGAAGGCCACAAGGTCTTCACTCCCACCTTCACCGGTTTCGGGGAACGTTCGCACCTGATCAGCCGCGATGTCACGCATGATGTCCACGTGACCGACATCGTCAACGTGCTGACCTTCGAGGATCTGCGCGATGTCGTGCTCGTGGCATTCAGCTATGGCGGTTCGGTGGCGCCGGGTGTCGTCGCCCGTGCCGGCGATCGCATCCGCCGCGTTGTCTATTTCGACGGCATCGTGCCGCTGGCCGGCAAGGCCGTGGGCGAAGCCATCGGTTACATGAAGACCGAAGACGCCGCCGGGCTGGACGCGCTGCTTGCGTCGGGCGAAGGCCCGATCGGCACCGGGGTCGATGAAATGCAGCGCAACGGCGCCAAGGAAAAGCCGATGAAGATGTCGGCGGAAAAGCAGGAATGGCTGCTGGCGCATCTCAGCGACATGCCCCTGCGCGGCATGGTCAGCCCGGTCACCCACGGCGGCGAGGCGATCGACAAGCCGGTGGATTATCTCGGCATCCTGGGCGACGTGATGGACCCGGTGCAGCACGACCGCGCCCGCGCGCTGGGCTGGACCGTGCAGACCGCCGGGCCGGACATCGACCACGCCTTCATCGTCGGCGCGCCGGATCGCGCGCTCGATTTCCTCCGCCCCTTGCTGTGAGCCGTACCGGGCCGGTCCGCGCCGTGCGCGCCCGGCCCCCGGCCAGCCTCAGTCCCGCGCGGCTTTCGCTTCGGCTGCGATGCGCGCCGGGGTGCCGAATGTGCGCGACCATTCCATCAAGGCCCAGATCGCCGGTTCCAGCGCAATAGTGGCGTCGGTCATGCCATATTCGACGCGCGGCGGCACTTCGGCAAAGACGGTGCGCGTCACCAGACCGTCCGCCTCCAGTTCGCGCAACTGGCGGGTCAGCATGTGCTGCGTTACCCCGTTTATCGTGCGCAGCAATTCCCCGAAGCGGTGCGGGCGGTGATAGAGCAGCCAGAGAATCTCCAGCTTCCACTTGCCGGATATCAGGGTGAGCGCCCGACGCAGTTCGGCATATTCTTCGGGCTTGACGTCCCTGTTCTTCGCAATAGGCACATCCATGATACTAACCTGCCAAAATTGATCCTACTTGTTGCGATTCATGCTGGCCGATAACTGGCGCAATTGGAAGCCGGGAACGGGTTTCAGCGCGGCGGCGCCAGCTTTGTACCGCACGCCACCGTTCCGGCACAGCGCGTGGAGAGCCTTGCCATGGATTTTCAATTGCCCGATCCCGTGATCCCCGATCACGTCCCCGCCGATCTGGTACGCCCGTTCCCCTACATGTTCGGGACCACGACCGCGGCCGATCCGTTCGGCGAATGGGCGCCGGCGGTGCATCAGGGTCCGCCGATCTTCTATGCCCCGCATGCCTATCCCGGCGCGACTCCCGCATGGATCGTGCGCCGGGTGGAAGACCTGCGCCAGGTCTACATGGACACCGATACCTTCTCCAGCAAGGATTTCTCCCCCTATTCCAAGATGATAGGGGATACCTGGACCAACCTGCCGGTGGAAATCGACCCGCCGCACCACGGCAAATACCGGGCGTTCATCAACCCGCTGTTCACGCCTTCGGCGATGGCCAAACTGGAAGAGCGCATTCGCAGTTATGCCATCGAATACATCGAAGGTTTCCGGGAAAACGGTTCGTGCGAGTTCATGGCCGATTTCGCGTTCGAGTTTCCGATCAAGGTGTTCCTTGAGCTGATGGACTTCCCGCTCAGCAACACGGCGCAGTTCCTCGAATGGGAAACCGGCCTGCTGCACGAAATGGACATGGCCAAGATGGCCCAGGCCACGCGCAACGTCGTGGGCTTCCTGCGCGAACAGATCGCCGACCGTCGCCGCAGCCCGCGCGATGACATCATCAGCTATGCGCTGGGCGTGGAGATCGAAGGGCGCAAACTGACCGAGGATGAACTGGTCGGCTTTGCCTTCAACCTGTTCATCGGCGGGCTGGATACCGTATCGACCAACATGGGGCTGCAGTTCCTGCACCTGGCGCGCAACCCGGAACACCAGACCTACCTCAAGGAAAACCCGCAGCGCATCCAGCACGCCATCGACGAAATGATGCGCGCCTATGCCGCGGTCACCACCTTCCGCACCTGCACCCGCGAAACCGAGCTGGGCGGCGTGCGGATGATGCCGGGCGACAAGGTGGCGATGTCGACCACGCTGGCCGGGCGCGACCCCGAAGCCTTCCCCGATCCGGGCACGGTCCGGTTCGATCGCAACCCCCGCCATGTCTCGTTCGGGTTTGGCCCGCACATGTGCGTCGGCATGCACCTGGCGCGCCGCGAAATGCGCATAGCGATCGAGGAGTTCGTGCAGCGCATCCCGCAATTCAGCGTCGCACCGGGCCACCAGATCGAATACCATCTGGGAATGATCCAGCCGGTCACGCTGCCACTGGTCTGGTAGAGCCGAAGGCTCGCCGGAGACGAAGAAGGAGAGGACATGCCACAGTTCGCCTATGTCGTGCACAGCAACCCGGTTCCGGGGCGCGAGGACGAATACAATGACTGGTACAGCAACCGCCATCTGGCCGACGTTGTCGCCGTGTCCGGCTTCGTATCGGCACAGCGGTTCCGCCTGACTGACGTGGTAGCCGACAACCTGCCTTCGCAGCGGTACATGGCCATCTACACGATGGACACCGACGAACCCGAAAAGGTGCTGGAACACCTGACGTCGCTGGTGGAAACCGGCACCATGCACATGAGCGAAGCCTTCTCGATGGAAGGCATGGCAACGCATCTCTACCAGGCGATCACGCCGCTGGTAAATGCGAGCGGAGAGGACAACTGACATGGCCGAGAAAGAGTTCACCGGCAAAGTCGTAATGGTAACCGGCGCGGCATCGGGGCTGGGCCGCGCCGCGGCGCTGCGCTTTGCGGCCGAAGGCGCGCAGGTGTGCCTTGCCGACCTCAACGCCGAAGGGCTGGTCGAAACCGCCCGGCGGATCGCCGCCGCCGGGGGCAATAGCGCAAGCTATGCTGGCGATCTGGGCGATCCGGCCCACTGCGCGCAGGCGGTCGCCACCGCCACCGAAGCGTTCGGGCGGCTCGATGTGCTGTGCAACGTTGCGGGCATCCTGCGCTTCCACGCACTCGACAAGGTGACGACCGATGACTGGGCACGCCTGTTCGCGGCCAATGTCACTGCGCCGTTCTTCATGATGCAGGCGGCCATGCCGCATCTGGTCGAAACCAAGGGCAATGTTGTGAACGTGGTGTCTACCGCCGCGTTCCTCGGCCAGGCCTACACCGCGCCCTACAGCGCAACCAAGGCCGCTCTGCTGAGCCTGACCAAATCGCTGGCGATGGAGTTCATGCACGCTCCGGTGCGGATCAATGCCTTGGCCCCCGGCGGGATGATGACCGAAATGGTCCAGACGCTGGAGTTTCCGCAGGACGCAGACCAGAGCCTGATTGCCCGCTACATCGGGCTGCGCCCTCCGGCGCAACCGGAAGACATTGTCGAGCCGATGCTGTTTCTGGCGTCCGACCGCGCCCGCACCGTCCATGGCGCCTGCTACACGGCGGACAGCGGCATAACCGCGGGCTGACCCTGCTGCCAGCGCCACCGCTGGCCTGAAACCGGACACGGCGAAAGCCCCCGCCTGCTGCTGCGGCAGCGGACGGGCCTGTGCGCCTGCGTGCAACCTTTTCCGAAAGCCTAAGTTGCTAATCTGCAACACGATTTTGGAAAGCGATGGAACGCTTTGCCGTCGCGCTCGCGCCCTGCCGAAAGATAGGAACGCGACGGGGGTAGGGTTCGTAGCCGCACCCCACTTGTTTGACCCCCCGTCAACACATTTCCGCGTGCCGCCCCAACGGGTGGCCAATTCTGGGAGAATATGAATGCGTGCGAGTTTTTCACCCCTTCTGGCAGGGGCGGCTGTTTCGGCCCTGCTTTTCGCTTCGGGCAGTGCCCAGGCGGCAGAGGATGTGGTCGTCCAGCAGGCTGCCGATCAGACGGCAACCGTCGCTGAAGAAGACATGGCGCCGCTGGCCGATATCGTCGTGACCGCGCGCCGCCGCGATGAACGCCTTCAGGACGTGCCGGTGTCGGTCGTGGCGTTTTCGCCGGCCACGCTGGAACGCAGCACGGTGCTGACAATTGCCGATATCCGCACGATTTCGCCGGGCCTGACCTTCTCCTCCGAAGGTGGCAAGGACAACACCGCCGTTACCCTGCGCGGCATCGGCCAGATCCCGACCGGCGAAGTCACGCCGGGCGTGGTCACCTATTTCGCCAACGTTCCGATGGCCTCGCTCGGCTCCAACGTGCCGACCTATGACATCGGCAGCATCCAGGTGCTGAAAGGGCCGCAGGGCACGCTGTTCGGCCGCAACACGCTGGGCGGCGCGGTGCTCATCACCCCGCAGGGTCCGCGCCAGGATCTGGGCGGCTATGTCCAGGGCACTTATGGCAACTTCGATTACCGCGAAGTGCAGGGCGCGCTGAACGTTCCGGTCATCCCCGATGTGCTGGCGGTGCGCGTGGCCGGCCAGATCCGCCGGTCCGACCCGCTGATCTATTCGATCAACGGCGGCACCGGGTTCAACAACATCCACCAGGACAGCGCCCGCGCCTCGATCCTGTTCACCCCGAACGACTGGCTGAAGAACACGACCGTGGTCGATTACTTCAAGGCCCGTGAGTACGCTTCGGGCTATCACCTGCTGCGCCAGAACTTCAGCTTTACCAACCTGTTCGCGCCCGCGCTCGGCCCGGTGGCCGGCGGCCTTGTCGGCGGTTCGCTCGACGCCCAGACCCAGGGCTACCTCGCGCTGCAGAAGCAGAACTTCTATGGTTCGTTCACCGACAATTCGGGTTCGGGTCGCGCCAATCGCCGGGCCTTCGGCATCTCCAACGATACCTCGGCGTCGTTCGGCGATTTCACGCTGCGCAACATCTTCGGTTTCCGCAAGAACCGCAGCGACCAGCTCATCAACACCGCAGCCCTGGGGCCGACGGCTCTGCCCGGCGCGCTGTTCAGCAGCCCGGTGGACGTGCCGTTCACCGTGTTCCACGCATCGGCCCTGATCCAGCGCCAGTACCTGACCGATGAAGTCCAGTTCCTTGGCAACTTCGACCGCTTCAACTTCATCGTCGGCGGGTTCTACAGCCATGACACGCCCGATGGCCCTTCGGGTTCGACGTTCGAAGCCTTCGTCACCCCCGGCACCCCCGCTTCGGTGGTGACCGCCAACGTGCGCAACACCAACTATGCGGTGTTCGGGCAGGTGACCTACAAGCTGACGGATTCGGTGACGGTCAACGCCGGTGCGCGGTATAGCTGGGATCGCGTTTCGGCCTGTGGCGGCGCCATCGGCACCAGCTATGTGTCCGACGATGCCTGCCGCACGGTCGCCGCGCTTGGCCTGGCCGATGGTGTCGGCGTGGTGACCAACAAGGGTTCGGACCCAAGCTGGACCTTCGGGATCGACTGGAAGGCAACGCCCGACCTGCTGCTCTACGCGGTGACCCGGCGTGGCTATCGCGGCGTGAACATCAACACCCCGCTGTTCGAAACGCCGTTCACCACCGGCGGCACCGATCCGGCCTGCGGCTTCGGCAGCGGCCAGTGCGTTGACCTGCGTCCCTTCCAGAAGACCGGCGAGGAACGGCTGACCGACTTCGAAATCGGCGAAAAGCTGAACTTCAACGTCGCTGGTGCATCGGGCCGCCTGAACACGGCGGTGTACTACAGCAAGTACAAGAACGCGCTGCAGTTCCTCAATGCCCAGGCGATCGTACCGTCGAGCGCGCCGGACAACCCGACCAACGCATCGTTCGGCGTCAACGCCGCCGATCTTTCGATCTTCGGTATCGAAGTGGATGCCGCAGTCAGCCCCACGCGCGACCTGACGGTGACCTTCAACGGCGCCTACACGCACATCAAGGTCGACAAGGTCACGTTGCCCCCGGTTGCAGGCATCTCGTTCACCGCGGCGGACGTGAACCGCTATTCGCCTTCGTTCTCCGGCACGGTCGGGGTAAGCTGGACGCTGCCCTTCCGCCCGGCGGACGGCGATCTGGTGCTGAACGGCGATGTGTTCATGACCAGCGATTTCGGTGGCCAGTACGGCGAAAAGCTGCCCGGCTACAATCTGGTCAACATGCGGCTGGACTGGAAGAACATCGCCAACAGCGGGTTCGACATCGGCGTCTTCGCCCGCAACCTGACCAAGGAACGCTATTTTGCCGCGCCCAACGTGCTGCTCAAGAGCTTCCCGGTCAATTCGGTCGCGGTCGGCGATCCGCGCACTTACGGCGTGGTCGGCCGGTTCACGTTCTGATGAGCCGCCATGCCCCGGCGCCGTACCCCGCCTGAACGGCGGGTGCGGGGCCGGGGCACGGCTTGCAAGCCGTGACGCTGTACCGGGGGGACAGGTCGTTCCTGCGGCAGCGCCCCAAAAGAAAGAGGCCGAAACCGGGGATGTCCGGTTTCGGCCTCATTTCGTTTTTGCGGTTCAGCGAACCGGGTGGTGCGCGATCACACGTCCCACAGCACCGGCACCGCATCGGGGCCGCGCATGTTCAATCCGCGAATCTGCGGGTGCGGGAAGGCGGGATCGAAGCGCAGGTTCGGCAGATCGAGCATCGCGTCGAGCGCCACTTCCATTTCCGCCAGCGCCATGTGCATGCCCATGCACATGTGCGGCCCGAACCCGAAGCTGAGCAGCGGCCGCATCGGGCGCTTGAGCCACAGGCGGTCGGGATCTTCATAGACTTCGGGATCGCGGTTGGCCGAGGCAATGGACAGCAGCACCGCCGTCCCCTTGGCCACGGCGATTCCGCCGATTTCCATGTCCTTGGCCGCGACCCTGGCCACCGCGCCTGCGGTGGGATCACGGCGCATGGTTTCGATCACCGCCTTGGGCACCAGCGTGCGGTCGGCACGCACTTCTTCGAGCACGTCCGGGTTTTCGAGAAGCTGCACCATCATGTTGGCGATGCTGCGGGTCGTCGTTTCCCCGGCGGCAAGCAGCAGCATGCGGATGAACGCGGCGATCTGTTCGTCGCTGAAGGTGCGGCCATCGTCGTTGACCTGCATCATGTGGCCAAGGATATCGGCGCGCATGTCGCCACGCTGGCGATAGGCCTGCACGATCGGCAGGACCGTATCGTACATGGCCTGGCCCGCGACCATCGACTGCGGAATGGTAACGGCCGCCACGGCCGGATCGGTCTGCGGCGCGGCCACCACCTGGATCGCCCAGCTTGCCAGATTCTGCAGCAGATCCTTGTCGTGCGGGAAACCGAAGTACTGGTACATCGCGCGGATCGGGAAGGGCAGGGCAAGATCGCGCAGCAGGTCGGCCTTGCCGCGCGGACGCAGCTCTTCAATGAACTCCTGCATCAGCACCGGCTTGATCAGCGTGTCGATCAGCTTGCGGATTTCAGAGCGGATGAAGGGCCGCTGCAGCAGGGCGCGGATGTGGTCATGCTCCTTGCCGTCCATCGCGGTCAGCAGCATGTTGTCCACTGCGGCGCCAAAGCCATCGCCAACGATGTAGGACTGCCAGTTTTCCGGGTCCATCAGGACCGCGTGGATGTCCTTGTAGCGCAACAGCGTGATCGTCGGCCGGCCGGTCATCATGTAATCGGCCATGCTGGGGATGCTGTGCTGCTTGAGCAGATCGCCGTGCATCACCGGGCAGCGCGCGCGCTGTTCCTCGAACATCGGATAGGGATTGGCCGGAGCATTGCCGGAATAGCCGTTGGTCACCAGCGTATAGTCGGAAACCATGCGATCGAGCGGATCGGCGGTGGTCTGGTCCATTGTAGTCGCAACTCCTCAGGGCTCGCCGCAGGGCGATGAATGGTCTGCGTGTGCGGTTTGCCCGCCAAGCTTGCGCCTATCGGTTGAAAGGAACAAGCCCGGCGGGCAGAGGGTCAGAGGAAAATTGCGAAGTTGGGCATGCCCAGCACGACCTGGTCGATCATGATCGACCGGCGGGCGATCTTGAACCCGTCCGCCGTCATGCGCAGCCGATCGTTGCGTTCGGCCGAAAGCTGCTTGTAATCCTTGGCTTCGGCGCGGTTGCGCGTCAGGAAAAGATAGCTCGACACTTCGTATTCGTCGGGCAGGTCCGTCTCCCACACCGAAACGTTGGTCACGAACCGGCGCACGCGCGATGCCGGGTCTTCAGACCAGGCGTTGGTGGTCGTGGTCAGGCGGGTGATGCGGGTCTGGATCGAATTGTAGTCATCGTCGAAATGACCCATCGTGCCGAACTCCTGATCCCACTGCTGCACGCGGCGGGTGATGCGGACCGGGGCCTTGTATTCCAGATCTTCGGCCAGCATCGTCGCCCATTCCGTCAGATGACGGTGATCGAGCAGGCGTGCCTCGCGGATCAGGAAGCCGGTAACGGCATTGTGGACGGGCGACCCATAGGGCACTTCGGCGCGGCGCTGGTCCTCGCGGGTGTAGGTAACGGATGCGGTGGTGACAGACATGGGGATGATCCTTTCGCTAAGGTGCAGGGGGGTCAATCGGCGGTCATCAGCCGGTGATAGGCCAGCCACCATTCCCACTGCGCATCGTCCTTGCCGAAGCCTTCATAGACCTTGGCCTTGTCAGGCCAGTCGGCAGGGCGGTTTTCGCCCAGGATCGCCTGATACTTGAGCGTTTCGGTCCGGCCGATCACGCCGCGTGCGGATTCGGTCATGTGCGGCCAGGTGTCGCTGTCATCCTGTTCGATGATCCCCGACGTGCCGGTGCCCTGCGTGGCGGCAGCGCGCATCATTTCCTTGACGTGTTCCGGCGTGCCCTTTTCGGCGAAGTAGTACGTCGTCCATTCGAACTGGTTGACCCCGCGCGGCATGATCGAGTGCAGGACCAGCGCCGAACCGAGTGTGCCGTCGCGCAGCGGGCTGTAGATGAACAGGATGTTCGCGTTGGGGAACATCCCGCCGACAACCGGCGGCGCCTTGGCCAGAACGTGAAGCTGCTCGGCGCTCATCTTGCGCTTGAGTTCGGGCAGCAGTTCGGGGGTGATGCCCGGCGGCGGGAAGGCTTCAAGACGCTGTTCGGGGGTGAGATCGCCCTTGCCGTGCGCCAGCGCCCAGCTCGTGTCCGCCGGGATGCAGCGCAGCGAGTGCCCATTGCCCGAAAGGTTGATGCCGTACATCGCCGGGGCGCTTTCGTGCGCGGTGTCATGCTCGCCGCCCATCGCGCCGATGTCGATCACCGAACCGTGCAGCGTCAGGGTATGGAACCCGTCGCAGGCCGACTGTTCACCGGCGGTCTTCCAGTTGGCGTCGATGGTCAGGCGCTGCGGCGGACCAAGCACTTCAAGCCCGCCGTCGGTGCGGTCGAACAGCATGTCGTAATAGAACTTCATGTCGCCCAGCCATTCGTCGAGGCTGGGGCCTTCGATGTTCCAGGTGGCAAAGACCAGCCCGCCGTAAAGCTGCACGCGCGCCTTCTTCAGGCCAAGCTGGGCCTTGGTCTTGATGTTGCCGTGCATCTGTTCGCGTTCGATCGGCGCGCCGATGAAGCTGCCGTCGGGGCGGAAGGCCCAGCCGTGGTAGATGCACTTGTGGACGCGGGCATTGCCCGAATCCGAAAGGCACACATGCATCGCACGGTGCGGACAGACGTTGAGCGAGACGTGCACCTGCCCGTCCGCCGCACGCGCGACGATCACCTGATCCTCGCCCATCAGCCGCACGACATAATCGCCGACATTGGGGATTTCGGTTTCATGGCCAAGCAGCAGCCACGCCTTGGCGAAGATGCGTTCGAGTTCGAGTTCGTAGATTTCCTGATCGTGCAGCATGGCGACGGAAACCTCGCGGTTTTCCAGGTCCATCATCTGCGACAGGGCTTCGTTCACGATTTCCTTGCGTGGGATCATGCGCATTGCAGGCGTCCTCTTCGTGGGGTTCGGGTGTTTTTGGGGATCAGATGAAATCGGCGGGCGAGATGTTCGGCTCGATGCCCAGCAGGGACTTGCCGAAGATTTCGTATCCGACGTAGGGCAGGTTCGCGACGTGCCGCATGGCGAACGAGGCGTCGCGGTAGTACCGCTGGATCGGGTTGGCATCGGCGTAGGCGCTCGACCCGGCGAGGAACATGAGCTGTTCGATCGCTTCGTTGAGCAGGTCGACGGCGAGCGAGCCTTCGCCCTTGCTCTGCGCGCGTTCCTGCGGGGTCAGACGGCGGCGTTCCAGCCCGGCCTGGTCGATCATGTCGCAGGTCTTGAGCGTCAGCGCCTCGGCCGCGGCGATGCGGGCGGCGGCCTTGCCCATTTCGGCCTGCATCGTCACGCAATCGGCCTGGCGTCCATACGAGGTATAGACGATGGGCCGCTTGGCCGATGCATCGCGGACACGTTCCAGAATGGCTGACGCCGCTCCGGCGACCACGGCATGGGCCGTGGCGCGCAGGAAGGGCATGAACGGCCAGTAGTCCGACGGTTCGCCGACATGGCGCTTGCCCGCCTCGTGTCCGCCAATGCCCAGCTTGGCGACATGGAAGAACTGGTCGCGCGGGATGAAGACGTTTTCGGCAACGATGGTGTTCGACCCGGTGCCCTTCATCCCCATCATGTGCCAGGTGGTGTCGATCGTGTACTGGTCGCGGCGCAGATAGGCAAAGCCGCCGTGCTCCAGCGTGCCGTCCGGCTTGCGGATCGCAACGCCCAGTTGCGCCCAGCTTGCATGGGCCGAACCCGAAGCATAGGGCCAGCGGCCGTTGACGATATAGCCGCCTTCCACTTCATCGAGCGTGCCCGGAGGGTTGGCGATGCCGCAGATCACCGGGTGTTCGGAACTGGCGCCGAAGATCGCTTCCTGCAAGGCGTCCGGCCCCAGGCTGGCGACCCAGGTGGTGCCGTGCAGGACGGTATAGACCCAGCCGACCGACGGATCGCCCTTAGCAAGTTCGTAGCCGACTAGCGCCATGGCCCGCGCGCTGGTGCCGGTGCCGCCCCAGCGCCGGGGGGCGGCCATGGCCCAGAAACCGGCATCGGTCAGGGCGCGAAAGACATCGGGGTGCAGCACGCCATGCTCATCGCCGTAGCCGGCATGGGCCAGCAGCATCGGCTGGAGGGCGCGCGCCTTTGCCACCAGTTCCTTTTCCGCCGCCAGGTTGTATCCGGGCATGGCGACAATCGGTTCGGGTGCTTCTTTCAGGATGGTGGCCATTTTCGGCTCTCTCCGTGCTCGTGCTGGGACGTATTGAACAGTTTCGATCTATTGTGTCTCATACAAAGCAGGATTCGCCCGGCGGGTAATTGATCCATGTCAAAATCCGGAGAGGCCCTTGCGCAGAGCGCAGGGCAAAGAAACGGCCACAGCGGTACGCGCGGCTCGAAGCCATGCCATCGCAGCCTCGGCACAGCTTAGTTTACATAATGATTATTATCGCATCACCTGATGCGCCGCTGCCGCACCATACGGACGGCAGCGCGACAGGCATGGTGGGGCATCAATCAGCCCAAGGCGTCTACCTTGCCCGCAAGCGCGGTCGCAACTGCGACACCGATGCCGATGCCGATGCCGTCAACCTCACTTCGGCGCCATGCGGATCGCCCCGTCGAGGCGGATCACTTCGGCATTGACCATCGGGTTGGTGACGATGCTCTCGACCATCTGCGCATATTCGGCGGGGCGGCCGAGCCGGCTGGGGAACGGCACCTGCTGGCCCAGCGAATCCTGCGCTTCCTGCGGCAACGACCCCAGCAGCGGGGTCCAGAAGATACCCGGCGCAATGGTGTTCACGCGGATGCCGAAACGGGCGAACTCGCGCGCGATCGGCAGCGCCATCGCAACCACGCCGCCCTTCGATGCCGCGTAGGCCGGCTGGCCGATCTGGCCTTCGAACGCCGCTACGCTGGCCGTGTTGACGATCACGCCGCGTTCGCCATCCTCGTTCAGCGGGTCGGCATCGTGGATATGGCTGGCGAACTTCGAGAGCACGTTGAACGTGCCCAGCAGGTTGATGTTGATGATCTTCGCAAAATCGCCGAGCGGCATCGGGCTGCCGTCGCGGGCAAGCACCTTGGCCGGTGGCCCGATCCCTGCGCAGTTCACCAGGATGCGCGCCTTGCCGTTGACCGCTTCCGCTTCAGCGATCGCGTTTGCCACCGATTCCTCGTCCGTCACGTTGACCGCCGCGAAACGTCCGCCGATTTCCCTGGCCTTGGCCTCGCCAAGGTCAGCGTTGAGATCGAACACTGTCACTTTTGCACCGCGCGCCGCCAGACGTTCGGCGGTCGCCGCGCCAAGCCCGGACGCCCCGCCGGTAACAATCGCAGCCAGTCCCTCAATGATCATGATACCCTGCCCCTGATAGTACGATGCCCCGCCAACCTCGTGCCCGCCATCGCTTGCACGATGCGGTACGTGGACACGCGAGTCCTGAAACCCGTTAGACTATTATCTACTGGTGAGTAGATTGCATGCAGTCAGGTTTGCTGTCAACAGGACGCAAGCGAATACATCGAGGCATGATTTGAGTAGCGATCCATCCCCCTTCCCCAGCGCCCAGGAGCGCCACAGGGCGCGCGAAGCGAAGCGCGAAGCCGTGCTGCGGGCGGCGGTCCAGACTTTCAACGAACGCGGCTTTCACGCCACCTCGCTCGACGAGGTGGCCGGCAAGCTGGGGATTTCGAAGCCGACGATCTACCACTATCTGGGCAACAAGGATCAGGTGCTGCTGGAGTGCGTGACGATCGGCCTGACGCAATTGCGCGAAGCGGCCGAAGCGTCGCGCCTGCTGCCCGGCACCGGCGCCGACCGGCTGGCGGCCTTCCTCGTGCACTATGCCGAAATCGGCATGGACGATTTCGGCCGCTGCGTGATCCGCACGACCGACGAGGCGCTTGCCCCGGACAGCCGCAAACGGTTCCGCGCGCTGAAGCGCGAAATCGACACGGCGCTGCGCGGGCTGATTGAGGAAGCGATCGCCGACGGGTCGATCGCGCCGTGCGATCCGAAGATGCTGGCCTTCGCGCTGGCAGGCGCGCTCAGTTGGCCTGCCCGCTGGCATGTGCCGGACGGCAGCCAGCCCGCCGACCTGATAGCCCGCCAGCTCGTCGCACTGCTGGCCAGCGGGTTTCTGCCGCGCTGACCGCAGGCAGAGCCGGACTGGCCCTTGCGTGACAGGCTCCAAATGCCGGTGCCACGCATGGGCTGATCGCGCCGGCGAGGGAGCGGACGTTACCCGCCCAGGATGTAGAACACCCCCAGCAGCGCCGCACCAAGCACAACGAGCCATGCACCGAACAACGCCCGCAACACCAGCGGGGCGCAACGGATTTCCATGAACTCGCTGCCCACGATCCACGCCTTGAGCAGCCCTATGACAATGACGATCGCACCGGCTGCTTTCGACCCGAATAACGACGATTCAAACGAAAGCACGCTGACAGCCACCAGCACCAGCCAGAAAACGGTCAGCCGTTTGGATATCCAGGTCATGCCGCCGCTCCATGCCGCAACAGGTAAAGCAGGGCGAAGAGCATCACCCACAGCAGATCAACGAGGTGCCAGAACACCGCGCTGCCTTCCAGCACTGCGAACGGTCCGGTCCAAGCACCGCTGCTGTCGCACTGCCGTGCCAGCCAGGTCAGCACGCCAAGCCCGATAAGGACGTGGAGCAGATGAATCCCGGTGTACATGAAGTAGAACGTGAAGAAGCTGCTGCTGTTGAGCGTATCGCCATGGCCGATATGCCCACCCCACTCCACCACCTTCACGCCGACGAAAGCCGTCCCCAGCGCAAGCGCCGCAAGGATCAGCCGCCGCGCCCGCGGCGAGCCGCGCCGCGCCGCGTTTACCGCGTGCGCGATGAACCACGAACTGGTCAGCAGCAGGATCGTGTTCGCCAGCCCCAGGCCCCGGCTCAGCTTTTGCTGTGACAGGCCCATTGCGTCGGGATCCCCGACAAGGCTGACCGCATAAGTCACGAACAGCACCCCGAAGACCAGCAGATCCCCGAAGATGAGAACCCAAAGACCAGGCTCTCCGGGGATATGCCCCCGGAGAGCCGTTTCGTTTCCGTCCGTTGCAGGGTTCACTGCTGATCGTCCGCCAGTGCATTGCGCTTGATTGCCGCCAGCAGGGTGAACTGCGTCGCGGTGATCCACACGCCAAAGACGATGGCGGGAATCCAGAAGGCCGCGATGCCGTTCCACGCGAACGGCCCGATCTTGAACAGGCCGACCACTGCGCCGGGGGCGCTCAGGATGCCAACCCAGATATTGAGGTACCCGTACCAGCGGGGCAGGATGGGCCGCGCGCGACGGTCCTGCAGGATCACCGCGCCGGTGGCGAGGTACTGCGTCGTGCCGGGAATGGCCGGGATAACGAGCAGGAACATGCCCAGATCGCTCCACGTCCGCACCATCTCAAGCGATGCGTCAGGACGAAATGCCGCCATGGTGAACGCCAGCCCGCACAGGAAAACGGTAAACTGGCCGAACGTGAAGACCAGCGCCGTCACCGTCGTCCAGATCGGCACTTCGCCTTCGATCTTTTTCAGGAACAGCACGATGACGGTGATGAATGGCCAGACGATCGACGCCGCCGTCATCAGCAGGATGCCTCCGACCAGAAAACCGGTGCGGTTTTCCTGCACATGCGCCGCAACCTCTTCCACACCCAGCGTCGGGCTGTAGGGCGGGAAGATATGCATCAGCGGCCACATTGCGATGAAGAACAACGTACCCATCAAGGGTCCGGCAAAAACGCCCAGTCTCAGTGCACCCTGTTTCATTATCCACCTCCCACATTGCGGATGTTCGGCAGGGTGTGCCCGAACAGCGACGGGCGCAAACATATCTGAAGACAGGGCCGGGCAGTTAAGAGCGCCTCAGGGCTGCCCCATGCCCTTGCCCTGGAGGTAGGCTTCATAGTCGCGCGTGAACATGCGCAGGAGAGGCTCGTTCTGGCCAAATTGCTGGTGAGTCTTGCCGCCGGATTCGAAGCCGATCTGTTGCAGGCGCGACATGGCCATGTCTTCGACCACCACATCGCGCGTGGCGGCAAGCGTGCTGGCCATGGCGTATTCCTCGCGCAGGGTGCGCGGCGCATGACGGCTGTAGATGCGCACTTCGGTGCGCATCCGGCCTTCGCTGATCGGCCAGAACTGGTAGAACAGATAGCCGTTGGCCAGCGGCTGGATCGAGATGTTCGGGAAGATCGTGATCGTCTCGGTTCCGAAGTTCGGGATCTTCAGCCGGTTGATGCCGGGGTGCTCGTAAAAGCCCGCGCGCCCCTCCTCGATTGCCGCGATATCGG
Organism: Novosphingobium lubricantis; assembly: GCA_042650965.1. GTDB lineage: Bacteria > Pseudomonadota > Alphaproteobacteria > Sphingomonadales > Sphingomonadaceae > Novosphingobium > Novosphingobium lubricantis. The sequence goes on along the minus strand of JBHSCB010000020.1, from coordinate 1,866 downwards.
GTGCCGAGGTCGGCAGCATCTGCGCATAGACCCAGGTCAGCGCCGGGGCCTGCGGGTTGTAATCGAAGTTGCGCTGCACCGTGCCTGCGCTGTGCGGCCCGAAGTGCTTCACATCGAGGTAGTGCAGGTGGGGGTTTTCCTTGGGCACTACCGCCGGGCGCAGCGTCTTGTTGTGCAGGATCGCCACGTGATAGCCTTCGTTGAAGGCATTGACGAGGTTCTTCCAGTTGCAGTCGATCTCGTCCGTCACCCGGATGCAGAACGGAAACTGCTCGAACGGCGCACCTTCGAGCATCTGGTCCAGCCCGGCGAGGAACTGCGGCAGCGTGGCCTCCGGTTCCTGCGCGAAGTTGAGGAAGATGAATCCTGCCCAGGTATCGAGATGGATCGGCGCCAGGCCGCTGGTCGCCTTGTCGACATGCGGGAAGTCCTGCTCGGCCGGGATCGCGCTGAGCGAACCGTCGATGCGGTAAACCCAGGCGTGATAAGGGCAGCGGAACGTCATCGCGTTGCCACGTTCCTGGCAGACCAGCGCGACGCCGCGATGCGAACAGGCATTGTGAAAGGCGCGCACCTTTCCGTCCTTGCCCCGCGTGATGACCACGCTGGCCTTGAGCGTCGGCAGGTCGCGCACGATATAGTCGCCGGGTTCGGGCACTTCGTCCACCCTCCCGACCATCAGCCAAGCGCGCCGGAAGATCATGTCCTGTTCGCGGCGGAAATAATCGGCCGAGGTGTAGTATTCCACCGGCACCCGGTCGTGGCCAAGGCCCATGTCGCGGGCCTTCGTCATGTGTTCGCTCAGATCTGCCATGTCGTGTCCGGCGCCGGCGGCGCCTGCTCCTCTCTTGCCCTCGCGGTGCGTGCGCCAGCTTGCGCTATCGGCGCCCGCACCCTGCCTGCCGCCGCCCGTTCAGTGCGGCTGATACCCGACCCATTCCATCGCCACGCTGTGCGGAAACGGCGCATAGGGTACGCGCGGCTGTCCAAAAATCTCGACCGCCTGGCTGGCCTCTGTCAGCCCCAGCACGACCCGGAACAGCAGTGCCTCGGCTTCGGGCAGGGCTTTGGGATCGAACTGGTCGATATGCGTGAACACCTCCTCCAGCCGTGGCGCCAGCGCGGCGTGGAACGCCTCCAGCTCCCCCTGCGACAGCTCCTGCCGGCGGCGATAGCGTTCGTCCTGCGTGTGCAGGTCGCCCCAGGTGGCAACGAACGGTTCGAGAAAAGCGAACTTTTCGGGCAAGGCGGGGTGGCTCATGGCTGGGGTGTCCTGTCTCTGCGGCGCCGCGCTCAGCGGTATTCGTTCCATTCGATCGCCATCTTGTGCGGAAACGGGGCGTAGGGAACGCACGGCTGGCTGAACACCTCGATCGCCATTGCTGCCTCTGTCAGCCCCAGCGCGGTGCGATAGAGCAGCGCCTCGGAATCGGGCAGCGCATCCATCGGAAACTGGTCGAGATGGTCGAAGATCGCGTTCAGGCGCGGCGCGGTCGCGTCGTAGTATGCCTTGAGCTGCTTCATCGTGCTGTGCTGGCGCTGCAGATAGCGTTCCTCCTGCGTTTCAAGCGAACCCCACACCGCCGCATACGGCGCAAGATCCTCGAAACCCGCAGGCAGATTCACACTTTCGGTCATCGCTCATCCTCTCCCGTGTCCCGCCGGTTCGCCCGGCCGGAAACACTCCTGATCACCACCTGCACAACCGGCAGGCCGTCATGCACCCTCTATGCAGCATTCCCGCACCACGCTGAACAGCCTTTCCTTGACACCCCGTCCACTCGAAATGGGCGATGGCGGCGGGCGGCAATTCGCCCGCCTGATCGCTTGACCCCGCCGGCGCGGCGTCATCGGGGCCGCGCCGGC
>JBHSCB010000019.1:0-80617 GCA_042650965.1 Novosphingobium lubricantis | reverse complement strand
CTGGTCGGCTGTCGAGACCCTGGCGTAGATGGCGGCGCGCTGTCCCAATTGAACCCTTCTGGAATTAGGCCTCGAAAAGCCTTGATCTGCGTGGGGTCAGTGTTGTCCAAAACAGACTTCTGTTCAACAGGGACAAAGCCGCATGCCGAGACGCCATATCCTGAGCGCCCGGCAGCGGTCGTCGCTGCTCGACCTGCCGACCGACGAAGCGTCGCTGCTACGGCATTATATCCTGGCGGACGACGACCTGATCCACATCGACCGGCGACGCCGACCGGAAAACCGGATCGGCTTCGCGCTGCAACTGTGCGCGCTGCGCTATCCGGGACGAATGCTGGTGCCGGGCGAGGTGATCCCGCTCGCGGTATCCGCTTTCCTCGGCGCCCAGCTCGGCATCGCCGGTGACGTGCTCGTCCACTACGCCGTCCGGCGCCAGACCCGCCAGCAACATATGGAGGTGCTGCGCTCCATCTACGGATACAGGACGTTTCCTGGTCAGGGCGCGCCGGCACGGACGTTCCGTGACTGGCTGTTCGCCGAAGCCGAGCAGGCACACTCGAACGACGATCTCGCCCGGCGCTTCATCTCCCGCTGCCGCGATACCATGACCATCCTGCCGGCGATCACGACGATCGAGCGCCTGTGCGCGGATGCGCTCGTCGCGGCCGAACGCAGCATCGAGAAGCGCATCGCATCTCGCCTTGATCTTGTCGCCTGCACCCGTCTCGACCGGCTGACGACCGAGATGCTGCCGGGGGCAATCAGTCGCTTCATCTGGCTGCGCCGGATCGAGCCGGGCAACAATTCCGCCGCGGCAAATCGACTGCTCGACCGGCTTGAGTTCCTGCGTGCGATGAACCTCGATGCCCGCCTGCTCGGCGACGTCCCGCCGCATCGCGTCGCCCGGCTGCGCCGACAGGGCGAACGTTACTTCGCCGATGGCCTGCGCGATCTCGGTGCCGACCGGCGTCGCGCCATCCTCGCGGTCTGCATCATCGAGTGGGCTACCGCGACCGCGGATGCGGTGATCGAGACGCATGACCGGATCGTCGGGCGCACCTGGCGCGAGGCGAAGCAGCTACATGACGTACGCGCCGCGGAAACCAGAGGTGGGGTCACTGCGACGCTGAGCGGCTTCACTGCGCTTGGCCAGTCGCTGCTCGAAGCGCATGGCGACGGCGCGTCGCTGGAGGATGCGGTCGCGCGTGCGGCGGGATGGGACCATCTCTCCCGCCTCGTCGCGACGGCCAGGATTCTGACGGACACGCTTGGCGATGATCCGCTGGCGCATGTCGATCAGGGGTATCACCGCTTCCGTCGCTATGCCCCGCGTATGCTGCGCTGCCTCCATCTCCAAGCCGCGTCGGCTGCGCGCCCCTTGCTGGACGCGGTGATCGCCATCGCCACCAAAGACGCGCTCCCGGCGACCGACGATTTCCTGCGCCCACATTCCAAATGGCGGCGTCAATTGCGGGCGAAGGGCGACGATGATGCGCGCCTCCGGGAAGTCGCGGTCATGTTCCATCTGCGCGACGCGCTGCGCTCGGGTGACATCTGGCTCGACCGCTCGCACCGGTACGGTGACCTTCGCAACGTCCTCGTATCGATGGAAGTCGCGCATGCTGCGAAGCTGGCCGTACCGTCCGATCCGCATGTCTGGCTCGCGGACCGCAAGGCCCGTCTCGCCGATGGCCTCGCCCGGCTCGGTCGCGCCGCGCGCAACGGTACGATCCCGAAAGGCAGCATCGAGGACGGGACGCTGCGCATCGATCGCCTGGCCGCCAATGCGCCGGACGGGATCGATGACCTGGTGCTGGACCTTTACCGTCGCCTGCCGCCCATCCGCATTACCGACCTGCTGCTCGAAGTGGACGCTGCGCTGGAGTTCACCGACGCCTTCACCCATCTGCGCACCGGTGTTCCGTGTGGCGACCGGATCGGCCTGCTCAACGTCCTGCTCGCCGAAGGCCCGGCTGTGGCTGAGCTTGAAGTGCGCCACCTGCAGCTTGGTGCGCACGCCGGCGATGATCGCCCAGTCCTCGCTCCAGTCGAACTGGAACGCCTCCCCCGGTGCGAACAATAACGGCACGAACGTCCCGCGGCCGCTCATCTGCTGCTGACGGCGATACTCATCGCGCCATGCCCGCGCGAAGGCGGCAACACGGCCATAGGAACCGTCATAGCCCAGGCTCACCAGATCGGCGTGCAACTGCTTGACCGTGCGCTTCTGCTTGCGCGAGCGAACCATCTCCCGTTGCAGCCAGGCCGACAGCCGTTCCGCGAACGGATCCAGCTTGCTTGGCCGCTCGGGCACCTTGAACTGCGGCTCAATCGTCTCTGACCGCAAATATTTACGGATCGTATTACGGGACAATCCCGTGCGCCGCACAATCTCGCGGATCGATAGATGGTCGCGGTAATGCCAGCGACGGATTACGCTCAACAACGCCATGTCCAACACTCCTTGATCCCCCGCTCGCCAAAGCCAGGGGTGAGTTCAACATGGGTCACTTCTCAGTGGAAATTTATGCCCTTCCCGGGTCACTTCTCAGCGGCAATCAACAGCGATGACGGCCTTCTCGATCTCGCCTTGGCTCTGCCCAAGCAGTTGGGCGGTAAGGGCGGCGCGACCAATCCTGAGCAGCTTTTTGCTGCCGGCTATGCCGCCTGCTTCGGGAACGCCGTAATCCACGTAACGCGAGCGGCTTCGGAAAAAGTGAAGGATGACGATATCGTCGTGGTGGCCGACGTTGGGATGGAGTCAAACGGATCGGGTGGATTCGCCCTGACGGTAGCATTGGGCGTCACGATCACCGGAATCGATCAGGCGGCAGCGGAAGAAGTCGTTGCCAAAGCCCATTCGGTTTGCCCCTATTCCAATGCGGTGAAAGGTAATATCGACGTGGCGATTGTTGTATCAGTGAACTAGGATTGAGGAAAATGAGCCTGCCGATCGACAACGACCCGCTCGATCTTGATCGGCAGGTTTGTTTTCCACTTTACGCTGCGTCCAATCTCCTGAACCGGCTTTATCGACCGATCCTCGCGGAACTCGGCCTGACCTATCCGCAATATCTGGTCATGCTGGTGCTTTGGAAAGAAGCATCTCAGACGGTCGGCTCACTCGGTGACAGCCTCTATCTCGATAGCGGCACGTTAACGCCGCTGCTCAAGCGTATGGAACGGGCGGGGCTAATAAGTCGCACACGCGATGCAAAGGATGAACGGCGCGTGCTGATCGAGTTGACGGCCAAGGGCAGAAATCTGCGCGCCGACGCCGGGAAAGTTCCTGCAACATTGTCAGCCAACCTTGCGATCGACGAGGAAAGTATCGTCAACCTGCGCGAACAGGTGCGGGCGTTAATCGCCGTGTTGCAACGCAAAGGCAGCCAGGACAGGTCCGAAGGCTAAATGCCTGTCTTGGTGTTGATCATACAGCCCAGCGCGGTCACTCGCCGTTGCTGGCCTGCCCTGCGAGGGGAGCGATGGTGGCAGGCTGCCTAGAGCCACGAAGCGCGGCGGCACCGGTATGATCCCGACCAAGCGGAACCACCTGATCCAGCTAGTTCCCCGCAGATGCCGCGATCTACGCCCTGCGCGACATGGTCGAACGCTGCTCCAACAAACTCAAAATGCCCGAAGGCTCGCTACCAGATACGACAAAACCGCCGGCAGCTATCGGCTTCATCCAAATCGTCTCAACTCGCTTGTGGATGTGTCAATTTGTCAACGCCTCTAGTTTGGACCATCTTCTCGATGGTCAAGCCATATCAGCCCATGGCCTTACCGTACGCCACCTCGACAGCGCCTGCCGTGAAGGTGATCGCACCAGTTTTTGCGCCGAATTTCTCGATGTCGGTCATCATGACGGCGGCATGTTTGGGCTCGCGATACGCGTCTGACAGATGCTGGAGCGACGCGAAGCCGACATCCGCGCACATCCCCATGAACCGGTGGCTGGTGATCTGCAGGCCCGGTGTCTGGATGCCATAAACGGCGCGGTAGCGCAGCATGTACGCCATGAAATCCTCAAAGCGCGAAAAAAAGTCGTAATGATCGTGCACCCAGTAATCCTGAGCGGTTTCGAGCGGGATATCTGCGCGCGGCTGCCCGGCGACGATGCGCTTGACGGCGATGCCGGGCTTGTCGAACCCGTCGACGACATGGCCGATCCACGTCACGCTGCCCACGGTATCGATCAGGCCCTGCATTGCGGACTGGACCGCGCTGTCGGCGGCCAGCGCGTTGGCGGTGGCCACCGCAGCGGGCAGCGTATCGAACCAAAGCTCGATCACGCCGTCATAATCATCGCAGGCGATCCACAGAAATTCTTCGGGAACTGTCTCGAAAGGCTTGTTCAGCACATAGGACCGGACCGAGCGGACGAATTGCGGATTGGCCATCATCGCCGCGCTGAGATCATTCCGCCAGCGCTCGACAAACTCGCTGCGAGACAGGCTGACATCGCGGCGAAGGAAGCTGGTTATCCGGAACATCTTTGTCTCCAACAGAATAGTGGAAATTTCAGCCCCATCGATCCCATCCGGGGCTGTCTTTCATGCAGGCTATGCGAGTGGCAAGCTATGAAGCTGATCGATCGCAGTCTTGACGACGGCCGCGCTGTGACGACATGCCATTTCCTGCATTCCAAACTGGATGTGGTCGATGGCTCCCGATTTCATCGAATTTTGCTGGCGGGTGCAGGCATTATTATCTTCGACAAGCGTATCGCGGTTGAATGCCGTCGCATAATGCTGCGCGAACTCCTGCCGTAAGCTCACAGGTTCATAATAGTAATAACGCGCCTGCCAGTCCGTCTCATTCTCCGATATTGGCCAGAAGCGATGCATCCAGCAGCCGTTTGCGCCCGCGTTGATCTGCACATGCGGGAAAACGATCATATTGTCCGCGGCCCATAGCGCCGGATCCCCTCGATCAATCGGCTCGGAACCTCGAAAGCCGTTTACCGCGCTATCGGTGTCTTCGAGCGGGTTGGCGGTGGTGATGATCTGGGCCGACGCCGTGAACGCGAACTGCTGCACCGGGCGCGCATCCGACAGTTCGAACTGCGGATTGATGCTGGTCGACCAGCTGCGATGCGGCCCCAGGGCTTCCCAATAGAGCGGATGGCAGAAAGGGTTACCGCTGTACGACATCATGCTGCTGACGGTGCGAGCGTGAAGCGCCCGGATATGGTAACTCTCGCTCTGTGCCTCCAGCAGCAGTTTCCAGTTGCATTTTATCCGCGCGCCCATCGTCGCCTGACGGCTGAAATGCTTGATCGGCAGGTCCTGAAACCGACCCGCCAAGGGGGCGACGAACGCCTCCAGCGTCTGGGCTGGCTGGGGAGCGAGATTGATGTAGATGAAGCCTTCCCATATGCCGAGATGGATTGGGCGCAGCGCTGAGGCGTCCTTGTCGAGACCGGGAAAACAGTCCTGATCGGGCACGCTGCGCAGGGCCCCGTCGGAGCCGAAGGTCCAGGCGTGATAAGGACAGGTAAAGCGACTGCCATTGCCGCTTTCTTCCCACAGGAGCTGCATGCCGCGATGGGTGCATATATTGTGAAACGCGCGCACAACGCCGTCGGCACCTCGCGTGATGAGAACCGAGACGTTGCGGCAGGCAACCGGGCGAACGATCCAGTCCCCCGGCTTTGCAACGTCGCTTTCATCGGCAATGTTGAGCCAGACGGTTCCGAACAGCGCGGCTTCCTTCTCGAAGCGCTCATGATCGACATAGCTGGCGACCGATACATGACCGCTCTGCATCACCGCCGGATCCGGCTCGACCGGGCCGTGGCCAAGATCGAAGCTGGTGACATGAAAATGCGGAACAGGCGCCGCCCTGGCGGTCTCCGTTCCTGCTTTCCCGTCAGCCATGACGCTCCTCCATATCATTCCAGAACTCATCGGCCACATCCGCGACATGGGCGAAGTGCGCACGGATGCCGCCGTCCACGGAGATGATCTGGCCGTTGACGTAGCGGCCGTCGTCGGATGCCAGCATCGCGACCACGCCTGCCAGATCGTCCGGCCGGCCGATGCGAGGGCTGAGCACATGCCGCATCAGTGCCGCATAGCGCTCCTCGCCGTTCGCAGCGGAGGCGGCCGCAGTGATGACGATGCCCGGTGAGATGGCGTTCGAACGAACGCCTCGCTTGCCATATTGGGTGGCGACATACATGGTGAAGTTGTTGATCGCGGCCTTTGAGGCGCCGTAAGCGGGACGGTAGAGATCGCCCGTCAGCGAGGCACCCGAACTCGTGTTGATGATGGCCGCATCTTCCGACGCCAGTAAGGCGGGGAGCGCATATTTGGTGGCCAGCATCGTTCCCCGGATGTTGGCGTGGAAGATGCTGTCCCACACGGCCACATCCATATGCTCGACCGCCATATCCTCGTCGAGATGCCACTGGCGCATGTCCGCTGCATTGTTGTGCAGGATGCGCAGGCCGCCGAAATGATCCACGGTTGCGGCGATCATCGCGCGGATGCTCTCCTCGTCGTTCAGGTCCATGAAGAGGGAAATCGCACGCCCACCGGCCTGCTCGATCGCGTGAGCAACCGTCTCTGCGCCCGGCCTGTTGATGTCCGCCACCGCGACCAGCGCACCCTCGCCCGCCAGGCGCTTCGCAGTGGCCTCGCCGATGCCCGAAGCGGCGCCAGTGATGATCGCCGGGCGACCTTCCAGTCTCTGCAAATTCTCTCTCCTTTGTCATCGCCCGCGCGGCGTTATTGAGCGTCGAGAGTATCGCGGACGCGACGCTCCAACGAGCCCTTTTCGTTGGGAACCGATAGCAATGACGGCCGGACGCGGCGGTGCTTTCCTCAATGCAGTGAGGGGCTCTCGCCGCCATTGACGCGGATATGCGCGCCGGTCATGTACGCGGCCTCCTCGCTCGCCACGAACGCGACCGTCGCGGCGATTTCCTCGGGCCGGCCCATGCGCCCTGCGGCGTTGGGCCATTTTTCAGCGATCAGCCGGCGCTCGATCGCGAGGGGGTCGATGTCGCTCCAGCCCTCTGCCTGCGCCATCGGCAGCAGGTTGGCTTGCATCGTCTCGGTCAGCACCGATCCGGGGCTGATCATGTTCACCGTCACACCGGTGCCACCCAGAATCTTCGTCATGTTGACCATGACGTTCGCCAGCGCGGCCTTGGCGGGGCCATAGGTGGGGAAATCGGGAATGGGCAGATAATAGGCAGAGCTGCCGATCAGGATGACGCGTCCCCAGCGCTGGCGGCGCATGGCGGGCACAAAGGCCTTGGCCAGCCGCACCGCCCCGCCGACATTGCTGTTGTAGCTGCTCAGCCAGTCCTCAGTCGGGACAGCGAACCAGTCGGCTGCATAGGGCTGACTATCCCCGGCGTTGCTGACGAGGATGTCGATCCCGCCAAATTCCGCCTCCACCTGCTGCACGATGCTGGCAGCCCCCGCATCGCTGTCGAGCGAACCAAGCGCCACGATGGCGGTGCCGCCTGCCGCGCGAATCTCGTCCTGCAGGGCCGCGGCGCGATCGGCGTTGCGGCCGTGGATGACCACGCGGGCGCCGCTCTCGGCAAATAGTCTGGCGGTCGCGGCGCCGATGCCGCTCGTGCTGCCGCTGACGAGCACGCGCTTGCCGGAGAAATCAAATCGCGTTTTGCCCATAATATCCTCTGCGTCAGGCCTTCAGTTCGGCCGCAAGCGGCGCGTCATCGTGGAGATAGTGATCGACCGCCTTCGCCAGATAGCGGAGCAGCAACTCATTCTCGCCGAAATTCTGGTGGCGGTGCGCGCCCATGGTGAAGCCGCGTTGCTGCTGCTCGGTCAGCGCGAAATCTTCCGACAGGACATCGCGATTAACCGCTGACGCATAGGCCGTTGCGAATTCCTGACGCAGGGTCTTCGGCGCGACCACGGCATGACTGCGCACTTCCACCAGCGTGCGATCCGGCGCGATGGGCCAGAACGTCATCCACAAATAGCCACCGCCCAGCGGTTGCAGGCAGATGTTCGGGAAGATCGTGATGGTTTCCACGCCGAAATTTGGCAGGCCGATCCGGTTGATCGACGGGTGGGAAACGAAATCGCGCTCCTCGCTGCCGTCCACGCGCGGCAACGTGGAGGGCGGCAACTGGCTGACGGCGAATGTCACGACCGGCGTTTTCGGTCGCCAGTCATAGTTGCGCTCGCTGGTGAGCGTGCTGTGCGGCCCGAATATCCGCACATCGTAGAAATTGAACGTCGGATTGCTGCTATTGATGATCTGCGGCGTAAGGGTGCGGGCATGGGCAGTGGTGATGTGATAGCCCTCGGAGAAGGTATGCATGCACCCCTTCCAGTTGCCCGCGACATCATAATCGGTGCGTATGTGGAACGGATAGCGATCGAAAGGCAGGGTCGCGTGCAGTTCGCCAAGGCCGCCCAGATAGTCCGCGAGGCTCTGCGCCGGCTGCGGATCGAAGTTGACGAAGAGGAAGCCGTTCCAGATCTCCAGCTGCACGGGCGCCAGGCCGCTCTTCGCCTTGTCGACGCAGGGGAATTCCTGCTCCGAGGGGATCGCGCGGAGCGCTCCGTCCGCGCCGTAGAGCCAGCTGTGATAGGGGCATCGAAAGGTGAGCGCCGATCCGCGCGCCTGCTGCACGACCCGCACGCCGCGATGCGCGCAGCTATTGTAGAAGGCGCGCACGATCCCGTCCTTGCCGCGCACGATGATCAGCTCGGCCTTCAGCGTCGGCACCGCGCGCAGGAAGAAATCGCCCGCATTGGGGATTTCCTCCTCCCGGCCGATCATCAGCCACAACCGGCGGTAGATACGGTCGACCTCGGCCGCGTAAATCTCCGGCGAGATATGACTCTCGACCGTCGCCGTCGCGGCATCCAGCCCGAGCTGGCTGGCCGTGGTCCAATGGCGCGCATATTCGTTCATGGCTTATATCGTCCGGTTGCCTGCGGGCTCAGCACAGCATCGCGCCATCGACCATGATCTCGGCGCCCGAGACGTAGCTCGCTTCATCGGAGGCCAGAAAGGTCACCACCCGCGCGCATTCGTCGGAGCCGCCCGCGCGACCCAGCGGGATCAGGTCTTTCGCATTATCCCGGACCGATTGCACCAGACTGGGCGTGTCGATCGCGCCGGGGAAGACGGTGTTCACACGCACATTGAACGGCGCCAGATCCTTGGCCGCCAGCCGGGTCATGCCGCGCACGGCCCATTTGGAAGTGCCCACGGGGAAGTAGCCGGCAAGGCTGGTGGTGGCGAGCCCGGAGGAGATGTTGACGATGGCGCCGCCGCCGAGCTCCCGCATCGAGGGCAGCACGGCGCGGATGCCGAAGAAGCCGCCCATGAAATTAATCTCCATGATCCGCCGCATATAATCGGTCTCAATCTCATGGATGCCGCCATAGGCGCCCACGCCGCCATTGTTGATGAGCACACTCGGCGGGCCGAAGCGGTCGCGCGCCAGCTTCACGACGTCCGCCCAGCGCGCTTCGTCGGACACGTCATGGTGCATGAAAAGCGCCGCGTCGCCAATGTCTGCCGCCACCTGTTCGCCAAGGTCCGCCGCGATGTCGGTGAGGACCACCCGGCCGCCCTCGCTGGCGATGATGCGCGCTTCCATTTCGCCCATACCGCTCGCCGCCCCCGTGACGATCGCCACCTTGCCATCAAAACGCCCCATCAGGTTTCTCCTGGTTAGGTTTCTGGCCGAAAAGGGCGAAACCTTTCATTGCCACGAGCTTCCGCCCATTGCTTCAGGCGGTCAATGGTCACCAAGGCGCCATCGTTGGAACCCGCTTGCAACGCTGGGGGTGTCCCTCTCCCGCGATGTGAACTTGCCCCTCCAATCGAACAGGTTCAGATGATGGGCATGAACGGAGGAAAAGCAGACAAGTCGGCAACGATCGACAGGATCCTGGAGGCTGCACAAAAGGAGTTTGCCCGCAGCGGCTTTGCCACCGTGCACGTCAACCAGATCGCAAGATCGGCGGGGGTCAGTGCCAAGCTGATCTACCATTATTTCGGCAAGAAGGAGAATCTGTACCTCGAAGCGCTCACACAGATGGCGATCGATTTTTTCGCTGCCTTCCAGCTCGAAGCGCCGTCTGTTGATGATCCCCTGCTGACCATCAGGCAGTTCGCCCTGCGCTATGCCGATTTCTATATACTGAACCCGCATGTCGGCCGGCTGCTGATCGATCAGGTCATTCACGATGGCGAGCAGATCAAACGGAGCCATTTCCTCGAACGACGCCGCGACGAGATGCTGGAGCCGCTCAAGCAAGCCATGGCGCAGGGGTGCCGACAGGGCATCATCCGGCCGGATATTTCAGCGGAAGGTCTGTTCTTCCACGCGCTGATCGTGACGCTGGGCTATGTGTCGATTTCCGGCCTGCTCGGACAGCTCCACCTGGACGTTCCGGAGCTCAGAACCGAACAAAATGTCCGCGAGGCGATTTCCGAGGCGATCGTCTCCTTCGCTCTTGCGCGCTGACGGCGCGCTCCGCCCATGAGTGGACCAAAAGGCAGTCCGGCTCTCCAGACCTCCATCATGCGCCAGCCCGGCACTGGCCGCGGAAAGAAGCGAGTGATCCGGGGGCGGTCACGACCATGAGGCAACAGGTGACCCGAGAAAGCCCAATGAGGACTCTCAATCCCAACAGACGTTGAGGTCGTCCGGTCCGCGAAGATTGAGGCCACGGATCTCGGAATGCGGGGCATCGGGATCGCGCCGGATCGTCGGCAGAATATCGAGGACGGCATTCATGGCCACGTCGATTTCGAGCCGCGCGAGCTGCATTCCCAGACAGATATGCGCGCCCGATCCGAAGCCCAGCATCGGGCGTAACATCTTACGATCGAAATCGAGCGTGTCGGGATTTTCGAAGAAGCGTTCGTCGCGATTTGCCGATCCCACGCATAATGAGAGCGCGGTTCCCGCCGGCACCTTCACCCCGTGGAACTCCGTGTCGACGCGCGTCTCGCGGGCGACATAGGAGGCCGTTGGCTCAAAACGCATCGTTTCGTTGATCGCCCTGGCCATCAGGCTGCGGTCGGCGCGCAGGCGTTCGAACATCTCGGGCCGATCCAGGAGCAGGACCAGCATGTTGCCGAAGGTGCGGGTGGTCGTCTCCGCCGCGGCCGGCAGCAATCCGCGGATCAGACTTGTGATGATATGGTCGTCGAGCGTCTCGCCTTCATGTTCGGCACGGATCATCCGCGACATCATATCCTCGCCCTCGGCACCTGCCGCACGACGCGCCTTCACGATGTCGAGTGTCGCATCGTAAATGTTGCGCGAGGCCTCAAGCGCAGCGGCATGGGCCTGCGCGACCGCCGCCGGATCGGTTGGGGTGCCGGACAGGATACGCAGCGCCCAACCCGCAAAGCGCGCGGCGAATTCGCTGTCGTCGGGATACCCCAGCACGCGATAGACCACATCGATGGGGAAGCGCAGCGAGAAGGCTGAGACGAGGTCGCATTTGCCAAGCGGCTTCAACGCCTCCAGATGTTCGCGCATTTGGGGCTCGATCAATATGCTCCGCCAATCGCGCAGCGCTGCCGGCGTGAGCGCCTTGAGCATGGCGCCGCGCAACTTGCGATGCTCGAAGCCGGAATAAGCGGTCAGAATGCCATCGCCCAGGAAATCGCCGAGGCCGATGGCCTGGAGGCCGGCTGAGAACGTATCGTCATCCTGCAATGCCCGCGCGACGTCCTCATAGCGGAAAAGGCTAAAGATTTTGCGGCCACTGAGGATGAAGTCCGCCTGGGATGGGACCCCGTAGCGAGCCAGAATATCGCCATCCATGATCGGCTGCTTATCCCTCAACTCCCGGTACATGGGATAGGGGTCGACTTCGATCGGGTCACCTGAACTGTAGAGCTTGTTGAGGGCCGCAAATTCGCTCGCTACGTCCGTGGGCGTCGCCATGTTTCGATCTCCTGATCACAGCCATTGTCGGGAGCCTTCCGGCAGGCCAGGCTCGGCAGATGTGCTTTACGCTGCGGAAAGCTTCTTACCGAAGCATTGGGTCTCGATCATCACAGTGTCGACCATCTCAAGGAGGTCGACGATCTTTTCGCCTTCCACTGTTATCACGAATATCGCCGGATCTTGCGTGTAGGGACCGTGCGCGGCGTGCGCCGTCGCGCGCATCAGCGCCACAGCGCGCTTGCCGTCGACGATGAGTTCCGTGAACGTGGATTTGAGATCCTTGAGATCGGAGAGGCTTGGGCCCAGCTTCTCAAACAGCTCCTGTGGCCCATGATACCGGCCGGACAGCGGCGTGTGGCCAACAAAACAATATGATATGGCGCATCATCGGCCAGCATCCCGAATGCCTCGGGGAAGTGGCCGCTCGCCATCAGGGTGAAGAACTTCGTCGCAACGTCCCTTGTTGTCATCATGTCACTCACTCCAATCTTCGCAAGAAGCCAAAGGGCCGACCTATGCCGGCAACGGCGCGGCGCGCGACCAATGTGCAATCCAAGGTCCGCTCACGGGTCGAGCATCTCTTCGCCGAACAGGAATATCCTAAGGTCCCGTCCCCATCCCACCCTCATTGGGATGCCGGCCCATCGCGGCATCCAGGCAAGCGGATCGAAGCCATTCATATCAGAAGTTGAACCGCACCGAGCCGCCAAATGTTCGCGGTGCCGCCATGACATATGATATTGCTCCGGTGCCAGCCGACGATGAACTCGGGCCCACCGCATAAAGTTCGTTGAACAGGTTGCGCGCGAAGACGCTCACCGTCACCCGATCATCGTACAGCTTCGAAAGCGAGATCCGGGCATCCACTGTCTCATAGGGATCGATGAAAATCTCTCCGCCCAGATATTTTGACTGATAGTGATAATCAACGTTGAAGCCAAGCTGACCACCCAGAATCCTCTCCGGATAATCATAACTCAGATTAACGTTAACCTGCCACTTTGGCTGGAAGAAAACAGATGTGATCTCAACCTGATCTCCCGCTCCTGCTGCTTCATACGCGGCGAGCACAGCTGGCGGGATGGTCAATTTGTCGACGCTGACCTTAGTATAGGAAAAATTTGTTCCCAGCGTCAGTCCTCTGAATGGCCGGATACTGAAGTCACCCTCGAAACCTTTGATGATCAGATCGGCCTTATTGAGGATCAGGCCGCCCGAAACCAGGCCTGGGATGCCGGTCGTGGTCTGATAATATTGATAGTCCTTATCCTTGCCGCGGAACAAGGCCACGCTAAAATTCCCGCCAATACCGCCGAACGAATAGCGGCCCTTCGTACCAATTTCGACGTCCGTTAAGGTCTCCGCTTCAAACGTCTGTACGGATGCTATGGGGGCAGGCAGGGTTGGCGAGTTGTAGCCGCCCGGCCGATATCCCCGTCGGGTGGTGGCATAGAGCAACAGATCAGGCGTCGCCTGCCAGTTCAAAGCGAGCGTGTAAGTGCCTTTGCGGGATTTTTGGGAGAAGTTTTCGGCAATGGTGGTTCCTGGCGCGGCGTTCGGATCGGGTGTGAAATCACCTGTTTTGCACTGCTCTTCCGTCGGCAGAAAGCCATACTCACCGATCCTTGGCGGTGTACCGCCGAGCGCCAGGCTGTAATCGGCAACATAGACGCAACCATAGGTCTTGTCCCACGAGTATCGATATCCGGCGGTGACACCTAACCCTTTGACTATGTTTGATAGGTCATAGTCGATCTGGCCATAGAGAGCCTTGGTCGTCTCATGCTGATAATTGATATTTGTCGTGACGTTCAGTCCGTTGAACACGGAGATGCCATCAGCCTCGCGCCCGCCAATGCCATTGGGCTTTTCTTCATAGTAGAAGCCACCAAACACATATTTCAGCTTTTGGTTGAATGCTTCACCGGAAAGCTGAAGCTCTTCCGTGATCTGCTGCAACCGGACACGATCGACCACATCCACAATCGCCATCGCGGTTCCGTCGATATCGGTATTGTGATCGTCCTTCGCCGTCCGATAGGCGAAGATGTTTTTCAACCGGATTTGATCAGAGAAATCGATCGTCGTCGTATTGGAGATGCCAAAGATCGACGTCTTACCGTCGGGAAGCATGTTGGTATATGCTGATCGACGCGGATTATCTTTAGCATAGAGGTTCGCCAGATCGATATCGCAGCTTGGCGAAGTGCCGCAAAGGAACGTCGGAATCAGGAGGCCGCCCAGACCAAGGGTGTTTAATTCTGCCGGTGACGAGGCATATATTGCGGGCTCTCCGCCGGGAAAAGGCCCTTGATAGACGATGGGGGCATTCCCGCGTGAGCGGAAATAATCCAGCACCGTCACGCTGGAGACACCTTCGACCGGCTCCGCGAGGACGGAGACGCGTAATCCCTTATTGTCCAGCTCGCCGTAATTCCGTGCATCGCCGATCAAACTGCCGGGCGCGGCGTTGAACGGACCGGTTAGGATATAAGGGCTGTAAACAAAGGTTTTCGTAAAGCCATCGGTGCTCGACGACTGCCCTGCGATACGCACGGCGAGTTTGTCCGCGATGATGGGAAGATTGATTGCACCTTCGAGACGAAGCGAATTGAAGCTGGCATATTCAGCTTCGACATAGCCCCCGAGCTCATAGGTCGGCTTGCGCGAATAGGTGAGGACCGCACCGCCGATTGCGTTGCGTCCAAACAGGGTCCCCTGCGGGCCTTTCAGGACCTGGATGTTGTCCATGTCATAGGTGGAGATGAGGCTGCCATAGCTGGGCAGCGGGACTTCATTGAAATAGGTCAGAACGCCCGGCGTGCCGGGTCCCGCAAGGCCGCGCGACTGGCCGCGAATGGCGATGACGGGATTAACCGAACTGCCCGACAAGGAAATGTTGAGGCCGGGGGTCACCCGCGTGAGATCGAAGGTACTGAGAATGGATTTGCGCTGTAATGTCTCGCTTGAGAACGCGCTGACCGTCAGGGGAATACGGCTAAGGTCCTCGGTGCGCCGGCGCGCAGTCACCACGATCGTCGACATATCGGCATCGGAGGCTATCGACGATGGAGATTCAGCGCTTTGCGGCTGTTGTGCGCTTTGAGCTCGCGCGGGTGCGCCGCCAATCCAGGCAGCGCTAAAGACACAACCGGCGAGCAGAGCAAATTTGATTTTCATATTCCTCCCCTTCGCTCCCGTACCTAAGCCGAGGCGATCATGGGCGCTGGTTAGCTTGTCTCTGAGTCGAGGTAAGCATCATTCGCTGGAAACGGTTGCTAAGGCCCAGCCTCGCACGCGTGTCGCGAATCCGCTATTCTGAGCGCCAGGGCCGCAAGTGGGAAGAAGGCCAGGGCTCATTGCCGCTTATGACATTGAGGAAAGCGCAAGCATATCAAAGAGGAGAGTTGCGATGAATACGCCCAATCCCGGTATCATGTTCGACATCGGCCAAGGCGAGATCATGGCGACACCCGAAATTTTAGAGGGTGGCCGGATAGAGCCTGATGCGTATAATTCGCGTGAACGTTTCGAGGCGGAGCGTGAAATGTTCGGCAAGGTGTGGCTGAACATAGCCGAGGCGGGTGAAATTCCGAACCCGGACGACTGGATCGTCCGTGATGTGACGTGCCGTTCAGTTTCGGCGATCATTGTGCGCGGCAAAGACATGAACATCCGCGCGTTCCACAATATCTGCTCGCATCGTGGCATGAAACTGGTGTGGGATGAAAAGGGGCGGGGCGGCAAATTCTCCTGCCCCTATCATGCCTGGCAGTACAATACCGATGGCGAACTCACCCACATACCCGACGCAGAATGCTTTCCCCATGTCGACAAGCAGGAGAGCGGCCTGACTCCGATCCATTGTGACACGTGGGAGGGCTTCATCTTCATCAACCTGGATCAGCAACCGGCCCAGACCTTGGTGGAATTCCTGGGGCCGATGACCGAAGCGCTGAAGAATGCGCCGTTTCAGGAGTATCCAACGTCGGTGCGTTGTCGTTCGGTCATCAAGGCCAACTGGAAGCTGGGGGTTGAGGCGCAGAGCGAATCCTACCACGCTGCTGCATTACATGCCCGCACCGTAGCCAAGATGGGCGTCACCTCAAGGTTTGTGCGCCAGACAACGATTTGGCAGACATAATGCGAACATCGGCTAATTAGCGAGCTTGAGGCGCGACATGGGATCGTTGAGCTGGCGGAATTCACCGCCAGGCGGACGCTCCGCCTGCCCTCAAAGGCAGCCGCCGGGCAGGCTACGCCGCGGGGTACGATGCTACTGACATGGCCAAGCCTTCGCTAACGAGCGTTCAGCTCCGGCCACCATATGAACACTCATAAAATAGCTATTCTGCTCCGCCCAGCGTAAATATGCCGCGCGCAGCGCCGATCGGTCATAGCGTGGAGCGCGGCATTCCGCTTTTCGCGCGACGATCATCATGTCGAGCACGCCTTGGAGGTAAGCGCCGCATCGCGGCTCATTCGCTTGACAGCTTACGAACAACGCCGAGCCCGTCGCCGACGCGGGTTCGGTTTGGCCGATCGCACTATCAGGCAGGGCGGCCAAAGCGGCGCATAACAATATCCATCGCCTTGGCCGCATTTTCGTCTCCTATTCCGCAGTATCATTTCGGAAGGGGCGCACGGCCCTCGACGGCCGGCGCCCCGTGCTGATCCATCATTCGCGGCCGAGCACCTGGCCTTCGGGCGTGACGAACAGTTCGATCGTCTTTCCGTCGCTGTTCTTGCCCTTGATTTCATAGAGCGTGCTTCCGTCCGCCTTTCGGGTGACTTGCTCCGCTTTGCTTATTGACGCGAGTTGCGCGCGTGCCGCGTTCATCGCGGCCTCGGGCACCTGAGCAAGCGGGATGTCTCGTTCGCTGTGCTTGCCGATTATCCGGTTTTCGTTCGCCTCGTGGTTTTGCGCGATCGCCACGCCCGCGATCGCCAGCGCGGCCGCGCCCACGCCTGCGACAACAGTGAGAGTTCGTTTGCTAGCCATGTTCCATTCCACTTCCTGCATAAGGGCCGTGGGGTCGGGCGGGCGGCGGTTACGGCCCAATGAGCCGTCGTCCGAGTTCAACTCCTCTGATTGTTCATCCTGTCGAGCGCCGCGCGCAGCCCACGGGCGAGCTTGGCTGCGTCGTCGTTGGCCCAGAAGTGCATGAAGAACAGCCGCGGCTCGTCGTTTAGCATATGATTATGCAGCGCCGTGACCTCGATCCCGTTCGTCCGCAGCACGCGCAGGACCGGATCGACCTCGTTTGCGACAAGTACGAAATCGCCGGTGATGGCGGCTCGGCCGTCCCCGGTTGGCTGAAAGTTGATCGCGGTCGCCGTGCCCATCGTCGGCGGAGTCTCCATATCGCCGTCCATCAGCCGCTCGGCGCGCGGAAAGCTGTATTGGAGGATGCCACCGGCCGTCTTGCCCTCACCGCCCATCAACCGGTTGAGCGCGGCCACATCGAGGTCGAGCCGCGATGCGGCTGCGCTGGCCGAAGGCGATTGCGGCGCGGCGAGCGGGGTCCGACTGGCTGATAGCGCTTGCCGGAGCGCGGCCGCGAGCTTCACCGGGTCGCCGTGGCCGGCAATGTGCATGTACATGGTCGCAGGCGAAGAGCGGAGCAGGTGATTGTGGAGCGCGGTGATCGTAAAACCGCTTGCGAGCAGGCGGCTCAAAACGGGGTTCACCTCGTCGTGGGTCAGCACGAGATCGCCCATCACCATCGCCTCGTCGCCCATCGGCTGAAACGCCGCCCAAGAGCCGAGCGCGAGGGAGGGCTTGATCGTCACCCCATCCAGCGTGACGCTCAGGTCCGAACGCGGGAAGCTGTAGCGGTGAACGCCCCCCGGCTGTTCGGCCCCCGCTCGTCCTATCGCCCGGTCGACAGCCGACCAGTCCGGCGCTGCCCATGCCGGGCTTGCCAGCAGGAGGCTGGCGAATCCCAAGGCGATGGTCTTTTTCAGCATAATTGATCCTTCATCAGCGCACTCGACACGGAAAGCCTCACGTCATGCGAGCGCGCCGCCGGCGAGCCGCGACATTGCGCTCCGGTTTCTTTCTTCGGGATAAGCAGTCCTATGCTCATGAGGCTTGTGATGCAACCCTTACACTTGTAGGCTAGTGACGATACAACTATGACAAACACACAAGCTTCCCCTTGGTTGCTCCTGATCCCGCAGCTTCCGGCTAAGCCTGCCTATTTGCGGGTGAAGGTCTGGCGGCGTTTGCAGGCGATCGGGGCCGCGCCGCTCAAGAACGCCGTCCATGCGCTCCCCAATCGCGAGGACACGCGCGCGCTGTTCGAAGAACTGCATCGCGAGATCACCGAAAATGGCGGCGAGGCGCTGATCCTCGAAGCGCGCCTTGTCGGCGGCATGGGCGATGCGGAGCTGCGCGGAGTGTTCGACGCTGCGCGTGACGCCGACTATGAGGAGTTGGCACGCGAGGCGCGCGCGCTGTGTGAGGGCGAGTATGTCGCGGCGGCGGATGTGGGCCGCCTGCGCAAACGCCTGAACGAGGTCGCCGCGATCGACTTTTTCGGTGCGCATGGTCGGCAGGCGGCACAGGCCGCCATCACCGAGGCGGACCGCCGCTCTCACCAACATCCCGATGTGAGCGGCCCCGGTGCGCCCGAGCTGACCCCGGCGGAGCTAAAGCGCCGCGTTTGGGTGACGCGCCGCCATGTCCATGTCGATCGCATCGCGTCCGCCTGGCTCATTCGCCGCTTCATCGACCCCGAGGCGAGCTTCAAGTTCGTCGAGGGCAAAGGATATGTGCCGGAGCCTGACGAACTGAGGTTCGACATGGCGGACGCTGAGTTCACCCACGAAGGCGACCGCTGCTCCTTCGAGACCTTGGTGTTCCTCACCGGTCTCGAGACCGACCCCGCGCTGCGGGCGCTCGGCGAAATTGTTCACGACCTTGATATTGCCGATGCTCGGTTCGAGCGCCCGGAAACTCCGGGAGTGAGCGCGCTTATCGCCGGCATCTGTGCCGGCACCGACGACGACGAGGAGCGGATCGCGCGCGGATCGACCGCGCTCGACGGATTCTATGCTCACTTCACCCGGCGAAAAGAGGACTAAAGATGGAGGCCAGCGCACGCGCTGAAATCGCAGTCGAGACGCTGCACGAGCACGGCATCAGCTTTGGCGAGGCGGTGCGCGTCTGGATCAGGGTCGCGCTGCTCAGCTTCGGCGGACCGGCGGGCCAGATAGCGGTGATGCATCGCATCCTGGTCGAGGAGAAGCGCTGGATCGGCGAGGAGCGGTTCCTCCACGCGCTCAACTATTGCATGCTGCTGCCCGGCCCTGAAGCGCAACAGCTAGCTGTCTATATTGGCTGGTTGCTCCATAAGACCAAGGGCGGCCTGGTCGCGGGCGCGCTATTCGTGCTGCCCGGCTTCCTCGCGATTTTAGGGCTCAGCTATGTCTATGTGCTGCTCGGCGAAGTGCCGCTGGTCGAGGGATTGTTCTTCGGATTGAAGGCCGCCGTGCTGGCGGTGGTGCTACAGGCGGTGGTCCGGGTGGGTTCGCGTGCCTTGAAGAACAACGTCATGCGCGGTTTTGCCGCGCTGGCGTTCGTCGCGATCTTCGTGCTCGACGTGCCCTTCCCGCTGATCGTGCTTGCCGCCGCGCTGATCGGCTTCTTCAGTGGCCGCGCTGGTTACGCCGCATTCAAGGGCGGCGGCGGACATGGTCCCGCCGGCGCTGAGATAATCCACGACCGCGACACCGCTCTTGGCGAGGGCCTTCCCGACCATGCCCGGCCGAACCTCTCTTGGTCGCTGCGCATCTCCGGCGTCCTGCTGCTGCTCTGGCTCGGGCCGGTCGCAGCGCTGCTGTTCGCGTTCGGCCCCGACGACGTGTTCAGCCGCATCGCCACCTTCTTCAGCCAGATGGCGGTGGTGACCTTCGGCGGCGCCTATGCGGTGCTCGCCTATGTCGCGCAGGAGGCAGTCGAGACCTATGGCTGGCTCCAGCCCGGCGAGATGCTCGACGGGCTCGGCATGGCCGAGACCACGCCCGGGCCGCTGATCATGGTGACGCAGTTCGTCGGCTTCCTCGCGGCCTTCCGCGAAGCGACCGGGCTGCCGCCGCTCGTCGCCGCGACCTTCGGCGCAATCCTCACCACCTGGGTTACCTTCCTGCCATGCTTCCTGTGGATCTTCGCCGGCGCGCCATTCATCGAGCGGCTGCGCGGCAACCGCGCATTGTCGGCCGCGCTTTCGGCGATCACCGCCGCAGTGGTCGGCGTGATCCTCAATCTGGCGGTCTGGTTTGGTATCCACACTCTGTTCGAGCAAGTCCGCGAAGTGCCGTTCGCAGCCGGCACCATCGATCTCCCAGTCCTAACGTCCGTCAACTGGCCGGCGCTGGCGCTCGCGGTGGGTGCGATACTCGCCATGTTCCGGTTCAAGGCCGGCATGCTGCCGGTGCTCGGCGTCTGCTCGGTCCTCGGGGCCGCATATGTAATGATCATCTGAAGGAGTGACGCGTGACGATCGACCATCTTTCCCGACGCAGTGCAATCGCAACTCTTGGCATCGGAGCCGCCGCCATGACTATCAACGAAGCCTCTGCGCAGACGCCGGCCGCAGCGCCGGCGGCTGTCCCCGCCTTTGCCGGAAATCATCAGGTCAAGCCGCTCAGGTTCAATCCCGCCAGGCTTCACGGCCTCTCCGAAAGGCTGATCACATCGCACCACGAGAACAATTATGCGGGCTCGGTCAAGGCCCTGAATATGATCGAGACACGACTTGCCGCCGCGCTCGCTGACACGGACCTGCCGCCGGTGGTCTATGGCGGATTGAAGCGCGAGGAGCTGCACCGCACCGGCTCGGTCGTGCTCCATGAGGTCTATTTCGACGGGCTCGGCGGCAACGGCCAGGCAGCCGGTTCCATCCGCGACGCGCTGGGCGCGGCGTTCGGCTCGTTCGACCGCTGGGAAGCCGACTTCCGCCGTACCGGGATGAGCCTTGCCGGCGGATCGGGCTGGTGCGTGCTCGTCTACAATCTCCACACGCGCTCGCTGCACAACCATTGGGCGTGGGATCATATGCACGGTGCGATTGCCGGCGTGCCGCTGCTCGCGCTCGATATGTACGAGCACAGTTTCCACATGGATTACGGCACCGCCGCCGCCAAATATGTCGACGCCTTCTTCCGCAACATCGACTGGGAAGTGGTCGACCGGCGCTATGCCGCGGCTTTGCGCGGCGGCGGCTGAACCCGACCGCCGTGGCTTAACACCCACTGCTGCGCGACACCTGAGTTCGCGACCACAAAGGGGACAGGTCCGATGGGGAGATGCAACAATGACATCCGGCCCGAACATCGCTCTTCTTTGGCGTGGGCAAGCAGCCGAGTGGACGCATCGCTTTCATGAAGCCCGGCAGTGGCCGATAATGCAGGCCTTGCGGGCGACCGCAAGGCCTGTACTGTACAGGGACGAGGCGGTTCGCGAGATTCGGGACGAGCTGCTGTCGTGCGACGCAGTGCTGGTCTGGGTGAATCCGTTGGACATTTCAGGCGACCGCTCGCAGCTCGATCCAATGCTGCGCGAAGTCGCGGGGTGCGGCGTTGTCGTCAGCGCGCATCCTGACGTGATCGCCAAAATCGGCGTCAAGGAAGTGCTCTACACAACGCGATCCATGGAATGGGGCAGCGATGTCGATCGATACGTGGACGCTGAAGGCCTTCGCGCTCGTTTCCCCGAACATCTTGCCGCAGGCCCGCGCGTGCTGAAGCCGAACTACGGCAACGGCGGCAGGAATGTATGGCGTGTCCAACTAGACGAAGCGGGAAACGCTCCGGCTTTGAAAACGTCGGTGAAAGTTCAAGAGGCCCGCCAAGGAAGCAAATCGGAGCGCATC
The DNA here is from genome assembly GCA_042650965.1 of Novosphingobium lubricantis. Lineage (GTDB taxonomy): Bacteria > Pseudomonadota > Alphaproteobacteria > Sphingomonadales > Sphingomonadaceae > Novosphingobium > Novosphingobium lubricantis. The sequence continues at coordinate 58,819 of JBHSCB010000019.1, read as the reverse complement.
AGCCTAGCCGAGTGCTTGGAAAGGTGGGTGCCGTTTCTAAACGACGGCGGCGTGCTGATCGATCAGGCTTATCAGCCGCAGTCGTCCGAGGGCATGGTCCGCTGCTACGTGTGCGGGCACCGAGTGGTTGGCTTTGGGCACAACCTGATCACTGCGCTGATGACGCCAACGGCCATTGATACAACGTCGTCAACCCCACAGCCGATGGGCCGCGCCATGTTCGGACCGGAGGTGACGCGCTTCGCAGCCTTACGGAAAGCGATGGAGGATCGCTGGATTCCAGAGATGCAAAGGTTGCTGTCGATCGCCGACCACGATCTTCCGCTTCTTTGGGACGCCGACTTCCTATTTCGCCCTGGTGAAGCCATCAGCGATGGCTCCTATGCGCTTTGCGAGATCAATGCTAGTTCGGTTGCACCATTTCCGCCAAGCGCCGTCCAGCCAGTCGCCGCAGCGGCAATCGGTCGCGCTCTTGCCATTCGTTTGACGAAGGAGACCTCCAATCCTCATTGATATGATTCAAGCAATTCAAGAGACGTGACATTGGTCGTATCAATCAGACAAGCCTAAGGGTGAGCGAGGCTGGGTGAAACCGGCTCAGGTGGCAGCGCGGAGATACTGGTAGAGGGTTTCGCGACTGATCCCCAGGTCACGGGCGATGACGGCCTTGCGCTCGCCGTCATCAACACGGCGGTGCAGCTCGGCGACCATTTCGTCGGAGAGGGAACGTTTCCGCCCGCGATAAGCACCGCGTTGTCTGGCGACCGCAATGCCTTCGCGCTGCCGCTCCCGGATCAGGGCGCGCTCGAATTCGGCGAACGCACCCATGACCGAGAGCATCAGGTTGGCCATCGGGGAATCCTCGCCCGAGAAGGCCAGGCTTTCCTTCACGAACTCGATCCGGACGCCTCTTTTGGTGAGGGACTGAACCAGTTTGCGCAGATCGTCGAGATTACGCGCCAATCGATCCATGCTGTGGACCACGACGGTGTCACCCTCGCGGGCGAAGGCGAGCATGGCATCGAGTTCGGGGCGGTTGATGTCCTTGCCCGATGCCTTGTCGGTGAAAATCCGGTCGAGCGACTGCCCGTCCAACTGGCGATCGACATTCTGATCGAATGTGCTCACCCGGACGTAACCGATCCTCTGGCCTTTCATCGCCGCCTCCGGTCAAAATGTCAGGTTGAATTCTATGACACGGCGGAACATGCGTCAATAAATGCTTGCCATAACCCTATCCTGACAGAAACCGCCGCTGCATCCTGACGTCCGGTTAGGCTATACTCCAAGCTGACATCACAAAATCAAATCCCTCAAAGATGGCGTCAATTGCCTTGATGGGGTAAAAACTGGAGTGCTTCCAGGATGGGACATTCGGCAACGTCATCTCCAGTGCATCTGGCTAACGTGGTCGCCAGCGTCACCTCTATCTTCTGCAAATCTGCAATGCGGCGGCGGACATCTTCAAGGTGGAGTTCGGTTCTCGCCATAACCTCCGCGCAGGTTTGTGCACCGGTATCGGTGAGCGACAACAATGACCGTATCTCATCCATTGCATAGCCAAGGTCGCGCGCGCGCAGGATGAACTGCAACCTTTGCACCAGTTCCGGCGAATAGACGCGGTAGCCGTTGGAACTGCGAGGCGGCCCCGGCAGCAATCCCACCTTCTCGTAATAGCGGATGGTTTCGAGATTGCAGCCTGTTTTCCGGGCAAGCTGGGCACGCAAGATGCCGACCTGTTGCTCCATGAAAATACCTCTTGAGTCTGTAGTGGCTACAGAGCCTACACTGCGAATCACTCAGTTGGAACAAGGGATTCAAGCCATGGTCTCAACGCCGGAAGCGGGACAGCCAGCCCTCACCGAAAACCACGAGCCGAAGCAGGCAAACTGGGTTGCGGCGGGCGCATTGATCGGCGCGGGGCTCGCCTCGGCTTGCTGCGTCGTCCCGCTACTGTTGGTTATGCTCGGAATTTCCGGCGCGTGGATCGCCAACCTGACGGCGCTCGAACCTTACAAGCCCTATGTCGCAGGCGTAACGCTCGCGCTGCTCGGCTACGGCTTCTGGCATGTCTATTTCAAGCCGAAACCGCCCTGTGAAGACGGTTCCTACTGCGCTCGTCCACAATCGGCTTGGACCACCAAGGCGGTGCTGTGGCTGGGCCTTGCCGTCGCCATCCTGGCGCTCACCATCGACTGGTGGGCACCCTGGTTCTATTGAAAGGAAATACCCATGAAAAAGACAGTATGTATCGCTATGGCCGTGCTGGCTATGGCTGGCGGCGGGGTCGCCTATGCAGTTAGTGGCACGGCGCAAGATCGCCCCGCGGCTACCGCAACCGCTCAGAAGCAAACCACCTTTGCCATAGAGAACATGACCTGCGCCACCTGCCCGATCACCGTGAAGAAGGCGATGGAAGGCGTCGCCGGGGTAACGGCGGTCACGGTCGATTTCGCAGCCAAGACCGCGCGCGCAACCTATAACCCGCGCCGCACCAATGCTGCTGCGATTGCCGCTGCATCAACCAACGCGGGTTATCCGGCGCGCGCTATTCAAAACTGAGCGGGGCGCCGCCAGCGCCTCAAGAAAGCGATAAGCAATGAACGACTGTTGCAACCGCCCCGGGCAGGAAGGATTTGACGTGGCCGTCATCGGCGCGGGTTCTGCCGGGTTCTCCGCCGCGATCGCCGCTGCCGATCTGGGCGCGAAAGTGGCGCTCGTCGGTCACGGCACGATTGGCGGCACCTGTGTCAATGTTGGCTGCGTTCCTTCCAAGACGCTGATCCGCGCCGCCGAAGCGGTGCATGGTGGGCTTGCCGCCGCGCGCTTTCCCGGCCTTGGGGGCGCTGTCCAGATGGATGACTGGTCCGTATTGGCGGCGTCGAAGGACGATCTTGTCACGACGCTGCGCCAAAAAAAATATGTCGATCTGCTGCCCGCCTATGACGGTGTGAGCTATATCGAGGGCAAGGCACGCTTTGCCGATGGTGCGCTGATTGTCGGCGATGCGCCCATGAAGGTCGGCAAGGTCATATTGGTGATGGGTGCGCACGCCGCCGTGCCGCCGATTCCGGGGATGGACAGCGTGCCCTACCTAACCAGCACATCGGCGCTGGCGCTGGATCGCTTGCCCAAATCGCTGCTGGTGATCGGTGGCGGGGTGATCGGGGTAGAACTGGGACAGATGTTTTCGCGTCTGGGCGTTGATGTCACCATCTGCTGCCGAAGCCGCCTGCTCCCCGAAATGGACCCGGAAGTGAGTGCCGCGCTGAAAAACTATTTGGAAGCCGAGGGCGTGCGGGTTTGCGCAGGTGTCGGCTATCAGCGTATCGCCCAAACACAGAGCGGGGTCGAATTGACCTGCGAGGGGCATTGTGACACCGTCGCGGCGGAACAGGTGCTCATCGCCACCGGACGCCGACCCAATAGCGACGGGCTTGGGCTGGAGGAGCGCGGCATAGTGCTTGCCCGTAATGGTGGAATCGTCGTCGATGACCACCTCGAAACGTCGGTTCCAGGCATTTACGCGGCGGGCGATGTAACGGGACGGGACCAGTTCGTCTACATGGCCGCCTATGGCGCAAAACTGGCCGCGCGCAACGCGGTGACGGGCAACCAATACCGCTACGACAATTCCTCCATGCCATCCGTCGTCTTCACCGACCCGCAAGTCGCCAGCGCCGGCCTCACTGAAACGACAGCACGGGCGCAAGGCCTGGACATCAAGGTTTCGCTGCTCCCGCTCGATGCTGTGCCAAGGGCACTGGCAGCACGCGATACGCGGGGTCTCATCAAACTGATTGCCGACAAGGCGAACGACCGTTTGCTGGGCGGCCAGATCATGGCACCCGAAGGCGCGGATTCGATCCAGACACTGGTGCTGGCGATCAAACACGGCATGACCACCCTGGAATTGGGTGCAACGATATTTCCTTACCTGACCACTGTGGAAGGCCTCAAACTGGCGGCCCAAACGTTTGATAAGGATGTCGCCAAACTGTCTTGCTGCGCCGGGTGATTGCTCGGGGATCAACCGGCAACGAATGGCCTCCCTCCAGTGCAAGCCGCTTTGGTGTCAATTTTGTTATTCGCCTCAGCGGGAGAGAAAAATGGCACGACGCCGACTTCTGACCGGAGACGAGCGCCGGCGCCTGTTCGATCCTCCTGTCCAAGAAACCGCGATCATTGGGCATTATACCCTTTCTGCGGAAGATGTTGAATTGGTTGGGCGCCGCTATGGTCCAGCAAATCGCCTCGGTCTGGCTGCACAAATCGCTTTGATGCGACATCCCGGCTTTGGTCTGCAACCCGAGATCGGGCTTCCCGACGTCATTCTTCAGTACCTCGCGGCACAGTTATTCGTCGATCCTTCCTCCTTCTCTGCATATGGTCAGCGCGCGCAAACCCGTACCGATCATGCCGATCTCGTGGCGCGTTATCTTGGCATACGCCCGTTTCGACGCGGCGACCTGGCACTTGCCCTGAATCTTGCCGCGCAAGCCGCCGAGTATACAGACAGAGGTGAACCGATTGTTCGCGCCCTCATGGTTGGCCTGAAGGGTGAGCGGTTCATTCTTCCGTCAGGCGACACACTGGAACGCGCCGGTCTTGCTGGCCGGGCACGCGCACGCAAAGCTGCCGCAGCCGCAATCGTCGAAGGCCTCAGCTCTGCTGAACTGACACGGCTAGACGAACTCGTAATCAACAACCCGGATTTCGGCATGACACCGCTGGCGTGGTTGCGTAATTTCGAAGAAGCCCCGACTGCGGCCAATATCAATGGCTTGCTTGAGCGCCTGCGCTATGTTCGCGGCATAGGTATCCACCCGGTAGTTGGGGGCGCCATTCCGGAATTCCGCTTTGCCCAATTTGTCCGCGAGGGCGGCGTGGCACCGGCATTCCTGCTTTCGGATTACAGCGTCAATCGCAGGCGGGCGACGTTGACGGCCGCAGTGATCGACCTTGAGGCCAGACTTGCCGATGCCGCGATCCAAATGTTTGACCGACTTATCGGCGGCATGTTCACGCGCGCGCGGCGTGGGCGCGAGCGTCGCTACCAAGATAGTATTCAGTCGGTGGGGCAACTCATGCGGCTGTTTGGCGCCACGATTACAGCACTTGATGAGGCTGTCCAGAATGGCGGCGATCCGCTCGAATTGATTGACGAAGCGGTGGGCTGGCACCGGCTTGTTGCGGCAAAGGCCCAAGTAGATGCCCTTGCTGATCTTGCCGGCGAGGACGCACTGGTAACGGCAACCGAGCGTTACGCCACGCTACGGCGTTTCAGCCCGGCATTTCTGGACGCCTTCACCTTCAAGGCGTCTGGAACAGGGACGGCACTGATCAAAGCCATCGATGTCATTCGCGATGCGAACACACGAAAGTCGCGCGACCTTCCCGATGGCGTTCCACTGCCATTCCCCAATCGGCAGTGGAAGCGTCTCATCACCGAAAGCGGCCGTATCGACCGCCGACGTTATGAAATTGCGATCATGGCAACCTTGCGTGATCGTTTGCGCGCCGGTGATGTATGGATCGAGGGAACCCGCAACTATCAGCGCTTCGATGCCTATTTGCTGGGTCGGCGCGACGCCGCCAAAGTGGCGGATGTGCTTCCGTTCGATTCAAATGCTGCATCCTACCTCGCTGACCGGGCACGAAATCTTGACTGGCGGCTGCGCCGATTTGCCAAGCAGTTGAAAACAAACAAGCTTGAGGGAGTGTCGCTCGAACGAGACCGGCTCAAGCTTCAGCAAATGCCGCCTGTCACCCCACCGGAAGCTGAAGCCCTCGATCGCAAGCTCGATACCCTGCTTCCCCGCGTGCGCATCACCGAGCTGCTGCTTGAAGTCGCCGAACGCACTGGTTTTTTGAACGCATTCCGTGACCTGCGCTCAGGCAAGGAGCACGACAACCCCAGCACGGTACTCGCCGCAATTCTGGCTGATGGCACCAACCTCGGGCTGGAGCGGATGGCCAATGCCAGCGAAGGCGTCAGCTATGCCCAACTCGCATGGACCCACAACTGGTATCTTTCACCCGAGAACTATCAGGCCGCGCTGGCCATGATCATCTCAGCCCATCACGAATTACCCTTCGCGCGGCATTGGGGCGCTGGCACCAGTTCGTCGTCCGATGGCCAGTTCTTCCGGTCGGGGCGGAGCCGTTCAGGGGCGGCGGACGTCAATGCCAAATATGGCGCCGAACCTGGCGTGAAAATCTATTCTCACCTTTCCGATCACTTCGCATCATTCGGATCACGGATCATGTCCGCGACGGCAGGTGAAGCGCCTTACGTGCTCGACGGGCTTGTCCTGGGCGCCGGCAACCTTCCGTTGCATGAGCACTATACCGATACCGGCGGCGCCACCGATCATGTTTTCGCACTCTGCCACCTACTCGGGTTCCGCTTCGCGCCACGGCTGCGCGATATTGGCGACCGCAAGCTGGGTTCGATCGCTGCGCCATCGACATACAAGGGCATCGAAAATCTGATGGGCCGCACCATCAAAACGGCAGCGATCGAGGCCGATTGGGATGACATCGTCAGGATTGTCGCCTCAATCAAGGATGGCACGGTGGCGCCGTCAGTAATCTTGCGAAAACTTGCCGCCTACAAACGCCAGAACAGGCTGGATTTTGCATTGGCTGAACTGGGCCGTATCGAGCGCACTTTGTTCACGCTCGATTGGCTTGAACAACCGGAACTGCGACGTGCCTGTCAGGCCGGTCTCAACAAAGGCGAGGCGAGGCACACGCTTGCCGCCGCCATCTATACCAACCGGCAGGGTCGGTTCACCGATCGCTCGCTGGAAAATCAGGAATTTCGCGCATCTGGGCTGAACCTGCTGATTGCGGCGATTTCCTACTGGAACACGGTCTATCTCGACCGGGCCGCCCAGCACCTCAACGCTGTCGGCACGACGTTCGATGCGGCACTGCTTGCGCACCTTTCTCCGATGGGCTGGGCGCACATCAGTCTGACCGGCGATTACCTCTGGGAGCAGGCCAGGCGACTTCCAGCAGGTGAATTCCACCCACTCAACGAGCCAATGGCGCGGTTGAAGCGTGTAGCGTAGCCCATGTTCCGCTTATGTCCGAGAAATCGTTGTCTGGCGAACAAACCTTGAGGTGACGCCTTGCTCGGCTACAGGTTCGCCCCCCGTATCCGCGATCTCCCTCAGAAAAGACTCTATGCCTTCACGCCCAACGCGACGCCGGCCAATGTGCGAGCGCTGGTCGGAGGTAAGATCAATGAACCGCTCATCGAGCGCAACTGGCCCGACATCCTGCGCATCATGGCGACGATCGCAGCGGGGATCGTCGCCCCCAGCCAGATTCTTCGCAAGCTCGCCTCTTACCCGCGCCAGAATGAGCTGGCCCTCGCATTGCGAGAGGTGGGCCGCATCGAGCGAACCCTGTTCATGATCGACTGGATTCTTGATGCCGGCCTCCAGCGCCAGGCTCAGATCGGCCTCAACAAGGGTGAGGCCCACCACGCCCTAAAGCGCGCCATCAGCTTCCACCGCCGAGGTGAAATCCGGGATCGATCCGGCGAAGGCCAGCACTATCGCATCGCCGGAATGAACCTGCTCGCCGCCATCATCATATTCTGGAACACCATGAAGCTCGGCGAGGTCGTCAATACCCGGGCCGCCAGCGGTACCCATATCGCGCCTGATCTACTCGCCCACGTCTCGCCGTTGGGATAGGAACACATCAATCTAACCGGGGAATATCGCTGGCCCAAATCCTTAGCGTAGGATTCCGCCCCCTCCCGCAAACGCCCCCTACGATTGAGAAGCGCGGCGGAATCTCTTAGATTGATCGCTGGAGGCTTTGTTCGCGGAGACGCGCACATTGCCTTCTTTTCGTTTTAGGAAGCGCTGCCCTAAGCGACAGAAGCCAGAGCTTTGACAATGCGGCATTCCGCGATGGAGCCGACCATGTATCTTGATCCTATCGGTGCAGACACGCGATGATGGCGGTCACGACGGCGGTGGTTTCCGCGACGTCGCGCACCCTCACTGTGTCGAGGCCGATTTCAGCAGCGGGATAGTCATTCCCACCGGGGAATATCGCATCCCCAATGAACAGCATCCCGTCGAGCGGGACACCGCTCTCGGCACTCAGGCGCTTCAGGCCATAGCCCTTGTCGATCCCTGCTCTGGTCACGTCGATCGATGTCGTGCCACCGAGATTGATCGAGAGCTCCGGCAGCTTCGCGCGCAACGTGGCCTGCAACGCGGTCCTCTTCTTTCGGTCAGGATCCCACGCTTCCTTTTCCTTCAGCGGCGCTGCCTGCCCCAGGCCCGAAAAGGTGATCTGGCTGCCCCGGTCCTCGATCCGTTCGCCCCAGATACGTTCGTCGGCGAGACCGGCATCGGTCAGCGCCTGATCGAAGGCCGTGCGGATCTTCGCCTTCTCCGCGTCGTCGAACAGTTCGGCATAGACCGCGCGCCAAGCGCCATTGATGAACCGATAGAGTTTCGTGCCTGTGGTCGGCATCAACCAGAGACGGTCGAGCGCGACGCCGGCAGGAAGGCGCGAGGCGATCTGCTTTTCGAACTGCGGCCAGTCCCCGCCCGAGATCACCGCCACATCCGTGATGGCGAGCAATCGGGCGAGGATTGCGGCCATATCCTCCGATAACGGCCGCTTGCTCTCGGCAAGCGTGCCGTCGAGGTCGAAGGCGATCAGCCACTTCATGCCGCCTTCCCTGCCGGATCGCGGTAGGCGAGCAGCCTGAGCGCATTGATGACGACGAGCAGCGTCGATCCCTCATGAACCGCCACCGCTGGCCCAATGCCGAGGCCGAGGATGGTAGCAGGCACCAGGAAGGCGACGACACCCAGGCTGACGAAGACGTTCTGCCGGATGATTCCACGGGTATGGCGGCTAAGACCGACTGCGAATGGCAGGTGCGCCAGATCGTCGGCCATCAGCGCCACGTCGGCTGTCTCCAGCGCAACGTCCGACCCCGCCGCGCCCATCGCGATGCCGACCGTGGCGCTTGCCATCGCCGGCGCATCGTTCACGCCGTCGCCCACCATCGCGACCTTGTCTTCGCCGGCGAGCTTCTTGATCGCGGCAACCTTGTCTTCGGGCATGAGGTCGCCCCACGCTTCGTCGATCCCGACTTCGTCGGCGATCGCTTCGGCGACTTTCTGGTGATCGCCGGAGATCATTATCATCCGCGACACGCCCATCTCGTGCAGCCGACGCAACGCGGTCTTGGCAGCTTCGCGAGGCGTGTCCATCAGGCCGATCGCGCCCAGGTCGCGGTCCCCCTTGCGGACCACCATTGTCGTGCGGCCGTTCTCGCGCAGCTTCGCGATTGCGTCCTGCGCGCCCTGCCCCAGCGCCGGAATGCCCTCACTTCCGAACATCTCGGCCTTGCCGATCCACACCGTCTCGCCATCCACGCTCGCGGTGACGCCCCGACCGGTCAGGCTCTTGAGGTCGCCGGCAGTCGGCACGGCACGATCGTTCAGACGTTCGCGGCCGTCCTTGACGATCGCTTGGGCCAGGGGATGGTCGCTCAACGCTTCGACGGCGACAGCCAGCGCCAGCAACTCGCCTTCATCGGCGCCATCGACGGGCACGACATCAGTGATGCGCGGACGACCTTCGGTCAGCGTGCCCGTCTTGTCGAAAGCGATCGCTTTGAGCGACCCGAGGTTTTCGAGCGGTGCACCGCCCTTCACGAGCACGCCGCCCCGCGCTGCACGGGCAACGCCCGACAGGACCGCGCTCGGCGTTGCGATCGCGAGCGCGCACGGGCTTGCCGCCACCAGCACCGCCATCGCGCGATAGAAGCTGTCGCGGAACGGCTCGTCGACGACCACCCATGCGAACAGCAGGAGCACTGACAGGACCAGGACGGCGGGCACGAAGATCCGTTCGAACCGGTCGGTGAAGCGCTGCGTCGGCGACTTCTGCGTCTCCGCTTCGCTCACCATCTTCACGACCTTGGCAAGCGCGCTTTCATTGGAACGGCGTGTCACCTCGATCTCGATCGCGCCGCCGCCGTTGATCGTACCAGCAAAAACCCGGCTTTCCGCGTCGACTGCATCGGGCTTGGCGCGTGCCGCTGCGGCATCTGCGACCGGCACCTTGTCGACCGGGATGCTTTCACCCGTGACCGGGGCCTGGTTGATCGCGCTGGTGCCCTTGATGACGAAGCCGTCGGCAGGCAGGCGCTCGTTCGGGCGGACGATGGCAATGTCCCCGACGACCATCTGCTCGACCGGGATTTCGCTGGTCTGCCCGCCGCGTCGCACGGTCGCGGTTTCGGGCGCGAGCTTCGCCAGCGCCTCGATCGCCTTCTTGGCGCGGCCCATTGCATAATGCTCAAGCGCATGGCCGAGGCTGAACAGGAACAGCAGCAGCGCACCTTCGGCCCATGCGCCCAGCGCAGCGGCGCCGGCCGCAGCGACCAACATCAGCGTGTCGATCTCGAACTTCTTCATCCGGAGGTTGTCGATCGCCTCGCGCAGCGTGAAGAATCCGCCGAAGAAATAGGCTGCGATATAGCAGGCGGTCGGCAGCCATTCGGGCGCGCCAGCGACCAGCCTCTCGATCGCGTAGCCGATCCCCAGCAGCGCGCCACAGGCGAGCGCGAAGATCAGCTCGGTATTGGGGCCGAGAAATTCGGCGTGGCTATGGTCGTGGCCATCGCCGGGGCCGTGCTTCTCTTCGCCCGCGCCGTGGCCCCCGGGGCCGTGGTCGTGGCCGGCATGTTCATCGGCAGCGACCCGCTTGCCCACCCTCACCTTCAGCTTGCGAAGCGCAGCGCGCACCTCCTCTTCGGTGGTTTCGCGGCGATCATATTCGACCCGGACAGACCCGCTGGTGCTGGCGCTTGCCTGGACCACGCCGGGCAAGGCGCACAGCGCATCGCTGACCGTGCGCGCCCGACGTTCGTGGTTGATCCCCGTCACCTGCCAGATCGCATGGCCGTAGCGCTCGGTGATTTCGGCACCTGCGGCGCGCACCATTTCGCGCAACCGTGGCAGCGGCAGCTTGGCGGCATCGAAATGGATGCACAGCGCCGCTGGCGTGTTGCCGTCGAGACAGATCACATGCGCCCGCTCGACACCTTCGCGCTTTGACAGGGTTGATACGAGACGGTCCAGGCAGGCATCGGCCGCGTCAGGAAGGTCCGGCAACAACACTGGAATGTCGAGTTCGAGCTTGTCGTTCATGACGACCTCCTTTCGCTTTTCTTGGTTTCGGCGCGCGCGTCGCGCAGGATTTCGACACCGCCCTTGATGGCGATGATGGCGGTGGCGAAGCCGACCAGCAGGTCCGGCCAATTGGTACCCAACCACAGCACCAGCACGCCGGCGATCAGGATGCCGCCGTTGGAAATGAAGTCGTTGAAGCTGAAGGTGGTTGCGGCCCGGAGATTGACGTCCGGATCCTTGAGGCGCTGGAGCAGCCGCAGGCAGAGGTAATTCACGACGCCGGCGATCGCGGACATGACCATCATGGTAGGTCCGATGGGCTCGCTGCCCTGCACGTAGCGCCGTCCGACATCGATCAAGATGCCGCCCGCGAAGATCAGCAGCATGACGCCCGAAGCGACCGCGGCGCGTGTCTTCCATGTCTGGCCCCGGGTGAGCGCCACAAGGCTCAGCGCATACACAGCCGTATCGGACAGGTTGTCGACGCCGTTGGCGATCAGCGCGCTCGAGTCCGCGAAGAAGCCGGAAACGAAGAAGCCCGCAGCGATCGCCGCGTTCAGCAGCAGGACGATCCACAGTGTGCGGCGCTCCTGCCCGCCATTGTTGTCGTTGCCCGGGATCATCCCATCATCTCCTCAAGTGTCAGCAGGGCCAGGAAGCCGACGAAAAACATCGAGCTGATGAGCGGGGTGTCGGGTTTCTCGTGCGCCTCGACCAGCAACTCCTCCGTGACGAGGTAGAGCAGCGCCATCAGCCCGAAGCTGAGGAAGCCGGCGATCATCACCGGCGACAGCGCGGCGACCGGCACGGCAGCGAGCGCGCCGATCGGCAGCAGCAGGGCCAATGCCGAGACGATCACGATGATGCGCAAGCGCGAGCGATAGGTTTCCGCCAGCTCGTCGGTCAGCGTCAGTCCCAGAAATAACACTTCCAGAGTGAGCGCGATCGTCAGCAGGAGACCTGCCTTCTCGCCCGCCACGAAAGCGAGGCCGAGCACCAGGCCGTCCACCAGAATGTCGATGCCGATCGCGGCGAGTAGCGCCATCGGCCCCTTGAAGCGGGCCTCAAGAGCCTTGAGCCCCAGCATGGTCGCGACGCCCGCCGCCCCGCCGATCAACGTCGCGCTGGGCGATGCCTCATGCTTGACCTGCGGCAGGATTTCGGTCGCTGCCGCCGCGAACACGACGCCGGCAGCGAGATGCTGTAGGCCCGCCACGAGGCCAGGTTTCAACTTGGTGCGGCTCGCGACAATCGCGCCGAGCACGACCGCCAGCACAGGCGCAAGCGTATAGAGCAGTGCCTGCATTTCCTAGGACTCCTCCGGGGTTCGGTGGCAGACGCGGATCTTCCCGCGTCGCGTGAACGCGATCGATCCGCCCGCCACGACAGCCCGCGAATGGTCGCCGCGAAACTCGTCACCGGTTCGCTGCGCGCGCAGGATCTCGGTCCTGCCCTTCGGCAGCCAGGTGACGGCCATTTTCAAGCCGTCATCGATGAAGTCGACATCGGCGCGTGTGCCGTCGTCGCAGTACATGATGCGCTGCGCGATTAGTTTCGACGTCAGATGCTTTTCATGCGCCGGCTCGGTAGGCTGGGTCGGCGCTGGATTACACGCCCCTATAACCGCCCCGGAGACGAGAACGACGCCGAGGCGCGCGATCGCCAGACCGGCCCGATTCAGGCCGCACAAGGTTGTCACATTTGAAATCGACGTGTCAGACATCGGTCTCTTCCGACGAAGCGCCCTGTGGCGTTCGAAGGCAGGGCAGTTCATCGCGTGCCTTCCCGCTCGCAGATCCGGGTACGGCCATCGCCTTCCACGATGGTGAGCTGCGACCCCTTGAAGGTCGCGGTGGCTGTTTCGCCGACATATTGCAGGCCCTGCGCTGGCGCGGTCAGCATCATCGGCGGTCCCCCGTTGGAGCGCCGCAAATCGATCTGCAGGCCGTTGTCCTTGTAATCGACGAACAGCGGTTCCCCGTCGGAACAGCGATATCTATGCCGCCCCATTTCCCCGGTCGCCACGGCGCTGTCGGACGAATGGATCTGCTGCTCCGTTGGCGGGGCTGGCGGCTTTCTTTCCGAGCACGCCGCGAGCCCGACAACGAGGATGACGGCGGGCAGCACCCGCTTACAGTGCATCATCATCGCGCCTTCCTCCTGTAGCGGAAGGGGACGCGCTGACGATTGATAGCCCGGGCAGGCTGACCTACCCGCCAGCGGAGATAGGTTGCGAGGCGATCGTCAGATTCGACCATCAGGGATCGCAGGCGGCGCAACATCATCGCCGCGAACGGCAGGGAGAGCGCCCCGCGCAGCGTGCAGCTATGCGTTAGCCTGGTGCCGCCATCGTCCCCCGCCAGCTCGTACCGCTCTTCGAGCGTGAACAGATAGGGGATGCCGCAGGACCAAGCGAAGGCGTGCGGTTTATCGAATCGATCAATCCGTGCTGGCGTCCGAATTGGCCGGGTGATGCCCTGGATCGCAAAGGTGCATTCTGTGTCGCCGAGCCGGGACGGATCATCGAGAAATACGAGCGGACTCCACGCCCGGCGATGATCCGGATCGGTGAGTGCCGACCAGATGCGCAGTGGCCCGCCGTGAAGCATCGAGCTGGTTATGGTGCGAGGCATATCCCCATCTCCCAGAGATGGGCGGGGCGATCGCGGATCGCCCCGCCCATCCATCAGGCCAAGTTGTTCACGAAGGTCTGACCGTGGTCGTCCCCTTCATGCTCCTCATTGTAGTGCTCGGGTTTCTCGATCACTTTCTGCCCGAACCGGGCATAGAGTGTCGGCAGCACGAACAGCGTAAGAAGCGTCGCCGAGATCAGACCGCCGATGACGACCGTCGCCAGAGGCTTTTGAACCTCTGCGCCGGCGCCTTCGCCCAGCGCCATCGGCACGAAGCCGAGGCTGGCGACTAGCGCGGTCATGATGACGGGTCGCAGACGCTGCATCGCGCCAACATGCGCGGCTTCCTCGCGGCTCATCCCTGATCGGATCAGATCTTGGATCGAGCTGACCATGACGAGGCCGTTGAGGACCGCGATGCCCGAGAGGGCGATGAAGCCCACTGCCGCCGAGATCGAGAAGTCCATGCCCCGCAGGAACAGCAACAGGACGCCGCCCACCAGCGCGAAAGGCACGCCGGTGAACACGATCGCTGCATCTCGCACCGATCCCAATGCGCCATAGAGCAGCAACAGGATCAGGATGAAGCAGGCCGGGATGACGAGCTTCAGCCGTTCGCTTGCCGATTGGAGGTTCTCGAACTGGCCGCCCCATTCGAGATAGGCACCAGCGGGCAGCCGGACCTGGCTGCCGATCGCCGCCTGCGCGTCCGCGACGACACTGCCGACGTCGCGACCGCGCACATTGGCCTGGACCACCACGCGGCGTTTGCCGTTTTCTCGGCTGATCTGGTTGGGACCATCGATCACCTTGATGTCGGCGACGCTGGAGAGCGGCACATAGCCACCCCCTGCCAACGGCACCTGCACCTGTTCGAGCAGACCGATGTCTGCACGTTGCGCCTCGGACAGCCGGATCACCACCGGGAAGCGACGGTCGCCCTCGAAGATCTGGCCCGAGGTTCGACCGCCGATCGTGGCGGTGACGGTGTCCTGCACATCCTGCGCGGTGACCCCCAACCGCGCCATTGCGTCGCGATTGACGCGAATGTCGAGCATGGGCAGGCCCGTTGTCTGTTCGACCTTCACGTCCGCCGCACCTTCCGTTTTGCGCAGCACCGCGGCGATCTGCTCGGCCGTCCGGTTCATCTGGCTGAAGTCGTCGCCGAATACCTTTACGGCGATGTCGCCGCGCACGCCGGCGATCAGCTCGTTGAAGCGCATCTGGATGGGCTGGGTGATCTCGTAGGCATTGCCCGGGATCTTCGCGAGGTTCGCCTCAATGCGGCTTACCAATTCCTCCTTCGGCAACTCGGGATCGGGCCAATCCTTGCGCGGCTTCAGGATGACGAACATGTCGGTCGCGTTGGGCGGCATCGGGTCCGAAGCCAGTTCGGCCGTGCCCGTCTTGGAATAGACGAACGCTACCTCGGGCTGCTTGGACATCATCCGCTCAATCGGCACCTGCATCGCCTGGCTCTGCTGGACCGAGGTCGCGGGGATGCGCAGCGACTGGATCAGCAGGTCGCCTTCGTCGAGCTGCGGCAGGAACACCGAGCCGAGCGTGGTGAAGGCTAGCGCCGCCACCACAAGGCTGCCGACACCTGCCCCGATCGTCAGCGTCGGGCGCTTCATGGCCCGGTCGAGACCGGGTTCGTAGCGCTTCTTCAGCCACGTGATGATGCGGCCGTCCTTCTCCTCCACCTTTTTCGATAGCCAGATCGCGATCATGGCGGGGACGAAGGTGAGAGAGAGGATGAAGGCGAAGCCGAGCGCGATGATGACGGTGAGCGCCATCGGCACGAACGTCTTGCCCTCCACGCCGGTCAGCGTGAGCAGCGGCACATAGACGAGGATGATGATCGCCTGCCCGTAGACCGAGGGACGGATCATTTCGCGGGCGGCGCGAGCCACGGTCGCCAGCCGTTCCTTGACGCTGAGCAATCGGCCTTCGTGATGCTGCTGCTCGGCAAGCCGGCGCAGCGCGTTTTCGACAATGATGACGGCGCCATCGACGATCAGACCGAAGTCCAGGGCGCCGAGGCTCATCAGATTGGCCGAGACGCCAGCACGCAGCATCCCGAAGCCGGTCAGCATCATGGTGATCGGGATGACCAGCGCCGCGATCAGCGCCGCGCGGAAGTTTCCGAGCAGCACGAAGAGCACGACGATGACCAGTACCGCGCCTTCCGACAAGTTCTTCGCGACTGTCTTGATCGTCGAGTTGACCAGCTCGGTGCGGTTAAGGACCGGCTGGATCACGACGTCCGGGGGCAGCGAAGCGTTTATCGTCTTAAGTTTTTCCGAGACCGCAGTCGAAACGATGCGGCTGTTCTCGCCAATCCGCATGATCGCCGTGCCGACGACGACTTCCGTGCCGTTCTCCGACGCCGAACCCATGCGGATCGCCTGACCCGTCTTCACGGTCGCGACTTGTTCGACCGTGATCGGCACGCCGTTACGTGTCGCGATCACGGTCCTGGCCAACTCGCCGGCATTGCGTACGAGCGCATCCGAGCGGACAGCCAGACCCTCGCCATTGCGATTGACAAAGCCGCCGCCGACGCTGGTGTTGTTGCGCTCCAGCGCATTGCCCAGGTCGGTCAGCGTGATGCCGAGCGAGGCCAGCTTCTGCACATCGGGCACGACGAGGAACTGCTTGGCGTAACCGCCAATCGAGTCGACGCCGGCGAGGCCCGGAGTGTTCTTGAGAAGCGGCGTGACGATCCAGTCCTGCGCGGTGCGCAGGTAGGTCGCCTTGTCTTCTTCGGTCGTCAGTCGCTCGCCCTCTGGCGTGATGTAACTGCCATCGGGCTGTTGGCCCGGTTCACCGGGCTTGTGCTTGTCGTCATTGCGATGCTCGAGACGAACAGTGTACATGTACACCTCGCCCAGGCCTGTCGCTATCGGACCCATTTCAGGGTTCACGCCATCGGGCAGGTTCTCTTGCACGCCTTGCAGACGCTCTCCCACCTGCTGACGGGCAAAATAAATGTCGGTGGCGTCCGAAAAGACCGCGGTGATCTGCGCGAAGCCGTTGCGGCTCAGCGAGCGCGTATATTCAAGGCCGGGAGTGCCGGCGAGCGCGGTTTCAATCGGGAAAGATACCTGCTTCTCGACAAGCTCTGGCGAGAGCGCGGGTGCGCGGACGTTAATCTGGACCTGATTGTTTGTGATGTCCGGCACCGCGTCGATTGGCAGCCGGTAAAGGGAAAACGCGCCGATGGCGGCGACAATGACGGTGAGCAGCAGGACAAGCCAGCGCTTCTCGACCGCCCATGTGACAATGCGGGCGATCATGGCTTAATCCTCGTGGCTCGCTTCGCCCTTGCCGATCTCGGCCTTGAGCGTGAAGCTTCCTGTGGTGGCGATCTGTTCGTTGCCGGTCAGGCCCGAACGGACGATCACCGTGTCGCCCGACGCATCGCCGAGCTGGACCGGAGTCGCCTTGAAGCCAGTGGGCGTTCGGACGAACACGACCGACTTACCCTCGAAGCTCTGGACCGCCGTCGTTGGCACGCGGATCGCACCGCTGCCACCACTGCCCGTGAGCTGGACGGCCGCCGTCACCGGCTCGCCGACCCGCCATTCGCCACCGCGATTGTCGAGCGTGGCGAGCGCCGGCACGAGCCGCGTCTGCGGATCGAGCGCGGGCGACACGAAGGTCACGCGCGCCGTCGCCTGACGGCCCGCCGCCTTGACCAGCACGGTGTTGCCGGGGCGCACTCGGCCCGCATCCTCAGCCTTCAGGTTGAGCGCGATCGACACTTGGGCGAGGTTGGCGATGCGATAGAGTTCGGCGTCCGCCGCAACAGTCTGTCCCAGCGTCACGGGGCGCGCGATGATCTGGCCCGAGATCGGCGCGGCGATGCCGAGCCGGTTGAGGCCCCCACCGCCGACACCGGCGGCCGACACCATGCTCTGCGCCTGCGTCAGCGCGATGCGCGCTTCCGTCGCCGCCGTGCGGGCAGCGATCAGATCCTGTTCAGGGGAGACTCTCTGCGCGAAAAGCCGCTGCTCGCGCGCGAGGTTCGAATTGGCGAGCTGAAGCCGTGCCCGTGCCGCCTCGACCTCGCCCTTGATCTGCGCCGCCTCGCGGCTCTCGATCACCGCGATAGTCTGGCCGCGCCCGACCGATTGGCCAAGGTTGCGCGTCAGCGCGACCACCCGTCCCGCGATCGCGGCCGAGACGACCTGCGTCCCTTGAGGGTCGCCCTCGATGATCGCGGGAAGCTCGATCGTTCCGGCTCCGCCGATGATCGGCCGTCCGACCTGGACGCCCGCCGCAGCGATCTGATCGGCACCCAATGTGACGACGCCCTCATCAGCGTGACCTTCAGCACCGCCCCTTTCCGCGCCAACAGCCGCTTCGTTACCGGCCGCGGCATCGGCAGTTGCCTCATTTCCGGCGTCCTTGCCGCCACAGGCAGCCAGCAGCAGGGCGAGCGACGCTGCGCCAGCGAGATAAAGACTCTTCATCACTTGTTTCCTCCATCGGGCGCAGGAGTGGTGAGCCGCTCCAACCGCGCACGGGCATTCTGATAGTTTGCGAGCGCATTGATCGCAGCGTTACGCGTCTCGGCGAGGGTACGTTCTGCATCAAGCAACTCAAGTTGCCCGAACTTACCCTCCCGATAACCGATCCGGGCAATGCGGGCGGCCTCCTCGGCAGCCGCCAAGGCAGGGCCGGAGGCTGTGCGAGCCGCTGTTTCCGCATTTGCCGCTTGGGCCTGCGCGTCGGTGATTGCCTGCTCTATGTCGAGCGCAGCCACCCGGCGCTGAGCATCCGCCTGCGTCCGCTGCGCGGTCGCCTGCGCGATCGCCGCGCGACCATTGTTGAACAGCGGGATTGGAATCGACACGGTGAACACCGCCGCCATGTCGTTGGTCGCTTCCAGGCGGCGGATCGCAGGCCCGACATTGAGGTCAGGGACGCGATTGGCGCGCGCGAGCCGCACGCCGGCTTCCGCGATGGAGAAATCCGCGTTCGCCGCCGCCAGCGCGAGCGTGCCGGTCGTGTTGACCGGTGCCACCGGCCCATAGACGTTCGCACCCGGAAGGCGATCGAGTAGCGTGTCATCGAGCGCGCCGTCGATCGGTCGACCGACCCGACGCGCCAGATTGGCCCGCGCCGCCTCCGCCAAGCGAAGCTGCCGCTCCACATTGGCGTCGGCATTGATACGCGCGACATCCGCGCGCTGTTGCTCGAGTGGCGATGCCCGCCCTGCCTGCACGCGAACGCTCGCGGCCCGCAGCGCATCGCTGGCGATCCGGGCCTGATCGCGGGCTGTCATTACCCGGCGATCGGCCGCGACCGCTTCGACATAGAGCTGCGTTACCTGAAGCCGGACATCCGCCGCGATGATCGCGGCCTGGATCTCGGCCCGGGACAATTGCGCATTGGCGACCGCGACGCGGGCGCCGCGCTTGCCGCCTAGCTCGATCGGGATCGCAAAGCCGACCGTGGTTTCCGCGCTGCGGACCCCCCGATACGGCCCGGAGCCGATGACATTCTCGACTTGGCCTTGAACCACCGGATTGGGCCGCAAGCCGGCGACTGTGCGACCTGCACGGGCCGCGTCGATTCCAGCTGTCGCCGCTTCCGCA
The DNA here is from genome assembly GCA_042650965.1 of Novosphingobium lubricantis. GTDB lineage: Bacteria > Pseudomonadota > Alphaproteobacteria > Sphingomonadales > Sphingomonadaceae > Novosphingobium > Novosphingobium lubricantis. The sequence continues at coordinate 39,391 of JBHSCB010000019.1, read as the reverse complement.
GCAGGGGCCGAACCGCCCGCTGCACTGACCGCTTGGTCAAGCGTGTAGACCGGCGCATCCTGCGCAACAGGCGCGGACGGTCCGACCTGCGCCTGCGCCATCGTGGCGCAAGACGCTGCGGCCAGCATGGCCGCGAGGATACGATTCATGAAAATAGGACTCCTGACGATGATCGACAGGGGCGCGCCAACGCACGCCCAAATCGGACGTCAGGCTTGGGGGGGCCTCAAATGGACCATGCCGGTGCGGCCGTCGAGCGACGCAGAGGCGGAGATTGTCGGCTTGGGCACTGTGAGGACGGGGGTATATTCCATCGTCGTGCGCGCAGGCGCGCCGACGTCGTGTCCGTGACAATAATTGTGATGATGCGGGACATTCTTGTCCGAGTCCGATGGCACCTGATCGATGTCACCGGCGGTATGGACCGTGAACTCAACGCCCGCGATGCTTCCCCCCGCCAGATCGGCGGCATGGGCCATGCCGGAGAAGCTGGTCAGGACCAGCATCAGGCATGTCAGGAAAGGCAAAAAGGCTCGCACTAGCTTGCCTCTATCACGGAAGGGTTTTCATGTCATTGCACTAATTCGAACCAAGGGTCACTGAGCCGGAACCCGAGCGGGATCGGTCGCGCCCGTTCCAGGCGAACCCGACCGCAATGGCGACCGCCATCAGGAGTTGCGCCAGCACCGATTGCCAAGTGGGAAACACGCCGAGCATCGACAGCCGTGGCACGTCCGCGAGCGGTGCGATGTTGATAAGGCCGGCTTCCTGGAGCGCGGCGACGCCTTTACCCGCCAGCACGACGGTCAGGACCGCCATGAGCCAGGAGCTATAGCGGAAGAACTGCGCGATCGGCAGCTTGCGACTGTAGCGAAGCATGGCCCAAGCGATCAGGCTGAGCAGTCCAATCGCCGACCCGGCCCCCGCGAGAAGCATCCCGTTGTCACCTTGCGCCGAAAGCGCGGCATAGAACAGGATCGTCTCGAAGACCTCGCGATAAACTACGACGAACGCCAGCCCGAACAGGAACCAGCCCGACCCGCCCGAGAGCGCCCGCGACATCTTCTCGCGAATATAGCGCTGCCACTGATCGGCCTGCGCCTTGCCGTGCATCCAAATCCCGACCGAGAGCAGCACGACCGCGGCGAACAGCGAGCCAAACCCTTCCGTCAGCTCCCGGCTCGCACCGCTGATCCCGATCGCATAGGTGGCGACCGCCCAGGTGATCCCGCCCGCGATGATCGCGCTGACCCAGCCGCCATGCACGTACCGCAGCGCCTCGCCGCGCTCGGCTTTACGCAGGAACGCGATCATGGCGACAACGATGAGCAGGGCTTCGAGCCCTTCACGCAGCAGGATCGTGAACGCGCCCAGGAACGTGGACGCTTCGGTGGCGGCATCAGGCGCGAGCGCCGCTTCCGCATCGTCGAAAAGGCCGCCCAGTACTGCGACCTTCTCCGCGAGATCATCGGGCGACGCGCCCCGGTCGATCGAGGCGCGGAACTCCCCCATCGCGCCCTCGATTCGACCCATCAGCGTCGCGTCGCGCGCGGTGAGTGTTGGCTCGATCGGCTCGAACCCATCGAGATAGGCCGACAGCGCCAGCTCTTTCGCCATGCGCGCATCGCCGCGCCGCGCAGCCGCCACGCTTTCGGCGAGTTTGGCGCGGGCGACCGCGAGCGAGCCGGGAGCCTGTTGTATCACCTGTTCGGGATGACGACGCAGGAACGCGAGCACTGGGTCAGCCTTGGCGTCGCCGATCGCCGCGCCGAGCGCGGCCGGGGTGAGCGCGACCAGGGTTTTCAGGTCCGGAATGCGCCGGCGAAGGGTCGGGTCGGATTTCCAAAGCCGCTCGCCTTCGCGCGCCTGCGCATCCGTGAAGGCGAAGCTCCCGGCTCGGAATGCTAACGCCCAGCGCTGATCGTTGGGCAGATCGGCGAAGCTCTGCATCGCGGTCCCGTCGATGCCTTGCGTCACCACCTGATAGAGCGCGAACACGCTGCGCTGGCGCGCGCGCTCGGCATCGGTGAAAGCAATCGGGGGCGTAGCGAGCTTGGCGGCGTCAGGGCCACGGCCGTTGCCCGTCATCCCGTGGCAGGACGCGCAGGATTGTCGGAACAGGGCATCGCTGGAGACGAGGTTCGGAGCCTTATCGGGCGCGAGCGGCACCGGGTAGGCGCGCAACAGATCGGCCGCGAGCCCGTGCGCCAATGTTGCCACCTGTTCAGTCGGTCCCTTTTCCGCGATCACCGCCTGGAGGTTGGCAGCCCGCTGGATGAGGGCTTGACGCTCCGGCTTCGCCGGCAGGCCCTGAAGCCGTGTCGAGACCGACGCGGCGAACTCCGTCATCTCGGCATATTCCGACGTGCTCTTGATCCGACCGTTGGCGACCGCGCCGCCATAATCGACGGCCATATAGTCGAGCAGCCGCCATGCGGTTTGCACGTCGCCGGGTTCGGCGATTGCCGCAGCAGGGATCAGCAGCGCCGCGAGCGCGGAGAGCAGCCGCAACGAGAGCATTGCCCGGATCAACGCGAGCAGACGCACTACCGCTCTCCCAATTCGCGCCGAGCGCCAGTGACGATTTCATAAGCGGAGTGGAGGAACAGGAGGGCGATGAGGCCGGCGACGGCGAGGTCCGGCCAGGCGCTTCCTGTCCACGCCACCAGACCGGCCGCGGCGATCACCGCCACGTTGGCGAGCGCGTCGTTGCGGCTGAACAGCCAGATCGCGCGAACATTGGCGTCCCCTTCCCGGAAACGCGCAAGCACCAAGGCGGACACGACATTGATCGCGAGCGCGACAACGCCGATTGTGCCCATCAGTTCGGCATCGGGCGCGGTTGCGTTCAGGGCGCGCCAAATCGCGAAACCGATTACGCCCACGCCAAGCGCACCGAGAAACAACCCCTGCGTCAGCGCGACCTTTGCCCTCGCCCGTGCGGACCAGGCAAGCGCGAGAAGACCGATAAGGCTGATCGACCCGTCCCCGAGAAAATCGAGGGAATCCGCTTTCAGCGCTTGGCTATCGGCGATGAACCCGCCGAACAGCTCGGCGACTCCGAAGCCGAGGTTGAGCACCACGACGGTCAGCAGCGCACGGCGATAGGCCGGATCGGTTTGCGCGCGCGCGGGCTCCCCGTGGCACCCGCAGCTTTCGGTAGAAGCATTCATGCGGCCTTCCTTACCACCTCCAGTCGCTGTAGAAGCAAGCGAAATGTGCGACACGTTCGCATAAGCAAGGATGGCATGATGAAGCCGGTGATGATTGGGCAGCTCGCCAGCGAGACCTCGACGAAGGTGACGACGATCCGCTTTTATGAGTCGATCGGGTTGCTCCGATCCGCCCCTCGCACGGCGTCGGGTCGCAGAACCTACGATGCCAGTGACATTGAGCGTTTGCACTTCATCCGCAACGGTCGCCGGCTTGGCTTCTCCGTCGACGAGATCCGTTCGTTGATGGGGCTGGCGCAGAACCCGGACCAGGATTGTGGTGCCGCCTCAGCTATCGCTGCTCAGCACCTCAAGGATGTGGAGGAGAGACTGGCGCAACTCGCGGTGTTGCGGGATGAGTTGGCAATGCTCAGCCAGAGCTGCACCAAGGCGCGCATGGCCGATTGTCGGATCATGAAGGCGATCGGCAAAGGCCACCCTCAAGCCGATCAATAATAATCGGCCAGCCTGAGCTCGCGCACATCACCCGAGGCCATCGTCAGCTTTACGAGGGTGCCAGCAGGCCGGGAGCGCACTTGCCAGAGCTCCCCACGCGTATAGTTCGCATCGATCGAATGGCCGTTCACCGCCACGATCCGGTCGCCGACCGCCCAGCCAGCCTTTTCCGCGGGACTGTTCGCCGCCACATGAACAACGGTGAGCGCCGTTGGTGAGGCTGCGAGGCCAAGGCCGCTACGGTCCTTCAGCATCGGCAGGCGACGACGAGGACCGAGTGGCCGGAGCCACACGAATCCGGCGGTCACGTCGAACACCACGTCGAATTGAGCGATCAGCGGTAGGCCGACATTGCCAACCGTGCTGGTGGAGAGCCAAGCTCTCATCCCGAGTGTGGGGACGTTCGAGACGCCAAGCCCTTCGATGTTGATGTTCTGGATCGTGAAAGCATCGTTGATACGCACACCATCGACGCCGCCGATCGCCGCGGTCGAGACGAGCTTCCCGTTCAACAGCCCTTGATCGCGGGCATAGGCCGACGAGAGCATCAGCGCGGCCGAGCTGCCAAGATCGATCATCAAGGGCACGGGAGGCAAACCCGAGACGGAAGCTCGAATGAACAGCTCCTGCTTGGCACCGCGCCCGAGCGCGACAGCGCGCCAGTCGGGACCGGCGAGAAACGTGCCTGACTTGACGACCGCCATACGCCTTTTCGCGAAATCGAGCGCGATGCAGCTACCCGTGAACATATCGGCACCAAGGAGGATATCGATCGGTCGTCCGAAGGCCGCCGACACTGAACTCAGATCACCAACGACGGCAAAGGGTAAGCGACGGGTTTCGCGGGCGAGCTGTACGTCGATGTCGCGGACCAGCAGCACCGGGGCCTTGGCGCTCAGCCCGCTAATCATGCGCCGCTCACCATCGTTCAAGCCGAGCTTCGCCGCGAGCGCCGTGCTCATGATCGACGCGCCGCTGCCACTGTCGAGCACCGCCCGCACCGGCACTCCGCGCACTTGTGCCGAAACAAGGAGGGTATCACCCGTGCCGACTTCCAGCGGCTCCCATTCGAGGTGAGCCGCACCGAAGTTCCACGAGCCCGCAGACCGGGAAGTCTGTCGCGCGAGCGTTGGAGAACCGAGCACCAAGCCGGTTCCACAGGCCACCAGCCGCGCCACTAATGAGCGTCGAGACATACCGATTGCTTCAACACGGGCCGTCAAAAAGCCACCTCCAGCCCCCCCGTCCGCAGGAGAGCAAATTGCGGTTACATGCTCCAGCCACTGGAGGAGCAAGTGCTTTTGGTGCGCCCGAAAATCCTCAGAAGCGCTTGGAGAACTTTAGATGAAGGATGGTGCAGACCGCTTAGATGCCTTCCCGATAACGAACGGTTCCGGGGGACGCTGGGCCGATCGGGACCGCGAACGGTGTAAACGCTCGCGCTAAGTGGCGGCATTCTGATCGCGCTATTTGTCGGCGAGCGTCGCTACGCGGCTACCGGCTTGGTCTCGGCCGATCGCACATAGGCGTAGAGTTTTGGCTTGGAGATGCCGAGCATCGAGCAAATCTTGGCGATCGGCATCGTGTTCTCGTGGTAGAGCCTGACGGGCAGGTCGCGCTTGTCCTTGCCGAGTGCGGCCGGCCGGCCACCCTTCTTGCCGCGAGCGCGGGCTGCGGTGAGACCGGCCTGGGTCCGCTCGCGGATCAGGTTGCGCTCGAACTCCGCCAATGCCCCGAACAGGTGGAAGGTAAGCTTGCCCGACGTGGTGGTCGTGTCGATCGCCTCGTGCAGGCTCAGCAGCCCGACCTTTTCCTCGTCGAGGTAGGTCATCCATCCGATCAGATCACGGAGCGAGCGGCCGAGCCTGTCGAGGCGCCAGACCACCAGTGTGTCGCCGGCGCGAAGCAGCTCCTTCACCTTTTCCAATCCAGGGCGAGCGGCAGTCGCCCCGGAGGCCTTGTCGGTGATGACCTTCTCGCAGCCGGCAGCCTTCAGCGCATCACGCTGGAGGTCCAGGTTCTGCTCGGCGGTCGATACGCGGGCGTAACCGATTTTCATGCGTAGGGCCGGTGGCGCCCCGATCGGGCGCGGTTTGGGAAGAAAGTCGTCATCGGCAGGTCTATGTTGCCCTAGTTTTCTTTACCGGGTAGATTTACGTCGAACAGGCCGGTTTGGCAACGCGAGCGGACTCGCATGGCGATGGGCAGGCAAATCTCCGTTTTCCTTACCTGCGACACGGACCGCCGGCGGTGACGCATCCGGCGCTTGTCCCGCCGCTGGCGATCGAGCGCTACCGCGTCCTTGAACCGCACCTCGCCGATGGCATCCCGCTCGCGGACCTCGCCCGCACCGGCACGCTGAGCGAGCGGACGTTGCAGCGCTGGCTCGGGCGCTACCGTGCCGAAGGACTTGCCGGTCTCGCGCGTCTGCCGCGCAACGATCGGGGCAGGCTGCACCTGCCGGAACATCTGGTCGAACTGACCCGCACTCTCGCCACCAAGCGCCCGCGACCCCCGGTCGCCGCCATTCACCGAAAGGTGCAGGAACTCGCCATCGCGCATGGACACCGAACCCCCAGCTATGCGGCCGTCGCGCGTGTCGTCAGGGCGATACCGGCAAGCCAGATCGCCGCAGCCTCCGATCCGGCCGTCTACCGCGACCAGCACGAGCTAGTGCATCGGCGCGAAGCCGCGACCTCGAACGAGATGTGGCAGGCCGATCATACCGTTCTCGACATTCTCGTGCTCGATGATGCCGGAACCCCGGTGCGTCCTTGGCTGACCGTCATCGTTGACGATCACAGCCGAGCCATCGCCGGTTACTTCCTCAGCCTCGATGCCCCCAGTGCCCTCAACACGGCGCTCGCCTTGCGGCAGGCGATCTGGCGCAAGCCCAATCCCGAATGGATCGTCAGCGGCATTCCCGAACAGCTTTACGTCGACAACGGCTCGGATTTCATCTCCGAGCATATCGAGCAGGCGTGCATCGCCCTCAAAATCCGCCTCATCCATTCGCTGCCGGGGCGTCCTCGCGGGCGCGGCAAGATCGAGCGGCTGTTCCGCACCATCAACGACATGTTCCTGCCCGACCTGCCCGGCCACCTGATCGCGGGCAAGCCGCTGTCGGCGCCAGTGCTCACGCTCGACGAGCTGCGCGCCCGCTTCGAGGCGTTCGTGTGCGGCGTCTATCATCGTCGCCCGCATGGCAGCACCGGCGAACCGCCGATCACGCGCTGGCAGAAGGGCGGGTTCCTGCCCGCAATGCCCGACAGCCTTGAACAGCTCGACATGCTGCTCGTGCACGTGCCCAAGCCCCGTAAAGTGCTGCGCGACGGCATCCGTCTGATGGGCAGGCGCTATGTCGAACCCACGCTCGCGGCCTTCGTCGGCGAGCAGGTCGAGGCGGTCTATGACCCCCGCGACCTGACCGAGATCCACGTCTACCACCAGGGCCGGTTCGTCTGCCGTGCGCTCAGCTCCGAGCACGCTGGGCACCCGTCGTTGCGCGCGATCCAGCGCGCCCGGCGCGGCGCGAAGGAGCGCGACAAGCAGGTGCCTGCCCCCACGGAGACCTTCGATGGCGACCAAGAGGATACGGCTTCCCGGCCCACCACCTACCGAGGGCTCCGGCTCTACGCCGCTGACGATTGAGTTCCTGGTCGAGCAGCCGTTCCTGGCGACCCGCGAACATGCCCGGTTCGTCGAGTTTGCCGAAGCCTGCGCGCACTACCGCTATATCGGCGTGTGTCATGGCCGGCCGGGCGTCGGAAAGACGCGATCGGCGCGCGAGTTTTCCAGCTTCCCCGACCTGGGGGAATATGCCGCGCTCCGTCCCATTGCCGCGCTCCTTGGCGAAAAGGTCGCTCGCTGCCGCGCCGTCTTCTACACCGTGTCGGTCAGCAACACGCCCAAGACGATCGACGCGGTGTTGGGCCTCAACCTCATTAAGCTGGGCTATGCCCGGCTGACGGTCGCGGGCGGCTCGCAGGACGAAATCACCCATGACGCCGCCCGCATCGCCTGCCCCCTCGTCATCGTCGACGAGGCCGACCGCCTGACCATAAAGTCGCTCGAACATCTCCGCGACATGGCCGATCGCCACGGCTTCGGGCTGATCCTGATGGGTATGCCGGGCTTGGAGAAGCGCCTCGCCCGCTATGCCCAGCTCTACTCGCGGATCGGCTTCGTCCACGAGTTCAAACCGCTTACCGAGACCGAAATGCGGCTGCTGCTCGCGACCCACGCCGGCGATTTCGGGATCAGCTTCGACCCGGCCCAACTCGACGCGATCGAAGCGCAGGCAGCCGTGATCCGCATCACGCGCGGCAACTTCCGGCTCATGGAGCGCCTGTTCGCGCAGATGCGGCGGATCATGACCCTCAACCGCGTCGAGGAGGTCACCGCTGACATCGTTCAGGCCGCGCGCGATTGCCTCGTCATCGGACCCGGCAACTGACAAATAGCGCGATCAGAACGCCGCCATTTAGCGCGAGCGTTTACACAGGATAAGATCCATACCGTTTCCGGAACCACTTTCTTGTTTCCTCTTCGAAATTGGACTGTGCTGATGAGTTTGAGCGATGGTGGCTTCGCTCATACACTACGCGCTACCAGGCCCCTGCCCGTTTCTTAGGCTTAACGTTGTAGCTCAAGACCCCGGGGGCTCAGCCTCCCTTCTCCGGTTCTTGCCGCTGCGCAAATCCCTCGATCTACCTGCCGCCGTCGTGTGGTCGCACGGCATCATCCAAAGACCTATTTAGGCCGTCATGACTAGCCAATCTTCGCCATAAGGCGCCCCGCCGCCCCCTGCTCTGCCGCGAGATTGCGATTATAAGCGAGCGGCATCCGCGGCGACTTCCACCGCAGCGCGTCCATGATGCCGGCCAAATCCTCCCCGCTGGCGAACAGGTCCTGATTGAGCCCGATCCGCGTCGAGTGCGCACTGATCCCCTTCAGCAACCGCGCCAGATCGTCCGCCGTCAAATCGGGCAGCGCGCCACGGTCGAACGCGCGGCCGATGATCGACCGAAAGATTGGTCCGATCGAGCCCGGGTGCAGCGCCACGGTGCCGATGTCATATTCGACGCGCGCCTTCACCGCCGGCTTGGACAGCGTCTTGCGCAGATCCCACGTCTCCCGGCCCGAGATGCTGTCGATCGGCCGACCGCGCACGGCTGCCCGCGCCTTGTAGCGCCGCACCTGCACCCGCCGGAACAGCGGCCCTGTCGTGATCCCCGCCGCTTCGGTCCACGCCGCGATCGCCGCGACGGTGCGCGGGCTGAGGTAGGCGGTCGCCCCCTCCCCGTCTTGATCGCCCTTATGACGCAGAATCTGCAGCAGCCGCGCTTCGGGATCGATCGCCTCCTCAATATGCTCAATGGCGACCGCCACCAGTTCGGAGGCGCGCAGCCCGGTGTCATAAGCGGCCGATAGCAGCGCCCGATCACGCAGCCCCGGCAGATCCTCGCCACAACTCTCGAGCAGCGCGCGGATGTTGAGCCCCCGCGCCTTGTCGCGCTCGACGTCGCGCACCGGGCCCTTGAACCGCAGCGGCCGCGCCTGCTTCTGCGCAGCCCCCTTCTCGCGGCGCACCGTCTGGAGCCGCAGCTTCACCAGCGGCGCCGGCGTCGGATCCTTGAGCTCGAGCAGCTGGTGGATCTTGGCGATCGACGCCTTGTAGCGGGATAGCGAGGCCGGCCGGCTCCCCTTCCCGGCCCGCGCGTCGAGATAATCGGCCACGGTCTCGGGCGTGGCCGGCAGCGCGATCCGGTTGTTGCGCCTACACCACGCATCGAACGCCTCGACGTCGGACTTGAGCGCACGGATGCTATGGGGCGATGAAGCGGCCTGATAGGCGGCGATCAGGCCCTCGTTGACGGTGATGCGCTCGCCGGCGCGCATCTGCACGATCGTCCACGCAAGGTCGGCCGGCGCCCTGACGGCCGGCAGGACAGCCTCAGGCGGCGCTACGGGGATTTCTGGCCCTTCCCGGGCGGTTTCGGTGCTCACGACGCGCCTCGCTCCTCAGCCGCGCTTGTAGCCCACCTTATAAAGAACGGTCAAATCTGCTTATGTGATAAGTGCAATTATCAAAGGTATATAATGCAAAGCATCAGAGTGGTTGTATAGTAATCCTCCCTTCGTTATACATAGATTACATATGATTGTTTTTACTGGATTTTTTGGCCGTGTCTCATGCGTTTCCTGACTTCGAGACCACCGAACCGCCCTCGCTGGCGGATCTCGAGGCGCTGGGAACAGCCCAGGCGCACGCGGCCCTCGCGCTCGGTAAGCTCGATGCGGCGCTCGCCTGGTGCCCGCCCGACATCCATCCCATCTTCGCTTCGCGCCTCATCCGTGAGACGCTGATCTCGGCGCTCCGGCAGGAAGGGCATCCATTCACCGACGCACGCTTCCACGCCTGGTTTGCTGGCCTTATACCCCTTTCCGACGAACCACTCCAGTTCGCACTTGCCCCCCGCGCGCTCGCGACCACCCTGCTCGCGGAGATGACCCGCAGCCGCTGGACGCCGCTCGCCGACGCGGCGCTGGGGCTGGAAAAAGCCTGTCTGGCGCTGCGCGATCCCGACAGCGCTGCCGCCGTCGAAACCGCAAAGGCCGCGATCGACGAGGCCGCGGCCCTGGTCGCGGCGCTCGAGCCGGCCCCCCTCCCCTTCACCGCTCTCGCCGCCCTCCACCGCGCCATCGGCCAGAGCCCGCGCTTCGCTCCCGCCGAGCGGACGACCGACACGATCGCGCTCGCGAACCGGCAAGTCGTGATCGAGCGGCCGCGCCCACCTTCCCCGCGCTGGGCGATCGAATGCGCCTTTGGTGCGCATCTCCAAGCCACCGGCGCCCATGGTGCGGCGCTGCCGCTGAACGGTCTGATCCGGCTCGACACGGTGCGCGCGGCCGACGTCGACGACAACCCGGCGCACGCCGCCATTGTTCAGGCCGAGGCGTTGCGCGATGTCCTGGAGCACCTCTACAGCCTGGTCGCGAAAGCCCGCGACACGCGCCAGGCGCTGGCCGATCGCTACCGTGCGAAGCGGGCGAATTCGCGCGTGCCCCAGCTCTATGGCCTCCTCGCCAGCTTCGGTCCGCTGCGGTCGTCGCAGATCGAGGCAGTGCTGGGCGTCACCCGCCTTGGGGTCCGGAAAATGCTGGAGGCCTTGTCGGAAGCCGGCGACCTGGCCATCGAAACCGTTTCGGGCGTCAAGCTCTACTCGGTCACGCGCGGCAGACCGTCCGTTCCCCCCACCGCCCTGGCCGACGAACCGAGCCAGTTTTCCAGCGAGGCGATCGAGGACTATGATGCCGCCCTCGCCAAGATCGACGCCTTGCTGGCACGCTATGACGATCAGTCGGACGACCAGGCCTGAAAACCGGCAAAAATTTTGCCCCCGCAAATGCCCCTTACAGCGCCAAAACGGGCGTAGGCCAGCCCAGACTTACGGCAGCGACCCCAAATCGCGCTGTACGGGCTTCTGAGGGCGATTTTGCCAACCGAGGCCGCCCGGCCCGCGATCATTCGTCCATTTTTGCGCCGATGCGCTGTTCATCGAGCGATAGAAGCCATAATTGTCTCCAGGCCCCGCGGGGCGACCGAGCGGCTCGCCCCGCGCTTCCGCGCGCTGGGCAATGGACAGATAGGTTTGCAACAGCATCGGCAAATCGGGTTCCCAGCGGCGGCCGCGCCTGGGCCTGTCGATAGCCGCCTCGATATCGATTCCCTCGACCCTCGGCTGCGGGCGCCGGAAGAACCCCCTCCCCTCCTTCGCAAGCTCGCTCCGGCTGAGCGCGACAAAGCGCTCGAAGCGCCGCGCCGGTTGCGCTCCGCTGCTGTGCCGCAAGGCCAGCAACCGGATCCGCTCGCTCGAAAAATGAAAACGGTTCGCGACGATGGTCTCGACATAGCGCCTGTACCGCTGCGGAGTGACGCCATCGTCGCCTTTGCGGAGAAATTCGATCACGGCCCGATTGTACGCGATCAGCCGCGCCGTCGGGCGCGCCGCGCGCACGATCTCGCGCGCGGCCGCCTCGAGGCGTCCCAGCATCGCCGCAAGGCTACCCTCCCGGCGCGGCCAGTCCCATGCCGGCATCACCGACAAGGGCAGCTGATGCTCGTGACACCACCAGCTCGCGCTCCATATCCAGTCCTTGCGGATATAGAGCGGCCGCCCTTCGGCGATCAGCCCGGACCAGCAGCAAGCGCAGCCATAGCGGCGCAGGGTCAGCGGCAATAGCCAATGCGCAGGCCCAGCGGCAAAACCGTCCATCACCGCATCGCGATCGACGTCCACCGCCCAGCCCAGCCCGGCAACGAGCCCGTCGAATGTTGCATGATGCCGCGCCGGCAGGCCGAGCTTACCCCTCGCGAGGTCATAATTTGCCAGATCGGGATCGACATCGAGATAGCGGAACAAGGTTCTCCGCGAGGTTTCGTGGCGGCGCACGATCCGGTCCAGCCACGAATCGAAGCCCTCCGCAGGCTGGGGGCGCACCCGGAACGCGAGCGGCGTGCGCTCCGGCGCTTCCGGCTTCATAAGAGCCGGTAGGGCGGAAAACGCTTCAGCGCATTGTCGATATCGTCGCGCCTAATGACGCTGCGACCATCGCTTTTCGCGACCTTGGCCGACCAGTGCAGGATCCGCTTGAAATTGCCCGTCACGCCATGGCTCGCAGTGCAAATCGGTTCGGCGAGATCGGGCTCGGCGAGCCGGTTAGGCTCGACAAGGCCCATGCCGCGCGCCAGCGCCCGGATCAGCCGCTGTGACGCCTCCCCCGGCTCCCACAGCGGCAAGCGCAGGATGATCGAGCGCGAGGCGAGTTCGACATCTTCGGAAAAAATATACTCGGCCACGTCCAGGCCCGCCACAACCAACGGCACATTGCCGGCGCTCATCAAATAGCGGAAAGTATCGAGCGTATCGCGGCGCGCCTTGCCGCTGGCCGTCAGAATCACATGGACATTGTCCACCGCGACAAGCCGGGTGCCCTGCTTGCCGAGCAGATCGACGACCCTGAGGTCCGCGACCTTGTGGGTCGTGCTGGTGACAGGCCAGCCTTGCTGCCACAGCAGAGCGAGATTGATCTTGAGCGAGGTCGGGCTTGAGGGGATGACCGTCCTCAGCACCGGCTGATAGCGCGCATCACCCCAATCGGGCGGCTCGGGAAAGTCCGCGGTCAGCCGCCGTTGCACTTCACGCAGGATCGAGGTCTTGCCCATGCCTGAATCGCCGACTAGGACGATGCACGTTGGCCGTTCCTCGGGATCGTCATGGGCCACGTCGACGATCGTCTCGACGGCATTGCGCGCTTCGTCAAAGGCGATCCAGAAGGGCAGCGATGGTGCTGGTCCCATCAGCCGATCCGGTCCCAGTCTTCGCCGAGTTCGGCCGCGGGTTTCCAGATCACGGGCTTGGCCGCCGGCGTTTTTGGACGCCGCAGATCGGCCACGGTCGCCCCCTCCCCTTCGCGGCGCTTGGCCTGGCGCCGCGCCTCCTTCGTGCGAACGCGGGCGCGGTGTATTTCCTGATTTGCGGCGGCCACCGCCCGCGCCGTCGCCGCGCGGCCGCCATCGGCCTGGTAGGCCCGCCCCAGCGCCCGCACGCCTGCCCTGGCGGCTTCCCAGTCCGCCTCCCAGACATCGGGATAGTCGCCGATAACCGGCAATTCGACATAGCGGCCATCGAGATCGGCGTAGACATGCTGAATCGTCCGCTCGTCCCAGCTGATTTCGATCTTTTGGCCGATCCGAACGGCAAGCTCCGGATGCCAGTAATGGCGATATTTGATCTGAATGCCCTTGGCATGGACCGTCAGCGACTTCGACGGCAGAAACTGGCGGAACAGCGCGTCGGAAGCGACCGACACGGGCAGCAGCGGGCCGTGCTTCGCCGCTTCGCGCGCCCACATCTGGGCCGGGCACAGGCCGCCCAGCGCGCTATGCGGCGCGTGATGATAGATCGCGATCTGGCACAAGAGCCAGCGCTCGAATTCTGCAAGCGTCATCGCCGCGTTCGCCTCGGCATCATAGCCGTCGCGCGCCGCCACATTCGATCCGGTCGCACCGGGCAAGAGCCGCAGCTTTCCAACCATCGTGCCGATCAGCCGCTCGATATGTCCGCCAAGGTGAGCCGGCCCGGGCCGCCGAACATCGGGGGCGATCCCGTTTCGGATACAGGCGCGCCTAAAAGCCTCCGAGCGATGCGGTTTGGCCTGATCGGCATGCCAGCGCCGGAAGAGGCCGTGCATCGGATAGCTGACGTCGACGCGCAGGTGGGAAAGGACCGGCTCTTTGGGCAACACAGCGCTCGCTACCGCCCGCCCGCACCGGAAGATCGAAGGGTCGCCGAAGCTCACATAATAGCCCAGAATCGACCGGGTCCAGATGTCGATGAGGAAGGTGATCCACGGTCTTCCGAGATGTTCGCGCCGCAGGCTATCGACCAGGATCACATCGCCCTTGGTATGATCCATCTGCACCAGATCGAGAAATCCCTCGCTGGCATATTCGCCGGGGTGCGGCTCATGCGCGCTCCGCGTCTTCGATCCCATCGTCGCTTTCGCCCAAACACGGCTCGGAATCTCGGCCAGCAGCCGCTCGATCGTCTTCTCGCTCGGGATCAGATCGGCGGGAAACCGATGATCTCCGTTATACGCGTGCAGCAGGCCCCAGATCTGCCGCGCCGCTTCCGCGCGCGATGGCGCGACCATCTTGAGCGCGATTTCGTCAATCAGCGTATCGATGGCGACCCTCACCTCGGGATCGATCCTGTGCGATCCGATAGCGGGTCCGCGCGGTTTTGGCGCCAGCGTTTCGGCAACGGGATGCAGCCGGAAGCGCGCGGCAAGTGTCCGTATCCGCCGCTCTTTGAGGCCGGTTGCCTCGGATATCGCCTGAACCTGCGCCGCAGTCACCGGGCCGCTAAGCGATATATGTCGCCGGAAATGCGGGTAGAGCGCCAGGCCCGTCTCGAGAGATTTGAGGCGCCGACGGGGCGCAGGAGACGGCTTGCGCTCAATCATGGAACGGGCTCCCCAACGATTTTTGCTGCCCGCGGAATGTAGCTTATTTTGTCTAAGGCCGCGACGTGCATATCGCCCTGGACAGATTTACTTGCAGCTCATTCGACATAATCTATTGATATTACTAGGCATTATGGAAATGCAGCCTATTCTGTCGGCTGACATCTGGACGAGTTCGCTGAATTTGACGGTTGGCGGCAAGCGCTGCTCTCAAACGAGCCGCTTGAATGGCGCGATGCTCTTCCCACGTCGGTGGTCGATCCACCCGGGGCGGCCGAGCACCCTCCCCTCATTCGTGCCATCGACCGTGTCCGGCAATATTCACGGCAACTCGGCACGATCACGCCCTGGCTTGGTCTACCCTTCTCCCTTCGTGATCAGGGTCTATCCCACGTCCCACTGCCCTGCCTCTGCGGCGGCGCCAAGGCTATGCGGCTGAAGCCGCGGCTGTCCGACGCGGACTGGCTGCCGATCGTGAGGTCGCTGCAACGTGCAGCCGCTGATGGGACTGAGCGGCTCGATCAACTCGAACGACTCTATCGTGACGCGCAGCGCGCGATCGTCAGCGAGTACAGACCGGGCGCCCTCCCCTCTTTGGCCGCTCTGACCATTCACCGTCCTCTTCTCTCACCGCAATTTGTCTCCGAGGCTCTCGGCCTCACTATAACTGGTGCGAGCAAGCTCCTCGAGCGCGGTGTCGGGTCTGGGTTGCTGGTCGAAGTCACGCGGCGTCGTTCCTGGCGCGTTTTCGTGGCCGGTGATCTCGCGGTGGCATTCGGATATGCCTCTCCCCAGCGCGGTCGACCGCGATTGGAGCCCCCTCCCCCACCGGCCGATCGAAGCCTCAGGCAGGTTTTCGACTCGTTCGATGAGCAGATGGCGGAGATCGATCGCCTTCTGTCCCGCTCTTGATCCAGCTATCGTCGCGATGAAGACGCCGTCGACGCGAGAGTCGCGTGCTGCGGTTTGGCCGATTTCCGCCGTTTTCTCCCTGTGCCGCGTTATGTGCCGCGTGTTGTAACGCGCTGGGTGCCGCGATTGCGCTCTGCCTAGCGTTCGCGCGGCGCAGCGCGCTGGCGCGTGCGGCATCGCGAGCCGCAGCGCGTGCGCTTGTGCGTTTACTGGCGCTTGCGTCCTCGCTGCTAACGGCGCTTGCTGTTGCGCGTGTGCCATTCCCAGCGCGGTCAGTAGCGCGGTCGCCTTGCACCGCGCTTACACAGGCGCTATGAGAAGCGCAGATCAATTGTGCCGCGCTGCCTGTGCCACGTCACATGGGTGCCGCGCCCGCGACCCACAGGGAGCTATTTCGTGCCAGTCATCACTATCGCGCAGAGCAAGGGTGGAGCAGGCAAGACGACGCTTGCGCTTGCCCTCGCATCGGAATTCGAGGCACTGGGCGGCTCGGTGTTCATGCTCGACGCCGACCGTCAAAACAGCCTGTTGAACTGGCACCGGGATCGGATCGCAGCGGGCAGGGGAGGGGACTCGCGCATCGCCGTCGAGGACGCCTCGCAGCTGCGGGACTCGGATATCGGTGCCGCGATCGGACGAGCGCGCGAGGCGGCCCAGCTCGTCGTCGTCGATTCCGAGGGAACGTCGAACTTCAAGACCGCCTATGCCGCTATGGATTCCGACTTTGTCGTCATCCCGACACGGTCATCGCGGCTCGATCTCGAGCGAACCGTCGAAACCAGCGATATGCTCGAGAAAATGTGCCGCGGCGTCCCATACCGCGTGCTCATCACCCAGACAGGGCAGGTGGCCCGCTCCAAAGCCGAGTGGGAGATCGACGGTCAAATCAGGAAAGCTCTCCCGACCTTCACCGACCAGATGTTCACCCTCGACGCCTTTCGCGCCATGTCGAACTACCGGATGACCCTCGCTGAGGTCGAAGCTGCCAACCTCGCCAAGACGGAGAAAGCGCGCCGCATCGCGCAAAGCGTCCTCGCCGATATTCTCAGCGAAATTCAGAACAAGGAGGCAGTCGATGCCTGAAGAAAAAGCCGCCGTGAGCAGCATGGGCGACATCATCGGATCGACACGGCAGCGCCTGGAGCAGCCAGAAGCGCCCGCCGATCGTCTCCGCGGGCTCGTTGCCGCTACAGCCGCGCCCAAACCTGCCAGCACGCCGCCAGTCCAACGCGAACCCGCCGGATCGGCGCTCCCAGCCAACTATTTTCCGCAGGTTACTGCCGATCTCGGCGTCACACCCAAGCGCAAGCCCCAGCGCGGTCCGGCCCGGTCGCTCCATATCAGCATGCGCCTGTCGCCTCCTGAGCGCGACCGCCTCGTGCGCTGGTGCGACGACCGCAACCTCAGCCTCCCGGACGGGATCATGGCGCTGATCGATCTGGCCGAAGGGGAGGGGAGGGCGCCCGAATAGGCCCGGTCTCGCTTTATGTGAGGAAACGGGGGAGGGCAGGCTATCCCTAAGGCCGGCCACGAAGCCCGACGAAACTTTTGCAGAAGCCTTCCCAGGATTTGTAGAGCGGCACGCCCGTCAGGGTCTTGAGCCGGTCGCCCATCTTCTCGCGAAACGCCCCGGCGATCAGATCCTTGTCCCAGCCGCCCCCGAAATCGGCCACAATCGTCAACAGGCGCTGATCCCCGCAGAAATGCATCGATCCAGTGGGGAAGGGCTTGCTCGACGGCAATGCCGCCACAGGGGCGGCCGCCGGAATGGCCGCGACCTCCTCGACGCTGCCATCGCGCCTGGCACGGCGTCCGACCTTGGGCCGATCGAGCTCCTTTGCCGTCTCTTCCTGCTCAACAGGGTCCTTGGGGCTGAAGGTCAGCTTGACCGCCTCGACCGGCCGGCCGCGCCCGGACCCCCGGATTTCTTCCCATTCCACGATGAAATCGGCGAGCTGGTCGATCTCCGCCTTCGATTTGACGAGCACGTCACGCCGAAACTCGGCGAAGTTCTTGAAGCTGCCGTCGGGCACACCCAGGCGTCGGCGCAGTTCATCGACGTTCATTTTGACGACGCGGTTCTGCCGATTGATGATCAGGCAGCCAAGATCGTACAAGGTGAGCGAATAGCGCGACTGGAGCGCAAGCATCACCCCGAGGTTCACCCGCGCATAGTAATCCGAACGCTGGATCACGCGCTTGAAGCTCTCTGAGAACTGAAACTCCACGACGCTCATGCCGTCTTCGGAGATTTCCTCGACGCAGCTCGACAGCAGCGACTGCGACATGATCGCAGGCTTACCCTTCTTCGAGGTGGTCCGGATACGGACGATCACGCGTAGCAGTTCGTCCATTACCGGCTGGATGCGCTCGTTACCCTTGTGCGAGCCGCGCAGTTCCTTCTTGGTGATCGTGAAAGTCTTGCTGTCTTCGCCGGCTTCCGGTCCCGCTTTCCGCAACATCAGTGCGAAAGCCTTTCTTCCGGCCGCACTCAACGACCCCGTCTCGAACTCGGATTCGACTAATTCCCCAGGTTTACTTACAAAGTCGAGGTCGCGGCGGCGAATCACGTCAGCAACCCGCAACGTCCGACTCAGACCCTCCAGGTCAGGCGGAACCTCGATTTCCACGGTGTCCGAATCGAGCTTCATGTGAGTTGCATACCATCAGCTTGTCATAATGAGAACCGCCCCCCGTTCACTCACATAGACGTGCCCCCAGACGCTCATAGAGACGTCGTTGGCCCATGCGATCACCAGCCCCCAAGCGCTCACATAAAGCCGCCGAGCCCTCGGCACGCGACTCGCGTTCCCGAGCCGAGTCGCGATCACTCCCCCGAAAACTCACATAAAAGATTCGTGTCGCGTGGCCGCGTCGAAGCGGCGAGCAGGGCCGCGCAGCGCGTGACCCCCGCCGACTCACATATAGATCTTCATATCATGTTGGTTTAATTGGCTTTTCTTGGCATCCCCCAATCGCTCACATAAAGGTGGAGAAATTCCTTATTTCGAACGCCCCATTTTCGCGGGCCGCCCCCGAGACCTCACGCAAAGATCCGCACGCCTCGGCCACGATCCCCCAATCGCTCACATAAAAGAGCATCTCCGATGTCGGCGATCTTCCCCGAAGCAAAAACATACGGGGATTCAGGGATTTCCCGGCAGCTCTTTAGCCCGTTTCGCCTGAGTCCCCCGAGAACTCACATTGTCCCCCGATCACTCAGGCTCCAGCCCCCCCTGGCTCGCACAGACGCCCCCGAGCCCTCACACTGAAGCCCCCGTCTCCTCACAAGGAGAGCACTCAACCTATTGGTTTACCGTCGTAAACGGCCCCTGAATCTTAGAATCAATGAATCTATGAAGCTCCCGCGCTCCGCTTGGGCGTTTTTAAGATTTGATTCTTCAAGAGGAGCAGAACGACCGTCCCGCAAAGCCGGTTAGCTGCGCCCCAGGATAAGGTGAGCCGGCAGAGAGGCAAGGGGGAGCATGGGCCGCGAAAGGAACTGCCAATGGCCCTTGTCGCGCTCAGACCAACCCAGGACCTCATCGATTTAGTCGGCTCGCTCGGGGGAACCTGGCACGGACGCACCGCGATGTGTCCGTGTCCCGCCCACGCCGACAGCACGCCCAGCCTCTCCATTCGCCAAGGCAACCAAGGTATTCTCGTCACCTGCTTTGCCGGCTGCGACCGGGAAGATGTTCTGCGTGAGCTTCGGCGGGTCCCGAGCCGTGGTCGCTTCGCCTACACCGACACGCCCACCGCGCGGTCCGGCAACGCCGAGCGGCTCTGGGACGAGGCGCTCCCTCTCGATGGCACGCTCGCCGAGCGCTATCTTCGCCTGCGACATCTCTGGCCTGTAACCCATGACCTGCGCTTCCACCCGCGCTGCCCCTATCGGCCCAAGCCGTGGACGACCTATCATCCTGCGCTGATGGTCGCGGTGCGGGAAGGGCGGCGCCTGACTGCCGTCCAGCGGATATTCCTCGACCCGTTGACAGCCCGATATCGGATGAAGCTGATGCTCGGCCGGCCGGGGCAAGGCGCATGGCAGGGAGGAGGGCAGGCAGTTCCTGTGCTGGCGCTGGCCGAGGGCTTCGAAACCGCGCGCGCCTTCACCATCCTCCACGACATACCTTGCTGGACGAGCCTTGGAGCCCGCCGGCTCGACCAGCTCCTGCTTCCGTCATCGCTGACCTCGCTGATCCTGGCCGTCGACAACGATGCCGAAGGCGCGATCGCGGCAGAGCGGGCAGCCCTGCGTTACGCCAGGCCGGATCTCGCGATCACCCCCATGCCCCCCAAGGGCGTCAAGGACTGGGCCAAGGTTCTCGAGATGAGCCGGCGATGACCAGGGTCTCGCCAACGGCAGCCTGGCATTGGCGCGGCACCTTGGGAAACTTCCTGATTGCCGGAGGCAACGCGGGAGAGGAAGGCAATGTCCGGAGGAGCGCATGGCACGCATTGCGATCATCGATGGACACCCCGATACTGATCGGGCGCGCTTCGTTCACGCGCTGGCGGATGCCTATGCGGCGGGTGCCGAGGCAGGCATCCACGAAGTCCGCAGGATCGATATCGCGTCCCTGGATTTTCCGATTTTGCGCTCGGCCAAAGAATGGCGCGAGGCCAATCCTGTAGACACGATCCACACGGCGCAAATCGACATTCGGTGGGCCGACCATCTCGTGATCCTCTATCCGCTTTGGCTCGGCGACGTGCCCGCTCTCCTCAAAGCCTTCCTCGAGCAGGTCATGCGGCCCGGCTTTGCGATCGATGAAACCGAACCTGATCAGCCAGCAAGACTGCTCGGTGGCTGGTCGGCGCGTATCATCGTGACGATGGGGATGCCCGCACCTTTCTATCGGTTCTTCTACCGGGCCCATAGCCTCAAGAGCCTCGACCGCAATCTGCTCCGCCTCGTCGGCATCGCACCCGTTCGCTATTCGATCATCGGCGGCGTCGAGAAGGGTGGCGGACACCGGAAACACTGGCTGCACTGCGTCCGCCAGCTTGGCCGGGACGCCCGATAGCACTGGTTCGGAAACTGTCGGCGAACCCAAGGCTTTCCGCGATAGCGTAGCCGGCCCCTGCCAACCACCGCGCGACTGGGCAAAGGGAAGGGGGATCGAAGGATTGATGCTGCCGATGGGGCAGCCAGTCCGGAGACCCCACCATGTCCGATCTCTTCGATACCGCCACCGCGGCCGAACGCCGCGCGGCCACGCTTCTCATCGACCGCCTCAGGTCGACGGACCCGATCACCCGGGCCGACCTCAATACGGCGATGATCGAAGGCTATGGCGGGACCGACGCGGACGGGCTCTGGACCCAGCGCGACAGCTTCGAGATTCTCGAGCATGCGCTCGCCCACCACCTCCAGTTCGGTCCCTATCCGCTGACCTCGCTCGATGACGTGATTGCGGCCTGCGACCTGCTCGACCGGCTGCCCACCCAGACCGTTCGCAGCGAAGATCAGATCGAATGGCAGCAGTTCTCGACGCCCGTCGATCTTGCCGCGGTGGCGGTTGTCCTCGCCAATATCCAGAGCGACGATGTGATCCTCGAGCCGAGCGCCGGCAATGGGCTCCTCGTGGCGCATTGCCGCGACTTCGGCTCCCTCCAGCTCAACGAATATGCGTCGGGCCGCCGGGCGCGTCTCGCCGATGTCTTCCCCGACGCGACCGTCACTGGCCACGACGGCGCCACGATCAACTCGAGCCTGGCGGCAGCGGCGCGCCCCAGCCTGATCCTCATGAACCCGCCATTCTCCCGGTCGGTCGGGCTGGGCGCGGACGCACACGCCGCTGTCCGACATCTCCAGGCAGCCCTTCGCCGACTGCAGGCCGGCGGCCGTTTGGTTGCAATCATGCCCGACTGGTTCGGACCCAATGCCCGGATGCGCGATCTCTTCGAGACCACGCTGCGCGATGTCAGCGTGCGGACCTCGGTGCGGCTCGAGAAATGCTATCTGAAGCACGGCACCAGCATCGCGGTCCGGCTGTTCGAGATCGACAAGGTCCCCGGCACGACCATTCCCGCGACGATCCAGCGCACCTCCATCCGCGAGCTCATCGGCGCGCTCACGATCCACGAACGCGCGACCCTCGCAGCGCCATCGGCGCCGACTCCCAAGCGATCGAGCAGCCCCTCGCTGTTCCGCGCCATGAAGAGCAATCGCGCGCAGCCGCGGCCCTATCACGCTCCGGTGCGCAACAACGTACTGCCTGTCGACTACGCGCCGCTCGACACGCCGGCGCCGCTGCTCGACCAGGTCGGTGTCTATCTTCCCTATCGTCCGAGCCGGATCACCTTCGACGCCGCCGGCGAACATCCGACTGCCCTGGTCGAATCCGTCGCGATGGGCTCGATCGCGGCGCCGATCCCGGCCTATGTGCCGCGGCTCCCCGAACGCACTGTCTCCGAACGCCTGCTGTCGGCCTCGCAGCTCGAAACCGTCGTCTATGCGGGACATGCCTGGGACCAGTTTCTACCGGGGAAGTTCAGGCCCGCCAAGGAAGGCGTCGGCCTTGAGGAAGCGCAGGATGGCCGCGCCTATCGCATGGGCTATTTCCTCGGCGACGGGACCGGGGCGGGGAAGGGGCGGCAGGTCGCCGCGTGCATCCTCGACAGCTGGCTCGCCGGCCGCCGCCGGAACATCTGGATTTCGAAGAACGAGGCGCTGCTCGAAGACGCGCGGCGTGACTGGACCGCGCTCGGTGGTCTCGCGGCCGACATCCAGCCCCTCTCCAACTGGAAGATCGACCAGGCGATACCGCTGGAGCAGGGCGTGCTCTTCGTCACCTACCCGACGCTTCGTTCGGCACGCGGTGACCACAGCCGCCTCCAGCAGGTCATCGACTGGGCAGGCGACGACTTCGAAGGCGTGATCGGCTTCGACGAAGCGCATGAGATGGGCGGCGTCGCCGGCGGCGAAGGGGCGCTCGGCAAGAAGGAGGGCTCGCAGCAGGGCATCTCCGGGGTCCTGCTCCAGAACCATCTGCCCGGCGCGCGCGTGCTCTACGCCTCGGCAACCGGCGCCTCCGACGTCAACAACCTCGCCTATGCCGTGCGGCTGGGCCTGTGGGGGCCGGAAACCGCCTTCAGCAACCGCGAGCAGTTCATCTCCGGCATCCGCAAGGGCGGCATCGCCGCGATGGAGCTCGTCGCTCGCGATCTGAAGGCGCTCGGCCTCTACACCGCCCGCGCGCTCAGCTTCGCCGGCGTCGAATATGACATCCTGCGGCATGAACTGACGCGCGAGCAGATCGCGATCTACGACGCCTATGCCGACGCCTGGGGAATCATCCACCGCAACATGGAGCATGCCCTCGAATTGACGGCTGTGGTCGACGGGCTCGAAAATGCGACGCTCAACAGCGGCGCCAAGGCGTCGGCGCGCTCGCGGTTCGAGTCGACCAAGCAGCGCTTCTTCGGCCAGCTCCTCCTCAGCATGAAACTCCCGACCGTGATCGCGGCGGCGAAGGCGCATCTCTCAGCGGGCCAATCGGTGGTCCTTCAGCTGGTCACGACCGCGGAATCGATCCTGGATCGGCGGCTTGGCGACCTCTCGCCCGACGAGCGGGCGAACCTGGAAATTGATCTCAGCCCCCGTGAGTATGTCTAATGTTGAACTCAGCATTACACATATTCTTTGCAGTCGCAGTTTATGTCGAGCGTGGCGGCGGGAGGCGCAGGTTTCCTTCGGTTTTCCATGATTTCACTCCAGATAATTACAGTTCCTTCGACCTCAACAAGACGAAGGAAGCTACATGCGAACAAGATCATCATTGCCGTTTCGAGCGGCCGCGCTCCGGGTCGAAGACCCGCCCAGTCACGGCACCCTACTCACCGCATTCCTCTCCTCTCTGTCGCTCGACGAGAGGTCAGCCTGCGCGGTTCTGTATGGCGCTGCTGTCCGCCATTTCCTGCATTGGCTGGATCTGCATGGGATCGCGATCCGCAAGATCGACGACCGGGCTGTTCGGCGGTTCGAGAAGCACCGGTGCCGGTGCCACCGGTATTCGGCGCAGCAGCCAGTATATAAGGCGGACATTGCAGCGCGGGTCAGACGCTTCGTCCGCTTCCTGGAAGATCAAGGCTACGTCGAAGTCGACGACGGGATCGACGATCTGCCACGGCACCTCGCCGACTATTCCGATGCGATCGATCACCTGCAACTCGCACGGGGACCGGCGCAGTCCTATCGATCCGAGGCCGAGCATTTCGCGGCCTGGCTTCGCATTGCACGACGGCGGTGGGTCGATATCGACGACACTATCATCGACCAGTACGCGGCACATGATTGTCGCTGTCCGGTCTGGCGTAAGCGAGGCGAGCTGGTCGCCTCGGGTATGAAGCGGCGGCGGCGCTGCGCTTGGCACTTCGTTGAGTTTCTGCGAGGTCGGGGTGTCATCCCATCGGTTGAACCGGTGGTGGACGCTGACCAGCACATGTCGGCATATCTGACTTGGCTCAAGCAACATCGCGGCGCGACCGACGAGACGATCCGTCGCTACCGGTCCGACATCACGCGGCTCATGCCCATGCTGGGCGAGCCGTCGCACTGGGATGCTGCCGCTCTTAGGCGCGCATTCCAACGACGGAGCAAGGAGACGCCGGGGTCGGCATCGCTGCTCGTCACGATAATGAGGAGCTACATCCGGTTCCTGATCGTGCAGGGTGTTTGTCGTCCGGCATTGTTGCACGCGATTCCATCGGTGCAGCGCTACCGCCTTTCGACGCTGCCCCGCCACGTCGACCCGGCAACGATCGAGAAGATCGTTGCTGCCTGTCCGACAGGTCGTCCGGTAGAGGTCCGGGACAAGGCTATCATTCTCCTGCTCGCCAGGCTCGGACTGCGAGCGGGCGATGTCCGGGATATGCGCCTCGACGATATCGATTGGCGGGGCGGGTACATCCGGGTCAAGGGCAAGACGCGTCGGCCTGACCGTCTGCCGTTGCCCCAGGATGTCGGCGACGCGATCCTTGCCTACTTGGATACAGCTCGTCCCAAGGCCGTCGACCCGCATCTGTTCTTACGCGCCCAAGCCCCGTTTCGGCCATTCCGCTCCTCCGCCGAGATCGCCGGCATTGTAGCTCGCACGCGGGAGCGCGGCGGGATCGAGGGATTGCCAACCGGATCGCACATGTTCCGGCACTCGCTTGCCACCAACTTGCTGCGCGCGGGCGCGGGCTTGGAGTCCGTTGGGACCATCCTGCGTCACAGCTCGCCCGAGACCACTGCCATCTACGCCAAGGTCGATCTGCCGATGCTCATGAAGATCGCGCAGCCCTGGCCCGGAGACCTGCCATGTTGAACACACACATCTCAAGATACGTCGCTCTGCATCGCAGCCTGGGTCGGAAGTATTCCGAACAGGACCGGATGCTCCGCCAGTACGCTGCCTACGCCGAGGGTTTCGGCGATCGGCACACCCAGGTCCAGCGGATCTACGACTGGTGCCACACGTCGAGCTCACAATATGTGGCCCGCCGGAGGTTCGACACCGTGCGCAACTTCAGCCTTTTCGCTCACGCCGAGGATTCAGGCCACGAAGTTCCGCCTGCCGGCGTCTTCGGTCGGGGCAAGCGAGCACGCCCGACGCCGACCATCATTGAACCGGATCAGGTGCGGGCGATCATGACTGCAGCACTGGACGTTCCACCCCAAGGCACGATCAGCCCATACACGTACCATTACCTGTTCGGTCTGCTCGCGGCGACAGGCCTCCGGATTTCCGAGGCCCTTTCGCTACAATGCAACGATCTGGTCGAGGATGGCCTGATCGTCCGCAACGGCAAGTTCGGTAAACAGCGGCTTGTAGCGTTGCAGTCATCGACCCGTCAGGCGCTCGAAGCATATCTCGCCACCCGGGCAAGGCTCGGCGTCATAGGCAATGACCTGTTCGTGACCATCCGGGGAAGAGCTCCCCATAAAGTGCGCGCGCACATCGTGTTAGTCAGACTGGCCCGACAGCTTGGATACCGCGGACCAACTGGAACGGCCGGGATGCGGCTACACGACTTGCGGCACACTTTCGCCATGCGTTCCCTTGAGTCCTGCCCACCCGACAGGGAGGCGGTCGCACACCACATGGCCGGACTCAGCGTCTATCTGGGGCACGCGTCGGTCGCCAACACGTATTGGTATCTCGAAGCAACTCCGGTGCTGCTTCGCGACATCGCTGCCGCCAGCGAGCAACTTTACCGGGGAGAAGCGGCATGACGGCGCTCGCTCCGCATCTCTCGGCATACCTACGTGAACATCTGCCACGCGAACGCGCTGTCAGTCCGCACACGGTGAAGACCTATGCCGACTGCTTCGTTCTCCTCGTCCAGTTCGCTGCCGGTCGGCTGAAGCGTCGGCCGACCGATCTTGAGATCGAGGATCTCGGCCCCGACATGATCTTGGCCTTCCTCGACCATGTCGAGACCGGGCGCGGCAGTTGCGTGCGGACCCGCAATGGCAGGCTCGCCGCGATCCGGTCCTTCTTCCGGTACATCGAGTATCGGATTCCGGCCTGCCTTGATCAGGCCCTCCGCGTAAGATCGATCCCGACCAAGAAGACCGACAAGGCGCTGATCGACTATCTCGACCGGACCGAGATCAAGGCTCTGCTCGATGCTCCGGATCCCCGGACACGCCTTGGCACCCGCGATCGCGCGATGCTGCATCTGGCCTATGCTGGCGGGCTGAGGGTGTCGGAACTCGTAACGATACAGCTGCGCGATTTTCCGGACCGCTCCCTGTCAACACTGCACATCATGGGCAAGGGTCGGCGTGAACGGGTCCTGCCGCTCTGGAAGGAGACCCAGTTCGCATTGCGCGCGTGGCTAGCGATCCGGCCCGACGCGCAAGCTGCCGAGATATTCCTCAATGCCAACGGGCAGCCCATGACCCGCGACGGATTTGCGTTCCGTTTGGCCGAACACGTCAAGTCCGCAGCAACGAAGCAGCCGTCGATCCTTGGCAAGCGGGTTACGCCGCACGTGCTGCGGCATTCCTGTGCGATGCACACGCTCGCGGCGACCGGGGACATCCGCAAGGTCGCGTTGTGGCTTGGCCACGCCAGCATCCAGAGCACCGAGACCTATTTGCGCGCCGATCCCGAGGAGAAGCTGCAAATCCTCGCGGCTCACGGTGCCCCCGCCATCAGGCCCGGGCGCTTCAAGCCACCATCCGATGCCCTGATTACCATGCTTACCGACGTTCGAAGGCGGGCCTAGCCCGTCTCCGAACAATCCGCCTGACCCTCACATTATCTGGAGTGACATCATGGAAAACCGAAGGAAACCTGCGCCTCCCACCGCCACGCTCGACATAAACTGCGACTGCAAAGAATACATCATCGATTACCTCGAGCGTGCCTTCCCGACCCGGCAGATGCGCGTCTTCAAGGATGATACCGGCACGCCGCGCTCACTTCCGATGGTGAATGACGACGGGCACCCGGTCTACAATCCCGAGGCCCAGGCCGCACGCGACGCGCTGATCGAGACGCTCTGCGCCATGCCCCCGATCATGTCGGCGCTCGATGCGCTGCTCGAGCATTTCGGCCATGACAATGTCGCCGAGGTCACCGGTCGCACCAAGCGGCTCATCACCGCAAGCGACGGGCGCCAGAAGCTCGAAAGCCGCTCGGCGCGGACCAGCCAGGCGGAGGCCGCGGCCTTCATGGCCGGCAAAAAGCGGATGCTGGTCTTCTCCGACGCCGGCGGTACGGGCCGCAGCTATCATGCCTCGCTCGACGTCATGAACCAGGAACAGCGCGTCCACCTGCTCCTCGAACCCGGTTGGCGCGCCGATCGCGCGATCCAGGGGCTCGGCCGAACCCACCGAACCCATCAGGCGACAACGCCGCTGTTCCGGCCGGTGACCACCGACTGCAAGGGCGAGCTGCGCTTCACCAGCACGATCGCGCGGCGCCTCGACAGCCTCGGGGCGCTGACGCGCGGCCAGCGGCAGACGGGCGGGCAGGGGCTCTTCGACCCGGCCGACAATCTCGAAAGCGAATATGCCTGCGCCGCGCTCCTCTCCTGGTTCGACCTGCTCGCGGCCGGCAAGCTCTCGAGCACCACGCTTGACGATTTCCAGCATCGCACCGGCCTGGAGCTCTGCGACAAGGATGGCGTCCTCAAGGACGAGATGCCGCCCATCCAGCGCTGGCTGAATCGCATCCTCGCCCTGCCGATCGCGCTGCAGAACAATATCTTCGACGAATTCCTGTCGCTGATCGAAACCCGCGTCTCGGCCGCGCGCGAAGCCGGCCGCCTCGATGTCGGCGTCGAGACGATCCTCGTCGACAAGGCCACGCTGATCGACGACGTGGTGCTGCGGACCGATCCCCGCACGGGCGCAACCTCGCATCTGCTCACCATCGAGATCGCGCGACGCCGCAACCCGGTCTCGCTCGAGCGCATCCTGCGGATCGCCGACGGCGATGCCAGTGCCGGCTTCATGATCAACCGCAAGTCGGGCAAGGTTGCGCTCAGGACACGGGCGCGTTCGCTCATGGAGGAAAAGGAGGGCACGCCGATCCCCCGCGTCGAGATGATGCGGCCCACGCGCAACGAATATATGCGCGAGGACGATCTCTACGAATCCTCCTGGGAGGAGGTGACGCGCGACGCCTTCACGGCAACCTGGTCGGACGAGGTGGAGGCCGCCCGGCAGACCGTCGACAGCGAGACGATCCGGCTCGCGACGGGCCTGCTTCTGCCGATCTGGTCGGCGCTGCCGAGCGATCATATGGCGGTGAACCGCATCGTCGATGGCGAAGGGCACTCCTGGCTCGGCCGTCTCGTGTTCGACGATCACGTGCCTCAGCTGTTCACCAAGCTCGGCATCGATCGTTCCGAGGCGCTGCCGGCGGACGCCGTCGCCAAGGCGGTCACGTCCGGGCGCAGCGTCGACGTCTCACATCCGTTCCCGCTCACCATCAAGCGCTCGGTCGTCAACGGCTCCCAGCGGATCGAACTCGTGGGTTGCCCGCACGACCGCTTGCCCTGGCTCAAGTCGATCGGCTGCTTCACCGAGGTGATCCAGTATCGCACGCGCATGTTCGTGCCGATGGCGACCGCGGAAGCCGTCCTCGGTCAGCTTCTCGCCTAGCGATGGAGCGGGGGGCTCGCAGTTGTAAACTCGTGTAAAATCACAAGAAATGGACGGCGCGATGTGGCGGATTGCCCGAAAATAACCTATCAGGCTCGTTGCGGGCAAATAACGATAGTGTAACAGGAAGATCATGCCGTGACGGACGTGGATTCCTCGTCTCGCGGCGAGGTACAGCCTTACATTCGCCCCGATAGCGAGATCGTTCGGGAGATGCGCGCACTAAGGGGATTCATCGACGAGGCCCGCTCCGCCCGCACCCTCGATCCGCTCTTCGGCTATCTCTATGACGCGATCGAGCGGCGAACGCCCGAGCAGGTTTGGACCGAAGCGGCATGCGGTCCGCGCTGTGCCTGGTGTTGCCACACCCGCGTCTCGGCGACAGCGCCGGAAATCCTCTTCCTCGCGCGAAATCTGCCCACCGGCGTGACGGATGGCATTCCGGCATTGGCCAGGCGGCGCCGTGAGGGCTGGGATAAACCGCTCCTGGAGAGTCTGGCGCCCTGCGCGGTCCTCGCCGATGGTCTCTGCACGGCGCATCCCAGCCGTCCGATCGTCTGCCGCACCACCATGTCGCTCGACGCGGACCAGTGCCGGCTCGCCTGCAGCCTTCCGGACGAAGCCGTCATCCCCTCTGCGCTCGCATCGGTCGCCCTGCGCGCAGCCTATGAAATCGCGCTTCAGGGAGCGCTCCTCAACGCCGGTTATTGCACCGACAGGTTCGATCTTGCGACCGCGCTTGCCGATGCGGTTTCGCATCCGGATGCGGAATCGGCGTGGCTCGCCGGCGGCGACGTCTTTCCCTCCGCGCTCCGGGTCGAACAGGACGGCTATCTCGACGAGCCGGTGAGACGCGCCCTCTACGAGGCAGCGTTTGATCCCGGCGTTAGCACGGTCTGAGCGCCGCCCCGGGGACCGCACCCAGACCTCCGGGCAGGCGCTATGCGAGCGCCTTCGTCCAGATCCTTCCCAATCGGGCGGCGAAACCGCGCGGATCGGCCGGAAGCTCACCATCGGCAATCCGCGCCTCGTCGAGAAGCAGCCGAGCCGAGTCCTCGCGCAGGTCCGCATCTGCAGCAAGGCCGGCAAGCTTCTGCACAAGATCGTGACGAGGGTTGATCTCCAACACGGGCCGTGCCGCCGTCCCGCCACGCCCAGAGGCTGCCAGCAGCTTCTCGAGCTGTCTGTCCATTCCGTGTTCGGGCGCAACCAGGCATGCCGCGCTTTCGGTGAGTCGCTCGGAGGCCCGCACGTCCGACACCTCGTCCTTGAGCACCTCCTTCACGAACTCGATGAAGCCGGAAACCTCATCGGACGTGGAGGCGGCCGGCGCATCGCCTTCGGTCAAAGGTATGAGCCCGAGATCGGCCGAGCCCTGCGTCACGGACTTGAAGGGCTTCCCTTCGAAGTCCAGTCCCGCGGTCACCCAGAAACTGTCCACCTGATCCGTCAGCAGCAGCACCTCTATCCCGCGAGCCCGGAAGCCCTCGAGCTGAGGCGAGGACGCCAGACGATCGAGATCGGGTCCGGTCGCATAGTAGATCGCCGTCTGGTTTTCCTTGATCGCCGCGACATAGTCCTTCAGCGAACGCCACTCGGTGCCGGAGGTCGTCGTCTTGAAGCGCGCCAGACCCAGCAGCGTTTCGCGCCGGCCATAGTCCTCGTACAGCCCCTCCTTCAGCACCGCCCCGAAATTCATCCAGAATTGCTGGTAAGCATCGGCGTCATTCGTCGAGAGCTTCTCGAGCTCCGACAGCAGCCGGTTCGCCACGCCCTTCTGGATCGCGGCCAGCACGGGGCTCTCCTGGATCATCTCCCGCGACACGTTCAGGGGAATGTCGCTGGAGTCGACGAGACCGCGCACGAACCGGAGGTAACGAGGCAGGATTTCGGCTTCGTCGGTGATGAAGACCCGTTTGACATAGAGCTTCATCCGCCCGTGACGTTCCGGGTCGAACAGGTCGAAAGGCTTCATCTCCGGAATGAAGGCGAGGACGGAATATTCGTGCAGACCCTCGGCCCGATAGTGCAGCGTAAGCGCAGGCTTGTCGAACTGCCCGGCCACGCTGCGGTAGAAGTCGGTGTAATCCTCTTCGCTAATTTCGGACTTTGGCTTCGTCCAAAGGGCGGCGCCGTCGCCTATCTGGACCGGCTCAGCATCGGGCTTCTCCAGCAGGAAGATCGGCACGGGGACGTGGCCCGACTGCGCCTTGATGATCCCTTCGGAGTTGAAGCGCTGCGCATATTGGGCCGCGTCTTCCTTGAGCTCCAGCACGACCCGGGTGCCATGCGTGGGGGCATCCGCAAGCTCGGCAATCTCGACGCTGTAGGTCCCAAGACCGTCCGACGACCAATGCGCCGCGGTATCCCCACCGGCCCTTCGCGAGAACACGTCGACTTTGTCGGCGACCATGAACGCCGAATAGAAACCGACGCCGAACTGCCCAATCAGCTGCGCGCCTTCAGCGTCTTTCGCCGAAGCGACGCGTTCCATGAAGGCTTTGGTCCCCGATCGCGCAATCGTGCCGAGCGCCTCGATCATCTCGGCCTCGTTCATGCCGATGCCATTGTCCTCGACGATGAGCCGCCGCTGGTCGAGGTCGAGTGTCACTGTGATCCGCGGGAGTTCGCCCGAGCCCAATTCGGGATGGCTCAGCATTTCATAGCGAAGCTTCTCGCAGGCATCGGCGGCGTTCGAGATGAGTTCGCGCAGGAACACATCTTTGTCCGAATAGACCGAGTGCACCATGAGGTGCAGCAGCTTGGCAACGTCCGTTTCGAAGGAACGGGTTTCAGGCGCAGCATCCAACGTCGTCGTCATGGCTTCTTTCCACAATCTCCTGGGTTTCGATCGCCGATCAGATGGCGAGACCGCCAAATGCTTTCAAGCAGACGCGGTGAAGACATTCCTCGATCACGCGCCGCTCCGGCATGTGGACTTGGACGAACAATGATCGGCAGGCGAAAAAAGAGCCTGCCCGGCAGGACCAGGCAGGCTTTATGAGTGGGAGGCCGCCGAAACTTTCGACTCGAAGGCCCCTCGGGTCGCAGCAAGATCGTATCGTAACGCGCCTGCATTTCCTTGCACGGATGCGACACTCGCGTGTCGCTAGAGGCGCCCGCATTCGACGAGCAGATTCGTCGCCGTTTCGAGCCGGTCCGGGGTCGGCTCTGGAGGATTGCCCTGGCGCGTCGTGCCCGGCGTCAGCGTCCATCCGCCCTCGTCCATGACAATCCGCAAACGGAGGATCGTCTTGCCCCGATTTCGAGCGTCGGCCAGGCCCCGTCCGACGGACCAATAGGCATGCTGCGCCATGATCCAGATCTCGAGCACGCGCCCGACGAAACCGGCCGGCGAGAGCTCACGCCAGCTTTCCGCCTCCCTCCTGGCCCGGCTGAGGGGCAATCGATCGGGATTCTCGAATGGGTGGCCCTGGTTCGGCGCTTCGCGGAGGCAGAGAGCAAGGGCCGCGACAATGGCAGTAGGAAGCCTTTCCTGGTCGCGAAGGACTTTCTGCAGGGAGCGAAGATGTTCGACGGGATTTGTGGTGTCCTTCGACGCGAGAATCCACTCTCCAGCGCTATCCGCCAATGACGTCTCGTCGAGGGCATCGATGAAGGCCTGTGCGAGCTGCCGGGTGGAACGGGAGGCAGGTAGAAGCGCGCCGATCGTCCAATAGAACAGACCTTCGAGCGCGAGCCGGAACAGCTGCCGGATCTGGACCGCTCTCCATTCGTCCGCCGCGATCGGGCGGTCGTTCGCGTTGCTCCATGCGTCGGCCCGATCGGCCATCCGCATTCTGATATCCTCGTACGTCGCCTCCTCGTCCGCCAGATCCGCAACGGCCGCCAGAATCAGAGCCACGCCTTTCTGGCGGGCCGGCGCCGCGCGTTCGCCGCCGAGCCTGGCGAACATGGCCTTCGCTTCGGCCGCGCGAGGCTTGTCCATCGTCCAGAGTTTACCCCAGCGCTCGGCGTCCGCCCGCTTCACGCTGACGCTTCCGAAGCGATTGAACGCCTCGTGGTCCAGCTCGCCCTCGAAGCGTTTTTCGAAGGCGTCGAGCACCGGCTCGAGGGCAGGATCGGGCTGGAATATGCCAGCGGCGCCCTCGACCGGGATCAACCAGCCCATCGTGCGCAGGCTTGGGCCGTAGTTCAGCGGCGATATGAAGCCGGTGGAATAGCGTCTCATGTTGCGCCGGGCTTCCCATTCCTCGCCGCCAAAACGATAGCGCACCGTATCCAGCATCGGGCGCATGGCCTGTGCTCCGGGTATGTCGGCTTTCGGATTGATCAGAAACTGCGACCACGCGTAGATCGCCTCGATCCGGTCGACGAAATCGCGCATCTCCTCGGCCTGTGCGCTCTGTCGCCTTCCGCGCTCGAGGATATGGCGGACGCGCCGCCAGGCCCAGGCCATCAGCGTATAGGGCCGGATGTGGCTTGCGACGTTGTTGAGGTCAGGGAGCACCCGGTCCATCAGGCCGAAATTGATCTGGCGCAGACCGAGCGGATCCACGCCGCCCATGCCGACCTTGCTTCTGTCGACCGGCTGGGGCTCGCCGGCGGTGCGGGCGACATCAAGGAGTTCGTTCAGGTCCATCACGTTCAGCAATCCCGATTGAGCAGGATTCGGCCGCAGCAACTCGCCAATCCCCGCAGCCGCAGATCTTCTCCGGCCGCAAGGGGAAGCCGCATATGGCAACGCGGGCACGACGCTCGGAAGGTCTCGAGTACCATCAGCTTGGCGAACGAGGCGGGATCGCGCAGCGCCCGGTCAAGACTGGGCCAGTGCGGCGACGAGCGAAGGCTATCAAATCCGACATCGGGACCATGCCCATCGCCGGCGGCAAGATAGGCGTCGATTTGCTCGCCCACGGTCCTTGCCGTCAGCACTTCGCCGAGAAAACCGTCGAGATCGATGCCTTCGCCGAGCAACGCCATGAAAGCCGGGATGACATCTGGAGAGACGGCAATGGTGGCCGGATCGATCCCGCGGCGCAGGAAATAGCGTCGCGCCCGAATGGCATTGTCGTCTCGTCGGTCGGCGGCATGATGAAGGAGGATGGAAGCGGCGGCGAGGTCGCTCTCGGGGCCGTCAAGCGCGGCGATCTGCGGCAACACCTTGTCGAGCCAGAGTTGCACCTTGGCCGGTGCCGGCCTGATCCGGTCGGCCAGGAAATGCGACAGCGACAGCGCCATGAGCGCGTTACGACCCGCAGCCTCGGGCGCCAGCATGGTCGTCAGCAGTTCGTCGAAGATCTGGAGCGACCGATAGTTCGCCGCTTCTTCGGACCTCGCTCGCTTCTCGCGGTCCTTTTCATCGTCGTCGTCGTCATCGTCGGTTTCGCCGCCGGCCCCCCAAGGACCGCGCGACTGCCTGAACACGGCACGGATCAGGGCCATGGTGTGCCGCCACGCGGACGATGTTTCCTCTCCGGGCGCGCCCGACAGCAAATTGGCGCCGAGGGCAGCCGCATTGAGGTCGGCGAGCGTCACCATGCCTTCGGTCCCGTCTGGCCGGCCACCACTTCCGCCACCGCCGATGCCGAGCGATGCGGGCATGCGACTCGGATCCTCGCGAAACCACGCCAGGATGGCGGCGACGTCGGTCGGCGTTTCGGTGCCGGCGAGCATCGCCATGAGCCGCGTGGCAATCGAACCTGTGCGCCGGATCAGCTCGAGCGCCGCCGCAATCGACACGAAGCCTTCCCAGCAGCGGCTGCCTTGCTCAAGTCCGAGGATCAGACGACCGTTTTCCCAGCTTTCGAATTCGATGCCCGGCGCGTCGAGCTGGAAATGGCCGTCGCCAGAGACCACGACCGGACCCAGCGCATGGGATCCCCTGGGGGTTCGCAGCACGGCGCTTGCGTTCCCGCCAAGCCTCGGTGTCAGCGCGCGCCCCGCTATCCGTTCTCCTTCCAGCGAGGCGCTCAGGATTCCGACTGCGGAGTCGCTCGTCTCGTTCTCGTCCAGCGCGTCTGCCGGGAGGCGGGCAGGGGCCGTTCCCGGGGCCGTGACCCAGTAGCTCTTGCTGCCCCGCTGGACCCGGAGGACCCCGGCCTCGACGTTTCGCCCGAACAGACCGGCATGCGTCACATTGGCGCTGCCGCTGAGAAGGAGGCGTCCTTTGCGGCAAACCAGTTCGATCGACTTGGCATGGAGCGGTCTGTCATCGTGGCCGAACGCATCAGCGACATCGACGGGCTGCCACTTGGACCCGCCCTCGAAGGGCCAGGCATTCGAACCCGGACTGCGGACCGTTCCTGCGGGATGGGCATGGAGATGCGCTTTTTCGATACCCAGCAGTGTCGCGAGCGCATCCAGCCCGTCGGCGCGTAGATCGTAATAGGGCGAGACCGCCGTAAGGCGGGTCACGCCGCCAAGGTCGTCGGCATAGAGCGCGAGCTGTTCCGCGATCGGCGCATCGAGGCTGTGCACCACATGGATATGGCCCGTCCGCGGCTGTCCCTGCGCCGATCGTCGCAGAAAGCCGGCAATCGTCTCGCAGGCAGGCCCTGCCGTCGTGATGATCTGAGCCGACGCGGCGAGCTGTTCGAAAAACGCCGCCGCATCGTCGAATGCATCCGCCGCGAAGCTTGGGTGCAGATGCTCGACCAGCTCGAGATTGCCGCCCCAGCCCGCGAAAGTCAGGTTGCCCGATCCGACGAGCAGATGAGCATCATCATCGCCGAACAGCGCGCCCACTTTTGCGTGGAACACCCCTTGATTTGCGCAGGCGACGGCTTCGATCTCATAGTCGCGGCCGACCCTGCGCGCACCTTCCTCGCTCAGGCCGGCGCGCACGCCTTCCGGATCGGCCAGGATGAGAGCATTGCGGCTACCCCCGCGAAGCAGCGCGTCGAGAAGCACTGCCTCGAAGAACGACAGCGAAAGCGCATAGGTCGTGAAGGCAGCACGCTTCCACGGCGCTGCCGAGATCAGATCGAGCGGATTCACACGTACCCCCTTGGTTCCAGCCTAATCGCTCGCCAGTTCACCGACAGTAAAAATCGAAGCTGGACCGAAAAGCGATCGCTCGGCGGCTCTGCAGCTCGCTGGTTCGCCGTAAGCCAATCGGGGAAAGGGAAGGGGGGGACGGAGCTGGTGTCCGGGATGATCCGGACGCCAGATGGAGCTCCTTCCCATGACCGCATCCGTTAAGCTCGCCAAGCTCACGCTTTCACCCATCAACGTCCGCAAGCGACCCGACGAACTGCTCGAAATCCCGCAGATGGCGGCCGATCTCGAAGCGCGCGGAGTCCTGCAGAACCTGCTTGTCACCCCCGTCCGGAAACCGCGCGGCACCTTCGAGGTGTTCGACGGCGGCCGCCGCCTGCGCGGCCTGCGCCTGCTCGCCGAGCGCGGCGTGATCGACCCCGAGACCTATGACGTTCCCGTGAAGGTCCTGGTCGGTGACGAGGCGACCCTGTCCGAGACTTCGACGGCGGCCAACTTCCACCAGCTCAAGATGACGCCGGCCGAGGAATGCCGGGCGTTCCAGTATTTCATTGGGCTGACGGGCGACATCGACGGCGTTGCCAAACGCTTCGGCCTCACCCGCCGCTTCGTCGAGGGCCGCCTGCGCCTTGCGACGCTCGCCGAGCCGATCTTCGAGGCGCTGAGCGAAGGCACGATCACGCTCGACGTCGCCAAGGCCTATGCGTCGACAGAGAACCAGGAGAAGCAGCTGCTCGTCTGGAACAGCTACGGCACCAGCTATTCCAACGCCGACACCATCCGCCGTGTTATCGCCAACGAGACCATGAACTCGACCGATCCCGTCGCCATCCTGGTCGGCGAGGACCGCTACGCGGACGCCGGCGGCAAGGTCGATCGCGACCTCTTCAGCGACAGCGGCGACAAGTGGGTCAATCCCGAGATCGCGCAGCGGCTCGCCGCGGACATCATGGAGGCAGAAGCCAAGCTTGTCGGCGAGGAGCTCGGCCTTGGCTGGATCCGTCCGATCGCGTCCAACTATACCCACAGCGCCGCCGCCGGCCTCTATCGCGTCATCCTGCCCACCGCGGACCCGACCGAGGAACAGCAGGCCCGGCTCGAGGCGATCGCGGAGCGTCAGCAGGCGATTTCCGTGGCGATGGACGACGAAGCCATCGGCGAGGACGCGTATAAGGCGCTGGACCAGGAATATGACGCGCTCAGCGCCGAGGAGCTTGCGATCCGCAAGGTCGCGCCAGTTCTGCCGGACGAACTGCGGCCGCTGGTCGGCGCCTTCCTCAAGCTGACGCCCAAGGGCGAAATGGTGCTCGACGCCGAATATTACAGCGAGGAGGCTATCCGGATCGGCGGCACCGAGGACGAGACGGGCGACACCGCGGACAAAGGTTCGCGCGGCCGGCCGAGCGGTGCCGGCAGGGAATCCGCGACCCCGGCCTCCCGGCCGGAAGCGGTGGCTCCGGGCGGCAAGCCGCTCAGCGCGCGGCTCTACGACGAGCTCGCGATGCAGCGGCGCGACGTCCTGGCGGCGACGCTCCTCAGCCACCCGGCCCTCGCGCTCGATTATGCGCTCTTCGTCATGATCGACGATCGCATGACCGCCGAAAGCGCCTATGGCTCGACCATTCGCGCTCGCTCGCCCCAGGACCCGGTCACCGGCGAGCAGCCTGCGACCCGCGCCCGTAGCTATCTCGCCGAAGCCCATGACGGGCTCGATGCCGGCTGGACCGAGTACCAGTCGCAGGTCGACCGGTTCGAGGCCTTCCGCGGTCTCGACGACGACGCCAAGGCGGCCTGGCTCGCCTATATCGTCGCGATGTCGCTCGAAGCGCCAAATTCCCGCGCCGAGCAGTCCCCGCTGCAAAACCGGCTTGCGACCATCATGGAAATCGATGTCGCAAGCTGGTGGCGGCCGACCTCGGAGAACTTCTTCGACCGGGTCAGCAAGGGTTCGATCCTGACCTTGCTCGCCGATGTCGGCGGTGCGGCGCTCACGGCGCGTCACGCGACGATGAAGAAGTCCGAAATCTCGGAATCGTGCGCCAAGCTTTTCGCCGGCGAAGCGATCGTCGAGCCGGAGGTTCGCGACGCGGCGCTCGCCTGGGTGCCGAACGCGATGAAGTTCCTCGATTCTGCGCCCGCCGACGATCTCGATGTCGACGACGAACCCGAGGACCAGGGTGGCGATCAGGACACGGTCGCGGTGAACGACGCCGATGGCGAACCTCAGCTGGACGATCAGGGCGCGCTCGCGGCCTGACGCCTCTCACCTCCTGGAGTGCTGACCGCCGGCGCGCAGACACGCGTCGGCGGTTTCCCTTTCCCGCACAGCGGAGTTCTCACCATGTCAGCTTCACGTCGATCCAGCCGCGACGTCGCCGCGGAAATCACGGATCTCATCATCCGCAAGCTAGAGGAGGGCGTTCCGCCCTGGTCGAGACCCTGGCGATGCAGCGGCGCCGGCGGCCGCCCGCTCCGGCACTGCGGGACGCCTTACACCGGCATCAACACGCTCTATCTCTGGGCGCTCGGCGACGCGATGGGCTACCGTTCGCGCTTCTGGATGACCTATCGCCAGGCCGAGGCGCTCGGCGCCAATGTCCGGCGCGGCGAGACCGGCGCGATCTCGGTCTATTATTCGTCGTTCAAGAAAACCGAGGAGCATCCCGAAACCGGCAAGGAGGTCGAGAAGAACATCCGCTTCCTTCGCCACTACGTCGTCTTCAATGCCGACCAGATCGACGCGCTCCCGGCCTATTTCTACGCCCCCGAAGAACCGGAAACGCCGGTGGAACCCTCCACCCGCCAGGCGGCGATCGACGCCTTCTTCGACGCGATCCCCGCCGACGTTCGCCATGGCGGCAACCAAGCCTACTTCACGCCGACCTTTGACCATATCCAGATGCCCAGCCGAACCTCGTTTCGCAGCATGGATCTGTACGCGTCGACGAGATGTCACGAGACCGTCCATTGGTCGGGCCACTCCGACAGGCTGGCCCGCACGTTCGGCAAGCGCTTCGGCGACAAGGCGTATGCGTTCGAAGAGCTCGTCGCCGAAATCGGGGCGGGGCTCTGCTGCGCGGATCTGGGTCTGCCGAATGTGCTGCACGATCGCCATGCGAGCTATGTCGGGCATTGGCTCGGGATCCTGCGCGGCGACAAGACCGCGATCATCCATGCGGCCGCCAAGGCAGAGCAGGCCTTCGCCTACCTCAAGAGCTTCGGCAGCGCGGCAGCTGAAGGCGAATGCCACGAGGATGACGCGCCGGCACCCGCGCTCGCAGCCTGACGTCGGCTTCTCACCATCAGAAAGGACAATCAACCATGGGATGGCTTTTCATGCCCTTCACGTCGATGGGAGGCCACAAGAGCGCCAAATCCTATCTCGACGCGCAACTGACTTACGAATGCACGCTCGACGACGGCACCACCCGCGGGCTCCGGGTGCTGGCGTCCTCTTGTCCCGGGAACCGGACCTATTACGCCGCGGCCCAGGAACTGGTCGGCGGCGTTCCCGGAAGCGTCTTTGCCGTCGTTTGCCTGGTGCGCTGGAACCCGCGTTCGCGCGATGGCCACCAATTTGGATACAAGGACAGTGCGCCGTTGCGGCGCTGAAATGGAGTATCAGTGATGATGAGGTAAGTTGAGAATGCCTCTGCTCGCCGGACTAACCTCGGGCCTCACAAGGTCTGAAATCCCGAAAGGGACGGGG
>JBHSCB010000018.1:0-83933 GCA_042650965.1 Novosphingobium lubricantis | reverse complement strand
ATGTTCTGTCGCTTCAAGGACTGGCGCCGCATCGCCACCCGCTTCGATCGCAACCTCAAAAACTTCATGGGCGCCATCAGCCTCGCCGCAACCGTCATCTGGTGGCTGTAGTGAGTCCGGACCCTAGTTTATCAAGAAGACGGCTGCGGTAAGTTGTTATCGAAGGAGGCCAGCCACAGTATTGCCAATCTGCTGCGCAGCATCAAGCAGATGGTCATCATCCAGGTGGGCGTAACGAGCCGTCGACTGATGATTCGCATGGCCAAGCAGCCGACCTATCATCGGCAGCGTTTCCTTGTTCATGGCGGCATGGCTGGCGAATGTGTGGCGCAAGTCGTGGATGCGGACGTGGCCGAGACCTGCGCGTTCGCGGATGCCTTTCCAGGCCCAGGCGACATCGCGGATTTGCCGACGGTAGCGGTAGTTCCAGAACAGCCAAGGCAGTTTTTTGTGGCGCGGAATGTCAGCGATCACCTCGCGCGCGGCGTAGCCGAGCCAGACGGTGCGCGGCCCGGTCTTGCTATCGCGCAGGTGCAGCCGATTTCCTTTCACGTCGCCCCAGTGCAGATTAAGTATCTCGCCCCGGCGACAGCCGGTCAGCAGCAGCAGGGTGATCGCCGAGCCCTCGCAGCGGGCGGTCAGGTCGTCGCTCTCCCGTAGTTTCGCGAGTTCGATACCTAGCCGCCCCAGTTCTTCAACCGTCAAAAACCGCTCGCACTGGCGTTTGCGGTTCGGTCGGATCGACCGGCACGGGTTGGTATTCTCCAGCCGATACCCCCACGCCTCAGCCTTGTTGAGCATGTGCTTTAGGATTTCGAGGGTCCGATTGGCTGCGCCCGGACCAGTGCGATTGTTGAGCTCGGCAAACCACTTGGTCACATGCTCTTCGTTAACCTCGTCGATGAAGACGCCCTTGAATGCGTCGTCGAGGTAGAGCCGCCGGTAGCGCGTGTGTGAATCGAGCGTCGAGGCTTTCCAGCGCGGCGACCACCGGGTCCAGTATTCCTCAAGGAAATCGTCAAACCTCGGCGCGGATCGAATGCGCTTTCGATCGGTGGCTGGATCGCGCCCCACTTGCGCGTAGGCAATGACGCGGCGCGCGACCATCTGAGCCTGATGGCGCGTGAGTACCGACGCAGGGCCGATCGTGACAGTGCGCAGCCTGCCACTCATCCGGGTCTGCACGATGTAGACGTTGCGCCCGCTGGGATAGTGACGGATGCCGAAGCCGTGCTCGATCCCGAGCCAGGTCGTCGTCCGAGCCTTGCCCCTGGGGACGAGCCTGAAGTTTACCGATGCGCCAACCTCGGCCAGCGCCTCTTCGACAATACGCTTGAGGCTGGCGGCTGTCATGACCGCAGTCCGATCGCTTGTGCCAGCGAGCCGGAGATGCGCTCGGCGGCATCGCCGATCACGTCATCGGATAGGTGCGCGTATTTCGCTGTCGTTTCGGGCAGGACGTGGCCAAGCAGCTTGCCGATAGTGGCGAGTGGCACATTGTCCATGATTGCGGTCGAAGCGAAGCTGTGCCGCAGATCGTGGACGCGCAAATCGGGCATCGAGCAGCGTCGGCGCAGATTGTACCACCACGGCTCGATGTTGACCGGGTGCTTGCCGCGTGAGTTGACGAACACCAGCGCGTCGTCGTCACCGCGCTTAAATCCTGCCAGTACCTCCAGCGCCTGCGAGTTGAGCCAGATGACTTTTGGTCCGGTCTTACTGTCGGGCAGCACGAGCCGGGGCGGTTTCACCATTCCCCATCGAAGAAATCTGATCTCGCCCAACCGCGCGCCGGTGAACATCAGCAGCCGCACTATTGCGACCGGGATGGGATGCTCGGCCTCAGCCTCACGCAAGGCCGCGCCAAGGCGGCGATACTCGGCAGGGGTGAGGTATCGCTCCATCTTCGGGCGCTTGAAACGTGGCATTCCCCGGCAAGGATTCGATCCCTTGCGCCGCATCCGCAGCGCCTCGGCGTATTTCATGAGGGAGGCGAGAACCGGCACGGCGCGGTTGAAGCTCGTTTCGCCTGCCCCGGAGCAACCGTCACGCCAACGGTGGATGTCGGCGGGCATGATGTCCGCCACCCGCATCCCGCCAAATTCCGGCTCGATGGAAAGCCGCCACGCATTGCGATTGCGCTTGATCGTCGAAGGCTTCCAGACCCGTGAAAGGTCATCCCAATAGGTCTCGACGAAATCGGAAAGCGTTGGCGTGGCTTTGACCACGGCACGCTTGGGCAGACCGTCCAGCGCCACCTCGGCCAGAATGCGCCGCGCCTGAGCCCTTGCTACGGAAGCGTCCAGCTCATCGGTTCGGCCAAGCGAAATCCGGCGATGCTTGCCGCGATGTCGTACGCGGACAAACCAGAAGTAATTGCCGCTCGGCCTGACACGCAGGCCGAACCCGGCAAGCTCGGAATCCCAGATGCAATATTCGGTCTCGCGAAGCGGCAGCTTGCGCCGCGCGAAATTACCATCGAGCAGTGCCCGGCGCCCGGGCTTTCGCCGCCTGGGGACCATATGGCAATCGTCACTAGCAAAACTGCCCTCAAAAGTCGCGGAATTACCGTCATTTGCGGGGACCGGATGGCCTTCAACAGCATGCCTACTGCCGAGCGCTTCCAGCATCTCACGCACTGATTTTACGGCATTTTTTCCCATACCATGGCAGTCTTACTGCGTACGGTGTGCTCTACACTGTACCCAGCTTTTGAGATTCAGGCCGACCATTTTC
The DNA here is from genome assembly GCA_042650965.1 of Novosphingobium lubricantis. Lineage (GTDB taxonomy): Bacteria > Pseudomonadota > Alphaproteobacteria > Sphingomonadales > Sphingomonadaceae > Novosphingobium > Novosphingobium lubricantis. The sequence goes on along the minus strand of JBHSCB010000018.1, from coordinate 81,197 downwards.
CTGCAACAGGCTAGGCGGTACTGAATCACGTTCCTTAGGAGTTCGGAGCCGCTGCGGCGCCTGAAGCAGGTTTTGTCAGTGCTTGAAACAATGCTCTCGATGCCAGGCCAGGAAGGCTGGATGCGGGCGCTCTAGCGGTCGCTTTGGTGGGATGGCGAAGCCGGTCCTGTTGATCAGCGAGCGGATGTTATCGGGGTCGTTCGCCTGCCGACTGACGAGAATCTCGAGGTCGTCATTCAATCCGATCAGGCCCCGATCGAACATCCAGTGGACGGTTCCTGAAAGGGCGATCCCATTGGTCACGATGTCCGGCCCGCCACGATCCACGGGCCTGATATGGGCGGCCTCGACCTCAGCGCGGCCGCCGCCATTGATCAGCTTCAGCCCGGTTACCGCGCAGCGGGCATCATAGGCCTCGACAACACGACGGCGGAACAGACGGTCACGGACCAGTCGTGAACCGAGATTTGCCACGCGGTCGCGTTCGATCTCGAACTGGAACGGTGAGCGCTCCTCGCGCAGCAGGTTCTCGGGCGTCTCATCGATCCTCGGCAGGAAGCTGTCATCTTCCGCGAGGCCATGGTCGATGATGCGGTTGAAGTCCTCTATGGATAGTGGCCGGACTGCGGATTGGGCGCGACCCGAAATCTCGCCCTGCTCGTTGAGAACTCCGCGTTCGACTAGCCCCAGGGAACCGTTGAACGCCACCGGGTTGGGGAAGTCCAGGTAGGTCCCGGGTTCGATCAGGGCGAGATACATGTCCCTGGCGGTTGGGTCTGGTACGACATGAGCCACCTTGGCCACCGCGAAGTATCCGCGCGTGTCGCGGATCTTGCTCGGCTCGTAGTAGATGATCCAATCGCCAATGCAGGCGCTGACGCGGGTCAGGTATTGGCGCGGGAACTGATACTGCTCCGCCGGGCTGTCGTCGTAGATCGAGTCGGTGCGATGAATGAAGATGCCTTTGGTCATGACGCTCCTGCTTCCCTGTCAGCAGAATAGGCGCTTGCGCCTATCGTCGGTACGTCCTCCGTCGGCACTTCAGCGGTGTCGGGCAGGCCTTCCTGTCCTGCATGCGCCCTGACTTCGGTTGCCCGTATCTCGATCTCCTTTGCGAAGACCTCCAGCATCGATGGACCTGCTGGCCTTGCTGCCACCTCCTCGACCGCTCCGGGCAGTTCGCGCAGCAACCGTGCCGTCACCTGTTCCACCCGCTGCACCGTTCCTCGCGCTGCCAGTCCTGCGGCTTCGGCCATGCGCCGCCAGTGGCGACCGTAGATGTGCCGACCGCGGCGCTGCCCCCCGATCGCCTGGGCGTGGTTCTGGGTGATGTTAGTCCAGGCGAGGCCCGACATCAGGTCGTAGAGCGGGGCAAGCTGCGGGGCACCGGGGCCGAGCAGGATCGAGTAGTTTTTCGCGTGGGAGTCCACGTTGCCGATGGCGATATTGAAGATCACGGCGTCCAGCAGTCGGGTGATGTCGCGCGCGGTCATGAGCTGGCGGACAACCGCGAAAATGTCGGCGATCGAGGGGCCGCGCGTGCCGGTGCCGTTGAACTCGTATTTGGCGGCGGGCGGACGGCCGAGGGCCTGGCAGAAATCCTCCTGATGCAGGCGGTGCACGTTATTGCCCGTGCCCGTCCGGTCATAGCGCTCAACCAGCAGGTAGCTGCGTTCCCCTGCAATGCCCGTCGTCACCGGCGCGACATTGAGACCGATCCTGCGAGCGAGAACCATGCACAGCGCCTCATTCTGGACGCTGCCGGGCAGGCGTGGATTGTCGGGCTTGAGGATGTGCGTCGACGCCGCGCCGTTGATCGGCACGGCGATCTGACCGTCGATGACTGTGACCGGCAGCTTCTCCTGCGCGCCGGCAAGGCTCATCGAGACACCGTCTTCGCCCACCAGGAAGGGCCGCGCAGGCAGTTCCTCGATGATCCGCTCCAGTGCGTCGGCATCCGGGATCGTGCGATAGCCGGGCTTGCCGCGTGGCTGCTGCGGAGCGATGCTGAACGCGCCTGCCAGATCCTTGCCGGTCTGGGCTATAAGGCCGAGCGCGTCCTCCGGCGCTGCACCGAGCGCGCGCGTCATGGCGCGCAGCGGTTCGCCCTCGGGCAGGAGGTTCATCAGCCAAGGGAGGACATGTTCTCCCTCATAGGGCTCTGGCCGGATCGGCATGGCCAGCGATACCGGGAAGTTGTCAGTGGATGAACCCCAGGCATCCGCATAGGCAAGGCGGGTTACCTGCGCGTCAGCGCTGATCGTGGCGACCAGGCGGTCTTCGTAGTGAACCGGAAGGTCCACCGTCAGGCCTGCGAAATGCCGGTTGCGGTGAGCCGCAGGCCCACGGCCTTGGCGGCGGCGAGTGCCTTGCCGAGCTGCGCGGTGGGCTTCCCAGCTTCCAGATCGACGATGAAGCGTTCGCCGCTATTGATGGCGAGCGCCAGCTCCCGCTGGGTAAGGCCAAGGGCCTTGCGGGCGGAGGCAATGGCTGCGCCGAATTGGGTTGCGTTGTCTAGCATGTCATTCTTACCGAGCGGGAAGATTGCATTTGTGCGGTTGTACTTCAAGCGCATTTCTTACCGATCGGTAAGAATGCTCATCGCAATGCCATTCTGTAATGCGAATCTTACCGAACGGTAAGTTTGACAATGGTCGCATCGTACATTCTCTGCTATCGGGGATCGGCAAGTGTGGCCCAATCCATGCTAACCGGCAGCATTCAATACGACGATGACGAAAAGCAAGCGACGGCGCGAGCCGCCGCCGCATTGGTCGCGCGTTGGGGCGTTCCAGACGCAATGGTCGCGCGGCTTATAGACGGCGAGGGGCGGGCTGCGGCGCTGCTCGGCATCCATCGCGCATTGCGATGCATATTCGCTGACAGCGATCGGGCTTTGCGATGGATCGGTACGCCTAACGAGGCCTTTGATGGAGCCTGCGCGCTCGATCTCATACTGGCAGATGGCCTCGCGGGTATGCAGCGGGTCCAGGCCTACCTTGATGCGGAAATCGCTAGCTGAGCAGATTGGCGACCAGATCCTGAGCGGTGCAGCAGGATCAATCAGGAACCGCCCTCGAAGCGGCAAGCGGCTTGCGGAAGCTGCATTGCAGGACCTTCGCGCCCGAACGTAGCTGGTCAAGATAATCTGCCCAGCTCTGCATCATCCTGATTCGTTCATCCCAGTGCTCGCCGCGTGCATAGGCGCGTCGGACATCATCGGTTTCGGCATGGCCAAGCTGGCGTTCGATCGCGTCCGGGTTCCAGTGGCCTTGCTCGTTCAGCAGCGTGCTGGCCATGGCGCGGAAGCCGTGCGCGGTCATCGTGGTGCCGTCGAAACCCATTCGCCGCAGTGCGAGATTGATCGTGTTTTCGCACATCGGCCGGTCGCGCTTGCCCTGAGCCGGGAAAAGGTAGCGGCGGTTGCCGGTAGTCTCGCGCAGCTCTTGCAGGATGGCGAGGACCTGACGGCTGAGTGGCACACGGTGCGCGACGCGCATCTTGGTCTTGTCGGCGGCGATGGTCCAAATGTTGCGGGTAAAGTCGAACTCGCTCCATTCAGCCTGCCGCAGTTCGCCGGGGCGCACGAAGACGTAAGGGGCAAGCTTCAGCGCAGCGTGGGTAACCGGATAGCCTGAATAGGCATCAATCGCGCGAAGCAGGTTGCCCGCCTCCTTGGCCGTAGTGATGGCGGCCCGATGCGTCACCTTCGGCACGATCAGCGCGCCGCGCAGGTCTGCCGAAACGTCCCGGTCGGCGCGGCCGGTGGCAATGGCATAGCGGAAGACCTGGCCGCAGGTGCTGCGCAGACGCCGTGCGGTTTCATAGTGGCCGCGCTTCTCGACCGAACGCAGCACTGCAAGCAGTTCGGGAGCCTTGATCTCGCCGACCTTACGGTCTCCGATGAAAGGGTAAGCAAACTCCAGCAGCCATTTCAGCTTGCCGAGCGTTACATCGGCACGGCCTTCGCGCTCAGCCTTGTCGAGCCATTCCTCCGCCACTGCCTTGAAGCTGTTCACGCTGGCGAGCGGCCCGGTGATCTTGTCGATCTTGCGCTTGGCGGCCGGATTGATGCCCTCGGCAATCTGCTTCTTGATCTCCAGCCGCTTCGCCCGCGCTTCGGCCAAGGTGATGGTCGGGTACACCCCGAGTGCTGCAGTGGCCCGCTTTTCACCGAAGCGGTAGTCCATCCGCCAGTATCGCTGACCTGCCGCCGTTACCAGCAGGTATAGCCCGCCACCATCGGAGAGCTTGTAGGGCTTGTCGCGCGGAGCCGCTTTTCGGACAGCCAGATCGGTCAGCATGGTGCCACCTCTGTCGGTTTTGATACCGTCAGATATACCGTAATGTACCGTCAATTTCAACGAATTCAGCCGGATGCCGGTGGACGCCGAAACCCTAAAAAGTGTCTGATTTCATGGATTTTTCCGGACATTTGCGGATGCATCCGGAAAGAAAAATGGTGCCCAGAAGAGGCGTAAAAATTCTGTCTCAGGCAATGCCGAGGCATCCCTAACCACACTGTAATTTTGCCGATTTGGCTTGTAAGGTGTTCGCGGTCGGTCGCCCACATTTGCCTGAAATCCCACTGATTTGTGGGAACGAATGTGGGAGCATTTTCGGCGGCCCTTCCGTGGGAACGGAAGCCGAAGATTCCCTAAACGGGACTCGAACGATGGCACTGACTGCATTGAAAGTGAAGAACGCGAAACCGGGCCGTCACGTTGATGGCCGTGGCCTTTGCCTGCTGGTCAAGGAAAGCGGCGCGGCGACCTGGGTGCTGCGTATGCAGCACAAGGGTAGGCGGAGGGATTACGGGCTTGGCTCTGCCATGGACGTGTCCCTTGTCGAAGCCCGAGAGGCGGCAACGGCGCTGCGGAGCAAAGTTCGCGCTGGTGCTGATCCGGTGGCTGAGCGGCGCAAGGCCCGCAAAGTCATCCCCAGCTTCGAAACGGCAGCGCGCGATTGCTACGATGCCTTGAAGGAGGGTTGGAAGAACCGCCGCTATGCGAATTGGATCTCCAGCTTCGAAAACCACGTGTTCCCGCACATCGGCACCAAGCCGGTCGATCAGGTGGACAGCGCCTGTGTTGTCACCGTGCTGTCGCCCATCTGGCTGGAAATACCTGAGACGGCGCGTCGTCTGCTACAGCGCATAGGTGCGGTTCTGGACTTCGCGCATATCAAGGGCTGGCGGGCCGAGGAGGCTTCCCTGCGTTCGGTGCGAAAGGGTCTTCCGCGCCAGACGGCAAAAGCGGTGCATCTGGAAGCAATGCCCTTTGCCGAGGTGCCCGCACTCATGGCGCAATTGGCAGCAGCGTCACCTACGACTGGCAGGGACGCGCTCCGCTTCACGATCTACAACGCGGTGCGCTCGAACGAGACGCGCTTCGCGGTATGGACCGAATTCGATTTGGAGAAAGCGATCTGGACTATTCCCGGCGAGCGCATGAAGGCGCGGGAAACCCATGTCGTGCCGCTGTCGCCACCCGCTGTTGCACTGCTACGCAAGCGATGGAATGAGCGGACCAGCGATGACGGGTTGGTATTCTCGGCAGACGGCGAAAAGCCGATCAGCGACATGACGATGACCAAGTTGCTCCGCAACGATGGCATCACTGGCGCAACCGTTCACGGCTTCCGGTCGTCCTTTACGGACTGGGCAGCGGAGAAAACAGATTTCCCGAAGGAAGTTGCCGATAAGGCATTGGCGCACAAGCTGAGCAATCAGGTCGAAGCCGCCTATCGGCGGACGGACTTTTTCGACAAGCGCCGCGATCTGATGGCGCGTTGGGCTGAGTTCCTTGACGCCGGAAAGGCCGTCGCCAACATCGACCCAATCGAGGCGGCAGGCGGGCCTACTCCGGCTCGCGCTGCCGCATAATCAGCCGGTGAAGGCTGGCGGTGACTATGCGTGTCGACTTGCCGAGCTTCACCGCTTCGACATCACCCGCAGCGATCAATTCATACAGCTTGGTTCGCCCGACGCCGATCATGTGGGCTGCTTCGTTGACCTTCACGCAGATTGGTTCGGCAACCGGCGATGTCACTGAGATGCACCTTCATTGCGATACGAAACCGGATCGTCGATCCAACGGTTGACCGCAGATTCGCGCCAGCCTGCGCCGTGAATGCTGATCTTCACTTGGGATGGAAAGGTCCCTTCGGCGATCTTGCGATACATGGTGGAGCGGGACAGCCCGGTGCGGGCGAGAACGGTTTTCAGGCGGATGATTCTTTCAAGGTTCGACATGGCATTTGCTTCCATTCTCTGACAGTTGTTGGCACCCCCTTGGAAGAACAATTGGCAAACAAGATGCCCGTTACAAGCGCATTTTGTGGCCATCTAACTCCAGCGTGCTCGAGGATATTTTGACCGTGATACGGATAGAGAAGGCTACGGAAGCATAGAGAAGGTAACGCACGCCAACATCGGGCACTCTATTACGAACAGATATTTTCGATTTTGCCGCGACTGAGACTGGCAAGCTGAGATTTCCGCCGCAACTGTCGGAGAATTGTGCCTTTTTTGGCGAATTTCGCGCCCGAGTCGCGCGCCTCGCCATGCGCTCCCCCCCTTTGCGGGGGGGGGGCAGCTGGACCGCGATTTCTGAAATGCTATGACGGCGGAGTGAGCCACCATGCCCTTGCGCTTGTTGCAGCTGGACCGCGATTTCTGAAATGCTATGACTGAAGCAAAGTTCACTGCTGCGAATACGCCGTTGCAGCTGGACCGCGATTTCTGAAATGCTATGACTTACCTCGCCATCAACCAACAACCCCGACTGTTGCAGCTGGACCGCGATTTCTGAAATGCTATGACATGCGCCGATATCATCCGTAACCGGCGTATGTTGCAGCTGGACCGCGATTTCTGAAATGCTATGACCTGGAGCTCCTACGAGGGCAAGAAAGAGGTGTTGCAGCTGGACCGCGATTTCTGAAATGCTATGACCATGCCAAGAAAGCGGTGGAGGCCGTCGCGGTTGCAGCTGGACCGCGATTTCTGAAATGCTATGACATCGCGCCGCCCACCAAGATCGTGCCGCCGTTGCAGCTGGACCGCGATTTCTGAAATGCTATGACCGGTGCCATCACCGCTCCGCTTGTCCTTTTGTTGCAGCTGGACCGCGATTTCTGAAATGCTATGACCTTCCGCCGCTGGCTGCGATCAAGGTAGAGTTGCAGCTGGACCGCGATTTCTGAAATGCTATGACTTTCAGCCTCACAAGCCGCCATGATCGAAAGTTGCAGCTGGACCGCGATTTCTGAAATGCTATGACCGTGCCCTTCAAGGAGGTGAAGGCCAGCCGGTTGCAGCTGGACCGCGATTTCTGAAATGCTATGACGATCACTAGGGGATAACCGGCCCTGCCAAGTTGCAGCTGGACCGCGATTTCTGAAATGCTATGACAGCTGCGCTACGCACAACAGGGGCAGGCGTGTTGCAGCTGGACCGCGATTTCTGAAATGCTATGACCCTGCGCCTCCTGCGCTGCGATGATTTCGGTTGCAGCTGGACCGCGATTTCTGAAATGCTATGACCCATCCCGGCGAATGCCCTGAACGCCGCCTGTTGCAGCTGGACCGCGATTTCTGAAATGCTATGACCCCAGGCCAGCGTGGCCGAAAGGCTGGCGGGTTGCAGCTGGACCGCGATTTCTGAAATGCTATGACTTTCTGGAGCATTGACATGGGCCTGCATTGTTGCAGCTGGACCGCGATTTCTGAAATGCTATGACTGCGGAACTTGGTGATGTGCGGGACGATCAGTTGCAGCTGGACCGCGATTTCTGAAATGCTATGACGATGGATAAGCCCCTCCCCAACGTCTGGCTGTTGCAGCTGGACCGCGATTTCTGAAATGCTATGACCATGGCAATCTGCGGTTCGACCATCACGTTGTTGCAGCTGGACCGCGATTTCTGAAATGCTATGACATGGCCGTTGTTCGCCTGCGAGAACTGCATGTTGCAGCTGGACCGCGATTTCTGAAATGCTATGACATAATCCGTGGTTTCCCGAAGTACTCGAACGTTGCAGCTGGACCGCGATTTCTGAAATGCTATGACTGGCCGCCGCAATCACCGCACCGTGTTTCAGTTGCAGCTGGACCGCGATTTCTGAAATGCTATGACGCACCTGATCCTCTACCCGCAGCGCGGCATGTTGCAGCTGGACCGCGATTTCTGAAATGCTATGACACGGCGGAACAAGACGACGCAGGGGGACACGTTGCAGCTGGACCGCGATTTCTGAAATGCTATGACGCGCCTCCGCGTGCAATGGCTCCAGCTCAAGTTGCAGCTGGACCGCGATTTCTGAAATGCTATGACCCTCAATGAGGAGGGCAAGATCAGCCACGTGGTTGCAGCTGGACCGCGATTTCTGAAATGCTATGACAGAAGGTTTCCCCGGATGCCGCCTATCGCGGTTGCAGCTGGACCGCGATTTCTGAAATGCTATGACTGCCCGCTATTCCGGTCCAGCCGACGTTCCGTTGCAGCTGGACCGCGATTTCTGAAATGCTATGACTTGCCGCCGGACGTAACGAAACCATTTCCAGTTGCAGCTGGACCGCGATTTCTGAAATGCTATGACACGCTTTAGCGCCGCCCCTTTGCCCTGATTGTTGCAGCTGGACCGCGATTTCTGAAATGCTATGACAGCCATCTGGACCAGGCCATCGATCTTGGCCGTTGCAGCTGGACCGCGATTTCTGAAATGCTATGACTATGGCTGTTGACTGCGCGGACGACCAGCAGTTGCAGCTGGACCGCGATTTCTGAAATGCTATGACTCCTCGTCTAGAATGTCCATGTCAATCGCTGTTGCAGCTGGACCGCGATTTCTGAAATGCTATGACTCGGGCAGGATTTGGCGAAGGTCAGGGACAGTTGCAGCTGGACCGCGATTTCTGAAATGCTATGACGCTCGTTCCGCACGGAGCAATTCGAGCGCAGTTGCAGCTGGACCGCGATTTCTGAAATGCTATGACGCGCGGAGATCGCGCCCTTGCGCTCCTTGTGTTGCAGCTGGACCGCGATTTCTGAAATGCTATGACGCAGGTGGGCAGCGATATCACCGCAGCGCCGTTGCAGCTGGACCGCGATTTCTGAAATGCTATGACATAGACGCCGATGGACCCGATTCGGGCCGAGTTGCAGCTGGACCGCGATTTCTGAAATGCTATGACGTTCTCTGTTTGTGCCACGAGATTTTTTCTGTTGCAGCTGGACCGCGATTTCTGAAATGCTATGACCGCTGCCGGGGCGTCATTCATCGGACGCCAGTTGCAGCTGGACCGCGATTTCTGAAATGCTATGACATTGTCGCTTTCAATACCGATACACTGAGAGTTGCAGCTGGACCGCGATTTCTGAAATGCTATGACTTCGTGGTCTTCGATCACGGAGTTGTCGTGTTGCAGCTGGACCGCGATTTCTGAAATGCTATGACGTCGGTTTCACGTCCAGGCACCTGCAACAGTTGCAGCTGGACCGCGATTTCTGAAATGCTATGACTGCCCGCTATTCCGGTCCAGCCGACGTTCCGTTGCAGCTGGACCGCGATTTCTGAAATGCTATGACTTGCCGCCGGACGTAACGAAACCATTTCCAGTTGCAGCTGGACCGCGATTTCTGAAATGCTATGACACGCTTTAGCGCCGCCCCTTTGCCCTGATTGTTGCAGCTGGACCGCGATTTCTGAAATGCTATGACAGCCATCTGGACCAGGCCATCGATCTTGGCCGTTGCAGCTGGACCGCGATTTCTGAAATGCTATGACTATGGCTGTTGACTGCGCGGACGACCAGCAGTTGCAGCTGGACCGCGATTTCTGAAATGCTATGACTCCTCGTCTAGAATGTCCATGTCAATCGCTGTTGCAGCTGGACCGCGATTTCTGAAATGCTATGACTCGGGCAGGATTTGGCGAAGGTCAGGGACAGTTGCAGCTGGACCGCGATTTCTGAAATGCTATGACGCTCGTTCCGCACGGAGCAATTCGAGCGCAGTTGCAGCTGGACCGCGATTTCTGAAATGCTATGACGCGCGGAGATCGCGCCCTTGCGCTCCTTGTGTTGCAGCTGGACCGCGATTTCTGAAATGCTATGACGCAGGTGGGCAGCGATATCACCGCAGCGCCGTTGCAGCTGGACCGCGATTTCTGAAATGCTATGACATAGACGCCGATGGACCCGATTCGGGCCGAGTTGCAGCTGGACCGCGATTTCTGAAATGCTATGACGTTCTCTGTTTGTGCCACGAGATTTTTTCTGTTGCAGCTGGACCGCGATTTCTGAAATGCTATGACCGCTGCCGGGGCGTCATTCATCGGACGCCAGTTGCAGCTGGACCGCGATTTCTGAAATGCTATGACATTGTCGCTTTCAATACCGATACACTGAGAGTTGCAGCTGGACCGCGATTTCTGAAATGCTATGACTTCGTGGTCTTCGATCACGGAGTTGTCGTGTTGCAGCTGGACCGCGATTTCTGAAATGCTATGACGTCGGTTTCACGTCCAGGCACCTGCAACAGTTGCAGCTGGACCGCGATTTCTGAAATGCTATGACCGCGCCCGGCTCCAGATTGACCGTGGCATAGTTGCAGCTGGACCGCGATTTCTGAAATGCTATGACTGCGACGGCAAGCTTGTTATGGGCCAGCAGTTGCAGCTGGACCGCGATTTCTGAAATGCTATGACCGATGGGTGCCTAACCATTTGAATTGAGACTGGAAAAACCCCCATCTGTCATAGCAAAAAAGCGATGAATCGTCAGAACATGGCGAGCTGATCCGGATTTTTTCGTTGCCGTTGGCGGCTCTGACTCGAAAACCGGATGATGTTTTCATACTGCTTGTCGGTAAAATTGAGCACATGAATCTCCCCGCGTTCGGGAAGATGCGACTCGATTCGCCGAAGGTAAGTCTCGTAGTGCTCTTTGCCATTACAAAATCGAGCGTAGATCGAAAACTGGCTCATTTCAAAGCCTTCATCGAGCAAAAACTCACGGAATTTGGTCGCTTCCCGCGCATGTTCCTTTGTGTCCACGGGCAGGTCAAACATGACGAATATCCACATCAGCCGGTATCCACTCAGGTTCATGCTTCAATCCCCACGGGTTGCCCAAGCGACGCCCAGTCAAGGGCATCAGGCGGATCGAACAGGGCCAGAGCCGATTTGCGTTCTTCGAAGCTCTTGGCGAGCGATTGAGAGAGCCGCTGAGTTGCCACAGAAACGGGGGAAATAGCCCCGCCCAGACGTAAATCATGCGCGATCAGCCGGGCTAGTCGTTGTTTCGCTTCGGGAGTGACGGCTTCGATACCCTCGTCAATCATCCGCCGGACCAGCCCGTCGACCAGAGGACGAAACGGTTCCACAAGATCGTCAGCCAGCGCGAAACCGTTAAGTCGATTGTGATGGTGCAGGCCAATTGCAGGGTGCAGCCCGGCCCCGATGATCGACCGGGACACGCAGGATCGCATGACGGTGTAGCCATAATTCAACAGGGCATTGGCACCGTCGGCATTCTGATCGCGGCGGAAATCAGCGCCCATCAGAGCGGGCCAGTATTTTCGCGCGGCTTGCGCCTCCAGATTGTCCGGGTCGCCGGAGCGGACACGCCGCGCCATCAGCATGAGTGCATTGGCTTCTGCCCTGCCTTGCGCCGCCAGCAACGACGCCTGCATGGTAATCTTGGCGACTATGATTTTCTGCCACAGCTGTTTGAATAGCGGGCGAGGCGCATCCCATTGCGCCCGCATCCTCGCTGCCTGGGCATGGTGGCCATCAATCGGCGACATGAGGGCGACCGGCGCATGGTTGGCAGCGCACAGCACCATGACCGCGCCGCGTTCGGCGAGCGCCACGACAAGGCTGGTCGTCCAGGTTACGCCGTGCGCATGAACAATAACCGCTTGAATATCGTCGAGCGCCACCCGCCCCTGTTCCTGACGATCAAGACTGACAACCAGAAATCCGCGATACGCGGACAGGTGAAGATCATCCGTAGCTATATCAACAATGCGGTCCATGGCCAGCCTTTCGGAGTTGAAGGCTGACACATCATGCATAATGACTGGTTAACGCGGTCCCGGATCAAAGATACGACCAAGTTCGTCGATACGGATCTGCCGAGCTCTAGCCTTCTGCAAACCGCCAGCAGAAGAATAGAAATACTTGAAAGGATCAATATCTGGCGAAGTCGCGTCTCGCGCCTTCAATGGTCCTGCTTCGTGATGTTCCGCAAACGTAATCTGCCCCCCTCCGGAAAATTTCACTACCCGCATAATCTTGCGCGGCTGCCCTTGTGGCTCGACCGCAACCAAGTCGTTCTGGCGCAAACTTAAAACTCTCTTCGCCGCCGGGTGTGGGCGCTGTTCAGGCTGGCCAGTCTGGTGCGCTTCAAACATGGATATGATACCCGAATGAGATTTTCCGTCCCTGTCCTTCCAGCTGGATACCCATTTCCCGTCCGGCATCCGCCACACGTCAAATCGCGCGTTGGCATCGCCCTTGTAAGCTTTGAAAGCATTACCCGAAGCGTCACGGATCGGGATGACCTTCAAGGCTTCCCGCACTCTCACATGCCGGATACCCTTGAATACAGGGTCTGATCTTGAAAATCTGACCAGCGCCGCCTCAAAATCCTTGCCCGACTTACCTTCCGTCGCCTCCCACAGTGCCCGCTGCAAGGCAGCGTCTGGAATGCGGATGGGATCCGTGATGTCTGCCGGTTTGAGGCTGAGCAGAGGCACGCGGTGGACGACAATCGGCAAGCCGCTGTCGCTGGTCAGGCCTGTCAGCCCATAGGCGGTGTCGTTGTGCAGCCGCGCGGCAGTGGCATCCTTGCCCTTCGCGGGAACGCCCTTACGGCCATGATCGGCCTTGTGGCTGACAACTATGCGCGCCAAAGATTCACGCAGGTCTTCGCGGAATTTTTCCCAAGGTCTTGGCAGATCGATAAAAAGTTTGTCGAGATTTTGATCCTCTGCGCGGCCTGCCGCCTTCGAAATTTCGTTTAGCAGGCTGCGCGTCGTAACCCCGACAACGGCGGCATCAATCGCATGATGGCGATGATCGAGGCGATTTTTTGGCGCACCGCTATGGGGGTTTTCGACGTAGTTATGGTCGGGCAGAAGTTCGTTCAAACCCCATAGCCGTCGCAGCATCGCCGTCATCCGACCGGGAATTACATAAACACCGCCAGTGTCGGGATAAAGACTGGACAGATAGGTCCGCGCCATCCGCGACAAATATTGGGTGTCGGTCAGTTGGCGCGCGATAAAGTCGCCCTCTTGATCGAAGCGTTCCATCGCGTCAGGAGCAAAGCGCCATTGCTTCGATTTGTGGAGTCGTGACACTTGTTCGGCGATGATCGTCCAGCGTTCAGTATGTCCCCAAGCTTCCCAAGGTGTTTTGTTGCCCTTTTCTCGGTTACAGCTGCGATGCGCGATAACTTTGTTGGCGGAGCTATCGTCAAAGGAGCGGGAATAGGGGATAATATGTTCGATTTCGGTTTCGTCCGTGAACAGCGCGAGTTGCCCGATGTGACGTCCGCAAAACGGGCAGCACCGGTCGAGCGGATTGTTCGGATTGAGGTCTTCCCAAAGTTTCAAGAGCGCCCGGTTGGACCCGCTATCACGCTGTCCGCTTTCAAGTAGCTTTTTTGACCTTGCTTCCGCAGCGCGTGTGTTCGCGCCGATACGCCTATTGTGCTCGGCCTTGTCCTTTTCACCGAGCTTCAGTTCGCGTGCCAGTTCGACAACGATCTCATCCGGGCGGCCATGCGCCTTAATGATGGCATTCAGCAGGCGGCGAAGCTGGTTCAGGCCGATATGGACCGTGGGATTAGTAATCTTGCCCCAGCGCATTTCGTCGTCGTCATTTGGATCGAGCGAACCGGGCGGAATTTCCCTTGAGAGGATTTCACCGTAGTAGGGCAGTTGGTCCACAACCTCGCCCGTCCGGAAATCACTGTGTGATTTGCCGAGCGCGGCCTCCACCGCCTTATCGTATGTCACCACATCTTTCTTGAGTTCCGCGAGAATCTTGCGACTGGCGGTTTCCCCTAGGCGACCATGCCCCTCGGGCAAGCGCACCCGTCCGATGGCTTCGGCCTGTTCGGCAGAGACGCCATGGCTCGCCATTAGCCAGTCGTGCAGGCGAACTGGGTCTTCTTCTTCTGCCACAGCTTCGATGATCGACCATTGCACGCCGGCTTCGAAATGCGCCCAGCGATCACCAAAGCACTTCTTGTCACTGAATGAAGCAGAGATTTCATCGCCGATAAGGCCGGTGCGATTTTCGCTAGCCTTGTTGAAGTTTTCGCCATCAGCTAGCTTCAACAGTTTAAACAAGCCGGAGAAACTCGCCGTCTTCGCCGACTTGAGTTTGAGGATGATCTTGTCGCGCTGATCGAGCGACAGCTTGCGCGAAGGCGCGCCAGCTTTGGTTATTTCGAGTTGATTGACCTCTTCATACAACCGCCTTTCCTGAAAAAGCGGATGGGCCTTGGGCAGGCGTTCCTCTTCGTTAAAGAATGTGCAGCCGCCGACCTTCGGTGCCTTCAATGGGCGCTGGAAAAAGATGATGCGCCGCAACCGGTCACGTACAGCATCAGTCAGTAGCGCGGGATAATATGGGGCCTGTGCGGCCCAGATTGCATCGAATTCAGCTTCCAGATGGCGGCGTTCGGGGTAGAAGTCATAGCCATCCGCATCTGCGCGCATCCGCACGCGTTTCTCGTCCCTGCCAGCTAGAAACTCACCATAAGTGCGCGCGCCTACTTCATGCATCACCATATCGAGCGCCTTCGCACCGCCCGCGATCTTGCCGCCCTCCTTATCATCCCTCGCTTTGCGCTCGGCCTTACGGTTCGATTTGAAACCTCGCCTTTGGTTGAGATGGAACAGCGCCCGGCCCAGCCGGTACGGATTCAATGCTTCATCAAGTGCTGCCGCGCGCAGTGCATAAGGATCGCACCCGACCAGCGCCTTGGCATCCTGAGAGTCGGCGGGCATCAAGCCGGTATCGATGAGGGCTTCCAGCAAAGCCGACCGACGCCGAACGTAGCGATCACGCCGCCGCCGCATCGCTCGCGCATCGCGCCGGTCAACCGCCAGCGAAGCGCCTGACTTGGGATCGCGCCCATCGGAGAAGATGCGAACACCCATGTCGCGGATACCGACTGGCTTTCCTTCGAGATCAAGATTGAAAAGGCACCAGCCGATGCTGTTGGTCCCGATGTCCAAGCCCAACCGAGTGACCATGTGTCGCATCCTTTCGAGTCGCAAATTCCTGCGCGAGATGGAATTCTACGCCCTAGGGATGGACATTGCAATGCATGTCGATTATGCTCAGGTCACTGCGAAACATTTGCCCGCTTCGTCGAGAATTCATCCTCGGATCGAAGCGGGCTAGCCAAATTGCCCAATTCAGCGAAGAATGTGAGTAGCACTAGTGTTTGGCCTCCACAACCAGATGCGCTTCAACAGGCATGTATCATCCGCAATATGAGCCAGTGAGATGATGTCCATCCCTAGTTGCAGCTGGACCGTTGACAGCAGGCCGATGTTTTTGCATGTTGGCCATTCAGAAATCGCAGGTCTGGTTGTTAACAAGCAACTTGATTGCACCAAATCGAGGCGGGGGCTGCGGCCCCCGCCTTCATTTTTAGGCGGCCCAGTCAGCACCCGATTATAGCATTGCCGTGCATGATCCTGTCAGTCAGCAGCCCCCAAGCTAAAGCTCAACGATTTCGCTGTGATGATACATCTGCGTGATCTGGTTGTGTTTTACGCGAAACTGGCTGCGTCGCTTGATTTCTGGCTTCGGCGTTGAGGCCTTTTCGATCTTTATTCCGGGATCATAGTAAACCATGCCCGCAGTGAAGGCCTTCAAAAACAACAGGAAGTCAGTTTGCTCGCAAAGCAAAACACGCGGCCCGTAGGCGTATTCCGGTGGCGGCGTCCGGAAAAGCGAAGGCACATATGCCGCCTGCGCGTGCTTTCGGTTCCAGTGCTGCATCATGCCGGTGAAGGACCAAGCAGCCGCCACTTCATCTTCCCGGTTGCGCAGTGAAATGCCGCCGTTCAGGTCGGTGATCGTTCCGCTGGCCGGATCATAGCCGTCTACGGTTATCCGCAAGCCCGTGTCCGCATGGTGGTCCTTGTCGCAGGTGTAGACGCCGCCGAAATTATATCTGTCTGGCTTTCCGCTCTTGTCGGGGTAGCCGTAACGACGGAGGAATTCAGCCGGGCCTTCTGTTTTGTAAACCCCTCCCGTTGGTTCGGGTGTCATCAGCGTGACCGGAGTTTTGGGCAGGAATTTCCTGAAGTCGCCAACGCCGTATTGCTTCACTTCCCACCCCATGAAGTCTGGTTCGGAATAGCCATTGGGTGTGATGCCAAGCTCAGCTTCCAGCGTGTAACCACCACCATTCCTCGCCGAGTATGGCAACTTACGCCCATCCCGCGCCAGCTTTTGCGATGCGATCCAATGGAGGCCATAAATCCGGCGCAGTTCCGCGAGCAAAATTTCCTTGGTGCTAGTTTTCTGCGCGAGGTCCAAGGGCAATTCATGGAAAACGCCGATTGTCTCCCAAGGTGTGGCGTTCAGCTCAGTGGTTATGGGATCACCCGGCCCAGTGGCATAGCCGAGCACATCGCCAGCGGGCGTGATGCCAAAAAACAGGACGCGGCCAAGATCTCGCACGGTCATAAGATTCGAAGGCGCCGCCTTGCAGCCCTTCAAAAACCCCGACATCCGGACCTCGGGATAATCAGGATACAGAATTAGCTGAGCATCTGGGGCCGGATGCCGTCCGTTCGCATCGACCCAGAAGAAATTCACCTTGGCTTTGGGACGGTCCTGTTTGCTGCCTGCCATTGGCCGTGTGTCGGCAACAATCTCGCCATGCGGAATGACGTTGAGAGCACCGAATCCACCGCCCAAATAGACCTGATTTTTTGAATTGTCATTTGGCGACAGCTTTTTGGCGTAAACCCTGTCCGCGCCATGATCACGCATCAGATTCAACAGTTGTGACAACGATGCAGACAAATCATTTGCCCCTGATCGAAAATGTTTCTTCTGGGGATTTTATCCAGTCTGCGAGTTCCTGCATAGCCTGCCCTACATCAAGCTTGGTTCGGCCTTTCAAGGCACATTCCCATATTACGGCTACGCGCCACCCGCTCTGCCGCAATTCTGAGATGGCCCGCGCGTCATTGGCCACATTCCGGCTAATCTTTGCGTGCCAAAAATCCGATCGCGTCGCGGGCCACTTGAACAAATCGCAATTATGATGGTGCCAGAAGCAACCATTCACGAAGACGACGGCGCGGTGCCGGGCAAGCACCACATCAGGCTTGCCCGGCAGGTTTGTAACATGGAGGCGATAGCGAAGGCCCATGGCGTGCAGGGCTTGGCGGACGATCAGTTCGGGTTTGGTATTGCCGCTCCTGATCGCAGCCATATTTCGGCTTCGTGTTGGAGCATCATGAACGTCGGCCAAAGTCAGGCCGCTTTGCTGCGCTGCGAACCTTCAAGTAGCGCCTGAATGTGTGGCTGCATGATTCTCGCGACCTCATGAAAGACAGGAACAGCCACTGAATTTCCGAATTGCTTGTAAGCCTGCGTATCCGAGACGGGGATGCGGAAATCGTCGGGGTATCCCATGAGCCGCGCACATTCTCGGGGCGTCAAACGTCTCGGGTTTTTTCCCTTGCCGCGACTGACTAAAATTTCAGAGCCGTCTTTATAGTAACGCGCCGACAGCGTCCGGGCGACATCATCGGGAGTTACAAGCCCGAAACCAAATCCGTTGCCCTTGGCTTTGTGCTTGGCCGCATAGTCTTGCAGATATTCCCACAGTTTCGGGGTCAGCGTGTATTTCTCATTCACAATGGCATCTGGACCGAGCGTGTACGGATGCTCCGCAATTTCCGATCCGTCCGCCGGATGAAGAATATCACGCAAACGGCGCGTCCCCTTTTCAGGGAGCCGCAGGCAATCCCATGAGAACGGCACGTCATCCCGAAAACCGACGATGACGATGCGCTCCCGATGCTGAGGCACAAAATGCCCAGCGTCGATCACCTTATACCAGACGTGATAGCCGAGTTCGTCCCGAAGCGTTTTCAAGATTACCTCGAACGTGCGTCCACGATCATGACTTGTGAGGTTTTTGACGTTTTCGAGCATGAACGCTGCAGGGCGCTTTGCATCAAGGATACGCGCAACATCGAAAAACAGAGTGCCTTGTGCTTCACAGGCAAAACCATGACTGCGACCAAGTGAATTTTTCTTAGAAACGCCCGCGATGGAAAATGGCTGGCATGGAAATCCTGCCAGCAGCACATCATGATCGGGCACTTCGTGCGCGTCTTTCAACTCCGTGATGTCACCGAAAATGGGATGATTGTCGCGGAAATTGGCCGTGTAAGTCTGTTGCGAAAACTTGTTGTATTCGGAGGTGAAGACGCAGTGCCCCCCGATTGCGTCGAAGCCTTTCCGCAAACCGCCGATGCCTGCAAACAGATCGATGAAATTGAACCGGGTATGCGCCGCTTCGCCAGATGGATTCCCAACGACCGAGCGCAGGAACGTGAGCGCAGCTTCACGCGGTAATCCCTGACCAGCCTCCCAGCGGTAGAGCTGTCGTGTGCTGTATCCCAACCGGGCCGACAGGTCCTCGATGCTGACACCGGCTTGAGCACGGAGAGCTGAAAATTCGTTGGGAGTCATGATACCTCTGGGAATATTTCTGACATGGTGTCGTGATGTGACCCAGATAGCAAGTGCTCAATGACCGCAGTGTGCAGAAATGTACTTGTTTCGTTCAAGCTCCAGTTTGCATTCCGACGCAAATGCTAAGCGTGGTTTGGCGTTTTGGCGATCCGGTAAACCATGGCGCACGGTCTACCTGCAGCGTGACGCACGCATGTCCATTCACTGTGCCTTCGCGCGCCGCTCTGATGGTCCCACCGGATCGATTTCCGTTTCCATTTCAAACGCCCGCTTACCCTTCCGCTTCCACAGCACCAGCGCCTGCTCGCGTTCCTCACCGCGCAACTTGGCGGCAACGGTGAGGAACGCGCCATAAAGCGTGGCGCGATCATCGTCCGCGAGTTCGACCAGTCCTGCCTTCACAACCAGGCCGCCCAGTTCGATCAGTTGCCGCGTGCGTTCGCGGCGCTTGACCTGCCATTCGCGCATGTCGGTTCGCGCCTTTGCCGCCTCAAGCCGATGCCGCGCCGCCGTCAAGCGGAAGAGCGCCATCCGGCTGGCCTTGAGTTCCCTCGCCACGCTTGCGCGCCTTGCTCTGAAAGAAGGCCGCGCCGCGCTTGCGCCACACCTCCTTCCTTTGGGCTTCGCTGGTTTCCGCGATGACGAGCAGCGCACCGGCCAGCGTTTCCGCATCGGTCGCATCGGCCCCTGTGGCGATCACCAGTTCGCCGAGCTGCTGCACGCGGCGTTCCTTCAGTTGCTTCGCCTTTTCGGCGAGCGCCTTCAGTTCCGAATCAAAGTCACGGGGTTTGCGCATCGAAGTTCTCCATTGAGCGGTGATGCGCTGATGTTAATATCGATGCTCTTCCAATGCTGTAGAGTCGTCGAGACGGCCTGATACTGGATAGTCCCGAGCAGGATTTTATCATGGGAGGGCGCGCTTATACGTCGTGCCGACGTCGCGCTCATGGCGTAGATGGATTGCCGTCATGGCGATCTTCCACCTCTCCGTCAAAGTCATCAGCCGGTCGAGCGGGCGCAGCGCCGTGGCGGCAGCGGCCTATCGCGGGGCCGAGCGGCTGCACGACGAACGCCTCGACCGCGACCATGATTTCACCAACAAGGACGGCGTCATCCATTCCGAAGTGCTGCTGCCGGAAGGCGCGCCGGAGGAATTTGGTACCCAAGAAAAGCTCTGGAACGCGGTCGAAGCCGCCGAGAAGCGCAAGGACGCGCAGCTTGCCCGCGAGGTCGAGTTCGCCATTCCGCGCGAGCTGACCAAGGAACAGGGCATCGAGCTGGCGCGGGAGTTTGCCGAGGCCGAGTTCGTCGAAAAGGGCATGATCGCTGACCTCAATGTCCATTGGGATATTGGCGCGGACGGCCAGCCCAAGCCCCACGCCCATGTCATGATCACCATGCGCGAAGTAGGGAAAGATGGCTTCGGCCCGAAGGTGCGCGAGTGGAACAAGGCAGAACTGGTCGAGCAGTGGCGCGAGCGCTGGGCCGAGCATGTAAACCAGCGCCTTGCCGAACTCGATATCGATGCGCGGATCGATCACCGCAGCCTGGAGGCGCAGGGCATTGCGCTGGAGCCGCAAGACAAGATCGGCCCCGCCGCGTCGCGCATGGGTGAGCGCGGGCTTGAGGCCGAACGGATCGAAGAGCACCGCGCTGTCGCGCAGCGTAATGGCGAGCGGATCATCGCCAATCCCGCTGTCGCGCTCGACGCGATCACCCACAGCCAGGCCACGTTCACCAACCGCGACCTTGCCATGTTCGTGCACCGGCACAGCGACGGGAAAGAGCAGTTCGATGCAGCCTTGAACGCGGTTCGTGGATCATCCGACCTGATTGCGCTGGGCAAGGATGGACGAGGCGAAGAGCGGTTCACATCGCGTCAGATGATCGAGACCGAGCAGCGGCTTGGCCGCGCTTCGGAATTGCTGGCGGAGCGCGAGCGGCATCAAGTCGAAGATCGTGGCCGGGAAGGCGCGCTGGCGCGCGCGGCGGAGCGCGGGCTGGTGCTATCCGGTGAGCAGCGCGCAGCATTCGAGCATGTGACCGATGGGCGGGGCCTGAGCCTCGTTGTCGGCTATGCCGGGACCGGCAAGAGCGCGATGCTGGGCGTAGCGCGCGAAACTTGGGAGAGCGCGGGCTATACGGTTCGCGGTGCGGCGCTGTCCGGGATTGCCGCCGAGGGGCTGGAGCACGGTTCAGGCATCGCATCGCGCACCATCGCCAGCCTTGAACATCAATGGGGTCAGGGCCGCGAATTGCTCACCTCGCGCGATGTGCTGGTTATCGACGAAGCGGGCATGGTCGGCACGCGCCAGATGGAGCGCGTCCTCTCCCATGCCGCCGATGCAGGCGCGAAAGTGGTGCTGGTCGGCGACCCGCAGCAGCTCCAGGCCATCGAAGCGGGAGCGGCTTTCCGCGCGATCCATGAACGGCACGGCGGGGTCGAAATCAGCGAAGTGCGTCGCCAACACGAAGACTGGCAGCAGGCCGCAACGCGGCACCTTGCCACCGGGCGAACTGGTCTTGCCATTCAGGTCTATGACGAACGCGGCATGGTGCATGTTGCCGAGACGCGGGAGGCAGCGCGCGGCGCACTGATCGAGCGTTGGGAGCGCAACCGGCAGGCCAGTCCCGGTGATACGCGGATCATCCTCACCCACACCAATGACGAGGTGCGCGAACTCAATGAGGCAGCGCGCGGAAAGCTGCGCACCAGTGGCGAATTGGGCAACGACGTGGCAGTCCGCGCCGAACGGGGCGAGCGTCAGTTCGCCAGCGGCGACCGCATCATGTTCCTGCGCAATGAGCGGGGTCTGGGCGTCAAGAATGGCACCCTTGGCACCGTCGAACAGGTGATGCCGCAACGCATGGCCGTGCGCACCGACGATGGGCGCAGCGTCGCTTTCAACACCAAGGATTATGCGCACATCGATCACGGCTATGCTGCCACGATCCACAAGGCGCAGGGCATGACGGTCGACCGCGCCCATGTGCTGGCGACGCCGGGCATGGACAGCCACGGTGCCTATGTGGCGATGTCCCGCCACCGTGACGGCCTTGCCCTGCACTATGGGCGCGACGACTTCGCAGATCAGTCGAAACTGGTCCGCACGCTCAGCCGCGAGCGCGGCAAGGATATGGCGAGCGACTACAAGCCCGAGCAGCAGTTTGCCGAACGGCGCGGCATCACTTTCCGCGAGCGAATAGTGGAGATTGCGCGGCAGTTGCCGGAACGGGCGAAGTCCATCTTCGCCGGATTCCGCCCACAGGCCCAGAAACTCGAAGCCCTGCCGACCGATCAGGCGGGTCTGTCCGACCAGCGCCGGGCGGTCGAACGCTATGCCCGCGCCGCCGCTGACATCGGGCAGATGCGTGAACAGGGATTGCCCGTCCTGCCCCACCAGCGCGACGCGCTGGAGAAGGCCGGGAAAGCACTCGACGCGATCCGGCCCCATGGCACAGCCGACCTTGCCAGCGCCTTGCAGCGCCAACCCTCGCTCGCCCGAGAGGCCGCCGGTGACCGCAGCCAGGGCGCGATCCGGGCCATGCAGCTTGAGGCCAAAATCCGCGTCGATCCTGCGCAGCGCGCAGACCGCTTTGTCAGCGACTGGCAGCGGCTTGGGCAGGCGCGCCAGGTCATGCAGCGCGATGGCGACAGCAAGGGCGCGCAGAGGCTCACGGGCCGCATGACGGACATGGCGAAGGGCCTGGAGCGCGATGCGCAGGTCGAATCTCTGCTGCGCGGTCGCACCCGCGAGCTTGGCATCAAGACAGAACTCGGTCGCGATCTGGCCCGCGACCTTGCCGCCTCCATCACGATGGAGCGGAGCCGCTCAATCGGCATGGGCCTGTAGGAGAAGCGTAATGGATACCGATGCTGATGACCTCGAACTGACCCTGGACCTTGAGCCGGAGCCGGAACCCGATCCCGACCCACTCACCTCGGATACCGTAACCGATCCCGCCGCCGAGGCGTTTGCCCGCCTTGAGGGCGAGTTGGCCCTGATGCGCCGGGCGGTGCAGCACCTTGCCTCCGAGCGTGCAGACATTGTCATTCCCGACTACGGTGCGACCCTGACCGACATGGCCAAGCGGATGGGCGCGATCAGCGAGAGCCTGAAGGGCATGGCTGGTCATCCCGCGATGCAGATGACCCCTGACAGCATCGGCAATCGGATCGCCGCCGCAGCCGAAGCCGCGAGGCGCAGCGATCAGGACAGGATCAGCCATGCCCGAAGTGACTTGCAACATGCTACCCAAGAAATGCGCAGCGTTACGGCCCATGCGCGCATCGCCGCAGAGCAGCGGCAGCAACTCTATCAAGCAGCAGGCGGAGCGTTGCTGGCAGGAATCCTGCTATGGTCATTCCTCCCCGGCACCATTGCCCGTGCCATACCCGAAGGCTGGCACTGGCCTGAGCGCATGGCAGCGCGGATGGTTGGAGAATCCACACGATGGGATGCAGGTGCGCGGCTGATGCAGAGCGACAGCCCTGAGGCATGGAATGCACTGGTGCAGGCTGCTGACATCCAGCGCGACAACCGCGATGCCATTGACGCTTGCCGGAATACCGCAGCAACCTCGCAGCAGCCAGCGCGATGCACCGTCAAGATTCGTCCCGTGTCGCAGCCAAAAAGCAGATGATGGTATCAGCGAGGTTGGGTTGGCGTCCCAGAAAGGGCCGATGAGGATCACCAAGACCCACACGAAATGTGGGAATCAATGTGGGATCAGATTTTCAGAAACTTCACTTTATCGTGTAAAAACAACACGATAAAGTGGTTGACTGGTGCCCAGAAGAGGACTCGAACCTCCACGCCCTTGCGAGCGCCAGCACCTGAAGCTGGTGCGTCTACCAATTCCGCCATCTGGGCACGGGGCAGAAGGCTGCAACGCCGTCTGCCGGGTAGGAGGGCGCCACTATGCGATGGATCGCGGGGTGTCAACGGGGCAAATCCAGCTTGGCCAAACTCTTTTTGGCCTGTGGCGCGAACACGGGATGTTCGGCATTGAAAGCGGGCGCGCTGCTGTGCCAAAGGCGATGCGGGCGGCACCGGCTTTCCGGGGCGTTCGATGCACAAGGCAGGATTCGGTCACATGGCAGCTTATACCGCACCGGAAAAAACCCGTGATCTCGACGGCATGCTTGTGGCGCTGGTTGGCGGCTCCGGCTTTTTCGGCCGTCACATCGCGCAGGAACTGCTGGCGCGCGGCGCGCGGTTGCGGGTGTGCAGCCGCAATCCCGAACGTGGCTATCGCGTAAAGCCGCTTGGCGGCCTTGGCCAGACACAGCTTGTCGCGGTCGATGTGCTCAAGCCGCACACGGTGGCCAAGGCGCTGATCGGCGTCGATGCGGTGGTCAATCTGGTTGGTGCCTTCGCGGGCGATCTGGACGGGCTGCAGGGCGAAGGCATCGGCCGGATCGCGGAGATCGCCGCAGAAGCCGGGGCCAAGGCATTTGTCCACGTCTCCGCGCTGGGGGCCGATGCCGAATCGGACGTGGCCTATGCCCGCACCAAGGCGCAGGGTGAAAACGCCGTGCTGGCTGCTTTTCCATCGGCCACGATCCTGCGCCCGTCGATCCTGTTCGGCGAGGACGACAATTTCCTGAACATGTTCGGCGGGCTGATGGCAACCATGCCGGTGCTGCCGGTGTTCGGCCCAGCCGCAAAGCTGCAGCCGGTGTTTGTCGATGACGCCGCCGAAGCGGTAGGCAACGTGCTGGCCGATCCCGCGGCGCATGGCGGCAAGATCTATGAGCTGGCCGGGCCGGAAGTGGTGACGATGGGCGAGTTGAACCGCCGCATCGCCAAGGCGGCAGGCCGTTCACCCTTGCTGGTGGAATTGCCCGATGCGCTGTCGGGCGCCATTGCCGCTGCGACCGGGTGGTTGCCGGGGGCACCGATCACCACCGATCAGTGGAAGCTGTTGAAGGCCGGAAACGTGGCGACCGGCACACTGCCCGGCATTGCTGCGCTGGGTGTCACGGCCCGCCCGCTGGGCCTGTTCCTTGACCGCTGGATGACGCGTTTTCGCAAGTTTGGCCGGTTCGGTACGAAGACCCGCGCCGCCTGATTTTGGGAGCAGCGGTTCGGCGTTCAGGCGTTCACGTCGGCATAGTGGCTGGGCGGCTGGATCACGTCCATCCGTTCGGCCAGAAGCGGGCGAAAGCTCGGCCTGCTCTTGAACACTGAATACCAGCCGCGCGCCTGTTCGTGGCCGGACCAGTCGATCCCGCCTAGGTAATCGGCCACAGAGATCTGCGCGGCGGCAGCAAGATCGGCCAGGCTCATCGTGGCGCCGGCCAACCAGGGGCGGTTGTCGATCAGGTAATCGACATAGTCGAGATGTTCATCGGCCAGCCGCATGGCATCGCGCAACCGGCGGCTATCGGGCGGAGCGCGATAGACCAGCCGCTTCTTCATCCGTTCTTCCAGCAGCGGGCCGGTGACGTCGGCATAGAAGTTTTCATCGAACAGTGCCACCAGCCGGCGGATTTCGGCCCGGTTGACGGCGGTGCCGTTGATCATCGGCGTCTTGTCGACGGTTTCTTCGAAATATTCGCAGATCGCGCGGCTGTCGGCCATGGCGATGTCGCGTTCGGGGTTGTGGATGGCGGGGGTGCGATAGGCCGGGCTTAGCCGTCCGAACTCCTCGCGCCGCTCCCACGGATTTTCACGCTCAAGATCGTAGGCAACGCCCTTTTCGCTTAACAGCAGGCGGACCTTGCGGCTGAACGGACAGAGGGGGAACTGGTAAAGCTGCCACATGGGAAAAGCATTGCGCGGCGCGGGAGGCGAAGTCCAGCCCGCGTGAAACGTCCCGCCGGGGAAAACCCGGAACGATCAACCCGTGGCCAGCGGTTCGGACCCGGATTCCAGCCGGGCGCGGTGGCGGACAAGGGCTTCGGGCATGGTGCGGCGGACATGGTCGAGCATGGCCTCGCGGATATCGCAGCGCAGGTCGAACGCGATCGAGGCATCGCGCGCGGTCATCAGGGCGCGCACTTCGATCGAATCGGGGCGGGTATCGGTGACCTGCAGGTTGCAGAACCGGCCATCCCACTTGGGATGCGCCTCGACCAGTTCGTGCAGCTTTTCGCGCAGGCGCGGCACATCGGCCGCCGGATCGAAATGCCAGATGACGCTGCCCATCAGCGCGCTGGTTTCGCGTGTCCAGTTCTGGAAGGTGTCTTCGAGAAACCGCGATACCGGCACGATCAGGCGCCGTTCGTCCCACACCTTGACTACCACATACGTCAGGCGGATTTCCTCGATCCGGCCCCATTCGCCGTCGATGATCACGACATCGTCGATGCGGATCGGTTCGGTAAAGACCATCTGCAACCCACCGATCAGGTTCTTGAGCGCGGGCTGCGCTGCTGCCCCCACGGCGAGCGCCGCAAGCCCGGCCGAAGCGATCAGCGTGACGCCGATGTTGCGCACGCTGGGAATGCTCATCAGCATGAAGCAGAAGGTGGCGAGCAGCACCACGAACACGGCAATACGGTTGAGAATGTCGACGCGGGTGCGGCGTTGCCGCGCGCGCAGATTGTCTTGCGCACTGATATCGGCGCTGGCCTTGACCAGATCGGCCACCGACCCGACTGCGGCGATCACCAGCCAGCCAAGCACGGCGGGCACTGCAAGCCCCGCCACCCGCACCCAGACATGGGCGGCTTTCTGGGAAAGGTTCAGCGCAGGTTCGACCGAGGAGAGCGCCACCACGATGAACAGCCACAACATCGGCCGTTGCAGCCTTTGCACCACGGCATCGTCGAGCGGGGAGGTCGATCGCCGCACGAGCCGCAGGGCGATCCGGGTGCCGGTCCAGTGCAGGATCACGGCCACGGCGATTGCCAGCGCGGCAACGCCAAGACTTGCAATTTCATCAGGCAATGCCCTGATCGGATCGACCATCCCGTTTCCTTGTACTGTCGCTGAACGCTCCTAACGTACCGGGCGCGCCGATTGTTCCCAACCCGATTGTTCCCAAGGGGCCAGCCTTATGCGGTTTGGCCTGTTCCGGTTTGCCCTATTCCGGCTTGGAAGCAATCGCCACGAGATTGAGGGAAGGTTCCAGTCCGGGGCCGATCCTGACCTGGCTGGCATCGAGATCGAACTCCAAGGCCGGGCGTCCGGTTCCATCGCGGCGGTTGGCGGCATGCAGCAGGTTGAGCAGCCCGACCCGCAGCGATTGGGGGTACACGCCCAGCGTGAACGGGGCGGTCATCCATTTCAGCTTGCGGCAGCGGTCTATTTCGGGCTGGCACAGTTGTGCATCGCCGCTCATCGCCTGCATGTCGACCGAAGGGAAATGGCGGGAAAGCAGAGTGCGCAGCGTCGTGGCGCTGAACTCGTCGCGGTGCCAGCGGTTCCAAGGCTTCTGCCACGGGAACAGACGGTAGGCCCGGTCCGGGGTGATGACGATGAACCGCCCGCCGGGGCGCAGCAGCCGCCGGGCTTCGGACACGTAGAGGTCCAGATCCTCGACATGTTCGATCACCTGAAAGGATGTGACGACATCGAACGAGCCATCGTCAAACGGCAGCGGCTGTTCGGGATCGAAGCTGGAATAGCGCAGGTTCGGCCGGGAAAAGCTGCTGGCGGCGTGTTCGACCGCTTCGTGCGAAACGTCTATTCCTTCGACGCTTGCGGCGTGTTCGGCCATGGTGGCCGCACCATAACCGCTGCCGCAGCCCAGATCGAGCACGCGCCGGTCGCGGATGAAATCGGTGACCCAGCGGTAGGATGCGATGTGCATCAGATAGATAACATAGTCTTCGATCGAAGAGCTGTACTCTTCAACGATCATGCGTTCGCCGGTTGCGTTCAAAGCCATGGGGGGACGCTATCGGGTCATGGTTAACGCCCGGTAAAGCCCGCAACCCTTCGGCAGGACAGGTCCGACCCCCTGTCGGCCCTTCAGCCGGACAGGCGCATGCGGTCGCGCAGCACGTCGATGGCGATGCGCTCGACTTCGGCCGCCGGGCTTTCCGCGACCAGCAAGGTGCCCAGCGAACGCTGCTTTTGCGCGATCAGGTCGATCGCCTGAAGCTTGTCCATGTGGCGCATGGCAATGTCCATGTCGCCGCACAGGGCCGCGCCAAGAGCTTCCACTTCTTCGGCCAGTTCATTGAGGACCACGGCGATCTGGCGGTGCGTTGCTTGACCCATCGGGCATCGTTCCATCTTGGGGGCGGGGTGGGCGATCAGGCCGCTTCGGCGATCTGGCCGCCATCGGAAAGCGCCGCGAGGTTCAGGACCATGACCATGCGATCCTCTATCGCGGCCAGCCCTTCAAGGAACGGCACAACGGTATCGCCTGCGGCGGTGGGCGGCGGCGGTTGCAGGTCTGCGCTGTCGAGCGTGACGATATCGCTCACCGAATCGACGATCCACCCGCTGATCTGCGCACCTTGCTGGGTCACGATGATTGCGTGGCGCGGGCTGGCTTCGGTCGGGCGCCAGCCCAGCCGCGCGGCAAGGTCGATCACCGGCAGCACGGTCCCGCGCAGGTTGACCACCCCGGCAACATAGGACGGCACGCGCGGCAGGCGGGTGGTGGGCGACCAGGCGCGGATTTCGCGGATGGCCATGATATCAAGGCCAAAGACCTGCCCTTCGACTTCGAAGGTAATCAGTTCGCGCAGCATGGCATGCTCCTTTGCGGCAGGATGGCGGGCATCAGTGGGCGACGCGGCGGACCGCGGCGATCAGCTTTTCCGGGTCGAACGGCTTGACGATCCAGCCGGTTGCCCCGGCGGCGCGTGCGCGCGCCTTCTTTTCGTCGGAACTTTCGGTGGTCAGCACCAGGATCGGCCGGTCGCGGTGACGGCTGCCCTCGCGCAGGCGTTCGATCAGGCCGAACCCGTCGAGCCGGGGCATGTTGATGTCGGTAATCACGACATCGACCTCGTTCATTGCCAGCCAGTCGAGCGCGGCGATGCCGTCTTCGGCCTGGGACACGTCGAAGCCGTTGCCGGCCAGCGCGTGGTTCAGCAAGGCCCGCATGGACGGGCTGTCGTCTACAGTAAGGATACGGGTGGACTTGCTCATCGGAAGAACTCGCTTGTTGGTCAGAACAGTTCGACGTCGCCAAGGGCGAGCGCCGGGCGCGGTGTGGGTTGAACGGGCGGGGCAAAGCGGTCTTCCACCGAACGGCAGCGGACCTGGCCCGACGCGGGGCGGAAATCGACGCGGCGGGCGCACGTGCCGCCAAGATCCTCGCGCATCAGGGCAATCCCTTCCCGGCGCAGGAAAACACGGGCAAAATCGGCGTTCATGCTGCCGATTCGCATCATGTTGCGGTTGACGTTGGCGCCGCCATAAAGGTGCGCCTTGAGATTGGTCTTGCGTGCGCCCCTGGCCAGCATCTCGTTCACCAGCAGTTCCATAAGATAGACGCCGTAGTGTTCGTCGATCTGGGTGCCGGGGGCGTTGGCGGGCGGTTCGGACAGCAGGAAGTGGTTCATGCCGCCGATATGCGCTGCCGGATCATAGAGGCAGGTCGCAACGCATGATCCGAGCACGGTGGAAAACTCCGTGGCTGGGTTGCTGGATGCGATGGCCTGTCCCTGCATCACGGTGATGCGTTCGGTTGGCGGCGTGGCGCTGATCTCGTCGGTATGGGGCATGATCATGCGGCCTTGCTGAAGAGATGGCGGGCGATCGCACCCAGCGGCGCGACGATACCCGCTGCGCCAAGGTTGATCGCGGCGCGCGGCATGCCGAACACGGTGCAGGTGGCTTCGTCCTGCGCGATGGTGTGCGCGCCCTTGCGCGCCATGGCGAGCAGCCCTTGCGCGCCGTCGGCGCCCATGCCGGTCAGCAGGATGCCCACCGCGTGCGGCCCGACCGTTTCGGCCACGGAACTGAACAGCACGTCCACGCTTGGCTGGTGGCCGGAAACCGGCGGCCCGCTGCGCAGCCGGGAGCGCAGGGTGCGGCTGCCGCCGACCGAAAGGTGCCGGTCATCGCCGGGGGCGAGATAGACGTGGCCGGGCTTCAGCGGCATGTCGGGTTCGGCCAGCATGACGCGCGGCGGGCAGGCCTGGTCCAGCGTGCGCGCTACCGCCGGGGCGAACCGGGCGTTGATGTGCTGGACGATCATCGTGGGCGGGCAATCTGCCGGAAACCCGCCGAGCACAGTCTGCAACGCCTCGACCCCGCCGGTGGATGACCCGATGGCGATAAGCGCCGGGCGTTCAAGCAGCGATCCGCGCGCTTCGGCGGCAACGCGGTGGGTGGCAGGCGCGCGGGTGGCAAAGCTGACGCGAGAGGCTTCGCGGATCATCTGCGCGAGCTGGCCGCCATCTTCCAGCCCGCCGTTACCTGATTTCGCATAGCAATCGACCGCCCCCAGCGCGAGCGCGCGGGCCGTCATGTCGTTGCCTTCGCGGGTGGAGCCGGACACGATGATGACCGGGGTGGGCCGCAGTTCCATGATCTTGGCCAGGAAATCCAGCCCGTTCATCCCCGGCATCTCGATGTCGAGGGTGACCACGTCGGGGTCCAGTTCGCGGATCATCTGGCGGCCTTCGGCGGCATTGGCCGCAGCGGCGACGACCTCGATATCGGCTTCCTTGCCCAGACGGTTCATCAGGATGGCGCGCATGGTGGGGGAATCATCGACGATGACGACGCGGATGGTCATGCGGGCCTCTTGCGGTAGATGGTGGGGCCCATGGTGGCGAGCATGTCTGCGGCCGGGCCGGTAACGCGTTCGGAATGGCCGATGTAGAGCCAGCCGCCTGGCGCCAGCTTCCGGGCAAAGCGGTGAACCAGCCGTTCCTTGGTCGGCGTGTCGAAATAGATCATCACGTTGCGGCAGAAGATCACGTCGAAATCGCCCTGCATCGGCCATTCGCCCAGCAGGTTGAGCGAACGGAACCGCGCGAGTTGCTGCACGGTGGTCGCAATCGTCGTTTCATCGCCCGCCACGCTGGTCCACGGTCGGCGCAGGGCTTCGGGCACGGCCTTGAGATCATCGGTGCGGTAGCGTGCGGCACGGGCCTTGGTCAGCGCGTGCGTGGCAATGTCGCTGGCCAGCAGGCGCACGTCCTTGCGCGCGATGTCGGCCCCGGCAGCGGGATCATCGCCCAGCAGGGTCATCAGCAGCGACCAGGTTTCCTCCCCGCTGGAACACCCCGCCGACCACAGCCGGACCTTGCCTCCGCTGTGCAGCCGGTCAAGCAGGCCGGGGCGCACGCTCTGCGCAAAATGTTCGAAATGGTGGGCTTCGCGGTAGAAGAACGTGTGGTTGGTGGTCAGCGCACAGATCGTCTTCTGGCGTTCGGCGGCATCTTCGCGGATGCGCATGACATAGCTGCCGAAAGTGGCGCAGCCGCTGTCACGCACCAGCGGCGCGATGCGCGAATAGACCAGCATCGCCTTGCCCGGCGGCAGGACGATGCCTGCCTCGGCGTGGGCGATCTCGCTGATCGCGCGAAAATCGGCTTCGTCGAAGATGCCGGGGCTGATCCCCGGCATGGTCGCGTCGAGGGCTTCCATCATCGTCATGCCGCTTCTGCCAGACCGGAGGCGCCAGCGGCGGCGGTGGCGGAGGACAGGCTGCGCGAAACGAGACTGTCGACATCGACGATCAGCGCCACGCGGCCATCGCCAAGGATGGTAGCCCCGGCAACGCCTTCGACCGAACGATAGTGCGTATCGAGGCTCTTGATGACGACCTGGCGCTGGTCGCAGATCGCATCGACCATCAGCGCGGCGCGGCCTGCGCTTTCGGTTTCGACCACGATAAGCACGCCAGCTTCGGGCTGGGACACGGCACCGGCGGCACCCACCATGGTGCCCAGCGGAATGACCGGAATGAAGCGTCCGCGCACGTTGATCATGCAGCGGCTGGCGCCGAGGCCCTGGACCTCCTGCGGATCGGGGCGCAGGCTTTCCACCACGCTGGCCAGCGGGACGACGAGCGTCTGGTCCCCGACATTGACGACCATGCCATCGGAAATCGCCAGCGTCAGCGGCAGGGTAAGGGTGAAGGTGGTGCCCACGCCGGGTTCGGATTCTATGGTGATGCGCCCGCCCAGATCCTTCACGTTCTGGCGGACAACGTCCATCCCCACGCCACGGCCGGAAATGTTCGATACCTGCTGCGCCGTGGAAAAGCCCGGCGCGAAGATCAGATGGTCGATCTCTTCGCGGGTCATCACCGTATCGGGGGCGACAAGGCCCTTCTCGACGGCCTTGGCAAAAACGCGGTCGCGGTCGATGCCCTTGCCGTCATCGGCAATGCGGATCAGAATGCGGCCCGACCGGTGTTCTGCCGAAAGCGTCAGCGTGCCTTCCGCGCTCTTGCCCGCAGCAATGCGTTCGTCGGCCGGTTCGATGCCGTGGTCCACGGCATTGCGGATCAGGTGCGTGAGCGGTTCACCCAGCCGTTCGATCACGGTCTTGTCCAGCTCGGTGCTTTCGCCCGATACGTCGAGCCGCACATGCTTGCCCGTGGACGATGCCAGTTCGCGCAGGATGCGCGGGACGCGGCTGAACACCGATCCGATCGGCTGCGCGCGGATCGCCATGGCGGATTCCTGAATGTCGCGGGTCAGCCCTTCGATCACCGCCAGTTCCTCAGTCACGGCAATACCGGCCCCGGAAAGCCGCTGCGCCACCATGGCCTGTGCGATCACCAGTTCGCCCACGGCGTCGATCAGCTTGTCGAGCTTGCCCAGTTCGATGCGGATCGACTGGCCGGGGGCGGGCGGAGCTGGCGGGGCCGATGAACCACCGGCCGTGCCCGTGGCCTCTGCCGCAGCGGGAACGGCAGCGGTGGCAGCGTCCCGCACCGCCGGCGCCACAGGGGCCGGGGCGGGCTTTGCGGCAAGGCCCGAAGCGGTGCTGGCGGCGGTGGGTGCTGCGGGTGCGGGAGCCGCGCGGCTGCCGGGTTGCACCGGCGGGATTTCGCTGCCCTCGCCCGTGGCGAGCGAACAGTCGTCGCCGACAAAATCGAAGATGTCGCGCACCGCGTCCTCGCTGACCGAAGCCGGAAAGCTGAACGCCCAGCCAAGGTATCCGGTGCCGGGATCGAGCGCGTCGAGCGGCGGCACAGCGGAAAGATCGCAAACTTCGCAGCGCCCGCCGAGATCGGCCATTTCGCGCAGCATGAGCAACGGTTCGCTGCCATTGCGCATGGCCGCGGCGTGGGGCCGCAGGCGCAAGGTCCAGCGTTCTTCGGGCGCGGCCGCGTCAGGTTCACTGGATGGATCGCCGATCTCGCCTGAGATGTCGTCCAGCAGCGCGTCCAGATCGAAGTCGAACGGATCGTCGGCAGCGACTTCGGCGGCAGGGGCCGGTTCTGCGCTTGCCGGGACGGGCGGTTCGGTAGCGGCGGACGGCGATACCGGGGCCGCTGCTTCCGCACCCGCATTGGCGGCCATCGCGGCGGTCAGTTCGGCCTGCAAGGCGCTGTCTTCGGGCGGATCGCCGCCTTCGCTGGCGGCGCTGACATGGTCACTCAATACGTCGAGCGCGCGCAGCAGCAGATCGACCAGCGGGGGCGTGATTGCCACTGTTCCGTCGCGCACGTCCGACAACAGCGTTTCGAAGGTATGCGTGAAACCTTGCAGCGGGATGTAGCCAAACGCCCCGGCGCCACCCTTGATCGAATGAACTCCGCGGAACACGGCGTTGACGGTATCGGCATCGTGGGTGCCGGCCTTGCACGCAGCCAGCCCGGCTTCGGCGGCGGCCAGCGATTCTTCACACTCGGCAAAGAAGATGGCCTGGATTTCCTCGGCGTTCATGCCGCGCCTCCCACGGCGGGGCGGGCCGCAAAGGCATCGACGCCCGAAAGCAGTTCGTCAGTCAGCCCGGTCAGGGTTGCCGCATCGCGCAGCGCGGGCGATGGGTCGATCAGCGCGCCATCGCCGGTCTGGCGGGCGCTGACCAGCAGTTGCAGCATCGCCTGGCCGATATGTTCGCATTGCCGCGCGTCGATGCGCAGCGGGCCGGAGCCAAGCGCCGCGATGAATTCGGGCAGCAGCGCCTCGGCGGCGGCACGATCGCAACGGGCCGGCAGGATGATCGACGACATGGAGCGGTTACCCTCCGAAAGGAATGGTCCGGTTGCCGCACAGCACCGCCTGGCCGGGCGGGCCGGGGGCAACCGGCTGTGATCGACGGTTTAGGGAACGACGGCAAAGGTCGTATTTCGCCGCGCCTATGGTGTGATACGTAAGGGGTGGAACATGAATTGATCGGTCCTGCCACCCTATGAATCGGGCTGCGCGGACGAACCCGGTGTCGGGAACGCGCGATGAACCGGCGCGACAGAGCGCCACCGCTGCCTGATCCGATCATGGGGTTGATTTCACGATGCACGAAGCCCGCGTACTTGTTGTCGACGATTCCGCCGCGATGCGTGCCTTGTTCTCGGACATTCTGGATCAGTCTAAGAACGTGACCGTTGTCGGCGCTGCCGCCAGCGCGGCCGAAGCGCGCGACCAGATCGCTTCCTTGCGCCCCAACGTCGTCACGCTCGATGTTGAAATGCCGGGGATGAGCGGGATAGAGTTTCTGGCCGAGCTGATGGGGTCCAGTCCCATTCCGGTTGTCATGCTTTCGTCCTTGACGCAGGCCGGGACCGAAACTTCGCTCAAGGCGTATGAACTGGGCGCGGTGGAATGTTTCCCCAAGCCGCTAAAGGCCACGCCCGAACAGTTTTCCAAGACGGTGGGCAAGCTTGGCAAGATCGTACTGGCTGCGGCCAACAGCAACGTCAAGGGCCGCAAGGCCCCGCGCGAACACAAGGCGGCCGAAGCCCACTTCGAATGGAACGGCCATGTCCTGGCGATTTCCGCCTCGATGGGCGGGATTGATGCGCTTACGCAATTGCTGGCCGACTTTCCCGAAAAGTGCCCGCCAACGGTGATCGCGCTGGGGGCAGAGCCTGCCGTGGTGGAAACCTTCATCAAGCGGATGGACGGCGATCTGAAATGCGCGGTCAAGGCGGCAAAGGATGGTGCACCGCTGACGCCGGGGGCGATCCATATTGCCTATGACCCCGAACGCCATGCGGTGGTGGAGCCGGGAAGCCCGGCCAAGCTGCGGCTGATCGACCGCGACCCGGTCGATGGCTTTCGCCCTTCGGCCAATCTCCTGTTCGGCTCTATCGCGCGTGGGTCGGTTGCGGCGGCTGGTGTCGTCCTGACCGGCATGGGCGCGGACGGGGCCAAGGGCCTGAAACTTATGCGCGACGCCGGGTGCAAGACCTTTGCGCAAAGCCGCAAGAGCGCGCTGGTCAGTGAAGCGCCAGGCGCGGCGATGGATGCCGGTGCGGCGGAAAGCGAACTCGATCTCGATGACATGGGCACGGCGCTTATCGCCTGCTGCAACATCAGCGGTTAGGCGTTTACGGCCTGGATCTTCTGCCCCGCAGGCGCGCCGTTTACCCCCTTTGTCGGCGCGCGGCGGGACAATGGACCCGCAAAGGATTTCCGTCTGGTAGCGGAACCTTTGCGGGTCTTTTTGTTGTATGCGGTGCGCAGACCGCCGGGCGCACCGTCCGGACAAAGGCAAAACCCCCTTTCGTTTGGCGAAGGGGGTAATGCTGAGGTTCGTGTTTACGCCGCGATGCTGCGCAGCATCGCCTCGCGGATTTCGGTGAAGTCCTGGCGAATTGTGGCAAGTTTGCCTGCATCGAAGCGCGTCACGCAATCCAGCACGGCGCTGCGCGCGCCCTGGTACATGCGGGTCAGCGCCCCGGCGGTGGGGTTGGTCATGTCCACGCCCATCTGCAACGCAGTAAGCGCCGATACGGCGCGCGTCAGCGCGGCGCTCTTGGCCGCGTTATCGCCGCGCTCTTCGGCGTGGACCGCGCGCGCGACCGAACCGATGACCTGTTCCAGGCACAGATCGACAAGCTGGCGGGAATCCGCGCCCGATACGCGCGCATCGAAATCAATCCGGCGATAGGCTTCGGTGGGGTCGTTGCGGTGGTGCAGCATCAGTTTTTCCCGGCGGCGTTCTAGGCGTCGATCTGCGCCTTGAGGAAGGTGAGGGTGGATTGCGAGGCGCTGACCCGGCTGTCCATCACCGCAAAGCGGGCGACCATGCGCTGGCGCACGTCTTCCTGTTTGGCGGTCAGCGCGGACGACTTGTCCGATACGGTCTTTTGCAGCGCCGTGTAGCGGTTGATCGAACTGCCAAGCGATGCGCCGCCGCTGGTGGCGGAGGCCGCGCGGGCGATCCGGTCGATCGTGGCGTAGACGCCATTGATGCCCGTGGTCCACATCGCGCCCACGGCTTCGGGCGTATCCTTCAGCGCACGGTCGAGCTTTGCCGCATCGAACGTGTAGGTGCCATCGCGTTCCAGCTTCAGGCCGAGATCGCCCAGTGTTGCCGGTTCGCCGGTTGCCGCACCGGGCATTACCGTGGCGCCGCTCAGCCCGATCATCGCGCTGCGCAGCGCGCGCGCGCCGGGATCGTTGGCCAGATCGCCGCCCACCGGATTCATCGCCGCGTTGAGCTGCCCGGCCACTTCGTTCAGCGCATCGACCAGATCGGTCATCGCGGTGGAGATGCTGGCGGTGGGGTTGCTGAAGCCGATTGTTGCCGGTGCGCCGATGTTGGTGCCGGTCAGCTTGAACGAAAGGCCGGGCACCACGTCGTCGACCGTGTTGCTGCGGCTGGTATAGTCCACGCCGTCAATCGTGAAGGCGGCGTCCGATGCGGTGGCGCGCAGGCGGGTGATGTCGGTGGCCGGAGTCCAGGCCAGCGCGGCCAGCCCTTCATCGCCCACGGTTTCGGTCGCTTCGATGACAAAGCCCTGCTGGGCCCCTTCCGCGCCGCGCAGCACAAGCTGGGCGCCGTCGGTGCCGTTGGCGACATAGGCCGATACGCCTGCGCCGGCCGCATTGATGGCGGCGGCCACGTCGGCCAGCGTCGCCCCGGCGGCGATGGGAATGTCGACCCCGCTGCGCGAAAGGTCCGGGTCGAATCCGCTGGCCGAAACCGCGCCGAAGCGCAGGGTCAGCGTGCCCGAACCCACGGTGGATTCTGCGGTGGGATAGACCGGCGTCAGCAGTTTCTGCGCGCTGGCAAGGCTGCTGACTTCCAGCGCATAACTGCCCGTGCCGGTGCCCACGCCCTTGCTGACGCTGGCAACGGCGGCATTGCTGATCGAGGGCTTTACCGCGAGGTCGCCGGTGCGGATCAGCGATCCGATCGACGATGAAAGCGTGCTCATCAGCGAGCGCAGGTTGGATGCGCTGGAGATTTGCGCGGTCAGCCTTTCGTTGCGCGCGGCGAGCTGATCGAGCCGGGGCGCAAACTGCGCGGCGGCAAGCTGTTCGGCCAGTTGCGGCAGGTTGATGCCGCTGCCCGCGCCCAGTGTCGAGACGATCTGCGCGGTTGCCGAAGTCGATGCGGTGGACGAGGTTGAGGCCATGACTGTCAGGACGGTCCGCGTGCGCGCAGGTTAAGCCCCGCGCCAGGATTGGCCGTGCCGGCTTCGGGCCGCCCTTCGGCATCGAAGCGCATGTGCACGGGCACATCGACTTGCGGCAGCAGCGGCGTTTCCCCGCGCTTGAGCGAAAGCACGAAGGCCAGCACCATCGCCACGGCGGCATAGAGGTCTTCGCGGATCACCTGGTTTTCGCGCGTGGTGAAATAGACCGAACGCGCCAGCGGCGGGATTTCCAGCAGCGGCACGCCGAACTCCGCCGCCAGTTCGCGCATGGCCAGCGCCTTTTCCCCGCGCCCCTTCGCCAGCACGACCGGGGCCGGGGCGATTTCGGGGTCATAGATCATCGCCACGGAAAAGTGGCTGGGGTTGGTGATGACGAACTGCGCCTTGCGCATCGCCCCCTGCATCGCGCCCATCGCAAGCTGGCGCTGCTTCTGCCGGATCGCAGCCTTCTTTTCCGGCGCGCCTTCCGATTCCTTGGATTCGTCCTTCAGTTCCTGCAAGGTCATGCGCAGGCGCAGGTAGCGGCGGACCCACTGGATCGGAAAGTCGATCAGCGCGATCACCACCAGCCCGGCGCCCAGCGCGAAGACAAGGGACAGCACCGTGTCCCATGCGTGCAGCAACTGGCCGTGGATGTCGCCCTGGCCCAGCCCGATCAGCCGGAACAGTTCGCCTCTGGCCCAGGACCAGGCGATGGTCCCCAGCAGCGCGAGCTTGGCCAGCCCTTTTGCCAGTTCGATCCAGCCTTGCGGGCCGAACATGCGCTTGAGGCCGGACAGCGGATTGATCCGCGATGCCTTGGGCTTGAGATTGCCGATCATCCAGCGCCCGTCCGACAGGCCGATCTGCGAGAAAACCGACGCGGCCAGCACCAGCGCACCGAGCAGGAACACCGGAGGCATCGCGGCCAGCATCGCGCCGGTCAGCGCCTTGCGCGGCGCGAAGTCCTCCAGCGCACCGCGGTCCAGCGTAAACGCCGCCCGGAGCGTTTCCTGCAAGGCATCGAACACCCACGGCCCGGCAAACTTGAGCCATGCCGCGCCGACCAGCACGCCGACGGCCGTCGCCAGTTCGCGCGAGCGCAGGACATCGCCGTTCTTCGCCGCATCCTGTTTGCGCTTTTCGGTAGGGGCAAAGGCCTTTTCGCCTTCCTGCTCGGCCATGGCGGCGCGCTACCTTGCGATCAGGTCGGCGGCGTTGCCGACGGCGGTTGCGGAAATATCGACCATCAGATCGGTGAGCATCGGCGTTGCGGCGATCAGCGCGGCCAGTCCGGCCAGCACGCCTGCCGGAAGCCCCAGCGAAAACAGGTTCAGGCTGGGCGCCGAACGGCTGATGATCCCGGTGGTTACCTGAACCAGCAAGAGGATCAGCGTGACCGGCAGCGCGATCAGCAGTGCGGTGATGAACATCATGCTGGCGAACTGCATGATCTGTTCGACCCGCTCCGGTGCCAGCCATGCCTGTCCCGGCGGAAACACGCGATAGCTTTCGACGATCAGCGCGATCCAGTTGAGATGCGCACCTGCGCCAAGGAACACCACCGTCAGCACAACGGCAAAGTACTGGCCCAGCGCCGGGCTGCTCGCCCCGCTGAACGGATCGGCGGTAGTGGCCATGGTCATGCCCATGCCGCCGCTGATGACTTCGGCGGCAACCGTCGGCGCGGCAAAGGAGAGTTGCAGGACAAAGCCAAGCGCCAGCCCGATCAGCACTTCGTTGGCAACAGACAGCATGCCCGCCAGCGAGAGCAGCGCGGCAGGCGCGGCAACCGGCGTCCAGCCGCAGACCAGCAGCGCGATCGAACCGGTCACGGCAATGCGCACTTGCGATGGTACCGCAGCCATGCCGAACAACGGCGCTGCCAGCATGGCCGCACCGATCCGCGTCATCACGAACATGAAGCGCCAGAAGTCCGCCTCAAGCGCGCCGAAACCGAAGTCGAGCTGGATCACGAAGGGTCTGCCCTATTGCCCGATGGTGGCGATCTGGTCGAACACATCACGGGTGAAGTCCCCGATCAGGCCGAGCATGGCCGAACCGAACAGGACCAGCACCAGCGCGGTGATCGCGAGTTTTGGCACAAAGGTCAGCGTCTGTTCGTTGACCGACGTGGCCGCCTGGATCACGCCGACGACCAGCCCGACGGCCAGCGAGGCGAGCAGGACCGGCGCGGCGACCAGCGCGGTGATCCACAACATGCGGTCCGCCAGCGAAAGCAGCGATGCGGTTTCTTCCATCACGGTTATCCGAAACTTGCGGCAAGGCTGCCCATCAGCAGCGCCCAGCCATCGACGAGGACAAACAGCAGCAGCTTGAACGGGAGCGAGACGATCGTCGGGCTCATCATCATCATGCCAAGGCTCATCAGCACGGATGAGACGACAAGGTCGATGACCAGGAACGGCAGGAACAGCATGAACCCGATCTGGAACGCGGTTTTCAGTTCGCTGGTGACAAAGGCCGGCAGCAGGATCGAATATGGCACGTCGGCGGTACCGGCAAAGCGCGGGGCCTTGGCGATATCGGCAAACATGCGCAGATCGGTTTCGCGCGTCTGGCGGATCATGAAGGCGTGAAACTCGCGCCCGCCGTTGACGAACGCCTGTTCCGCGCCGATCTGCCCCGTCGAATAGGGCTGGATCGCGTTGGCGTTTACCTTGTCCAGCGTCGGGCCCATCACGAACAGCGACAGGAACAGCGAAAGCCCCACCAGCACTTGCGCCGGGGGCGATTGCTGCAGGCCCAGCGCCTGGCGCAGGATCGACAGCACCACCAGAATGCGCGTGAAGCTGGTCATCATCAGCACCAGCGTCGGCAGGATGGTGAGCAGCCCCATGATGAGCAGGAGTTGCAGCGAAAGCGATAGCGAACCGCCGCTTTGCGCGCCTGCCATCTGCCCGAAGGCGCGGTCCAGCGCGCCCGAAAGCGCGGCGGGTTGGCCGGATGTGGCCGGGGTTGCGGCAATGGCGGCAAAGGCGTGGTGCGGAACCAGCACGCATGCGGCGGCAAGCAAGGCAAAAAGGCGCTTCACTGTGCAGCCTCCACGATTGCGGCATCGCCGGTGCCATCGCCAGCCGGTTCGGCGCGAGGGCGTGCGGGCGCTTCGGCCAGCCGCACAAGCCCGTTCTTGCCCGCAGACACCAGGATTTCGCGGCCATGGAACTCCAGCACCGCCAGCCGCAGGGTGGGCGAAAGCATCTGGGTTTCGATCACCCGCACCGCTTTCGGTCCGGTGCCACCCATGAAGCGGCCTTCCATGCGCTTGGCGAACTTGAGCGTTGCCCAGGCCAGCGCACCGATCAGCGGCAGCAGCACCAGCAGTTTGAGGACGTACCAGACCATCAGGCGGCATCCCCCTTTGCCGCGCGCTTGGGCGTGGCGGGGACGGCCGGATCTTCCGGCGCCGCGCCGATCAGTTCGACGATGCGCAGGCCGAAGCGATCGCCCTGCGCCACCACTTCGCCACGGGCGATAAGCTTGCCGTTGACCATCACGTCCAGCAGTTCGTCGGTCAGGCGGTCAAGCATCACCACCGATTCCTCGGTAAGGCTCAGCACGTCCTTCAGCTTCATGCTGGTGCGGCCAAGTTCAACGGTCAGGCGGACATCGACATCCTTGAGGAAATCGAAACCGCGGGGCTGGAAGGTCATCGGGCGGGCCTCTCTTGTTCGGGCTGAAAATCGGAAGATCGGGGGCTGGAAAGCGTGTTGATCTGGATCGCCACGCAATCGTCGAGCGCGCCGATCGAACCGTGGGCATACGTCTTGCCGCCGATCGCCAGCGGCACGTTGCGGGCAATGGACACGGGCAGCACCTGCCCGGCTTCAAGGCGGGAAATCGCGGCCAACGGCAGGCGCATGTCTACCAGCACGGCAGACACTTCGACCGGGACATCGCCGAACGGGGCATCGACGGGGCTGGCCGGACCACGCGGCGCGCGCGGGGGGCGGCTGGATTCGCCGTGGGCAAAGACCTGCGCCAGCGTATCGAAGGGAAAGGCCAGCGCGATGCCCCAGGGCATCCGCCCCGGTTCGGTGACATTGAAGGCAAGGCTGGCGATGCGGGTGGCGTCGGGCATCGCCTGAAGCTGCGCAAGGCTGGTATCGCGCCGTACCGCGCGGATCGTGCCGCCCGCTGCCGCACCCAGCGCCTGCGCGAGGCATGAGCCCAGCATCTGTTCGATGCGCCCGATCATCAGATCGGCGGAAAGCGGGAACTCCTTGGGCAAAGAGCCGGGGGTATCGCCCGGTCCGCCGAAGGCGCGATCGACCAGCCGCAGCACGTTTTCACCTTCGATGGTAGCCATGAACGGGGCGTTGCCGATGTGGAACAGGCTGTTGGCGGCAAGGCGCGGGATTTCCGAACAGAAATCCGCGAAATCGGTTTCCGATGGCTTCATCGACGCCACCTGCGGTTCGGCGCCGCCCAGCAGGGGAACCAGCGCGTCGCGCAGGATACGGGCCATGCGCTCGCTCATCCGCGCCAGCGCAGGCACGAGGTCGGCCACGTTGGGGCCGGGGCGCAGCAGGGCCGCATCGTGCCGGGCGATGGCCCGTTCGGCAACAAGGGCGCGTTCGGGTTTCATGGGGTGGCAGGTTTCATGGTGTGGCGGGCTTCATGGCTTGGCGGGAAACGGGGCGATCCGGCGCGGTCACTGGACGATGAAGGACTTGAAATAGACTGCATCGACCCCGCCGAACCCTTCGGTATCGGTCAGCACCTTGTTGATCGTGGCGGTCAGGCGCTTTTGCAGGCGGCCTTTCCCGTCCGGGGTCAGCACGTCTTCTTCGGGGGTGTCGGCAATGGCGATCAGCACGGCCGAACGGATCGCCAGTTCGTGCTTCTTCATCCATGCGATCACCCGGTAATCGCGGCGGGTGGACGCCGAGATATTGACCTGCAACAGCCCGTCCGAATCCTTGAGGTTCGACGTGAAGTCTTCGGGGAAATTGTAGTAGATCGTGCGGAACTCGCTGCCGCCTTCCCCGTCCATGTCCAGCGTGGAGCCTTCCTCGCCTTCCTTGGCGGGCGGGGCATAGGGGTCTTCCTCGCCCTTGCGGATCAGCTTGGGGTTGTTGTCCTTCTTTTCCTCGGCATGGCCGCCGCCGCCGATCACGCCCGCGGCGACAAGGCCGAACACGCCGCCCCCGCCGACGCCCAGCAGGCCCAGGGCCATGACGGCTTTCATCATCATGCCGCCGCCCTTCTTCTTGGGCTTGGCTTCCTTTTCGCTCTTGTCGCTCATGCTGGTGCTTTCCGGTTTCGGGGTTCAGGATCAGGCGTAGATGCCGGTCGGGGCGGCGCCGTCATCGCGTGGGGCGGTTGTGCCCTGCGGTGCCGGGCCGTTGGCCGCAAAGCCCCCCGTGCGGGTGCCCGGCTGCTGGCGCGCACCGGTTTCGGGCTGGCCGCCGTTCTGCGCCGGGGTGCCGCCCGCAGCGTTGCCGCCGCGCGGTTCGGGATTGCGCTGTTCGCTGTTGCTCTGGGCGTTGCGGTCGGTCAGCGCGGCGCTTTCCGCCG
The DNA here is from genome assembly GCA_042650965.1 of Novosphingobium lubricantis. Classification (GTDB taxonomy): domain Bacteria; phylum Pseudomonadota; class Alphaproteobacteria; order Sphingomonadales; family Sphingomonadaceae; genus Novosphingobium; species Novosphingobium lubricantis. Next base: position 38,486 of record JBHSCB010000018.1, on the reverse strand, counting down.
GGGCCATGGCGGCGCGGGCAAAGCCGGGGTCGGCGCTGCTCATCGCCACCGAAAGCCCCTTGTCGTCCTGATCGAAGCGCAGCGAAACCTTGCCGAAATCGGCGTGAGTCACTGCCACCCGGACGCTGCGCGGCGATGCCTCTTCGCGGGCGCGGGACAGGGTATCGACCAGCGTGGCAAAGTCCATGCGTTCGACCCGTGCTTGCGCGCGCGGAAGCGTTGCGGTTCCAGCCGTGTCGGGGGCCGGGGCGTTCGGGCTTGCGGTTGCGGTCGCGGCAGCGTCCGGTGCCGCCATTGCGTCAAACCGCCTCGCAAGATGCTCGTCGCTGCTCTGTGCCGGTGCAGGGGAGGGGCCGCTGGATGCGGGCTCCGGGGCTGCGGCGGCAAAGCCCGTGGCGGGGGTGCCTGCCGGAACGGCGCGTTCGCGCGCGGGCCTTTGCGGGCGCTGTTCGGCGGTAAAGGCCTGGGCCTGCGTCACGGGCGCTTCCGGCGCGGCTGGCGCGTCGGTGATGTCGGTTTCGATCACGGCTGTCCGGGCGATGGCGGCGATGCCTGCCATCGCTGCGGGGACCGGCTGCGCGACGGCAGATTGCGGGGATGCCGGTGTCACGGCGGGTTCCTTTATGGCGGGCGCCGCCGGTGCCGCGCGCTGGTCAAGCCGCTCGCGCTGATCCTGGGCGGGGTGTGCCGTTGCAAGGCTGTGCGGCGCGGCAAGGATCGCGGCGACCAGCGCCGGGTCGATGGTCACGAGCGCCGGATCGCCCGACTCCAAAACGGCATCGCGTGGATCGGATGCGTCGGCTTCCTGCGGTGTCAGGCCATGCCCGGTTTTCGCAGCGGCGGGTGCGGACAAAGGTTCTGCCACGGCAAGCGGCAAGGCGGCACCCGGTTTTGCCGCATCCGGCAAGATCTTGCCGGTTTGCGGCAAAATTGCCGGGGTGGCAGAGGCGGGGGGAATCTGCAGCGACAGGAGCATGGCGAAGTTGGCCACCGGGCCGCTGCCTGCCGTGCCATCGCTTGCCGGGGCCGCATTGCCGCTGGTTTCGGGCGTCAGGCCCGGCACCGGCGGCAGGGCCGATGGCATGGTCGATAGCAGGGCAGGGGCGGAAGGATCGAACATCAACAAGGCTCCGTCGCGGTGGCTTCAGACTTGTCTATTCAACATCCGTGCCAGTTGCCTTGCGCGGCGAAAGCGGGGTTGCCGCGCTGGCGCTTTTGCGCGCGATGAGGCGGGCCTGCGCCTGCGCGCGGTCCTCCACGGCGGCGCGGCGGCGCTCAGCGGCGGCGGCTTCGGCGGCGCGCATGTCGGCCACGCGCCGGGCGCTGGCGGCATCGGCGCGGGTGCCGGTGGAAATGCGGTCCAGACCGGCGATGAAATGGCGCATCTGTTGCAGTGCATGGGCATCGCCCGCATCGGTCCGCGCGCCGTAATCGGCGGACAGGCGCTCTGTCCGGTCGGCCAGCGACAGGAGCTGGGCCAGCGTGCCTTCGGCCTTGCCCGCTTCGGCCAGCGCATTGCGCCGGGCGATGTCGCGGATGCGCTCCAGCCGCTTTAGCCGCGCCAGTCGCGCGCGTTCGGCCTTCATGCGCCGATGAGCCTGATCAGCGCGGCCACGGCATCGTCAAGCGCCACGATCTCGCGCTGCGGCTGGCTGATGAATGCGCTCAGGGCTTCGTGCATGGCAATCGCGCGGTCCAGTTGCGGGTCCGCCCCGGAACGGTAGGCGCCCATCAGCACAAGATCGCGGTTGGCTTCATAGCTGGCCACCAGCGCGCGGAAGGTGCGGGCGGCCTGCTGGTGAGCGGGATCGGTGATGTCGTTCATCACGCGGCTGAGCGATGCGGCGATGTCTATCGCCGGGTATTGCCCGCGCTGCGCCAGATCGCGCGACAGCACGATATGCCCGTCGAGGATCGAGCGCGCGGTATCGACCACCGGGTCGTCCTGGTTGTCGCCATCGGCCAGCACGGTGTACAGCCCGGTAACCGAACCGCCGCTTTGCGCCGAATTGCCCGCGCGTTCCACCAGCTTGGTGATCGTGGCCAGCGACGATGGCGGATAGCCGCGCGCCGCGCCCGGTTCGCCCAGCAGCAGCGCGATTTCGCGCCCGGCGTGGGCAACGCGGGTCAGGCTGTCCATGATCAGCAGGACGCGTTTGCCCTGATCGCGGAAATATTCCGCCAGCGATGTTGCCAGCATGGCACCGCGAATGCGCAGGTTGGGGGCGTGATCGGCGGGCACGGCGACGATGACCGAGCGTTGCCGCTTGGCCCCTTGCATGTGCCGTTCGACGAAATCGGACACTTCGCGCGCGCGTTCCCCGATCAGGCCGACGATGACCACTTCGGCCTGCGCGCCGTGGGCGATCATGTCGAGCAGTACCGATTTGCCAACTCCGGACCCTGCCATGATGCCGATCCGCTGGCCGATGCCGAAAGTGGTCAGCGCGTTGAGCGCGCGCACCCCGGTATCGAAGCTTTCGCGCACCGGCGACCGGTCCAGCGCGGCGGCGCGCACGCCGCCTGCGGGCCATTCGCGGCGGTGGTGGATGGGGCCAAGCCCGTCGATCGGCTTGCCTTCGCCGTCGATCGCGCGGCCCAGGAACGCTTCGCCCACCGGCAGCATGCCGGGACGGCCTTCGGGGCGGACCTTTGCGCCGGGGCGCAGCAGCACCGGATCGCCCAGCAACATCATCAGCGTTCGGCCGTTGCGGAAACCGATGGTTTCAGCGGTCAGCGATCCCGCGCCATGGGCAATGCGGCACTGGGTGCCGATGGGCACCGACAGCCCGGATACTTCCAGCATACCGCCATCGCAGGCCACCAGAAGGCCATAGCGCGGCGGGGTGAAGTCGGGCTGGATCAGGGCAAGATCATCCAGCGCGCGGTCAAGCAGGTTCAGCATTGGCGCAGCGCCTCGGCAATCGCCGCGCGCCATTGTTCGGGACCGTCCTCGACCCCGCCTGCTGCACCTTCGGCACGCACCGATCCGCGTTCCAGGCTGGCGTCGGGTTCGAAGTGCCAGTCTTCGGGCAGCCGCGCGGCGATCAGCGCCAGATCTTCGGGATGAAGCCGGATCACGCGCGCGTCTTCGGCGCGGGCCAGCATGGCGGCGGCGCGTTCGACCCGGCGGGTCAGTCCTTCCGGCGCGATCGCCGCCGGGGCAATTGCCGCTTCGCACAGGGCGATCACGGTTTCGCGCAGGCGGTCGGCGAGGTCGGCCTGCATCGCGGCGTCCATCCTGGCGAGCGAAAGTTCGATCCGGGCGCGCGCCGCGTCCTGTTCGGCAATGATCTGCGCGGCGGCTTCCTGCGCATCGGCAAGGCCGCGCGCATAGCCATCGGCCCAGGCATCGGCCAGTGGGTCGTGCGGCTCATCCGGGGACGTTTCGTGTTGCTCCAGGGGCGTTTCAGGTATGGTTGAGGGCGGGGCAATCAGATCGCGGAAAAACCGCCGGTCCTGCGCAAAGCCCGCCGAAATCCGCCCAAGGTCCGCCAGCGATACGGTGCGCAGCGGCGGGGGGACCGGGGCCAGCGCATCAGACATAGTCATCGTCGCCCGCGCCGAACACGATCACGCCCTCGGCGGACAGGCGGCGCGCGGCAGTGATCATGGCCTTTTGCGCCTCGATCACTTCGGCCATTTTCATCCGGCCACGCGCGGCGATTTCATCGCGCACGCCATCGGCCGCGCGAGCCGACATCGCACGGAAGAACACGTCGCGCTGGTCTTCGGGCAAGCCTTTGAGCGCGGCGATCAGGGCATCGCTGTCCACCTCGCGCAGCAGCGCGCCCATCGACTTGTCGTCGAGCGCGAGAAGATGCTCGAACTTGAACATCTCGTTCTCGATCGCCTTGGCCAGTTGTTTGTCCTGCTTGGCGATTTCCGGCATGACCCGCTTTTCGACGGTGCGCGCCGATGCGTTGATGATGTCCGCCGCTTCGCGCGGGCCGCCCATCGAAAGCGCGCCGCGTCCGTGGCATTCGCCGATCCGCCGGTGCAGCATCTCTTCCAGCATGGCGATCGCCGCGGGGGCGACCGGGCCAAGCGTGGCGATGCGGTGCACCACCTGCGGCTGGATGTCGTCGGGCATGGCGTGCAGCACGGCGGCGGCCACTTCGGGGTCAAGCTGGACCAGCAGCACCGCAATGGCTTGCGGGTGTTCATCGCGGATCAGCGGCACGATCACCTGCGGGGTCAGCCAGCGCGCCAGTTCGATGGTCGGGGTGCGCGATGCATCGTCGGGCACGATGCGCTGCATCAGGCTGTCGGCCTTAACATCACCCACCGCGCGGGTCATCAGCGAACGGACCTGGCCGACGCGATCATGCGCGATCAGGCCCAGCCGTTCGGTCTTTTCGACAAACCCGGCAATCGCCTGGGCAATCGCCACCGGGCCGATTTCGCCCAGCGCGCACATCTTTTCGCCCAGCAGGCGCAGTTCTGCCGGTTCCAGTTGCGCCAATATGCGGGCCGCCTGATCGTCCTCCAGCAGCATGACCATCACCGCAGCGCGTTCGGGATCGGAAATCGCGGTTGCATCGGCGGCGTCGATTTCGCTCAATTCGCTCATGCGGCACCTTCCTGTTCCGGGGTCTTGAGCATCTGCTTCAGCGCGACGAGCGCATTTTCGGGCTTTTCCACGACCAGCCGCTGGGCGAGACCGACCTGCCGCGCCAGTTCTTCGGCATCGACGACCCCGGTCTGGGGATCCTGTGCGGGCTGGATCGTCTGCGCCAGTTGCTGCGCGGTTACGGGTTCGAGCGGATCGTCCTCGGCCAGGGCATCTTCGGCTTCGTCCCCGGTGGCTTCGTCCTCGTCAGCCCCACCCTTGCGGCGCTTTTTCACCTTTTTCGGCGCGGTGGCATCGCCGCCTGCGGGATCGCGGCGCAGCGCCCTTATCAGCGGGCGCACGCCCAGCATCAGCACCAGCAGCACGGCGACCAGCGCCACCGCGTTGCGCAGGATGGTGGCAAACCATGGCGTTTCCCAGAAGGGAGCGGGCTGTACATCGGCCGGTTGGAACGCGCGCACGGCCACGGCCACCTGATCGCCGCGTGCGGGATCTGCGCCGACGGCGGCGCTGACCAGTTGCTTGATCGTGTCGATTTCCGCCGGTTTGGCCTTGGCCAGTGTTTCGGCGCTGAGCGCGACCGCCACGGACAGCCGCCGGATCTTGCCCGGCGCGCTGTTGGACACGGCCACTTCGCGGCCCAGTTCATAGGTGCGGGCGGAACTGGATTCACCACCGCCAGACGCCGGTTGCCCCGCAGCGGGCTGGCCCGGCGTGGCGGCGGCAGGTGTGCCTTGCGGTGCGCCGGGCTGTGCCGTGGTGGCGGGCGGCGGGGTGTTGGCCAGCACGCCCGGCACGCCTTGCGCAGGCGCAGGCGCGGGGTTTTGCGACGCGCTTTGCGTTTCGCTGCGCACAACGCCCTGCTTGTCGTAGCTTTCGCGGGCCGACGTCACTTCGTCCATATCCAGTTCGACCTGGATTTCGGACGAGAAATTGCCTTCGCCCAGCATCGGTGTCAGCAGTTGCGCCACCTGCCCACGCAGCTTTTCTTCCATGCGCTGCTGCAGTTCCAGCCGGTCGCCATCGACGCCATCGGCTTCGGACAGCAGGCGGCCATGCTGATCGACCACGCGCACCGCGTCGATGGAAAGCCCCGGTACCGATCCGGCAACAAGGTTGACGATGGCGCGCACCTGGCTTTCCGACAGTTGCCGCCCGCGCGTGAGCTTGACCATGACCGACGCGGTGGGGGGCACGGTGTCGCGCACGAACACGGACTTTTCCGGCTGGGCCAGATGGACGCGCACCGCCTCTACCCCGTCGATCTCCATGATCGTCAGTTCCAGCTCGCGCTGGCGGGCGGCCTGCAACCGTTGCCCTTCAAGGCCGCGGCTGGCGCCCATCGGCAACTTGTCGAGCATCTGCGTGCCGGTTTCGGGGGTGGCGATGGCGCCATCGGCGGCGGCGGCCATGCGCGCGCGGTACAGATCGTCTTCGCCCACCGTGATCGCGCCAGTGGCGTTGTCGATGGCATAGCCGATCGACGCCTTGTCGAGCGAGGCGATCACTTCGGAGCGTTCGCTATCGGAAAGCTGGCTGTAGAGCACGCGCTGCGGCGCGGGCGCCATGGCCATCCACAGCACGGCGGTAAGCCCGGCGGCAGATGCCCCGGCAAACCACGGCAACGTGCGGCGGACGGGCGGCTGGGCCAGAAACATCTTCGCGCGCGCGCCAAGGCTACCGCCGGCAGGGTCGGTCAGCGCGCCAAGCGCGGAGGGCGGGGCGGGATCGGCTATGTCGGCCATTCAATCACACTCCCATCCGCATGATGTCCTGGTAGGCGCTCAGCAGCTTGTTGCGCACCTGCAGGGTGGCCTCGAAGGCGATGCCCGCTTCCTGCCGGGCCAGCATCACCTTGGCGACATCGACGACTTCGCCCTTTTCATAGGCTTCGCTGATCGCGGTCGATTTCTGCTGGGTGGCGTTGACGCTGTCGAGCGCGCCCTTGAGCGTGTCGGTAAAGCTGCCCGCCGGGCCGGAAGGCGCCGCTGCGCCTTGCGCCGGTTCGCTGGTGCGGACCTGCTTGAGCAGTTCGGAGCGGTCGATGATCTGCTGGCGCAGTGCGATAATGTCCTGAATGCCGGACGCGCGCGCGCCGATGCCGCCGACGCCGCTCATCGCCGTGCACCCACCGCGATGCCGGCTTCACGGAAGCTGGCGAGGCGATAGCGCAACGTGCGTTCGGATATGCCGAGCTGGCGCGCAGCGGCCACGCGGCTGCCGTTGCACGCTTCCAGCGTGGCAAGGATCGCACGGGCTTCGGACATCTGGACGATGTTGGACAGCGTGCTGTCGGCAGCGGCCGGGGCGGGCACTGCCCCGGCGGCTTCGCCAACCAGCCGGGCCGGGCGGTCGAATGCGATGTGCCGGGCTTCGATCACCGGGGCATCGCCCGCCAGCACCAGCGCACGGCGCATCACGTTTTCCAGTTCGCGCACGTTGCCGGGCCAGGAATGGGTGGCGAGCAGGGCCAGCGCCTCGTCCGCGATCCACGGCGCATTGGCGGCGTGGCGCAGCACCATGGCGAAGGCCAGCGGGGCAATATCGTCGGGCCGTTCGCACAGCGCGGAAAGGGCCAGCGGGAACACGTTGAGGCGGTAGAACAGGTCGGCGCGGAAGCGGCCCTGCTCGACTTCCAGCGGCAGATCGCGGTTGGCGCAGGCGATCACCCGCACATCGACCTTGACCGGTTGGGTCGCGCCCAGCGGCACCACTTCGCTTTCCTGCAGCGCGCGCAGCAGCTTGGCCTGGAGCGAAAGCGGCATCTCCGCGATCTCGTCGAGCAGCAGCGTGCCGCCGTCGGCAGCGCGGAAAAACCCTTCGCTGGCGGCATTGGCCCCGGTGAAGGCGCCTTTCTGGTGGCCGAACAGCATGGCTTCGAGCATCGCTTCGGGCATGGCGGCGCAGTTGATGGCGATGAACGGCTTGCCCGCGCGGGCGGAATGATCGTGGATGAAGCGGCTGAGCACTTCCTTGCCGGTGCCGGTCGGGCCGTTGATCAGCACGGGAATGTCGCTGGCGGCGATGCGTTCGGCCAGCGCCAGGATCGAAAGGCTGGTCGGGTCTGCGGCGATCGGCGCGCCGGGGCGGGCGGCACAGGCCAGCAGCGCGGCCAGCGCCGCTTCGCCCGCACCATCGGCATAGCGCAAGGTCGTGGAGGTGCTGCCAGGCCGCGCCCCGGACTGGCGTTCGATCGCGGGGGTGGAGCTGCGTTCCAGCAGGACAGTGGCCTGTCGCGGGGCGGGCCGCGCGCCTTCGAAGGCATCGGCCATCAGCACTTCGCCGTGCGCGCCATAGGCAGAAAGCACCGACGCTGCGCGCTGAACCAGCGCCGCGTGGGCTTTTGCCGCCGCTTCGGTGAAGTGAAGTGCCCCACAATCGCGAATCATTTCAAGACCCCTGTTAACCATCATGTCCATGGCCCCTGTTTCGCGCGTAACCGGCAAACAGGTCGAAACTTTAAGGGATGGAGAAGCCCCTAGTGCGAGTACGTAGGGGCGGCAGTCTTTTGCCGGGGGCGGCTTAAATCCGGCGGCGTCTTGCCGGTCTTTGTCTCGACAGCCGCGTCGATCCTTTGGCCCGGCAGTCCTTTCGGGAACGACACAACCCCAACCGGAGACTGGAATCATGGCGGTTATCAACACCAATATCAGTGCGCTCAAGGCAGCGAACTCTTCGAACTCGGCCAGCAAGATGCTGGGCACGGCAATGGAACGCCTTTCGACCGGCAAGCGCATCAACAGCGCCAAGGACGATGCGGCGGGCCTGGCCATTGCCACGTCGATGACCGCGCAGGTCCGCGGCATGAACCAGGGCGTGCGCAACGCCAACGATGGCATTTCGCTGGCGCAGACCGCTGAAGGCGCGCTCAACGAAGTGACCAACATGCTGCAGCGTGTGCGTGAACTGGCGGTGCAGTCGAAGTCGGCCACCTATCAGCAGTCCGACCGCGATGCGATGCAGTCGGAAGTTTCGAACCTCAACGCGCAGATTTCCGACGTGCTGAACAACACCAAGTTCAACGGCAACGCGGTGTTCGCGGTGGTCGGCGCGGCTCCTGCGGCCGATGGTTCGGACGATGCCACGTTCGATATCCAGACCGGCGCGAACACGTCGGACACGGTCACCATCGTCAGCAAGGCGTTTGACGGCACCAAGCTGTTCGGCGGCACCGACACGACCTACGATCCGGCCTCGACCACGCAGGCTCTCGACGTTTCGTCGGTAACCGCAGCTTCGACCACCATCGACAACGTGGACTCTGCGCTGGCCAACGTGAACGCCACCCGCGCCACGCTGGGCGCCGGCCAGAACCGTCTGGAATCGGTCGTCAACAACCTGAACGACAACATCACCAACCTGTCGGACGCCCGCAGCCGCATCGAAGATACGGACTATTCGGCAGAAACGACGCAGATGGCCAAGGCCCAGATCCTCAGCCAGGCTTCGACCGCGATGATCGCGCAGGCCAACCAGAGCCAGCAGAACGTGCTCTCGTTGCTGCGTTAATCACGAACCCGATCGGCGCCTGTCTCCACCAGGCACCGCTCGCCAGCCCGGCGGCCTTCTCCACGGCCGCCGGGCCTTTGGCGTTTGCAGGCCCCGGACGCCGTGGCGTTACGCAATTTTCACATGGTTAACAGCGCCTTCATTAACATATGTGGGCGGTCCTAGTTATGCCTGGCGTGCGAATCTTGCATAGAAATAATCCTTAGGGGGGATTGCAATGCACGCCTTGGAGTACGCTGCCGGTGAGCCGGTAGCGATAGATTCAGACATGGATTTCGCGCGCCGACGACCCGGTTGCTACGAAAGCATGACCGCTGCGGAAATGGCGCGCCGTTTCCGCCGTCTGTCTACCCGCATGGTTTTCCTGCGCGATCGCGCGGTTGAAGAGCGCAGCGCATGGTTGCGCGAAATCTACGGCGAATGTGAACAGTTCCGCTACTTCGAACATGCCACGGCGGTGTTTTCATCGGTCCATGGCAACTATGACGTGTTCCTGGCCCATGGCGACGATCCGGTGCGGCTGGCGCGCCTGCTGCGGCGCAACCGGCCGATCCTGATGCCGAAGATCAAGATCGCGCTGATGTCGCACAGCACGCCGACCGATCGCGCGCAATTGCTGAACGGCGGGTACGATCTCGTCGCCGATTGCCGGATGCTCAGGCCGGAATACGTTGCCCGTGTCGTGGCAATCCACGCGCGCAGCATGTTGCATGCACCCCGGATATTGGGGCCGCTGGAAGATCTGCGCATCGTTCTGCGCAAGTATGTGGTCGAGTCCGTCGACATGGCGCGGATGGGCAATACCGAACTGCTGCTGCTTGCCCGGCTGGCGGCGCGCAAGGGCCGTTCGGTCCACAGCATCGAACTGCAGAAGTCCGCGGAAGGCCATGTGCGGGCGCGTTCGCGCAAATCGCTGTGCGTTTCCATTTCGCGGCTGCGGCGCAAGCTCCGGCCGGAATACACCATCGTTTCCGATTACATGAACGGCTATGTCTTCAAGGATGTGGTGCCGCTGCAACCCGCTGCCTGAAGGGTTTCCGGCGGGGATTAAGCCCAATCGGTGATTGACGCTGCCGGGCAGCAGGGCTTAACCCTTTGCCATGACGTGCTGCGCTGCAATATCGCGTGGCGGCACGGTCCGATGCGAAGGTGCGCCCCATGCCGACAGTCGCTATCGTCAGCCAGAAGGGCGGGTCGGGCAAGACCACGCTGGCGCTGCACCTGGGTGCAGCGGCCGCCTATGACGACATCCGTTCGTGCGTGATCGACACCGATCCGCAAGCGACCGCCGCCGCCTGGGGGGATTGGCGCGGCGAGTTTCTGCCCGATATCGTCACCAGCCCGCCCGCCCGGCTGGTCACCACGATCCAGAAGGCCGCGCGTGACGGGGCCGGGCTGATTGTCGTCGATACCCCGCCCCATGCCGATGCTGCCGCGCGCGGTGCGGTCAAGGCCGCCGATCTGGTGCTGGTGCCCACGCGCCCGCGCCCGTTCGATCTCCATTCGCTCGAAGCCACTGCCGATCTCGTTGCCGATACGGGAAAGCCGGTATTCGTCATCCTCAACGCCGTGCCTGCCCGCGCCACCAACGTGGTCGCGCAGGCCACCAGCTTCATCGAAGGGCTGGGGCTTCAGGTCTGCCCTGTGCTTTTCGGCGAAAGGGCAGCGTTCCACCGTTCATCGGCAACCGGCGAAGTGGCGCGCGAATCCGCGCCGGACAGCAAGGCGGCCAGCGAAGTCGATGCGCTGTGGCAGTGGGTGCGCGGCCAGATCGGGCTGACGCCGGTCAAATGAGCGCCCGGTAGAGGCGCCTTGCCGCCGCGATCAGTAGCTCAGCAGGATCGACATGCGGCGGTTGCGCGGGTCGGCGGGGTTTTCCTTTACCAGCGGCTCGCGGTCGGCCACGCCTTCGATGCGGCGGAAGCGCGCCTCGCCAATGCCCTGGCGCATCAGCATCTGGCGAGTCGCTTCGGCCCGCCCGGCGGAAAGCGACCAGTTGTTGGCAACGCCGGTCTTCCACGGCAGGGAATCGGTGTGGCCGCGGATGGTGAACTGGCTGGTATCGGGGGCCACCGCCTGACCGATCGCGCGCAGCAGCTCCGCCGCGTCCGGGGTCAGCACCGTGGTGCCCAGCAGGAACATTGAAAACTGCGCGTCGTCGACCAGATCGATGCGTACGCCTTCGCTGGTATCCACCATGCGCACCTGCCGCGCCAGCTTGCGCAGCTTTTCGGTTGCGGCCAGCTTTTCGGCCACCCGGTCCTTGACCACTTGCGCGCGCTTGACCTTGCTGCCGCCTTCCTTGGCGCCGCCGGTGGCATCGCGCGGCACGGTCAGCGTCTTGTTCCCGGTCTGCCCGGCGCGGTTGGGGTAATCGTCGGCATCGGTCAGCGACGATCCGCCAAGCACGCCATGCCCGCCCGCGCTGCCCTGTTTGACCTTGACCAGGGTGGGGGTGAAGTAATCGGCAATGCCCTTGCGCTGCTTTTCGGTCGTCGCGCCCAGCAGCCACATGAGCAGGAAGAATGCCATCATCGCGGTAACGAAGTCGGCATAGGCAACCTTCCACGCGCCGCCGTGGTGCCCACCGGCGACGACCGTGATCTTCTTGACGATGATCGGCGGCAGCGGTTCGTTCTTGCCCTTGGCGGGTGCCTTGGCCATCGGATCAGCGCCCGCGCAGCGCGTCGAGAAGTTCGGACAGGCCAGGGCGGAAGGCGTGGCCCAGACCGGACCGGGCGCTTTCCACGACCAGCGGCTGCGGCCAGCCATGCAGCGATGCGATGATCACCTGCTTGACCGCCTGGAAGATCATCTCGTCCTGATCGAGCACCTGCTTGAGCCGTCCGGCCAGCGGTGCGACGATGCCATAGGCCATGAGCACGCCCATGAACGTGCCGACCAGCGCCGAGCCGATCATCGCGCCAAGGATTGACGGCGGCTTGTCGATCGAACCCATCGTCTTGACCACGCCAAGCACGGCGGCAACGATCCCCAGCGCGGGCAGGGCATCGGCCAGCCCTTGCAAGGCATGCTGGGCTTCGCTTTCTTCATGGAAATGCGTTTTCATCGCGTGGTCCATCACGTCTTCGACGGCGTGGACCTCCAGCGTGCCCGATGAAACCACGATCAGGGTCAGCGTATCGCAGATCAGCGCCACCAGCGCGCTGTTGGCCAGCAGCCGGGGAAACTCGGCAAAGATCGGTGAGTTCTTGGGGTCGGTGACATGGCTTTCCAGCGCCACCGGGCCATCGCTGCGCAGGATTTTCATCAGCTTGGTGCACAGCACGATGGCGTCGATATGGTCCTGCTTGGTGTGCTTCGGCCCCTTGAACACCTTGCCGAACCCGGCGCCGATGCCTTTCAGTTCGTGCATCGAATTGCCGGTGATGACCGCGCCCAGCGCCGCCCCGCCGATAATCAGCATTTCGTGCGGGATGGCGTGCATCACCGGACCCAGCGCGCCGCCGGTAATGGCGAACCCCCCGAAGACCATGATGAGCAGGACGACGATGCCGACAATGGCGAACATGGTTAACTTCCCCGGATAACGCGAATGGGCAGGATCGGACGCACGGTCAGTTGAGCACGCTGAACAGCGAAAGGTTGGCCAGCCGTGAGAAGCTGGCCTGGCTGGCTTCGAGCACGAGCATCGTGTTTTGCAGGCGCGCGATGTTTTCGGTCAGGTCCGTTGCCCCGATTTCGGTCTGTTCGGCGGTGCGCAGTTCGGACAGCGAAACGCGCCGTTCCACGGTCAGGTCGATCCAGTTGAGCCGCGATCCCACCACGGTCTGTGCGGTGGTAATCGCATCCAGCCCGTCGCCCAGCGCCGACAGTGCGCTGTTTGCCGCCGCCGCGCCGCCAGCGCCTGATTCCAGCGCATCGGCCAGCGTCTTGGCCACCGCCAGCAGATCGGCGGGCGCGCCGCCGCTGGTAAATTGCAGGAACTCCGGCCCGGTCAGTCCGCGCGCAACGGACTGACCATCGCCCAGCGCCAGCGTCCCGGCCGTCGCCGTCCCGGCATAGGTCGCGTTGCCTGCGGCATCCAGCGTATAGGCATCGGCAGCGTTTTCCCCGCCGAACAGGGCGTGGCCGGAACTGTCGCGGCTGTTGGCCAGGCCAACAAGGTTCTGGTGCAACTGGCGCACTTCGGCGCCGATTCCGGCACGCTGGGCATCGCTGAGCGTGCCCGACGCAGCCTGCGTCGCCAGTTCCTGCAGGCGGGTAACGGTCGTGGCGAACTGCGTCAGCGCGTTGTCGGCCAGCGTCAGGTCGGACGTGGCGCGGTTGGCGGCGGTTTCGTCGATCTGGTCGAGCACGTCGATCCGCGCAAGCCGGCGCAGCCGCGACGCGGCCACCGGATCGTCGGATGATCGCTGTAGCCGTTCGCCGCTCGAAAGTTCCGATTGCAGCTCTTCGGCCTGCTTGCGCAACGATTTGAGGTCCGAAAGGGACCGTTCGTAGAAGGCGCTGGTGGATGTGCCGAAGATCGTGCTCATGGCGTGTTACCCGATTCCCAGGAGGGTGTCGAAAATGTCGCTGGCGGCCTGCATCACGCGGCCCGATGCCTGGAACGCCTGCTGGAAACGCACGAGGTTGACCGCTTCCTGATCCAGATCGACGCCGGACTGCGCCGAAAGCGCGACCTTGGCTGTTCCTGCGATGGTCTGAAGCGCCCCTAACGTGACATTGCGGCCCGCAAGCGTGCTCGAAACGTCGAACAGGATGCCGTCCATCCCCCCCGCCGGGTCGATCCCGGCCAGCGCGGAGCGGATGGCGGTGAGGTTGCTGGCATCGCGGCTTCCGGCCACGCTGCCTGCGGCCGCCGTCGCCAGCTTGCGCCCGTCGGTTTGCGCAAGGTCGATGGTGGCGGCGCTGGTCCCGCTGAAGATGGCCGCGCCCGGCGCGCCGTCAAGATCGGCGCCCCCGGCTTGCGCGGCGTTGAAGGTGCTGACGATGCTGCCCGCCAGCGTATCCACGTCGATCTTGAGCTGCGCCAGCTTGTCCAGCGCCAGTTGCTGGCCGCTGAGCGATCCGCCAGCCAGCGCCAGAGGGGCGCTGTCCAGTTCGAAGCTGATCGTGCCATCGGCGGCGGTGGCCAGCGCAAGGCTTGCCGCGGTGCCGCCGGTGACCAGGTCCGGCCCGGTGGTGCCGCCCAGCTTTACCGCTACGGTGCCATCGACGGCAAAGCCGGTGGCGATGTTGCCGTACTGGCTCAATTCCTCCAGCAACCGGTCGCGCTGGTCGAGCAGCGCGGTCTTGTCGCTGCTGGCGTCCGATGCGCGCGAAAGGCGGGTGTTGGTCCGCGCCAGTTCGCTGCTGATGCGGTTGACCTGGGTCACCCCATCGCTGGCGAGAAAGCGCAGGCCTTCGCCCGCTGCGTCCATTTCCTGCGCGGCGATGCGGAACGTGCCGGTCATCGTGCGCGCCTTTTCCATCACGGCGGCGCGCAGCGCGGTATCGACCGGATCCTGCGTCAGTTGCTGGAGCGAGGATTCGAAATCGACGATGGCGTTGTAGGCGCCCGACTGTTCGATAGCGGATTCAATGTTGCCAAGCCCGCTGGCCTCGGCGCTGGCGCGTGCCACGTCCGACCCGGTGCGGCGCACTTCGGCCTGGCGAAAGGCATCGGCATTGCGCACGATCCGGTCCAGCCGCACGCCCGACAGCGAAAGATCGCCGATGCGATAGGCGCCGCCGCTCGATGCGACTTCGGAAAAGCTGGCCGAACGCCGGACATAGCCGGTGGCCGATGCGTTGGCGATGTTCTGGGCGGTGATGTCCAGCCCGATCCGCGCGGCCTGGACCCCGCTGCGGGCGATGGAAAGAAGGTCGGATGCCACGGCTTAACCGTCCTTCGCCGGGGCCGGGTCGGGCGGGAGCAGGCCGGCCAGATGGCGTTCGATCTGTGCGGCAAGGCCGAGCGCCCCGGTCTGCGAAGCGATTTCGGCAAAGCGTTCGTCGCGCATCTGCACGAACGTCTGGTCCATCTGGCCGAAAACGCCATCGTCGCCCAGGCTTGCGGCGCGGGCGCTGGCCAGCATCTGGCGCACGAAGATCGCTTCGAACTCCTTGGCCGCCGCAGCCAGCTTCTGCCGGTCCGACGGTACGTTCGGACCGAGTGCGAGTGCTGCGGCAGGGGTCGAGGAGGTTGGGGGCAGCGCGGTCATATCACCACCATTTCCGCCTTGAGCGCGCCTGCCTGCTTCAATGCTTCGAGGATGGCGACAAGATCCGAAGGGGTCGTGCCCAGCTTGTTGAGCGCATCGACCAGCGATGACAGCGAAGCGCCGGGGTTGAACAGCGCGACGTGCGCGGTGTTTTCCGCAGCGTCGATGGTGCTGTTGGGGGTGACCACGGTCTGCCCGCGGCTGAACGGCGCAGGCTGCGAGACATCGCGTTTTTCGTCGATGCGCACCACCAGCTTGCCGTGGCTGATCGCGGCGGGCGAAAGGCGCACCGCGCTGTTGATGACGATCGTGCCGGTGCGGCTGTTGACGATCACGCGCGCGGGCGTTTCCGCCGGAGTCACGTCGATCATTCCGATCGCGGCCATCATCCCGGCGCGGGTGTCGGCCCCGGCGGGCAGACGCAGCGCCAGCGTTATGCCGTCTTCGATCGAAGCGGTTTCAGGGAACCGCTGGTTGATGGCATCGCGCACCCGCTGGGCGGTCAGGAAATCGGCGGTAAACAGGTTCCAGCGCAGCGTTTCGGCGGAATCGAAGCCAGTGGAAACCGCGCGCTCAACCGTAGCGCCTTCGGCAATACGGCCAACCGTGGGGACATTCACGGTCAATTGCGAACCGTCGCGCGCGGCGATGCCCAGCCCGCCGACCGCCAGGTTGCCCTGCGCCATCGCATAGATCTGCCCGTCCGCGCCATACAGCGGGGCGAGGATCAATGCGCCGCCGCGCAGCGATTTGGCGCGGCCCATGGTCGATACGGTAATGTCGATGCGCTGGCCCGGCTTGGCAAAGGCGGGCAGTTCGGCGGTGATGACCACGGCGGCGGCGTTCTTCAGCCCCGGCGAAACCCCCGGCGGCAATTGCACGCCCAGCCGCCCGGCGGTGCCGCGCATGGCCTGCGTCAGATATTCGAGATTGTCGTCGCCCGTCCCCGCCAGCCCGACGACGATGCCGTATCCGGTAAGCTGGTTGGTGCGCACGCCCTGGAACTCGCCCAGATCGCGCACGCGTTCGGCCCGCGCGGCGGCAGGGGCGAGCGCGGCGGCAAGGCCGCAGATCAGGGGAAGAAGAAACCGCAAGCGCATTGCCAAAACCTTCAGAAGGGCGAAATCGCGTTGAAGAACTTGCTCAGCCAGCCTTCGCGGCTGGCCCGGCCGACCGATCCGTTGCCGGAATATTCGACCCGCGCATCCGCGACCTGGCTGGACATGATGCGGTTTTCGGCATCGATGTCGCCAAGGCGCACGATCCCGGAAAACTGCACCCATTCCTCACCCTGGCTCAACAGCAGGCGCTTCTCTCCCCGGACAAGCGCGGTGCCGTTGGGCCGGACTTCGGCGATGGTCACACCCACCTCGCCTGCCAGCGAACTGGTTTGCGAGGCATTGCCCTGACCATTGAACGACGATCCGCCCGATGCGTTAAGGGCATTGGGGTTGAGGAACGACAATGGCCCGGCGGTGGGCGGAGTGATCGAAAAGCTGCCGGACTTCTGGTTCTTCGATCCCGCGGTCTTCGAACTGGTCAGCCGTTCGGTGAGGATCACGGTCAGCGGATCGCCCACGCCATGGGCGCGGCGGCCTTCGACCAGCCCTGCATAGCCGGTGCTGACGTTGAAGATCGAACCGGCCGATGGCGGCGGCGGGGCCGGTGCGTCGATGGCCGGGGGCAGGGCCGGGGCAAAGCCCTTCTTTGGCCGCGCGGCCATGGCATCGCCGCTGCCGAAAACGACCGCCGCAGCCGCCAGCGTGCCGAACAGCAAGGCGCGGATCGCGCTCTTGCGGCGCAGCGCCAGCGGGTTGGGCCGGGGGCCACTGATTGCGGCGAAATGGCGTTCGAAAGGAGTGTTCATGGCGGTGCCGTTCGTTCGGGTCAAAGCGTCTGGTTGGCGTTCTGGAGCATTTCATCGACGGCGGAGATCATCTTGGAATTGATCTCGTAGGCGCGCTGCGCCTCGATCATGTCGACCAGCTCTTCCACGACATTGACGTTGGACGCTTCAAGGTAGCCCTGGCGGATCGCGCCACGGCCCTGTTCGCCTGCGATCCCTACCTGCGCTGCGCCCGATGCGGCGGTTTCCTGCAGGAAGTTGTCGCCCATCGCCCGCAACCCGCCGGGGTTGGCAAAGCTGGCAATGGTGATCTGGCCAAGTTCGGCAGGCGCGGTATCGCCCGGAACCGTGGCCGAAACGATGCCCGATTGCGAAATGCTGATTGCGCTCGCACCTTCGGGAATGGTGATCGCGGGGTTGAGCGGATAGCCTTGCGCGGTGACCAGCGTGCCTTCGGCGGAGCGGGTGAAGTTGCCCGCGCGGGTATAGCCAAGCTGGCCGCCCGGCAGGGTGATCTGGAAATAACCATCGCCTTCCAGCGCAAGATCAAGCGCGTTATCGGTGCCCTGCAGCGTGCCCTGGCTGTCGATCCGCGTGGTCGCCTGCACGGCAACCCCGGTGCCAAGGTTCAGCCCGGTGGCAAAGGTGGTTTCGTTGGACGATTGCTGCCCGGCCACGCGCGCATCCTGATAGGCCAGCGTGGCAAAGTTGGCGCGGTCGCGCTTGAAACCGGTGGTGCCGATGTTGGCCAGATTGTTGGCGATCACGCGCATCCGCGTGTCCTGCGCTTCCAGACCGGTGCGGGCGACATGAAGGGCTGAGCTGGGCATGGGAAATTACCTTTCGCTTCAGGAAATGCGCATCAGCGAGGCGCTGGATTCATCGACTTCGCGGGCCTGCGAAACGAGCTTTGTCCGCATGTCGAACAGGCGCTGCGCTTCGACCATTTCCACAAGGATGCGGGTGGGATCGACGTTGGATTGTTCAAGGCTGCCGACCATCAGCCGGGCATCGGCATCCTGCGGCAGGACGGCACCCGGCTGGCCATTGCCCGCATCGACGCGGAACAGGCCGTCCAGCCCCTTTTCGATGCGGCTGCCGGTGGTCGAAGCGATCTTGATCCGCCCGACCAGCTGGGGCGGCTGGTCGGGCGTTTCAGGATTGGCGACCAGAACACCGCCATCGGGAGAAAGGGAAACTTTGGAGCCGAGCGGGACCGTGATCGGCCCGCCTTCGCCGATGACCGGACGGCCATCGCCATTCTGCAACACGCCGCCGGGGCTGATCGAAAGATCGCCGCGCCGGGTATAGACTTCGCTGCCGTCTTCGGCCTGCACCGCGAGCATGGTATCGCCGGTCAGCGCCACGTCGAGCGGGTTGCCGGTGGCGATCAGCGTGCCTTGCGCCATCGACGCGCCGCGCACTTCGCCTTCGGTCATCGCCCGTGCTTCGAGCGAGGGGCCTTTGAGCGTCATCGGCGTGGCGTTGAGCAGTTCGGCGCGAAAGCCGATGGTCTGCGCGTTGGCCATGTTGCTGGCGATCACGCGCTGGCGCACGGTCGATCCGGTCATGCCGGAATAGGCGGTGTAGATCAGGCGGTCCATGGCACGATGTCCGGTTCAGGCTGGATCAGGCAGCGCGCGATCAGCTTTGGAGCTGGATCACGGTCTGCGAAATCTGGGTGGCGGTATCGATGGCCTTGGCGTTGGCCTGGAAATTGCGCTGGGCGGTGATCAGGCTGACCAGCTCTTCCGCAATATCCACGTTCGAACGTTCGAGCGCGCCCGACAGCAGCGATCCGTACTGGCCGGTGCTGGGCTGGCCATAGGCTGCGGCGCCGGAAATGCCGGTGGCGACCCAGTTGGACGATCCCACCTGCTTGAGGCCCTGCGGGGCGATGAAGCTGGCCAGCGCGACCTTGCCGATGATCAGGTTCGATCCATCGGCATAGGATGCGGTCACCGCGCCATCATCGGCCACGGTAATCCCGGCAAACTCGATCGGGTTGCCGTTGGCATCGGTGCCGTTGCTGGCCGGGATCTGCGCATCGACCGGGGTGGCCGACGTGATCGTGCCTGCCGCGTCGGTGGGGAAGATCTGCAGGCGGTTGTTCGACCCGTCGCTGATGAACCCGGCGCCATCGACGGTCATCGACCCGTTGCGGGTATACAGCGTTTCCTGCGTCACCACGTTCTTGGTGGTGAAGAAGCCATCGCCGTTGATCGCCAGATCGAGCGCCGATCCGGTCTGTTCGATTGCGCCCAGGGCAAAGTTCTGGGTGATCGATTCCACCGCCGCGCCGATGCCGACGACCAGCTTGGGGTTGGTGAAGGCGCTGCCCACGACGATATCGGCAAACTCGGTGCGGCTTTTCTTGAAGCCGTTGGTTTCAGCGTTGGCGATGTTGTGGCTGATGACGCCAAGATCGGTCTGCGCGTTCTTGAGGCCGTTGAGCGAAGTGTAGAAGGACATCGTTTGCTCCTGTGCGAAAGGGTTCAGGCGGTAGCGGTATCGGGGGCGGTATCGGCGGCGCTGGCGGGCTGGCTGGCCAGCAGTTGCGCGACCGTGCCGTTGAGCGTGTCGAGCTTGGTGGCGATGGCCGAAAGCGTGGACGACTGGCCAGTGATCGCGGACAGCGATTCCTTCATGTCGTTGAGGTTCGACAGGCTGGAAAACTGCGCGAGCTGGGCCAGCATCTGGGTGTTGTCCACCGGCGATGTCGGGTCCTGGTTCTGCAACTGCGCGGTCATCAGCTTGACGAAATCGTTGGCGCCCAGCGATCCCCAGCCTTGCCCTGCCTTGCTGGAGGCGGGTTGCGTGGATGTGGCGGCGGTGACGGAAGCGATCGACATTATTTCATCCTCATCGTTTCAAGCATCAGTTGCTTGGCGGTCTGCATCGCCTCGACCACGTTCTGGTACTGGCGCGAACTTTCCAGCATCTCGACCATCTCGGCGTTTTCATCGACCGGGGCGGTCCAGACATCGCCGTTGGCATCGGCCAGCGGGTGGCCGGGATCGTGCTGGCGGATCGGGCTGGCATCGGACCGGATCACGCCATCGACGCGCACGGTGGAAAGGCCGTTGGCCTGATCGAGCTGTTCGGCAAAGACCGGGCGCAGCGGGCGATAGGCTTCGGCTTCGCTGCTGGTGACGGTGCCGGCGTTGGCAAGGTTCGATGCCGCCGCGTTCATCCGCACGAGCTGGGCGGACATCGCACGGCCGGTTACCTGGAACAGGGTCATCGGGTTGGCGGGCATGGCTTATTCTCCCTTGATCGCGCGGGTGAGCGTTTCCACCCGGCCGCGCAGGAAGCTGAGTGTGGCGGAATAGCCCACGGCGTTTTCGGCAAAGGCGGTCTGTTCGGTGGCCATTTCCACGGTGTTGCCATCAAGGCTGGGCATCACCGGCACGCGATAGCGGGTGGCTGCGGCCAGCGCCTGATCCTCGCCCATGCCGGTGGTGCGTGCCTTGAGCGCGGCGGCGAAATCGATGTCCTTCGCCTTGAAACCGGGGGTGGCGGCGTTGGCGATGTTCGATGTGAGCACACCCATGCGCTGCGAACGCAGTTCCAGCGCGGTGCCATGGATGCCGAACAGTGTCTCGCTCATCGTATCGTGCTTTCTGGCCGGGGGCCTTCGGGTACGCAGTGATGCCGGATGTTACGCAAAGGCCGTGCCAAATGCCCGCCGCCGCCGTTTGCGCGCCGGTTCGGCAGGCACAGCGGCAAAGGCTTGCCGGAAGGCGGCAATTTCCGGGCGCTGCGGGGTGAATGTTTGCCGCATCGGACCGTCCTTTGGTGCCGAGGAGACTCCCGACCCATGGATTTCAGCCCGTTTCTGGACGGCCTTTCCGCCCTGATCGTCATCGGTGGCACCATGCTGGCCACTGTGCTGCGCGCGGGGCTGCACGAGCTTGCCGTGACCGCGCGGGCGCTGGCCGGGCTGGCGCGGCCCGGCTTCGATGCCGCGCAGACGCGGGCGGACCTGGCCGCGCAGGTCATCGCCATTCGCCGCGATGGTGTGCTGCGTGTCAGCCCGCGCAGCATTGGCGATGGCGAACTGGACGAAGCGACCGACGCATTGATCCGCCTGCGCTCGGTCGAACCGCTGGTC
Source organism: Novosphingobium lubricantis (assembly GCA_042650965.1). GTDB lineage: Bacteria > Pseudomonadota > Alphaproteobacteria > Sphingomonadales > Sphingomonadaceae > Novosphingobium > Novosphingobium lubricantis. The sequence goes on along the minus strand of JBHSCB010000018.1, from coordinate 17,274 downwards.
GAACGCCACAACGCGTGGCGGAGGCAGCGGCTGGCGCAGGCGACCATCGCCGTGCGCACGCTGGCGCAAGCCGCCGAACTGGGGCCGGTTTTCGGCATGGTCGGCACGCTGGTATCGCTTTCACGCCTGCCTGCCGACGGGCTTTCCGGTGGCACGCTGGGCGGGGCGATCTCTACCGCCGTTATCACCACGCTGTACGGGTTGCTGCTGGCCAACCTGCTGCTTGCCCCGCTGGCGCGGATGATCGAACGCCATGCCCAGGCCGAAGAACAGGCCCGGCAGGAGGTGATCGACTGGCTTTCGGCGCAACTGGAACCAGCCATGCCGCACCGCGCCACTGCGCCGGTGGTGCGCCACCCGCGCTCGCCCGCTGCCGAAAAGGTGCCCGCGTGATCGTGCGCGCCGGAACCGGCTGGCAATATGCGCTGGCTGATCTTTCGCTGATCCTGTTCCTTGCTACCGCAACCGCGCTCGCGCAGGCACAAGGCCACGCGGGCGAAGGGACAAAAACCCCGCCTGAGCCTCCCGCCAGACCGCTGCCGATTGCCGCCGCGATGGAGGCAGAGCCGGTTGCGGTATGGAGCGCGGGCACCGGTGCGCCACCCTTGGCCCAGTGGCTGGACCAGAACGCTGGCGATGCGCGGCTGGAGGTCCGCATCGTCGTGCGCTTTGCCGATGGTATGCGCGATGCCGCCGTCGCGCAGGCGGTGCAACTGGCGCGGGCGGGTGGCCCGCGCGCGGGCCATGCGCGCCTGCTGGTCGAACCGGGGACGCAGGCTGGCGCCAGTGTTCTGCTGTTCTACGCCAGCGAGGCCGCGGCGCTGACCCGGATCGTCCCGCAAGGAGCATCGCCCGCGCCACCGTCTCAGCGCGGTCCGCCGCTTCTGGCACGATGATTGCTGCACCCGGAACGTAACCGCCACGACTGGACCGTTCCGATGCGCCCGATTGCCTGCCTCACTCTGCCCGTCACGCTTGCCGCCACGCTGGTGGCTACCGCGCCATCCGCGCAGGCGCAGCCGCCGATGTTCCACGATCTGGTGGCGATAGATGCCGCTGTTGCCGCTTTTACCGGCGCAGGCATCGGCGTGCCGGGCGGGGCGACTCTTCCGGTGGACCGACGCTTGCGGCTGGCGCCATGCCGCGCGCCGCTGGCACTGGGCTGGCACGGCAATCGCCAGGACAATGTCGTGGTGCAATGCCCCGATCCGGGCGGGTGGCGCCTGTTTGTTGCCGTATCCGGCAATGGCGCGCAGGCCGCGCGGCAGGAAAATGCCGCTCCGCCCGCGGTGGCGCGCGGTGAAACCGTGACCATTGCGGTTGAAGGCGATGGCTTTTCCGTTTCGCAAGCGGGCGAGGCGATGGAGCAAGGCGCGCTCGGTGCGTGGATCCGCGTGCGCACCAGCGCCAGGGCCACGCCGATCCGGGCGCAGGTGGCGCGGCCGGGGCTGGTCGTGGTGCGGGTGGAATAGGTTCCGCCGTTCCGGCCCAACGCCTGCCGGTTCATTTTGCCGACCGGCAAGATTTTTCCGTATTGCCCCTTAAACGCCCTTCACTGTCGCCGTTCTTCGCTGTGTACAACGCCAGGAGCGGACCCATGTCGCCTTTTGAAATTGGTGCAATGCGCCCGACAGGGCCGGTGCAGGGCAGCAATGCCCGGACCGCCAGCGCGGCCTCTGCTGCGCCCCGGACGCGCACAACCGAAACGCCCGATGCCGATGCCGGTGCTGCGGCGCAAGTCGAACGGTCCGCCGCGCTCGATGCCGGGCAAAGCGCCCCGGTCGATGCCGAACGGGTCAAGGTCATCCGCGAAGCGATCGAAAAGGGCGCCTACCCGGTTATCCCGACCCGCATCGCCGATGCGATGATCGCCGCCGGAATGCTGTTGAGGACTGCCGCGCAATGACCGATCACGCCACCACAGTTTCCGCTTCTCCGGCCATGCGCGATACGCTGCGGCAGATGCTTGCCGTCCTGCAACAGGAACGGCATGCGCTTGCCGGACTTGACCTCGACATGATCATGGGTTGCGCATCGTCCAAGGCGGACCTGTGCGGCACGCTGGCGGACATGGGCGGCGATGACGCTGCCGCTGCCGTGGACGAGGAATGCCGCGGCTTGCTGGATGCGGCGCGCCGCCTCAACGAAGCCAACCGCCGCGTTCGCAACCTGATCGCGGCCAATGTTTCGGCCCGTCTCGATGCCCTTACCGGCCATGCCCCGCTCTACCGCGCAGGGCCTCAGGTGCACCGCCTGCGCACGGCGTAAACGTGCGGCTGACGGCGGGGCGGGCGGTTTGGCACGGCCCTTGCTGATACCTTTTCGCATTGCCGCCAGTTCGCGGCCGGAAGGGTTCAGACGTGAGTGCATTCGATCCTGCTGCATTGCCGCCATCCCCGCCCGCCGCATCCGGCAGCGGGGCACAGGTACGTTCGGCCATTGCCGGTGCGGCGCAAGCCACCGGCGTGGATTTCGGCTATCTGATGGCGCAGGCAAAGCTGGAATCGAGCTTCGATCCGGCCGCCCGCGCCCGCACCTCCAGCGCCAGCGGGTTGTATCAGTTCACGCAGGATACCTGGCTGCGCACGCTCGACCGGCATGGCGCGGATCACGGCCTTGGCTGGGCCAGCGCGATGATCGATGGTGGAAAGGTCCGCGATCCGTCAGCGCGCGCACAATTGCTGGCGCTGCGTTTCGATCCGCAAGTGGCGGCGCTGATGGCGGGGGAACTGGCGAGCGACAACGCCGCCTATCTGACCGGCGTGCTGGGCCGCGAACCTGACCATGCCGAGCTCTATCTTGCCCACTTTTTCGGGGCAGAAGGCGCGGGCCGGTTCCTGTCGGGGCTGGCGAGCGATCCCGGCCAGCCGGCGGCGGCCTTGCTGCCAAAGGCGGCGGCGGCCAACCGTTCCACGTTCTATGACCGCAGCGGCGCGGCGCTTTCGGTGGGGCAGGTGATGGACGCGATCCGCACCCGCATGGCCACGGCCAAGGGTGCTGCCCCTGCCGACGATACCGGGCCATGGGCGTCCGGCCTCGGTGTGCGCCCGGCCATGGCGACCGGTGCGGCGCCGCCGCAGTTCAGCGGCGGCCCCGTCGCGCGCGAGTTTGCGGCAGTGGCGGCAGGCAGCGGCAATCCCGTGCCGCCCGCCGCTGCCACTTCGATGGCCGATACCCTGCGCACGGCCTTTGCGATCAACGATGGCGGATCGGCCCCGGCACACGTGCGCGCGGCCTATGGCCGTCTTTCGGCACTGGGGCTTTAAGCGATGCTCAAGCGCCTTGGTTCGCCCGCCGCCTTCGCCCTGCCCGGCGGCATCCTCACGCTGATCGTGCTGATGGTCGTGCCGATTCCCGCGGTCATGCTCGATGTGTTCTTCGTGCTCAACATGGCGCTTTCGGTTGCCATCCTGATGGCGGCGATGAATGCGGAAAAGCCGCTCGATTTCTCGTCCTTCCCCAGCGTGCTGCTGTTCGCCACGCTCTTGCGGCTGGCGCTCAACGTCGCGTCGACCCGCATCGTGCTGGTCAACGGCCATGAAGGTGGCGCTGCCGCAGGCCATGTGATCGAAGCCTTCGGCGCTTTCCTGATCGGCGGCAATTTCGCTGTCGGCCTGTTCGTGTTCATGATCCTGATGATCATCAACATGGTGGTGGTGACCAAGGGCGCTGGCCGCGTTTCGGAAGTGTCCGCGCGCTTCACCCTCGATGCCTTGCCGGGCAAGCAGATGGCCATTGACGCCGATCTGGCGGCCGGCCTGCTGACCGCCGATGAAGCCAAGGCGCGCCGCCGCGAAGTGGCGACCGAGGCGGACTTCTATGGTTCGATGGATGGTTCGTCCAAGTTCGTGAAGGGCGATGCCATTGCCGCGCTGCTGATCCTGGGGGTCAACATCATCGCCGGTTTCTGCCTTGGGATGATTACCCATGGCCTGTCCGCCGCCGATGCCGCTCAGTTCTATATCACCCTGGCCATCGGCGATGCGCTGGTGGCGCAGGTGCCTTCGCTGCTGCTGTCCATCGCTGCGGCGGTGATCGTTACCCGCGTCTCCGACAGCCGCGATCTGGCCGGGCAGATTGGCGGGCAGTTCGCCAACCCGGCGATCTGGCTGCCGGTGGCGGTCATCATGGGCGCCATCGGCCTGATCCCGGCCATGCCGCAGACCGTGTTCCTGCCCGCCGCCGGGTTTGCCGGCTGGCTGTGGTGGTCGCTGAAAAAGCGCGCCGCTCGCCCGCCCGCAGCGCCGGTGGCCGAAGCTGCACCGCCGCCCGATCCGGCGCGCATCACGCTCGACGATGTCAGCGATCATACGCTGGTGACGGTTGAGATGGGCTATGGCCTGATCCATCTGGTGGACGAACGGCGCGGATCGCCGCTGGTCGCGCGGATCACCGGGGTGCGCAAGCAGCTTTCGCAGGCGTTCGGCTTTGTCGTACCGCAGTTCCGGGTGCGCGATTCGCTGGAGCTTGCGCCCAACGCCTATCGCATCCTGCTGGGCGGTGTGCCGATCGGCGTCGCCGACATGCGCCCCGACAAGGTGCTGGCGATCGACGCCGGAGAAGCCAACCCCGACCACGGCCTGCGCGGCGATGCCACGCGCGATCCCAGCTTTGGCTGCCCGGCGATCTGGATCGACCCGGCGCAGCGCGATCTGGCGATTGCCGAAGGGTTCCTGACGGTCGATGCCAGCACGGTCATCGCCACGCACCTGAATCAGGTGCTGGGCGACCGGCCATCGGCGCTGCTCGGCCCGGACGAGGTCAAGGCGATCCTCGAAGGGGTCAAGGAACGCTCCGCCGGGCTGGTCGAAACGATCTATCCGCAGCCGCTTTCGCTGGGCGCGCTGACGCGCCTGTTCCATACCCTGCTCGACGATGGCATTTCCATCGCCCACCCCCTGCCGATCCTGTCCGCGCTGAGCCAGGCACTGCAGCAGTCCACCGATCACGACCGGCTGGTGGACCTCTTGCGCGCGGATCTTGGCGGGATGATCGTGGGCCGGGTGTGCCCGCCCGACGAACGGCTGGCCGTCGTCACGCTCGACGCCGGGCTGGAGCAGATGATCGTTTCGGGGATGCACGATCCGGTTACCGGCCAGCCGGTGATCGAACCGGATCTGGCGCGCGGCATCGGAGAGCGCGTTTCCGCCCTGATTGCCGAGCGCGGCCCTGCTGCGCCACCGATTGCGCTGATCGTCCAGCCGCGCGCCCGCCGCCCGCTGGCCAGCCTGCTGCGCCTGCGCGCGCCACAATGCCTTGTCCTGTCCATTGCCGAACTTCCGCCCGCCCAGCCGATCGAGGTCATTTCCGTGATCGGCGGCGAAGGCGCCCAAAGCGCGAGTGAACCGATGAACCAGCCAATGCCGCAACCCGAAGAGATCGCCGCATGAAACACGATATTCGCGGCTTTGCCGCTGCCCGCGCCTATCGCCAGGATGAGGTTTCCGACCGCATCCGCCGCTTTTTGCCAATGGTCAAGCGGCTGGCCTGGCACGTCCATGGATCGGGCCGCTCCGGCATCGAGCTGGAAGACCTGATCCAGGCCGGGCTGGTGGCGCTGACCGAATGCGCCCAGCGCCATTCCGGGCCGACCGAGGACGGTTTTGCCGCCTATGCCAAGCTGCGCGTGCGCGGGGCGATGGTCGATCTCGTGCGGCGCTGCACGCCGCTGTCGCGCTCCGCCACCGAACGGCGGCGGGTGCTGCGCGAAAAGACCACCGTGCTGACCGGCGAACTGGGCCGCCCGCCCAGCGATGCCGAACTGGCCGCCGCCGTGGGCCTTACCGAACGCGAACTCGCCGATCAGCGCGCGGCGGATGAACCGCTGCGCTTCGAGGCTATCGACGATGCCTATTCCGACAGCAACCGCGCCTTTGCCGATGACCGGCCCGACAGTTTCGAACTGCTGGCGGACGACGAGATGCGCGGCGCGGTGGCGGGCGCGATCGCCGACCTGCCCGAACGGTTGCAGATGATCATCCAGCTCTACTTCGTCGAAGAGCTGAACCTTTCGGAAATCGCCGAAGTGCTGGGGGTGAGCATCCCGCGCGTTCACCAGTTGAAGGCGCAGGCGCTCGACCGGCTGCGCGATGCGCTGGGCGAAGGCTATGAAGTGGTGTGAAGGCTGCGAAGCGGTGTGAAGAAGGGGCCAGCCGGGATCAGCTTGCGTGTTCGCCCGCCAGGATCGGATCGCCGATGGTCATCTTCTTGCCATCGGTGATGATCACCTTGTCGCCCAGCCGGGCCAGCTTGAACAGGTTGCGGGCAAAATCTTCGGGCACCCCGATGCAGCCATTGGTGGCATAGCCCTTTTCCACCTTGCTGCCGTGGATCGAGATGCCATCGTTGGTCAGCCGCAACATGTAGGGCATCGGCGCATCGTAGATGTTCGATACGTGATCGGCGTCTTTCTGGGTGATCGGGAACACGCCGGTCGGGGTGGGCTTTTCGCTGTAGCCCTTGAGGATTGCGGCAGCGCCGATTTCGTGGCCATCGCGGAATACGGAAATGACCCGCGCGGTCAGGTCGATGGTCACGACCAGCGGGCCTTGTGCGGGCGCGCGGGTTTCGTCCCAGTAGAACTTGCCGAAGCGGATCGGTTCGTTGATCGGCAGGATCGACTTGACGACGAACGGGCTGTCCGGCGCGGGGGCAGGGGTTTTTGGCGCAGCGGCAAGCGCGCTTTTCGGCGCGGCGATGCCCGGCGTCGGCGCGGCCGCGATCATCGGCGCGGCTTCGGCGGTGCCTTCGCCAAAGGCCACTTCGGCAATGTCCTGCCCGACATGAAAGGCCAGCAGCGATGCAAGCCCGGTGGCGATTACGCCCAGCGGCATGCGCACCCAACGCTGGTTCCAGATCCCTGTCTTGCCTGCCTGTGCCACGGTTGCCGCTCCTTTCCCGTTGAGGAATAAGCGTTAATCCGTGGGCGTGCGAGTCCTGTCTCGGCCGCGTCCCGGTGCGGGACGGCGCGGGGCCGGGGCATTACCGGGCGTGGTTAACGCCGGTGGGCAGGGAAAGCCGCCGCCAGCCGGCCTCAAGCGGTCCCTGGCCGAAGCGGGCAAGCCACGGGCCAGACCAGGCCAGCATCACGCACCACCCCGCCAGCACGAAAAGGGGCAGCGCGGCGCGCGGGACGGCGTGATCGAGGCTCCAGCCAAGGCCCAGACCCCAGCCGCTGAACAGCGCCACCATGGCGACGCTGGTGCCGATGTAGTTGGTGAAGGCGCAGCGCCCCGCCGCGATCAGCGCGCGTGCGGGCGCACCATGCGCCACGCGCGGGAACAGCGCCACCAGCCCTGCGGCATAGCCCAGCGCCATCAGCAGGTGCGGCACCGCCATGCCGTCTTCGATGGCGGCAAACAGCGCGCGGGGCGGCCAGTGGTGGCTGGCCAGCCAGTACAGCGCCCATGCTGTCAACGCCCCGCCAAGGCCGATGCCGCCTGCGGCCAGCGCGGCCAGCGTCCGCGCGCTCCATCCTGTAAAGAACCCGGCACGCAGCAATGCCATGCCGATCAGCATCAGTGGCATGGTTTCCGAAAAGGTCGAAAGCGCCAGCTTGAAAGGCGCCAGCGGCGCGCTGCCCAGCTTGAGTACTACGGCCTGCACGAACCCCGCGCCAAGAATCGCCTGATCGGACGCGTTCAGTTCGGCAATGCGCTTGGCCATGGCGGTCTGTTCGGCAATGGCAGCGGGGTCGGCTGTACCGGCAAGGACGGCCTGTTCGGATGCGATGCCCCCCAGTGCCAGCAGCAGGTCGATGGTATGGGACAGGATGAAGATCGGCAGCGCGATGGCCAGCAGCCCGGCGACCGACAGCCGCATCAGCAACAGCGCCGCCACGCCGCACAGCGCATAGGGCAGCAGGATATCGCCCCACCACAGCAGAGCGTAATGGGCGTATCCCGCCAGCATCAGCCAGAACAGGCGGCGCAGTTGCGCGCGCACGGGATCAAGCCCGCGCCGCTGTGCCGCCTGATCGAACAGGACCATGCTGGCGCCGAACAGCAGGGTGAACAGCGCCCGCATCTTCCCTTCGAAAACGAAGAAGGCCACGCCGAACCAGATCTGCGCCCACAGGCTGCCATTGCCGCTTTCGGGCGCGGGAATGAGCGGCGAAAAGGTGGCCAGCTTCGGCCCCCAGAACCCGGTGATGTTGATCGCCAGAATCCCCAGCACGGCCACGCCGCGCAGGAAATCAAGCGCGGCGATGCGCCCCGGTGCCGCGGTCAGCGTCAAGCGTGATCCTGAGCGTCAGGGTCTGACGACAAGACAGGCATAGCCGCCTGCCTTGAGCGCGGCGCAGGCCCTGTCGGCATCGGCCTGGCTGGAAAATCCGCCCGCAAGCAGGCGGGTCACGCTGCCCGATGCAAGATCGATCCGGGCATGGCCCGCCAGTTCCGGCCGGTTGCGGACCTTGGCCCACAGCCCATCGGCGTTGCTCTTCACCCCGAATGCGCCAAGCTGCACGCGGTAGGCGCCAGCGGTTGCCGGGGCGGGCGCGGGTGGCTTTGCTGCGGTGCGTACGGGTGCGGATGCGGTGGTGGGCGCGGGCGCCGGGGCGGGCGCCGATGCCGCCGGGCGCGGCGCAGGCGTTGCGCCCTGGACCCGGCGCGGTTGCGGCATGGTAACGGGGCTGGCGAAATCGGCGCCCGCCGTGACTGGTCCGGTCGGGGCCGGGGCTGGCGCGGAAGGGGTAGGGGCAACGGCGGCGTTGCCGGGGGCGGAACGCGGAAGCTCCGCCGGTTCCAGCGGCCGCGCCGCGCTGCTGGTGCGCAGCGGCGCGGTTGGCGCGGCCTTTACCCCAAGATCGGCCGAGGCAAACTGGCGGTTGCGGTTTTCCTGCGCCTTCTGTTCCAGATCGGCGGCCATGGTCATGGCCATCTGGCGCTGTTCCAGCGGGATCATGCCGTCCATCGAAGCCAGCGTGCGGGTGGCCTGTTCCAGCCCCGCCGATGACGCCCGGCTCATGTAGGCATAGGCGCGCACCCAGTCCTTGCCCACGGCATCGCCATTGAAGTGGGCGATGCCCAGAATGTACATCGCGCGCGGTTCGCCCCGGTCAGCCGATGCCTGGAGAAAGGGCATGGCGTCGGCCTTGCGGTCTTCCTGGAACAGGATCAGGCCCAGCGTATCGGCGGCCTTGATGTGCCCCTGTTCGGCGGCCTTGCGATACCACGCTTCGGCGCGCTTGATGTCTTGCGGCACGCCGCGGCCCAGCTTGTAGGCCTGGCCCATGTTGAACTGGGCATCGGCATCGCCCTTGGCTGCCGGGCCAAGCCATTCCTTGACCGCTGCGGCATGTTCGCCGCGCGACCAGGCATCGACCCCGGCCTTCACATCCGCCGCCGCGCCAACCGGCGCCAGCGCCATTGCCAGCATCAAGCCGACCGCGGCGGATCGCATCGTCTGGTGAATGGTAACTGTCATGGTCCGAAAGCCCGTCCCTGTTCGAATGATGGCCGGTCTGGCAACTGGCCGCATGGGACGAAGCAAGCCGCCCGGCTTCCTTGCCCCTTGGTATGATTTCCAGAACATCCCGGCACCGGCCGGTGTTGCCGTTCATGCGGCAACGTTATCCGGCCAAGTGCGAACAACAGGTATAGTCAACAAGCCATTAGCGAAGTCTTAGCGCCGCGTCACGAACAGTGAAAGGCAGCTTAGCGACCGTATCGGGCCAATTCGGCACAGGCATTGGCGTCAATGTTAACCAAAATTTCAACCCGATCTGCGATTCGGATGGAGACGACCAAGGGTTTCTCGAAGGGGTTTGGGCATTGCGCGTACTGGCATTGGCATCGCAAAAGGGTGGTTCGGGCAAAACGACATTGTCCGGGCATCTCGCCGTCCAGGCCCAGCGCGCGGGCGCTGGCCCGGTCGTGCTGATCGACATTGACCCCCAGGGTTCGCTTTCGGACTGGTGGAACGAACGTGAAGCCGAGTTTCCGGCCTTTGCCCATACCACTGTGGCCCGCCTTGCCAGCGATCTGGCGATCCTGCGCCAGCAGGGCTTCAAGCTGGCCGTGATCGACACGCCGCCGGCCATCACCATGGCGATCCAGTCGGTTATCTCGGTGGCCGAACTGATTGTCGTGCCAACCCGTCCCAGCCCGCACGATCTGCGCGCCGTGGGCGCTACGGTCGATCTGTGCGACCGCGCCGGAAAACCGCTGATCTTCGTGGTCAACGCCGCCACGCCCAAGGCGCGCATCACCTCCGAAGCCGCCGTCGCGCTTTCCCAGCACGGCACCGTGGCGCCAGTCACGCTGCACCACCGCACCGATTTTGCCGCGTCGATGATCGATGGCCGCACGGTCATGGAAGTTGACCCCAACGGCAAGTCTGCCGCCGAAATCACGGCGCTGTGGACCTATGTTTCCGAACGGCTCGAAAAGAACTTCCGCCGGACCGTGTTTGCCGTGCCGCAACCGGCAGTGGCGATGGCGCACCAGACCGCAGCGCGTCCGATGGGCGGTGGCTTTGGCCGTCGCGTGGTCGGTTCCTGAAGGGGTATGGGGACATGAGCGCAGCCAAACCGCTTGCATCGCTATCGTCTTCCCTGCTCGCCCGCAAAGGCGGCGCACGCCCGGCCATGCGCCCGCAACTGGCGCTGCGTGACGAAGATGCCGCGACCGCCCGCCAGGACGACCTTGGCTGGAACGACATGGGTGAAGCCGCCATGGGGGAAACCTTGGCCGCGATCACGCCGCAAGATCCCGATAATGCGCCCCTGCTGGCCGAAAAGCCGGTGATCGTGCAGCAGATCGAAGCCCTTGCCGCCGCGATTGCCGGAGAATCCGGCGTGACTGTTCCGCAGGGTCTGCAACCGGTCCGCACCAAAGGCGGAAAGCCGGTGCGCTCGGCCTTGCAGGAAGGCCGCAAGGCCGCCTTCACCCTGCGCCTCGACAGCTATCGCCATTTGCGGCTGCGCCTTGCCTGCACCTTGCAGGATCGCAGTGCGCAGGCGGTCGTGACCGAGGCGCTCGACCGTTTTCTTGCCGATTTGCCAGGGCTGGAAGAGCTTGCCCGCCGTGCCACGCACACCTGATTATCCGAAGGAATCCCGCCAATGCTCCACCGCGTCACAGCCCTCGTTCCGAGCCGCACCGCGCGGCTGATCGTGTCCTCCGCGCTGGCCGCAGGCATCCTTACCGGATGCGCTTCGGGGAGCGTGCATCCGGCAAAGCTGGCGTCTGCCGCGCAGGCGGAACTTGAGCGCGGCCGGTTGAACGGAGCCATCGACAAGGCGGAAAAGGCCGTGCTGGCCGATCCGCGCAACCCGGCCTATCGCGTGCTGCTGGGCAATGCCTACCTCAAGGCGGGCCGTTTCGAATCTGCCCGCCAGGCCTATGACGAATCAATGGAGCTGGGCGAAGACAGCGGACGCACCGCGCTCAGCCTGGCGCTGGCCGACATCGCGCTTGGCATGCATGCCGAAGCGATCGACACGCTGGGTGCATACCGTGATTCGCTGGATGTGACCGACTATGGTCTGGCGCTGACGCTGGCCGGGCAGCCTGCGCAGGGCGTGGCGGTACTGTCCGACGCACTGCGCAACGGCGAAAACACCCCCAAGCTGCGCCAGAATCTGGCCCTGTCCTATGCGCTGCACGGGCGCTGGCGCGAAGCCAGGGTGATGGCCGCACAAGATGTTCCCGCTGCGGAACTCGCCGATCGGCTGGAGCGTTGGGCGACCATGGGCTATGCCGAACATACGCGCGAACGGGTAGCCGGGCTGCTGTCCGTTCCCGTTCGTGCCGACGATGGCCAGCCTGCCGCGCTGGCACTGGCCAATTTCCCGGCCACCGAACAGCTTGCTGCCGAAGCGGCACGCCGCGCCCCGGCGCGCGCTGCCGCTGCTACGCGACTTGCCGAAGCGGCGGTTCAGGAACTGGCGCCGATCGATGCAGCGCCGGGCAATGCCCCCTCGCTCGACGATTCCTCGTCGCAGTCGCAGCGCGTGCAGATGGCGCTGATCGATCTTCCGCCCGCGAACACTGCTCCGGCTGTTCCGCTGGCGCGGCGAGAGGTTCCGGTCGGCCCGGCGGTTCCGGCGCGTGCCGCCGTGGCTTTGCCGCGCGAACAGGCCCCGGTTGCCGGAGCCGCGCCGCTGCGCGACGGTACGCATCTGGTGCAGCTTGGTGCGTTTTCGAGCGCCGACGGTGCACACCGCGCCTGGCGGCACCTCAGCGCGCGCAATCCGGCCCTCAAGGGACACGAACGGCTTATCACGCAGGCGACGGTGAACGGCCGTCAGTACTGGCGGTTGCAGGCGGCAGGGTTTGCCGGACTGGGTTCTGCCCGTTCGATGTGCGGAACGGTGAAAGCGCGCGGCAGCGTGTGCATGGTGCTGCGTGACCGGACCGGCACGGTTCCCGGCCAGCGCGCCATGGAAACCCGCATGGCCAAACGCTGATCGCGCGACCGGCGCGGATTTACAGTTTCAGAGGGAAAGAGGCGCGGGACCGATGGTCCGGCGCCTCTTTTCGTTGCGGGCGGGCGGTGCACCGCAGGCGCAGCGCGCCGTTCAATCGACTTGGGCGCCGCCCTTGAACAGCGCCGTCACGCGGCCTTCCACCGGACGGCGGTCGAACGGGGTATTGCCTGCTGCCGCTTCCATCCGGTCCGAATCGACGATCCAGGGGCGTGCCGGATCGACAATGGCGATATCGGCTTGCATGCCCGTTTCCAGCACCCCGGCATCGACGCCGAGCAGCCGCGCAGGGTTGGTGGCGAGCAGGGCAAAGACGCGTTCCATGCTGATCGCGCCATCGCGCACCAGCGTGAGCGAGAGCGACAGCAGCGTTTCGGCCCCGGCCATGCCCGGTTCGGCATCGGCAAAGGGCAGGCGCTTGTCTTCCGGGCCGCGCGGGTCGTGGCCCGAAGCGATCACATCTATCGTACCGTCGGCAATGGCGGCGATGACCGCCTGGCGATCCGCTTCGGCGCGCAGCGGTGGCGACAGGCGGCAGAAAGTGCGAAAGCCGACAAGTTCGAGGTCCGACAGCATGAAATGCGCGGGCGTGACCCCGGCGGTCACCTTCACCCCCCGCGCCTTGGCCGAACGCACCAGGTCGAGCGCGCGTGCCGTCGTGACCTGGCGGAAATGGATGTGTGCGCCCGCCAGTTCGGCCAGCGCGATATCACGCGCCACGGCCAGCGCCTCGGCCTCTGCCGGGGCGCTGGGCAGGCCAAGGCGGGTTGCCACTTCGCCTGCGGTCGCCACGGCCCTGCCGGTAATTCCGGCGTCTTCGGCATGGCTGACAACGACCAGATCCAGCATTGCGCAATAGCGCAGCAGCCGGAGCATCACCCCTGAATCGGCGATCCAGCCGCGCCCGGTTGCCACGGCGCGCGCGCCGGCATCGCGCATCAGTGCCAGTTCGGCCAGTTCGGTACCTTCCAGCCCGCGCGTGGCGGCGGCCATCGGATGCACCCACAGGTCGGGCTTGCCCGATTGCGCGGCAAAGCGCACCCGTGCCGGATGGTCCAGCGTCGGCCCCTGATCGGGCATCAGCGCCGCGCGGGTGATCCCACCAAAGTGGAAGGCGGGCTTGTCGATCGCAAAGACGCCAAGATCGACCAGCCCCGGTGCGACCAGCGCGCCTGCTGCATCGAACACCGTATCGCCATCGTGCGGGGCGATATCGCCCAGCGCCACGATCCGTCCGCCTTCGCACCGCACCGCACCGGGCCGGGGCGCGCCGGTGGGCAGCACCAGCCTGCCACCAGTGATTGTCAACGGGCGCGGGGTCATGCGCCGGTCCTTTCCGCTTCCCATCCGGGCACGCGCCGCGCGCGCCGGGTCAGTACTTCCAGACAGGCCATGCGGATTGCCACACCCATTTCCACCTGCCGGGTAATCAGGCTGTGGGTCGGGTGATCGGCCACGGTGCTGTCGATCTCTATCCCCCGGTTCATCGGGCCGGGGTGCATGACCAGCGCATCGCCGCAGGCGCGCGCCAGGCGTTCCGGGGTCAGCCCGTAGAGATGGCGGTATTCGCGCGGCGATGGAATGAACTGGCCGGACATGCGTTCCTGCTGCAGGCGCAGCATCATCACCACGTTGGCCCCATCGAGCGCCGCGTCGAAATCGTGGAACACCGCAACGCCCATCGCTTCGACCTCGTCGGGCATCAGCGCGGGCGGCGCACAGACGCGGACCTGCGCGCCCAGGGCGGTCAGGCACAGCATGTTGGAGCGTGCGACCCGGCTGTGCAGGATATCGCCGCAGATCGTCACGATCAGGCCGTTGAGGTCGCTGCCCGGCGGCAGACCCAGCGCATCGCGCATGGTCAGCGCATCGAGCAGGGCCTGTGTCGGGTGTTCGTGCTGGCCGTCGCCTGCGTTGAGCACCGGGCAATCGACCTTGTCCGCGATCAGTTGCACCGCGCCTGAACTGGCATGGCGGATGACAATGGCATCGGCGCGCATAGCGTTGAGCGTCATCGCCGTGTCGATCAGCGTTTCGCCCTTCTTCACGCTGCTGGTGGCGGCGTGCATGTTGACCACGTCAGCGCCCAGCCGCTTGCCCGCGATTTCGAACGACAGCAGCGTGCGGGTCGAGTTTTCGAAGAAGGCGTTGATGATCGTCAGGCCGCTGAGCAGGTCGGTCTTCTTCTGGCTTTGCCGGTTCAGGTCCACCCACTGGCCCGCCTCGTCGAGCAGATAGAGGATCTCGTGCCGGGCAAGCTGGCCGATGCCGGTCAGGTCGCGGTGCGGAAAGGCAAGGCCGCCCGCGGGATAGCGGCCTGCTGGCGTGGAAGTGTGGCTTTGCATCAAACCCATTGCCCTAGTGGGCAGGCGGGGCTGGCTCAAGCGGTTTCCCGCTGGCATTGGCCTGTCGTCCACAATAGAGTCGCGTCCATGAGCTTTGCCCGTTCCGTCTGGAAAACCCTGGTCGCCATCAAGGACGGGCTTGTCCTGTTGTTTTTGCTGCTGTTCTTCGCCGCGCTTTATGCCGTGCTGACCATGCGGCCTGCGCCCGGCATGGTGCGCGACGGGGCGCTCTACCTGCCGCTCGAAGGCGTGATCGTGGAGGAGGCGAGCGACGTTTCCCCCACTGATGTGCTGGTTTCGGGCCGCGCGCCGAATCCCGAAACGGTCGAACGCGATCTGGTCCGCGCCCTGGCAGCGGCGGCAACCGACAAGCGGATCAAGGCGGTGGTGCTCGATCTTGAAGCGTTTGGCGGCGGCAGCGGTGTGCAGATGGCGCACATCGGCGCTGCGCTGGACCGTGTGCGTGCGGCGAAAAAGCCGGTGCTGGTCCGTTCGCTGGTCTACAACGACGATACGATGCAACTGGCCGCGCACGCCAGCGAAGTCTGGGTCGATCCGATGGGTGGCGTGGCGATCAGCGGTCCCGGCGGGACGCTGCTGTTCTACAAGGGGCTGATCGACAAGCTGAGCGTGCGGGCCAACATCTTCAAGGTCGGCACGTACAAGAGCGCGGTCGAACCGTTCCTGCGCAGCGATTCTTCGCCCGAAGCGCGCGAGGCGCGCAACGCCGTGCTGCAGGCGCTGTGGCAGAACTGGCAGAATGATGTGAAGCGCGCCCGGCCAAAGGCTGATTTCGCGCAGGCCGTTGCCGATCCCGCCGGGTGGATCGACGCTGCCGGCGGTGATGCCGCGCAGGCGGCGCTGAAATCGGGGCTGGTGGACAAGGTGGGCGATCGCATCGCCTTCGGCAAGCGCGTTGCCGAACTGGCGGGGGCTGCGCCGGACGAAGGGCTGGGCGGGTTCCGCCACACTGCGCTGGGGGTCTATCTTGCCGATCTGTCTGCGCCGACCGGGGGCGAGGCGGTGGCGGTTGTTACCGTGGCGGGCGAAATCGTCGATGGCGATGCCGGACCGGGGGTGGCAGGCGGCGACCGCATTGCCGATCTGATCGATGGCGTCGCCGCGAGCAGGGACTATGCCGCGCTGGTCTTGCGGGTCGATTCGCCGGGCGGGTCGGTCATGGCCTCCGAACGCATCCGTGCGGCGGTCGAACGGGTGCGGGCAAAGGGGCTGCCCGTGGCTGTTTCGATGGGCAGCACGGCGGCCAGTGGCGGCTATTGGGTTTCCACGCCCGCGCAGCGCATCTTTGCCGAACCCGGCACGATAACCGGCTCCATCGGCGTTTTTGCCGTTATCCCGACCTTTCAGGACGCCTTGCCGCGCATCGGCGTGACCACCGAACAGGTGCGCACCACCCCGCTTTCGGCCCAGCCCGATGCCATCGGCGGGCTTACCGAACAGTCCCGCGCCGTGCTGCAAGGACAGGTCGAACAGATCTATCGGCGTTTTGTGCACTATGTCGCGCAATCGCGCGGCAAGAGCGATGCGGAAATCGACCGGATCGGGCAGGGGCGCATCTGGGACGGCGGCACTGCCCGCCAGCTCGGCCTGGTCGATGCCTTCGGCGGCGTTGACGATGCGGTGGCCTGGGCAGCGAAGAAGGCGGGCGCGAAGACGTGGCACGCCGCCTATGTCGAAAGCGATACCAACCCGTTCGCGCAGTTCCTGCAACAGATGGAAACAGGCGAGGCGCGTCAGAGCAGCGCGCAAGACCTCGCCGGGGTCATGGCCGCGCGACAACAGGCGGTGCTGGCGCGGATCGAGGCAGACGTCAGCCGCTTGATTGGCGGTGGCGGGATGCGGGCATACTGTCTGGAGTGCGCGGGCGAGGATCGCGCCGTTGCGCCAAGCGGGGCGGTCGAGAAGCTTTGGATGATGCAGATGCTGGCGCGGTTATTGGGGTAGGCAGGTTTTGCGGGCTTGTGGCTAAAACCTGCCTGTCGGGACACGACCCCATTGCGGTAATTGGGCGAGCTTGCCTGCATGCCTGAAAGCTGTAACTTTCTGCTCGTCCGGTGTGCGCGAGAGTCAGAAAATGCATGTATTCTGCAATCTTGAAGATGCTGGCGACGGCCTACCGCCTTTGTGCGACATGACTTTTGAGGTCGTAGACAGAGCTTTCGATGAGAGCACATCGACTTGGCGCATAAGCTTACGTGCCAGTGCTACGCCATACGAGCCCGTAGGCTTTGCTGTCGAAATACCAGTAATTGGCTGGAAAGAGCAGATCGATGGTGACGAGGATGACGCCTTTCATAGCTTTTGGGGGCCAGTGAGACTGCGGACACGGGGCCACGACAGCGACAGACTATTAGGGTCCGGACTCACTACAGCCACCAGATGACGGTTGCGGCGAGGCTGATGGCGCCCATGAAGTTTTTGAGGTTGCGATCGAAGCGGGTGGCGATGCGGCGCCAGTCCTTGAAGCGACAGAACATG
>JBHSCB010000017.1:0-85434 GCA_042650965.1 Novosphingobium lubricantis | reverse complement strand
CTTCGAAACCCGCGTATGCTGTGCGCGGGTGGCTGGGGTCCACATCAAAATCTCCGGGTTGTCTGCAAAACCCCCGGAATCACAGGAACCTCAGCCGCTCAACCCCTTTCGAAACGGCCTCTTAGAAATGATTATATAGTATCAGTACATTATACATTCTTCAATGAGATATGTGCAAATTACCTCGCAAATGATCTTGGAATGGATATGATCGGAGTTTGGTTCGATACAAATCTGGATTTCTTGACTTGCATTATGCGAAAACCTTTATCTCATATTTCCACTTTGGCTGCAATCTAAAGTCAAACGCCAGTCATTGACTGATACAGGCACATACTTTTCGCTTAAAATGTCAAGTTGGGTTATTCCGTCATAGGCAGCACCCGTTCGCGCCCAAACTGGATGATAGCCGGGGTCTAATTCTGCGCGCGCGCCCCACCGCGCGGCGAACCGGCGCCATTCCGCCCGCATGCGCCGTCGCTTCGCCCGGCCGAGGTTGAGGCCGCGCGATACCGATTCATGGTGGGTCAGCGTGATCGCGCCGCAATAGGCCACGGCCTTGCCCGACGCGCGCATCCGCAGGCAGAAATCGACATCGGCAAAATCGATGCGGAAGGTGTTTTCATCAAACCCGCCAAGCGCCGCGAAGCTTTCTGCGCGGACAGCCAGGAATGCGCCGGTCACGGCCACCGCCTGCCTTGTGGCAGTCCAGCGGCCCGCCGGGCCAGCATCGTCCCTGGGCATCCACCGGCCTTCGTGCTGTGGCCCGTTGTCCATGCCGAACACGAACCCGCCATGCTGGATCGTCCCGTCGGGATAAAGCATCCGCGCACCGACCACGCCGACCGCCGGGTTTGCCGCCAACCCCGCCAGTATCCGGTCCCAACCGCTGGTCTGCATCACGGTATCGTCATTCAGGAACAGCAGCGTCTGTCCGGTCGCCGCCGCGGCCCCCACATTGCTGGCCCGCGACCAGTTGAACGGCTCATCAAACGGCACGATGCGCGCGGCGCCTTCGCGTGCGAGCCGGTCGAGCATCGCGCGGCCTTCGCGGGTGCGGCTGCCGTTGTCGACGATCACCACCTCTACAAGATCGGGGTGCGCCGCCGTGGCTCGCAGGCTGGCCACGGCGTCTGCCAGCATCGCCGGATTGTCGCGCGTGGGAATGATCGCCGAGATCCGGCCGGGTTCCGCATCGGGCAAGCGGCGAAAGGCGGCCTCGTCCGCTTCGCGCAGGATAGACAGCAGCACCAGCGGCACCTGCGCGATCGCGCCCTGGCCAGTGCCGCGGCGCACGGCTTCAAGGCGCACGATGGCGCCTTCGCCTTCGGTCCAGAGGAAATCCGGTTGCGGCAGGAACACCGGATCGGCGCGCCGCCCGGTTTGCGGATCGTAATGATCGTGATCGGCACGCACCACCGCCGCGCCGGTTGCTGCGGCGGCATGGTTGATCCACGCGAGGGCCTGCGGGTCGAGAATAGCGGCGTGGGGCAGCACGATGTCGTACTGCGGCAACCCGGCCCACGCGGGCGGCGGATGCGTACCGGCCAGATGCCACGCTGCATGGGCCTGGCGTCCAAGCGATTGGATGGTCAGCGGATGCAGCGCGCCGCCTGTGGCCGGGTACAGCGTGAAACACGCAGCAACAGGGCCATGTGGCGGCGGCGGAACAGGATTGGCGGCGATGAAGGCGGTATAGTCCGCCCGCGCGTAAATCCCCGGTTCGCGTTCCGGCAAGGCCGCGCGCGCGGCATAGCGGCACAGTTCGCGCCGTGCGGCGGGCGACCCGCGCACCGCAGCATCGCGCATCGCGGCGATGGCCGCGTCGCGCGAACCGGCCTGTTTCAGGCACCGCCCCAGTTCCAGCAGCGCATCGGCCCCGTCCGGGCGCAAGGCCAGTGAACGGCGGCAGGCGCTCGCTGCCTCGTCCGCCCGCCTCCCCGAACGCAAGGCCCGGCCGTGCAGCAAATGCAGCCATGCCGATTGCGGCCGCGCGGCGACCAGCGGTTCCAGCCGATCGGCCAGCGCGGACCAGTGCTCAGGCTCCAAGGTAGCCCAGGCCCGCAGCGCCAGGACCGCGACACCCGGCAGCGCAAGCGCAGCGCGGCATAGCCGGACGGTCGGCCCCGGCCGGTTCATCGCAGGTGGATAGCCTCGTGATAGAAGGCAAAGGCTTCATCGGCATCAGTGAAGACCGACAGATTGCCTTCCGACAGCACGCACAGTTTCGAACAATGTTCGCGCACGTAATTTGCATCATGCGAGACGATGATCAGCGAGCGGTCAGCCCGCTTTTCGAACAGTTCGACATGGCACTTTTCATGGAAGCGCGCATCGCCGACGGCCACGACCTCGTCGATCAGAAAGCAGTCGAACTCGATCACCATCGACAGCGCGAACGCCAGCCGCGCCCGCATCCCCGACGAATAGATGCGAAGCGGTTCGTAGAGGTACCGGCCAAGTTCGGAGAAGTCCTGCACATAGTCGATCTTGTCGCGCCAGGGCATGCCATAGATGCGGCAGATGAAACGCAGGTTGTCCAGCCCGGTCAACGCGCTTTGAAAGGCACCGCCGAAAGCCAAGGGCCATGACACCGACATCAGCCGTTCGACGCGCCCTGAGGTCGGCTGTTCAGCGCCGCTCAGCAAGCGGATCATCGTGGATTTGCCCGCGCCGTTGCGCCCCAGAATGCCGACCTTCTCGCCACGGTCGACGACCAGGTTGATGTCGCGGAAAACCTGATGCGGGCCGTGCGAGGTCGGGTAGCTCTTGCACAGGTCGACAAGGCGGATCACTCAGGCACCACCTTCCTGCTGATGATCCGCAGCTTGGCAATGCCCAGCGCAGTCAGGACAAAGTTTGCGACCGCCATGTAGGCAAGGTCGTAATGCGCCACCATCGCCGACCCGAAGAACCCCTCGCGCAGGTATTCGACCGCGTTGATCATCGGCAGGTACAGGATCAGATCCCGCCCGGCCTTGGGCAGCGTATCGACGATGAACCCGGCGCCCGACAGCGGCATGATGAGATAGGCAAAGGGATGCCACAGCTTCTCGATGATTTCGTAATCTTCGGCGAGCGCGCCCATCAGGATGCCCAGACCGCAGCCGAACCACGTCAGCATCAACCACCCCAGCATGACCTTGAGCAGGTCTTCCGGCCAGGTCATCCAGCCGAAGATGGTGAACACCACCGTCAGCACGATGAACGACATCGTAGCGCCCATGAACTCCAGCATCAGGCGCGAAACGAAGATGTCGGCCACTTTCACCTGGCGATGGTACATCAGCGAAAGGTTCGGCCCGACCGATCCGATCAGCCGGCCCGGCATGTTGCGCCACAGCAGGATGCTGGAATACCCCGTCACGGCAAAGGCAGTGATCGGCAGGCTGCTGACGTGGTTGAGATCAAGCCCGACCCACAGCAACGTCACCGCCAGGGTGAACAGCATCGGTTCAACGAAAAGCCACAGGAACCCGATGTTGTGGCGGCCGTAACGGGTAATGATTTCGCGCAGCAGCAAGGCCGACACGACCCGGCTCTGGACCCGCAGCCCCGCGCGCAGGCTTCGCTGGTCGGCCTGCGGCTGCGTCATTGCTGGTGCTCGCGCACGCCGGCCAGCATCATCGAAAGCACGCCCCAGGCGATAAGCGCGAAAAGCAGCGTGGAAAGAATGCCGCGCATCCGGCGCGGTTCGATCGCATAGTCGGGCAGGTTGGGTTCGACGATCCGTTCGACATAGGCCTGCTTGCGGCGCGCTTCGTTCTCGGCTTCCTGCTGTGAAGCCATTGCCGCGGCGAGCGCGCGGTCGGAAAACTGGCTTTCAAGCTGCAACCGCTGATATTCCGCCGCGCTGGACGAAAGCGATTTGCTGCCACCGGCCACTTTCTTCAGTTCCGCATCGATATCGGCCGCGAGGCTGGTCGCCTGCGCTTCAAGCACGACGATCTGCGGATTGCGCGGCGCAACCGCCTTTAGCCGAGCCAGTTGCGTACGCGTGGCGATCAGTTCGTCCTGCAACTTGGCAATCATCTGGATCTGGACGGTCGCCTGTTTTTCGGGGTCCACCACGCCGGCCCGGTTGCGAAACAGCGAGAGCGCCAGCGCGGACTTCTGCGCGCGCTCCTTGGCAGCCTCAACCTCGCCCTTCGACGTGCGGATGAGATCCAGCCTGGCGCGGTCGTTCAGCCGGTTGACCGTGGCCTCGGCCATTTCCAGAAGCTTGGTGTTGAACCGCCGGGCATCCTGCGGCGTATAGGCCTT
This sequence comes from Novosphingobium lubricantis, assembly GCA_042650965.1. Lineage (GTDB taxonomy): Bacteria > Pseudomonadota > Alphaproteobacteria > Sphingomonadales > Sphingomonadaceae > Novosphingobium > Novosphingobium lubricantis. Next base: position 81,171 of record JBHSCB010000017.1, on the reverse strand, counting down.
GACCGAAAGTTTGGTGATCGACGACGCATGATCGTGTTCGGTCACGACCTTGCCCTGATAATATGTGTAGAGCTGTTCGAAAGAGCCTGACAGGCCAAGCGGGTCGAACCGGTCGAATATGGAAATGCCGGGCGCTGTATAGGCCTTGCGGAACGCTTCGCCCTGGTTGAGCACCTGAAGCGCATCGCGCGAGTTCACGAACTCCGAGGCGGCGAAGATCTCGTCACCGGCATTGGCAAAGCCCGCGCCCTTGAGCAGCAACCCGACCCCGGAAACGGCCGACTTTTCGGGGCTGCGAACGATGAACCGGCTTTCCGACACGTAAACGTCGGAAGAAAGGAAGCCGAAATAGGCCACCGAAAGCAGTGTCGGCAGCACGACAACGAACATGAACAGACGGTTCGCTGAACGCAGCCGGTCAAGGATGTTCTGCATTGAGATTCCTATATCACCCTTTGAAGCAAAGGTGGCGCATCAAGGTACGATGGAGACTGCGGTTGTGATCGGCAGCAAGGCGGAGAAAATGATATTCACGACCTTTTGAACATCAGTGATCGGAGCATTGGACACGTAGAGAACGTCCTTGTCCCGGATCGGAAAGGTCTGCGCTATGAACAGGCTGCGTGGATCGCGCAGGTTCAGCCGGTAGATCACCGGAACGGTCCCGTTAGGCAGCGGCGTGGTGGTAACGGCCGACTGACCGGCCAGCGCCTGGGCCGGTTCGAACCGGAAGATGAAAACGCCCTTGGCGTCGGAGCGCGTGTCCTGCAACCCGGATGCCCGGCCCAGCGCCTGCGACAGGGTCAGCCCGGTCGCTTCGAAGGGCACTTCCTCATTGCGACCGGTCGCACCCAAAGCCGTGAAGCTGTAGGGCTGGAACAGGGCGGTAACCACATCGCCCGCTTTCAGGCGCACGTTCTGCCGGGGATCGCGGATCACGGATTCAAGCGGCATGCTTACAAGCTGGGAATTGCGGGCGATCTGGATCGTGGTCTTCAGCACTGGCTGGCGCGTACCGCCGACGCTGGCGATCACGTCGAGCAGGCGTTCGCCTTGCGGCCCCAGCGGCACACGGGCGCTGCGCGTCACTTCGCCGACCACGGTTACCGTGCGGTTGGCATTTTCGGCGATGCGCACGATTGCCTGAGGCTGGTGCGCCTTGCCCGCCAGCCGCGCAACGATGGCTTCCTCGATCTGCCGCGGGGTCCGCCCAGCAGCCTGAATAGAGCCGGCAAAGGGCACCTGAACCCGCCCATCGTCATCCACTGTCTGATCAGGCAACGATGTAGTGCGCGAAACAGGTGCCATCGCGCCGGGGCCGGTCTGGGTTGTCGCGTTGCCGAACAGCGCGGCCGGCGGTGCTTCCCAGATGGCGATTTCCAGAACGTCACCTTTGCCGATAAGCGTGCCCACCGCCGCGCCATCGCCCAGCACTTCGGAGAAGCGGGCCGATTCGGCCTGGTCGATCATATGCCGGGCAACATCGTTGGTAACGTCGATCACCGCGATCGACGATCCGTCGATGGCAAGCGAACTGGCCTTGCCGATCGCCTGCGTCGTGGGGCCGCTGGCTGACATCGTGCCGCACGCCGCCACCGTCAAAGGCAAAAGCACGGCAGCGGTAAATCTGGATAGTAGATGACGCACGATGTTTACCATTCAAAAGCGGCTGAAATATCGCCGTAAGCCGACACTACCCCAGCCCGATTTTCGCCCCGGTCCATAGACGCGCGCAAAGCATGAAGCAATGCTCCGGCCACCCTGGAACCCTTGCGTGCGACAGCCGAATCATCCTGAATTGGAGGTGAATATTGTGCCGCCGCCGCAGCGTTGCGGCTGCAGCATTTTGTCAGGCGGCCTTCACCACTATCCACGCCCCGGACGCGGTGAACGCCACTTCGTCAAGCGTATCGACGACCGCGCAATCGCCTTCTTCCAGCAATCCATCGCCCAGCGCCAGGGCGCCGCTGACAGGGATGACAAGGCAGCGACCGGGATAGGCCATGCGCACCGATTCCGGTGGCGTGCCCTGCACAAAATGGCACACAAAATGCTTTGCGCGCACCAGCTCCGCGGTTTCGGACAGTGATAGATGTCGGCGCAGGGCAGGATCGTGCGGGGCGCCGCTGGCCACGGCCAGCCCCTTGTCCAGATGCAGTTCACGCGGGCGGCCGTAATCGTAGAGGCGATAGGTTATGTCGCTGTTCTGCTGCACTTCGATCAAGGTCACCCCGGCCCCGATGGCGTGAACGGTTCCCGCAGGCAGATGGAAAAAGTCGCCCGCACGGACCGGGTGCCAGGCAAGCAGCGTTTCAATCGAACCGTCCAGCGCGGCGCGGCGAATCGTTTCGATATCAACGTCTTGCTTGAATCCGATGCCAAGCCTTGCGCCCGGTTCTGCGTCGATCACCAGCCAGCATTCGTCCTTGCCGCCATCGGCTTCGTGCAGCTCCGCCGCCTGTTCATCAGACGGGTGGACCTGTACCGAAAGCTGTTCGCTGGTGAAGATGTACTTGACCAGGATCGAGGCCATTTCGGGCGGCGGATCGAACCACACTTCGCCAATCCGTTCGCCCGCAGTCGCGACGAACGGCGCAGGGAGAGTATCCTTCCCCCACGGCTTTTCCACAAAGCGCCGGGACAGGCGGCTCACTGGTTCAGCGCGCCCGCAAGCTTGCCGACATTCTGCGCACCTTGCTGCGTGCAGACCAGCACTTCGTTGCCATCGACAACCACGATCAGGTCCGACGCCCCGACCACGGAAACGCGCGGGCCATCGCTCATCACCAGCACGTTGCTGCAATCGCGCAATTCCGCCGCACCGATTGCGGTGTTGCCGCACGCGTCGCGCTGCTGCGCTTCGAACAGCGCCGCCCAGTTGCCGATATCAGACCATCCCATCACGGCGGGCACCATTGCCGCCAAATCGGTGTTTTCCATCACTGCGTAATCCACAGATTCGCTTGGCACCTGGGCGAAAGCGGCCGCATCGGGATGAAACCGCATGCCATCGGCGCGCCCGTGCTCCACCGCCTCGCGCACTCCGGCCAGAATCGCCGGGCGATGCTTGCCCAGTTCATCAAGGAAGGTTCCGGCGCGAAACGCAAAGATGCCGCCATTCCACGCATAATCCCCGCTCGCCAGGAACTCCATCGCTCGGGCAAGGTCCGGCTTTTCGACAAAGCGTTCCACCTTGCGTCCGGCAGTGCCGGGGATCGGTGCGCCCTGCTTGAGATAGCCAAAGCCGGTTTCCGGCGCGGTCGGCACGATGCCGAACGACACCAGCCAACCGTCTGCCGCCAGCTCCGTCGCGGCGTGGGCGGCCGCCTGAAACGCCGCCGTATCGCCGATGTGATGGTCGCTGGGGCAGACCAGCATGATCGCATCGGCGGGAAGCGAAAGCGCCGCCAGCGCAATGGCCGCCGCGGTGTTGCGGGCTTGCGGTTCGACGATGATCCGGGTTGCGGCGCGGTCGGGCAATTGCGCTTCGACATGGCCGAGGTGTTCGGCCCCCGTAACCACGATCGGCGCGGCAAATCCGGCAGCGGCATCGCAACGCAGGATCGTTGCAGCAAACAGCGTGCTGTCGCCAACCAAAGGCAGAAACGGCTTGGGCATTGCCTTGCGTGATCGTGGCCAGAGCCGCGTCCCGCTTCCACCGCACAGCACTACTGGAACTGTTTCAATCATTTGCGTCTACGATCCGCATTTCCCCGGAGGGCGTGCCGTCGGGCTTCTAGGGACAAAGCAGTAGTATTGCCATAGCATCGGTTACCAATTTCGATCAGTCAATGGCCAATCCGGCGGGCCTTGCATGGCCGGGAACGACACTGCGTCACGGTGCAAACCAGCGTTGTTCCCACCCATAGGTCGAAACCACGGGCTGCCCGGCAGCATCGGTGGCCGGGCGAAAGCGGAAGCGTTCGCTGGCCAGCTTGCAGGTAATCGCATCGGCATCGGGCACCCCGCTGGCGCGATGGACACGGCAGCCGGATACCTTCCCGTCCGTGCCGACGGTCAGCACGATAACCACGCGCTTGCCGATCCGTTCGGTCTGGCTCTTCGCCGGATAATCGCGGGTTGAGCGGATATCGCCTGCAATCTTTTCCGCCTTGCGCGCCAGCCCGCCGCCCGCGCCGTTTCCGCTGGCGCCGCTGCCGGTCCCCATGCCTTCGCCGCCGCCGCCGGTGCCCTGCCCCTGCGCCGCCGCGCCGGAACGGACATCGTCGCCCGTGGAGGCGACGGGCGGGGCCGGCACCGGCCTGGCGGGAACGCGCGCCCTGGCGACAACGGCCTTGGCCACGGCCTTCTTCCCCTCTGCCCCGGATGCGCCTGCCGGTTCCGGGGCGGCCGGACTGGGCGGCGGTTTGGGCGGATCGAGCGGAACGTCGAAGGTCTGCGTGGTAAAGCCTTCCTCGGCCAGCCCGGCCAGCACCGAAATGCCGCCGAACCCGTGGATAACCGCCCACAGCACCGCGCCATGCAGCACGATCGCAAGGCCAATCGCCACCAGCCTCCGCCGCCCGCCCGGCGGCTGGTCGGCATAGCGTTGCGAAGGAGGCGGGGCGCCGGTCATCGCCATGGCATAGCGCCGCGCTGCGCGAAGCTGTAGCCCCGATGCGGCGAAATCCGTGGCACCGGCGGCGCGTCCTGAACGACACCTAAACCGACATGAACCGCCCCTGGCGTTGCGCGCGCTGCCCCGAACGGCCCCTCGGCAGGCGCTTTGCGGGCCTGAACCGCGACGTTCACCCTCAATCGGCGCGGCGGCAACATTTTCTTACCCCCCGCCTGTGCAATTTGCATGCGCACACCGCGCATTTTTCCGTTATGGGCGCCCCAACCCATTTCAGCAGAAAGGACGCCGCCCGTGCAGGACACCGCGCTTCAGGAGCGAGACGCAACCGCCACGCAGACCTCTCCCGCCCGGACCGACTGGACGCGCGCGGAAATTGCCGCGCTGTTCGATCTGCCGTTCACCGAGCTGGTTTTCCGCGCGGCGGAAATCCACCGCGCCCATCACCGCGCCGGGGAAGTGCAGCTTTGCACGCTGCTGTCGATCAAGACCGGCGGCTGCCCTGAGGACTGCGGCTACTGTTCGCAATCGGTCAAGGCCGACAGCGGCGTGGAAGCGACCAAGCTGATGGAAGTGCAGGCCGTGCTGCAATCGGCGGCGCAGGCCCGCGATGCCGGGTCGAAGCGGTTCTGCATGGGCGCGGCGTGGCGCAACCCCAAGGACCGCGACATGCCCGCGATCATCGCCATGGTGAAGGGCGTGCGTGAAATGGGCATGGAAACCTGCATGACGCTGGGGATGCTGACCCCGGCGCAGGCCGCGCAGCTCGCCGACGCCGGACTGGATTACTACAACCACAACATCGACACTTCGCCCGAACGTTATGAAGAGGTGATTTCCACCCGCACTTTCGCCGATCGCCTGCAGACGCTCGACGCGGTGCGCAACGCCGGGATCAACGTCTGTTCGGGCGGGATCGTTGGGCTGGGCGAGACGCGGGCCGACCGTGTCGGCTTCATCCACGCGCTCGCCACGCTTGAACAGCACCCCGAAAGCGTGCCGGTCAACGCGCTGGTGCCGATCAAGGGCACCGTGCTGGGCGACATGCTGGCCGATACCCCGATGGCGAAGATCGACGATATCGAGTTCGTGCGCACGGTGGCGGTGGCGCGGATCACCATGCCGCTGTCGATGGTGCGCCTGTCCGCCGGGCGCGAGGCGATGAGCGAGGCGACGCAGGCACTGTGCTTCATGGCCGGGGCCAATTCGATCTTCACCGGCGACAAGCTGCTGACGGCCGCCAACGCGGGCGACGATGCCGATGCCGCCATGTTTGCGCGGCTCGGCCTCAAGCCGATGGAAGCCGAGGAACCGCTGCGCGCGATGAAAGCGGTCGGAGGCTGCGGGGGAGGCTGCGCGGCCTGATGGGCCAGACGCCGACCCGCCCCGCTCCGCCGCTGTGGCGCGCCCACACCGCCGATCTGGCGGCGCTGGGCGAAAAGGCCCGGTTGCGCGCGCTTGCCCCGCGCCGGGGGGTGGATTTTTCGTCCAACGATTATCTGGCGATGTCCGGCGCGCCGCGCCTTGCCGCCGCCGTGCAGGATGCCATCGCCCGTCGCGTGCCACTGGGATCGGGCGGATCGCGCCTGTTGCGCGGCAACGATCCCGAACACGAACTGCTGGAAGAGGAGGCCGCGCGCTTTTTCGGCAGCGAATCCGCGCTGTTCTTTTCATCGGGCTATGCCGCCAATGGCGCCCTGCTGGCCACGCTGCCGCAGCGCGGCGATCTGATCGTCCACGATGAACTGGTCCATGCGTCGATGCACGAAGGGCTGCGCCTTGCCCGTGCCAGCGCGGTCAGCGTCGCGCACAACGATGCGCAGGCGTTCGACGATGCCGCGCGGGCGTGGCGCGCCAGGGGGCATACCGGGCGAATCTGGCTGGCGTTCGAAACGCTCTATTCGATGGACGGCGATATGGCCCCGGTCGCTGAACTGGCCGCCGTGGCGCAGCGCCACGATGCGGTGATGCTGATCGACGAAGCACACGCCACCGGTGTGTTCGGGCGCGACGGGCGCGGCCTTGCCGCAGAACTCGACGGGCGGCCCGATACCATCGTCCTGCGCACCTGCGGAAAGGCGCTGGGCTGCGAAGGCGCGCTGGTGCTCGGCCCGCGCGTGGTGCGTGATTTTCTGGTCAACCGCGGGCGACCATTCATCTTTTCCACCGCGCCATCGCCCCTGATCGCCGCTGCCGTGCGCGAGGCGCTGCGCATGCTCGCGCAGGAACCGGAACGCCGCGAACGGCTGCACGCGCTGATCGGCCACGCCGAGCGGGCCTTGCGCCGCCACGGCGCCTTGGCCACCGGATCGCAGATCCTGCCGCTGATCCTGCACGACGATGCCCGCACGATGGACGTGGCCAGCCGCCTGCAACAGGCAGACTTCGACGTGCGCGGCATCCGCCCGCCAACCGTGCCGCAAGGCACCAGCCGCCTGCGCATTTCTCTGACCCTCAACGCCACCGCCGACGATGTGGATGCGCTGGCCCGGACCCTGGGCGAAACGCTGGGATGAGCGCGTTCGTGGTGACCGGCACCGATACCGGCATCGGCAAGACGGTGTTTGCCGCCGCGCTGACCGGCGCGTTGCAGGCGCACTACTGGAAGCCGGTGCAGGCCGGGCTGGACGATGGCGCGGACCGTGATACCGTGGCGGCGCTGGCGGGTGTCGATCCCGCGCGCATCCTGCCCGAAGCCTATCGCCTGACCACGCCCTGTTCGCCCCACCGCGCGGCAGAGCTTGACGGGGTGAACATCGACATCGCCCGGCTGGCCCTGCCCGCCCAGCGCCCGCTCGTGATCGAAGGGGCAGGCGGCGCGCTGGTGCCGGTCACCCGCACGGTGGTCTATGCCGATGTCTTTGCCGAATGGGACTTGCCCGCGATCATCGTGGCGCGCACGGCGCTCGGCACGATCAACCATTCGCTGCTGACGATCGAGGCGCTGCGCGCGCGCGGCGTGGCGATCCGCGGCGTGGCCTTTGTCGGCCCGGCGAACGAAGACAGCGAAGCGACGATCTGCGCGATGGGCAAGGTGGCGCGGCTGGGCCGCCTGCCGATGCTGGACCGGCTAGACGCCCAAACCCTTGCCGCCGCCTTTATGGCCGGGTTCCGGCTGGCGGATTTTCGTTAAGCGCGCTTTTCCGCTTCGCCGTCCGGCGCAAGATGCGCGGCCAGCGCCTTCAGATCGCGGCGTGCGCCATCCTGATACAGCGGCGCAATCGGCGGATCGCACCGCAGCACGACCTGCCCGTTCTCCACCACCAGCGCGCTGCCGTGCAGGACCGCCGCCGCACCCGCGCCAAAGCGGCGGCACAGCCGCGCCGCCAGCCCCCATCCGCGCGCGCGCGCCAGAAGATCGGGCGGCGCAAGCAGCGCGATATTATCAGGCATCCCGGCCTTCCCGGCATTGGCATGCAGCGCAGCGGCGAGCATCGCGCGCCCTTCGCTGTCAATCCCGATCCAGCGTTTGCGCAGGCCCCAGTCGCTGGCCAGATCGCGCCGCAGGTTCGGCTCCACCCGTCCGGCGGCAAGGCACAGCATGATCGCCGCCAGCCCCACCGGATGATCGGCAAACGGCACGGCCGCGCCCATCCAGCGCGCCGTGTCGCGCGCGGCGGGCAGGGTCACGCCCATCTGCGCAACGAAATCCTCCACCCCGCACAGCAGCGGGTCGAGCGCCTGCACCGAAGCATCGAGCGATCCGAACAGCACCCCTTCGCGCAGGCCCCACGATGAAAACACGATCCGCCCCGGCTCCAGCCGCCGCAGCAGCACCGCGATCAGCGCCGCCGCATCGGGAATGCTGGCCAGACGGCTGGACGACACGCCTTCGACCGGGCGCAACACCTGCCCGCGCCGCATCAGTTGCCGTGCCAGCTTGAGCGCCTGCGCGGCATCGAGCGTGAAGCCGTGGGTGTCTTCCAGCGGCCACTCCATCCGCACCATCGCCGCGCGCGCAAAGGCCCGCATCGAACCGCCGACAAGATAGAGCGTGGCGCCCGGTTCTGCCGCCCAGTCCGCCTTGGCCAGCATCGCGCCGATCTTGCGCCCGAAGGCACGGTCGCCGCCCGCGCGCAACGCGCCCAGCCGCAGCGAACCCAGCGGCAGGCTGACCCCGTGGCTGGTTGCGCCTTGCGCCACATCGACCAGTTCAAGACTGCCGCCGCCCAGATCGCCGACAATGCCGCTGGCTTCGGGAAAGGCGCCAAGCACGCCGGTGGCGCTGGTTTCCGCCTCTTCCACCCCGGACAGCAGGCGCGGGGCAAACCCGACATCGCGCACGCGATCGAGAAAGGCCGCGCCGTTCGACGCATCGCGCGCAGCGGCGGTGGCGACGACATCGACCTGGCGAATGCCGACCAGGTCGATCAGCGTGCGGTAGCGGGTCAGCGCGCCGATCACGCTGGTCACCGCCTTGGCGCTCAACTTCCCGTTTTCGGCCACGCCCTTGCCGAGCCTGGCGGTAACCTTTTCGTTCAGCAGGATCGCAGGCGCGCGCGGCGGCCCGCCATAGACCACCAACCGCACCGTGTTGGAGCCGATGTCGATGATCGCGCGGGCATCTTCCCACGCGAAAGCCCTGCCATGCTGTGCCTGCCCGTTCACTCAGCTACGGTGGGGCACGCCGCGCCGCAGCGCAAGCTTGGGAACCTTTCTTCCACTGGAAAGCGCCGCGCCACGCCCGGAAAGCGATGGATTGGTCATGAAATAGCGGTGCAGGTTGAACGGCTGTTCGCCCTTTTCGAACCGCGCATAGCTGCCATCGGGATTGAGCGCCCAGCTCTGTTCGGTATCGAGCAGGTTGGCGAGCATGACCTGATCGAGCACCTGATCGTGGACCGTGGGGTTGCGCACGGGCACCAGCACTTCCACCCGGCGGCCCATGTTCCGGCTCATCCCGTCGGCCGAGGACAGGTAGACGCGGGCGCGCCGGTTGGGCAGCCGCGCGCCGTTGCCAAAGGCCCACACGCGGCTGTGTTCCAGAAAACGCCCGATGATCGACTTGACCTGGATCGTTTCCGAAAGCCCCGGAACGCCGGGCCGCAAACAGCAGATGCCGCGCACCACCAGCCGGATTTCAACGCCGTTGCGGCTGGCAAGATAGAGCCGGTCGATCAGGTCGGGATCGGTCAACTGGTTCATCTTGGCCCAGATCGTGGCCGGACGCCCCCGGTTGGCCAGCGCGATTTCGCGGTCGATGCATTCGTACAGTTTTTCGCGCAGGTTGATCGGCGAAATCGCCAGCAGTTCGGTCTGCTTGGGTTCGACATAGCCGGTGACGAAGTTGAACAGTTGCCCGGCATCGCGGCCCATGCGCGGATCGGCGGTGAAGAACGAAAGATCGGTATAGATGCGCGCGGTAACCGGGTGATAATTGCCGGTGCCGAAGTGGCAGTAGGTGCGGTAGCCGCCGCCTTCGCGCCGCACGACCATTGAAACCTTGGCGTGGGTCTTCCAGTCCACGAAGCCGTAGATCACCTGCACGCCCGCGCGTTCAAGCTGGCTGGCCCACAGCAGGTTCTGCTCTTCATCGAAGCGGGCTTTGAGTTCGACCACGGCGGTCACCGATTTGCCCGCTTCGGCGGCGGCGATCAGCGCGGCGATCACCGCCGATTGCTTGCCCGCGCGGTACAGCGTCTGCTTGATCGCCACCACGTCCGGGTCGGCGGCGGCCTGGCGCAGGAAGTCGATCACCACCTCGAAGCTTTCGTAGGGGTGGTGGATCACCAGATCCTTTTCGCGGATCGCGGAAAAGCAATCGCCATCGTGTTCGAGCACGCGTTCGGGGTAGCGCGGGTTGTAGGGATCGAACTTGAGATCCTGGCGGTCTTCATCGACCACGCTGGCAAGGCCGCTGATCGCCAGCAGCCCCCGGCTCTTGATGACCATGGCATGGTCGAGCCGCAATTGCTGGCGCAGCAGGCGTTCGGCATCGGCATCGAAGTTTTCCTGCAGATGCAGCAGGATCACCCGCCCGCGCCGGCGGCGCTGGATCGCGGTGCGGTAATAGCGCACCAGATCCTCGGCATCTTCTTCCAGTTCGATGTCGCTGTCGCGCAGCACCCGGAACATGCCGTGGCCAAGGATGCGAAAGCCCGGAAACAGGAAGCCTGCGTGGCGGCGCACAAGTTCCTCGATCCCGATCCACACTGCCTTTTCGCCCGGCAGGCGGACAAAGCGCGGCAGCGCGGGCGGCACCAGGATCATTTCGGTCACTGCCGCGCCATCGGCCACGCGCTGCATCTGGAACAGGATGCCGGTGCCCTGGTTGGCGATGAACGGAAACGGGTGCGCCGGGTCGATCGCCTGCGGGGTGAGCACCGGAAAGACATGCTGTTCGAAATAGTCGCGCAGCCATTCGGCCTCGCCCTTGTTGACCGGCTCGTCCTCGATCAGGCGGATGCCCGCCACGGCCAGCTCGCTGCGCAGCCCGGAAAGCACCTCGTGCTGGGCATCGACCAGCCCCTTCACCGCATCGAACAGCGCGCCGAGCTGCTGCTGCGGGGTCTGCCCGTCGACCGACAGTTCGTCGATCTGGCGGCGCACCTGCCCGGCGATCCCGGCGACGCGGACCATCATGAACTCGTCAAGGTTGTTGCCGCTGATCGACAGGAAGCGCAGCCGTTCCAGCAGCGGATAATCGCGGTTGACCGCTTCGGCCAGAACACGGCGGTTGAACTCCAGCCAGCTCAGTTCCCGGTTGAAGAAGCGTTCCTGCACCGGCGGCAAGCTGCTGCCCTGCACTGTCGTATCGTTTGCCGCCACATCGTTCGCCATCGCGCATCCGGTTACACGCTTGGCCCCGGCGGGCCAAGTGCGACATTCGTCATGTTTCGGTCACCTTCCCGACCCTGAAATGTCCCCGAAATGGCACGATGCTGCAACAGCAAAAGCCTAGCGGCGAAGCGCCAGAGCAAAACTGGCTCATGAGGGATACCACACCATGCGCATCGCAACCTTGCTGCTTGCCAGCACCTCGCTTCTTGCCGCCACGCCCGCGCTCGCCCAGACGGCGCCTGCAGAAGAGGCCATGCCCGCCGCATCCGAAGCGGGCGAAATCGTCGTGCTCGGCGCGGGCCAGACCCGCCAGGTACAGGAACTGTCGACGAAGGAACTGACCATCCTGGCTTCGGGCACCAGCCCGCTGAAGGCCGTGGAAAAGCTGCCTTCGGTCAACTTCCAGTCCGCCGATGCCTTCGGCAACTACGAATGGTCGACCCGGATCACCATCCGCGGCTTCAGCCAGAACCAGCTCGGCTTCACGCTCGACGGGATTCCGCTGGGCGACATGTCCTATGGCAACCACAACGGCCTGCACATCAGCCGCGCAATCAGCCCCGAAAACATCGGCGTCACCCGCGTGGCGCAAGGGTCGGGTTCGCTCGATGCGCAATCGACCAACAACCTTGGCGGGACGCTGGAGTTCTTCTCGCTCGACCCCAGGGACGCGCTCGGCGTAACCGCCAGCGGAACCTACGGGTCGGAAAACACCTGGCGCGGCTTTGCCCGGATCGGGCTTGGCACCGCCGATGGCGCGCGCGGCTATGCCTCGGTGCACTATCAGGATGGCGACAAGTGGAAGGGCGATGGCAAGCAGCGCACCTTCATGGCCAATGCCAGGGGCGTGCTGCCGCTGGGCGGCGGCACCGAACTCGACGGCTACATCAGCTATTCCGACCGCGCCGAACAGGATTACCAGGATCTCAACCTGGAGATGATCGGCCGTCTTGGCTATGACTGGGACAACTTCGGCCCGTCGAACTACCTGCTGGCCGTGCAGGTGGCCGATATTGCCGCCAACCGCGGCGAAACCGGCACCACCCCGCTCAACCCCGCCGCAGGCACGACCTACCCCGCCCCGATCGCATCGGCCGACGATGCCTATTACGATGCTTCGGGCCTGCGCAAGGACACGCTGGCATCACTGGGCCTCAAAGTGCCGGTGGGCGCCAGCGGCGTGTTTTCGATCAAGGGCTATTACCACGAGAACGACGGCCAGGGCACCTGGGGTTCGCCTTACGTGAACAGCCCCAGCGGCGTGCCGATGGCGCTGCGCACCACCGAATACGATATCAAGCGCAAGGGCGTGTTCGCATCGTTCGCCGGCACCTACGGGATGAACGCGATCAAGATCGGCGGCTGGTACGAAAAGAACGACTTCATCCAGTCGCGCAAGTTCTACGGCTATGAAAGCCGTACCAATCCGGGCCGCGACCACCGCGATTTCCAGCGCAACCCGTTCTTCACGCAATGGTCGATCGCCTTCGAAACCGACACCGTGCAGTACTTCGTTTCGGACGATATCGAACTGGGCGATCTCAAGATCAGCCTTGGCTGGAAGGGCTATGCCGTCGATTCCAAGGCGTTTTCGCTGGTCAACACCAGCAGTCTTGCCACCGGCAAGATCAGGACGGAAGACTGGTTCCAGCCCCACGCCGGCCTGAACTACAAGCTGGGCAACGGGCTGGAAGCCTTTGCCGGGTTCACCCAGGTCACCCGCGCGTTCCAGGCCGCCGCCACGACCGGCCCGTTCTCGTCGACCCAGGCCGGGTTCGATGCGATCAAGGACACGATCAAGCCGGAAAGCTCGGACACCTACGAAGCGGGCCTGCGCTTCAACACCGGCGTCATCAACGCCGTGCTGGCGGGCTACTACGTCAACTTCCGCGACCGTCTGCTGGTGATCCCGACCTCGATCGGCATCGTCGGCGCGGCCAACGCCTTGCAGAACGTCGGCGCAGTGCGCGCGCTGGGCGTCGAAGCGGCGGTGGACGTGAAGCTGCCGATGGGCTTCGGCGCCTTCGCTTCGTACAGCTACAACGACACGACCTATCGTGACGACGTGGCCTTCACCGTTGGCGGGGTCACCACGATCCAGCCCACCGCGGGCAAGACGGTGGTCGATTCGCCCAAGCATCTGCTGCGCGGCGAGTTCAACTACGACAGCGAAAGCGTGTTCGGCCGCATCGGCGTGAACTACATGTCGAAGCGGTACTTCACCTACACCAACGACAAGTCGGTGCCCGGCCGGGCGCTGGTCGATGCCACCATCGGTTATCGCCTCGACATCGGGCAGCGCCAGCCGGTGGAAATCCAGCTCAACGCGGTCAACCTGTTCGACAAACGCTATGTCGCCACGGTCGGTTCGGCCGGGTTCGGCTTCAGCGGTGACCGGCAGACGCTGCTTGCGGGCGCGCCGCGCCAGGTCTTCGTGACCCTGCGGGCGGGCTTCTGATCGTGGCGGGCCTTTCCCCAGCAAAGGCCCTCGTCGCGGGCGTCGCGCTGCTGTGCAGCGCGGCGCCTGTCGCCGTGATGGCCGAACCCGTCCTGCTCATCTCGATCGACGGCCTGCGCCCCGGCGACGTGCTGGAGGCCGACCGGCGCGGCCTGAAAATCCCCAACCTGCGCCGCTTCGTGCGCGAAGGCGCGTTCGCCACCGGGGTTACCGCCAGCCTGCCGACGGTAACCTATCCCAACCACACCACGCTGCTCACCGGAGTCGCCCCGGCGCGCCACGGCATCGTATCGAACACGACCTTCGATCCGCGCCAGATCAACTATGGCGGCTGGTTCTGGTATGCCGACGATATCCGCGCCGAAACGCTGTGGGATGCAGCCTACAAGCGCGGGCTTTCCACCGGCAATGTGCACTGGCCGGTCAGCGTCGGCGTGGCTTCGCTGACCTGGAACATGCCGCAAATCTGGCGGTCGGGCCACGAAGACGACCGCAAGCTCATCAAGGCGCTGGCCACCCCCGATCTCTATGCCGCGCTCGAACACGATTGCGGCCCCTATGCCGATGGCATCGACGAAGGCATCGGCGGCGACGAAACCCGCGCCGCCTTTGCCGTGCGGCTCATCGAAACCAAGCGGCCCGATTTCCTGACCGTGTACCTTGCCGCGCTGGACCATGAAGAACACCGCTTCGGCCCCGGTTCGGACGAGGCCAACGCCGTGCTGGAACGCATCGACGCCGCCGTGGGCAAGCTGGTTGCCGCCGAACACGCCGCGCGCCCCGATGCCGCCATCGCCATTGTCAGCGATCACGGCTTTGTCGCCACCGATACCGAAATCAACCTGTTCCGCCCGTTCATCGACGCCGGGCTGATCCGGCTGGATGCCGATGGCAAGGTGGAAGCCTGGGATGCCATGCCCTGGCCTTCGGGCGGGTCGATTGCCGTGGTGCTGGCGCGCCCGGACGATGCCGCCCTTGCCGCGCGGGTGGAAACGCTGCTGCGCGGCCTTGCTGCCGATCCGCAGGCGCGCATCGCCCGCGTCATCGGGCGCGACGACATCGCGCGAATGGGTGGCAACCCGCAGGCCGCCTTCTTTGTCGATCTTGCGCCCGGCGCGCTGGCCGGTCCCTTTTCGGCGCAAACGCCGCTGGCCCGCCCTTCGCGCACCAGGGGGATGCACGGGTATTTTCCGGGCATGCCGCAGATGCGTTCGACCTTCATGGTCATGGGCCGCGGAGTGGCCGCAGCGCGCGATCTGGGCGAAGTGGACATGCGCGCCATCGCCCCGACGCTCGCCGCAATCCTGAAGGTGCCGCTGCCCGCGGCCGAGGCGCGTGATCTGCCGCTAAAGCCCTGAAAAACCACGGCAGGGGCGCAATGCTCCTTCGGCAACGCCCCTGCCGTGGCCATCCCGGCCAACATGCGCACAATGTCACGGCTTTTTGACCAAGCCCGAATCCAGTGGCGATTCGCCGCGTTGCGGTGTGAGATAATCGGCAGTCCCTGCCAGCAAAGACGATTCGAATGCGACGCGGCCTGTACCGTACCATCGACAGCTTTCTGGGCGAATGCGCCCGCGTGGATGAATCCGCCGGCGATGCCTTCCCCTATCTGCGGCGCGACATCTACACCGCGCTGGGCTTCACCCCGCCGTATGACGAGCTTCCCCTGCAAATCGACGCGCCAGACGGGCCGGATTCAAGAAAGGCGGCCTGAAGGGCAGTTTTGCAGTGACCTGCATCGCCCCGGTTGTTAACCGGGGATGAGGCTGCACGGAGTGAACTGTTGTCGCAAGAACTGGAATGGTACGATTCAATCTGGCTTAATCGTTATTTTGATGCACGGGACATTCTGAGCAAGGTCGCGCCGTCGCGCCTGCCGGATTTCGAAGCGGCCATGGCCGTGTTCCGCACCGACCCATCGTTCGAAGTGAAGTCCGTTCGCGGCTTCCTCGATGCGCGCGAACTGCGCGATATCCGTGAAACCATTGCCGCCATCCCGCGCGAAAAGCTGGAACTGCACGAAGTCAAGGCGTTCGGCCGCCTTGTCGTGCACCGCTGGCCGCCGTTTGTCGAAATGCAGGCGCGGATCGTTGATTTCGTGTCCGAACTGGCAGGCGAGCGGGTCGAACCGTGCTACAATTTCCTGTCGCTTTATTCCTGGCGCGGCGTGTGCGAACCGCATCTGGACACGCCATCGGCCAAATGGACGTTCGACCTGTGCATCGACCAGAGCGCGGTCTGGCCAATCAGTTTCAGCCCGATCATTCCCTGGCCGGAAGACCGCGAGGCGCTGGTCGAGGATTGGCGCGCGATCAAGGATGGCCGCTCGGACTACGCATTCCAGAGCCTTGAGCTGGAACCGGGCGATGCCCTGCTGTTTTCGGGCGCGAACCAGTGGCACATGCGCGATCCGATCCCCGCCATGGGGCGCCGGTCGTTTTGCGACCTGCTGTTCTTCCACTACATCCCCGAAGGCACGGCAGAGCTTGCGCAGCCGCGCAACTGGGCGCGGCTTTTCGATGTGCCAGAGCTGGATACGATCACCGGCATCGAACAGCAGACCTGACGGCGCAGACCGGCGCCGCGCTCGCGCGGCGCGTCAGGCCGGGGTGATAAGGCCTTTTTCCGCAAACTGGCCCAGCAGATCGGCAAGATCGGCGTCAAGCTGCGCGACTTCCACATCGAAGGCTTCGAGCAGGGCGTCGCGCGCGTCGGTCGCGCTCAGGCCATCTTCCAGCAATTGCCAGAAGCGCCCGCCCACCGGGTTCAGGCCGAAATACGTGCCGCTTGCCAGATCGAGCAGCATGGTTTCTTCGCCCACGACGCGGGCGACAACATCTTCCGACAAGGAGAAGGAATCCGTCAGTTTCAAGTGGTGGGGCCTTTCATGGCCAGCGGCGCAACGGCCCTGGCGTGTTCTGCAATTGCCTTTATCGTATCGGCGAGCCGTGAGAAATCCCGCGGATAATCCAGTGCGAAGATGGGACACTCCTGCGCCAGCGCGGACATCGCGGCAAAATGCCGCCGCACTCTGGCCTTGTCGCCCGAATCGAGCAGGAAGGAATGTTGCAGCAACGCATCGAGCGCGCGCGCCTGCGAAAGCGGCTCGAACACGGGGACATCCGATTCCGGTTCCTTGAGCACGTAGATCGCCCGCAGCGGGGTCTGCCCTTGCGCGTGCGGCAAGGCATCGCTGCATGGCACGCGGATCTTGGCCTCGGCGGTATCGGGATCGCCGTGGTCGATCATGCCATCGCACACGGCGCTGCGGCTGTCGGGCAAAAGCCGGATCGATGGCAGGTAGGGCCGCACGCCATAGCCTTCGGCTTCGCGTTCCAGCAGCAGTCCGTCATCCGTAAGAAAGGCATAGCCCGCGCGCGCAAAGGCGGCGGCCATCGTCGATTTGCCGCGCCCGCTCTGCCCCAGAAAGCCGAAAGCCCCGCCGTCGATCACCACGCCGCTGGCGTGCAGCACGGGCGTCCCTTCATAGGTCCACAGCAGCGGCAGGATCTGGTTGGAAAAGATGTTTTCGCAGTAATCTTCCGGCACATCGGGCGCAGGCGTGCAGATCACGCGCTGTTCGGCAAGGTTGATGTCGTAATCGCCACATTCGATAAACCGCAGGAAAAAGCCGGTCGGCGTGCGGTGGAACGTGGTCGATACGTCCCCTTCATAGGAACGCCACACGTCGAAAGGTTCGTCGGCAAGAGCCGCCGGTGCGCAGGCCGGGCGCCATTCCAGGGTGTAGGTCATGTGGAATGCCTGGCAAGTTCGTCCCTGACGAACCGCGAAATCTCCTGCGGGCTTGGCAACAGGTCGGGGTGATCGCGCAGGATCGCCTGCTCGATTTCATCGCCGGTCATCGCCTGCTCGATATAGCCCAGCACGATCTGCAAGGCACGGCCGCGGTCGTTGAGCGTGCGCACCGTGGTGCCCGGCTTCATCCGCTCGCTTATCGCCATCGGCATGCTGGCCCAGTTCGAATACTTCTGCAGCCTGCCGGTTGCCGGATCGCGCACCGACCACGCCATGACCGAGTTCTGGTGGCCCACGCGGACCGATACTTCCACGCTGTCGCCCGGCTTGACTGCAAGCGGCTGATCGAAGCCGAGGAAGATCTGGTACCGCTTGATCCGGTCACGGGCGAGCGGCGAATTGGTCATGCTCACGCCGCCGCCAAGATCGCAGTCGAACCAACCGCCGATGCCGTCGATCACGCCTTCATCCTCGGCCAGCAGCGTGGCCTTGAAGGCCAGCGTCTCGGCCACGTCCTCGCCCAGTTCGACCGCGCCGGACAGGACCGGTTCGGTGACGATTTCGGCCGGGCGATAGTCCACCGGATGCTTGGTGCTTACCGCATAGCTGCGCAGCCAGTTGAAGTCAGCCGGGACATCGGGGGTTTCCCAGGTGTCGAGCAGGCTGCGGCACGCCCGCGAACGCACACCGGCCAGATAGAGCCGCAGGCGTTCGGGGATCATGCGCCCGCCGGGCTTGAGCATCCGGCGCCGCGCGTCGATCATCAGGTTGAGAATGCCATAGTCGATGCCGAAGTAACCGACGTGGTCGCAGATCAGGACATCGACCTTTTCCGGCAGTTCGGCGCGGAATGTCTGTTCGTTGACGCAGGCGTACTGGTCACCGAAACCAAGCCTGCGCGCTGTCTCGGCAGCGATTTCCACCGCATCGGTGCCATCTATGCCCCATGCCTTTGCAGCACCGGCCTTGAGACACAAAAGACCCAGGATGCCAAAGCCGCATCCCAGGTCCGCAACGGTATCGCCAGGTTTTACGACCTGATCGATGGCGCTGGCATAGCGTGCCAGCCTGCGCTCATCGACCAGATAGCTGCGATGCTCAGCAAGGGTGCCGGACACCGGTCAGACCAACAATAAAACTGCAAAAGCCGCAGGTTACGCCATGGCTCCGGTCGGGGACATACCGTCAGCCGCAACGCCGGACATGCCGCCGGTCAGTTCGCGGACCGAACCGTAAACGGTCAGTACAGGGCGTGCGTAGGCAGCGCGGGCAGCGGCAGTGCCGTTATTCTTGCTCATGGTAGTCATTGCCAGTCTCCAGTCAAAAAGCCGAAGACACTGTTCATTCCGGCGCAAATGGTTAACAAAGCCACCAGAATCGAGTCTTCTGGTGTTGACACTACTGCCAATCACAAGGCGCAGCAATAGCTATTTTGCGCCGCACAATAATCGACTGAGCACTTGCCGCACTGAAATAACCAACAGTAAAAGTTGGATATTTTGCCACAGCACCGTTTAACCGGACGATGAAGCGAGCAAGTACCAGCCAAAGATACGCCACAGTTCCCATATCCCGCCGCCGGTCTTTTCATAGTTAACGTAGAGTTGCCGCAACCCTTCGGGGTTGATCTCTGGCGGGGCCTGATGGGGTATCGTTTCCAGAAACACGCCGGCCAGTGGCCGCAACTGGCGGTCGAAGGTGAAGCTGAACTCCGCCTTCGTCCGGCGGTCGAGCACCGATTGCGGCAGGTCGTTGCGCAAGGCCCGCAGGTGGATATGCTTGTTCTGCCCATCGGCCAGGCGCAGCCTTTCCGGCAGGCCGAAGATGAACTCGATATAGCGGCGGCTGTACATCGGGGTGCGCAATTCGATCCCCAGCCGGGCGACCATCCGCGCGCCGGAATCGCGCAGCTTTTCGAACATCGGGTTCTGCAGGTCCTGCCACAGCTTGCGCCGCACGGGGTGGCGGATCTTCCACGTCGTATCGGCCAGGCGCGCCTGTTCGCGCCGGTCAGCCAGCCGGGCAAGAACGTCCGGCGCTACCCAGTGCGGCCCCGCGCCAAGGTGCGCGCCCCAGAGCGTGCGGTTGCGGTGCAGATGGCGCATCACCCGGTCGAACGCGACCGGCGCCATCGGCCGCAGGCCATAGTGGGACAGCCGCCGCGCGGCATAAGCCAGGCCCCTGCCTTGCCAGGCATGCCGCAAATCGCGCGCCACGGCGCGCAGGTTGCCCTCGCGCAGCAGTTCGTGCAGCACATAGCCCGACCCGCCCACGAACTCGTCGCCCCCCTCGCCGTCGAGCAGAACGCGGCAGCCGAACGGACGCATCATCTCCACTGTGGCGAACATCGATTGCCAGTTGGGGAAATAGGGCATGTCCCGGTCCAGCGCGGCGTGCCGGACAAACCAGTCCAGATCCGCCCCGGTGCGCGGCCGTTCGTGGATCGGCACACCCAGGAATGTCCCCACATCGCGGGCATAGGCGATCTCGTCCGAAATCTCCCCCGGCAAGCCCGAAAGCGTAAAACCCAGCGCATCGGGCGCTGGCAGCCGCCCGGCTTCCTTCAGGCGGCGGCCCAGCGCAAAAATGGCGGAAGAATCGTGCCCCCCGCTGACATCGTAGGCCACCGGCGCCTGGCTGCGCGAGGCGCGGCGCACGCTGTCGAGCAGGACTTCGCGGTAGTGGTCGTAGTAATCCTCATCGCGCTTGTAGCGCAGCGTCGTGTCGAGTGGCGGCGTCCAGTACCGCTGCGTGACCGGCCCGCCTGCATCGACCCGCAGGGTGGAGGCCAGCGGCAGGCGCAGCACGCCCGACCAGACCGTTTCTTCAAGCGAATAGAACTCGCTCGCCAGGTGTTCGGCCATCGCATCGGGGTTGAGCCGCGGTTCGAAATCCCCCGCCGCCAGCACCGCCGCGATGTCCGACGCTACCAGCAGACGCTGTCCGTCCCAGTGGTAGTGCAGCGGACGCAGGCTGACATGATCCTTGGCGCAGAACGCCATGCGCCGCCGCCGGTCGTGGATGACGAAGGCAAACTCGCCCTCGATCCGCGGCGTGCACTCTTCGCCCCATACGTCGTAGGCGTGCAGGACGAGTTCGGCATCGGAGGCGTTGCGCAGCCGCGCCTTGCGCTCAAGCAATGCCGCGCGCAGTTCATCCGGATTGGCCAGCCACCCGTCCATGACGATCGCCAGATCGCCATCGGCGCTGCTGAGCGGCTGGCGCGCCTCCAGCGATTCCGCCGTGGTGTGGAAGGTGCAATGGCCCAGCGCGAACGATGCACCGGTTTCGTGGAACATTCCGTCCCGCGCGCGGAAATCCATGGCTGCGGTCATGCGCCGGATCGCCTCGGTATCGACCGGGCGATTGTCGAAACGCATGATCGCTGCAAACCCGCTCAAATCCTTGCTCCGCCTTGCATGCAATGGTTGACAGGGATTGATTCGCCCTGCCTGCCCCACTAGCAGGGTCAGTACATTCAGGCGACGGGCAAGGAACTTTCGACAGGCCATGCCACATATCGCGCCCGACCCGGCGCCGGACACTCTCCCCGAAACGCTTTTTCACCGGCCGGTCCACGCCAAGGTGCCGTTGATCCGCGCCCTTGGCGAACTGCCCCGATTGCTGCGCGCCGACGCGCCGCGTCCCGCCGATATCGCACGCGCAACATGGGAACTGGCGCTGGCGCACCGCACGCTGCGCCGCCATTCGATAAAATCGCTGGGTCTGTTGCGCAGCGAAGTGGATTGCGCAGACGCAAAGCCGCTTACCGCCCCGCAACGGACGCAGACCGCGCGGGTTTCGCGGGCCATTGAAATTGCCGCCCCGCGCGTGCCATGGCGTTCGGATTGCCTTGTGCAATGTCTGGCCGGCCGCCGCTGGCTTGCCCAGCACGGCATCGCCGCGCGCATCGCCATCGGCATCCGCCGCGATGAAGCGGGCGCGATGCTGGCTCACGCATGGCTGTGCGCGGACGACATAGTCGTGACCGGCGGCGATGTTGCCGACTTTGCCGAGTTCCAGGCCAGTGCGAGGGCGCGAAACTGACCCGCGCGATCCGCATCATCACCAGGCACGTCAACCGTGGGCAGGCGCTGGCCCTGATCGCCCTGTCGCTGGGGTCGGCGGCAACCGAAGGGGTGGGGCTGGTGCTGCTGGTGCCCATCCTTGCGGTGATAAGCGACAGCAGCGCCTTGCCGGGACCGCTGGGCCACTTCGCGGCGATGCTCGGCGGACGCGCCGCGCTTGGCCCGTTGCTGCTGGCATTCGTCGCCCTGGTCGGGATGCGCGGGCTGCTCAACTACACACGCGACCGCATGGCGTTGCGGGTGCGCCGCAGGCTGATCGACAGTCTGCGCCTGCGCGCATGGCATGCCTTGCTGCATTGCGACTGGCGGGTGCTGTCATCCATGCGGCAAAGCGACAATGCCAGCCTCCTGATCACCACGATCGACCGTGTCGGCGTGGGGATAGATCGCGCCATCGCAGGCGGCGTGGTGCTGATAACCCTCGGCGGGCTGGGCATGGCCGCGCTCGCCATTTCCCCGGCGATGACCGTTGCCGCACTGCTTGGCGGCAGCGCAGTGCTGTTCGCGTTCCGCCGCTTGCGCCAGCGGGCGCGCACGCTCGGCGGGGAACTGGGTGACGTGTACCAGCGCATCCACGCCGAACTGGCCGAAGGGCTGGGGGCGCTGCGCGTCATCAAGAGCTTTGGCGCGGAAGCCGCGACCGAACAGCGCCTGGCCCGCGAACTGCAAACGCTGCACCTGGCCGAACAGACCTTCATGCGTGAAAACGGGCTTGGGCAGCTTGCCTTGCAAGCGGGCAGCGCCGCGCTGCTGGCGCTGTCGGTGTGGGGCGCCTTGCAGTTCTGGAAAATCGAGCTGGTGGTCATGCTGCCGATGGTGGCGCTGTTTGCACGCAGCTTTCCGCTGCTGATGGCGCTGCAAAGCTGCATGCAGGATCTGGCCTATGCCCGCCCTGCCGTGGACAGCGCGATCGCCCTGATCGAACGCGCCGAAGCCGCGCGCGAACCCGATCTGCCCGATGATGCCGCGCTGCCCGCGGTCACCCGTTCCATCGCCCTGCGCGGGGTGTCGATCACCTATGCCGGGCGGCCACAACCGGCGCTTGATGATGTTGCCGTCACCCTTCCCGCGCACCGCATCACCGCGCTGCTTGGCCCGTCTGGCGCGGGCAAGAGCACGCTGGCCGATGTGATCGGCGGCCTGCTGATGCCTGATGCCGGAGAACTGCTTCTCGATGGCCAGCCGCTGGATTTCAGCCTCCGCCGCGCGTGGCGCAAACGCGTGACCTATGTCCAGCAGGTGCCGGTGCTGTTCAGCGGCACGGTGCGCGACAACCTGCTGTGGGCACAGCCGCACGCCGATGACGCGACGCTTTATGCCGCTCTGGCCGATGCCTCGGCCACGTTCGTCGAACGCCTGCCCGATGGGCTGGATACACTGGTGGGCGAAAACGGCCACGCGTTTTCCGGCGGTGAGCGCCAGCGGCTGATCCTGGCGCGCGCAATGATGCGCACGCCGCAACTGCTGATTCTGGATGAAGCGGCCAATGCGCTGGACCGGGAAAACGATGAAGCCATCGCCAGGGCCGTGCTGCGCCTGCGCGAACGCTGCACCGTGCTGGTGATCGCCCACGGCGGCGCGCTGGAGGCAATTGCCGACCAGACCGTGCGGATCGTGGACGGCCGGATCGCAGGCGCATAGAGCGTGCCGGAACCGGCCGCCTGACGGGGTGAGGCCCTTGCCGGGCCGGATTTTCATCTGGGATGGTGCGGTCGAGAAGACTCGAACTTCCACGGGCTTTCGCCCACAACGACCTCAACGTTGCGCGTCTACCAATTCCGCCACGACCGCAAAATCAAACGGGCCTTCCGGTCAATCAACCGGCGTCCCGTCGGGGGGTAGGAGGGCGCCCCTACCAAAGGAGTTTGCAGGGCGCAACAAGGTTCGGCACTTTTTTGCAGATCGCGCAGAAGTGGCGCCGATCAATCGGGTTTCCAGCCGATTTCCGCGAACTTTGCAGACTTGGGAACATCGGTGACGGCGGCGTTGATCGTCACGCTTTCGCCCGGCGCCAGTTCATCCTGCGGCGGCGGCACTTCCCAGGTTTTCACCACCTTGTCCGAGGAATCGCGCAGCACGATCAGGATTTCGGGCAGCGCGCGCACATCCTTGCCGACATTGGTCACCGTGCCGCTGGCGCCGAAGTATTCGGTGCCGTTGGGCAGTTCGCGCCGGTCCTGCCGTTCGGGCGGGAACGACAGTTCAAGGTCGGGCCGGTCCGCGCCGAAGGTCTGCCCGGCTACCGGTAGCCATTGCGGCAGGCCGAAATGCCATGCCGCCGCGCCCAGCCCGCCAACGGTCAGCGCAAAGGCCACCGCCGCAATGGTCCACAACCGGGCCGGGTTGCGGCGCGGCCGGAACGGCGGCTGGTGATCGAAGGGGGAATAATCGTCTGCATCGTCCACCGCCGTGGGAACGGGCGCGGAGGGTTCCCGACCGGTCCACGTGGCGGGGGCCGGTTCAGGTTCCGGAGTTGGCGGTGGGGCCGGAGGTGGCGTCGGTGCCGCGGCCGGGGCCGGCGCTGGGGCAGTATCGACCCCGCCCGCAGTAGCAAAGGCGCCTTGCGCCTGAGCCACGGCGGCAGCGGCCGTTTCAAGCGGCGCAGCAGCGCGTTCGGGCAGGTCCGGTCCGTGCTGGAACCACGAATGGCGGCATTTGGCGCACCGCACCGTCCTGCCATCCACACCGACAGCACTATCGGGGACGACATAACGCGTTGAACAGGCAGGGCACGCGATAATCATCCCGTGGGTTAAGCATGGCCTTGCCTGTTGAAACAATAGCCCCGCGCACGAAGAAACGCCTTCCCGCCCTTTTTTCCACATGGATTGCGGCGTATGGCCTTCAAGGCGTAACGATCTGCGCCGAACAACCGGGTACAGTTTCCTGCACATGAGCCAGAATGACAACGCAGAGATTGTCCATTTCGACAATGTCGGGCTGCGCTATGGCACGGGCAAGGAAGTGCTGACGGACATCAGCTTCACCCTCTATCCCGGCCAGTTCTACTTCCTGACCGGCGCATCGGGCGCGGGCAAGACCAGCCTGCTCAAGCTGCTGTACCTGGCGCAGCGGCCATCGCGCGGGCTGATCCGCATGTTCGGCACCGATGCCATCACCCTGCCGCGCGA
Organism: Novosphingobium lubricantis; assembly: GCA_042650965.1. Lineage (GTDB taxonomy): Bacteria > Pseudomonadota > Alphaproteobacteria > Sphingomonadales > Sphingomonadaceae > Novosphingobium > Novosphingobium lubricantis. The sequence continues at coordinate 56,379 of JBHSCB010000017.1, read as the reverse complement.
ACGCCTGCCCACGCTGCGGCGCAGGCTGGGGGTGGTGTTTCAGGACTTCCGGCTGGTGCCTCACCTTTCCGCGTTCGACAACGTGGCCCTGCCGCTACGCGTGGCAGGGATGGCGGAACGCGACATCGCCCGCCCGGTGGCCGACATGCTCGACTGGGTCGGCCTTGGCGATCGCAGCCATGCCCGCCCGGCCACGCTTTCAGGCGGGGAGCAGCAGCGCGTGGCGATTGCGCGCGCTGTCATCGGCCGGCCCGACATGCTCGTGGCCGACGAACCGACCGGCAACGTCGATCCCGAAATGGCGCTCAAGCTGCTGCGCCTGTTCGAGGCGCTGAACCGCCTGGGCACGACCGTGGTGGTGGCGACGCACGACATTCACCTGATCCGCAAGGTGCCCGAATCGCTGATCATGCGGCTGGACAAGGGCCGCCTGTCCGATCCCACCGGCGCACTGCGCTATCCGCCGCGCCGCCGCTTTGCCGAACCGGCGGAGGCAGGCGCATGATCGCATGGGTCCGCCAGATGCTGGGCAGCGAATGGCGCGAACGGGCCAGCGCGGAAAGCCGCCTGCTGCCGCAGGGCAAGCTGTCCGGCCCGATGCCGTGGGTCATCGCCATCATGATCGGGCTGACCGTGATCGCCAGCGCCAGCGGCCTTGCCCTGCGCAATACCGCGCGCGTCGCCAGCGTCGATGTGGCGGGCGGGGTGACCGTGCAGATCGTCCACGGCGCCCCGCGCGAACGCGATCGCCAGGCGCAGGCCGCGCTGGCGGTGATCCGCGCGCAACCGGGCGTCGCATCGGCACGGTTGGTGCCGCAGGCGGAACTCGATGCGCTGGTAGAGCCATGGCTGGGCACTCATGCGGGCGACGATATCAACGCGCTGCCGGTCCCCGCGCTGATCGACGTGCGCCTGTCCAGCGGCGCGGACAAGGCGCGGCTGGAAAGCCTGCGCGCGCGCATCGCGGAAAAGGCGCCGGCGGCGCGGGTCGATGCGCAGGCAAGCTGGCTGGCGCCGGTGTTCGAAGCGATTGGCGCACTGCAACTGCTGGCGGGCGGCCTGATCGCGCTGCTGGCCTTTGCCACGGTGGCATCGGTGCTGCTGGCTTCGCGCAATGCGCTGGGCAATCATCGCGGGACGATAGAGATCGTGCACATGCTGGGCGGCACCGACGCGCAGATCGCGCGCATCTTCCAGCGGTCCATGGCGGTCGATGCAGCGGCGGGCGGGATCGGCGGGCTGCTGCTGGGCGGGATCGCCACGGCGCTGCTGGGCCGCCAGTTCGCCGCGCTGGGATCGGGCATGATGACCTCTGTCGGGCTTGGCTGGACAGACTGGGCGGTCATCGCCTGCATCCCGGTGGCTGGCGTCCTGCTGGCGGTGTTCACCGCGCGGCTCGCCGTGCTTAACGCCTTGCGGCGGATGCTGTGACCCGGCGCGGCATCTTCCGGCGGTTGCTGAGCCTGCTGCTGATCGTCTGGGCGCTGGGCTTTGTGTGGTTCGCGGTGTTCCTGCCGCGCCCGCTGGCCGGGCCGGTGCGGACCGACGGCGTGGTGGCCCTGACCGGCGGCGGCGGGCGGATTCCCCATGCCATCCGCGTGCTGGAACGCGGCCATGCACGGCGGTTGCTGGTGTCGGGGGTGGACCGTGAAGTGCGCCCGCACGAATTCGCCGCCGAATATGCCGTGCCTGCGCGCCTGATGGATTGCTGCATCACGCTGGGCTACGACGCCGTCGATACCCGCACCAACGCGATCGAAAGCGGGGCGTGGATCAAGGCCAACCGCCTGCGGTCGATCCGGCTGGTGACCACCGACTGGCACATGCGCCGCGCCGCGTTCGACATTGCCGAAGAAGCCCCGCCCGGAACGATCCTTTTCGAAGATGCGGTGCCCTCGCAACCGAGCCTGCGCATCCTGTTTCTGGAATACAACAAGCTGGTGGCGCGGCTGGTGGCATGGATGATCGGCTGGTGATGCAAAACCTGATCGCCGTGGTGCGCAGCATCGCCTTCTACATCGCCTTCTATCTGGGTTCGGTGCTGTTCGTGTGCGGTTCGGTGCTGTTCATGAACGTGTGGCAAAAGGGCTTTCACGCCTGCGTGCGCGGGTGGAGCGGGTGGCACCGCCTGTGCTGCCGGGTGCTGCTGGGCATCAGGGTTCAGCTTGAAGGCGCGGTGATGAAGCCCGGCAGGCTCTATGCGATCCGCCATGAAGCCTTCTTCGAAGCCATCGACCTGCCCTATCTGTTCGATCTGCCCGTGGTCTTTGCCAAGGCGGAACTGCTGGCGATCCCCGGCTGGGGGCTGGCCGGTCGGCGCTTCGGGCTGATCCCGGTGCACCGCGATGCCGGGGCCAAGGCGCTGCGCACGATGCTGACCGCCGCGCGCGCGCTGGTGGCGCAAGGGCGCCCGCTGATCATCTTCCCCGAAGGCACGCGCACCCGCCATGGTGAGCGGGGCAAGCTGCAATCGGGCTTTGCCGGGCTGTACAAGCTGCTGGGCCTGCCGGTGATCCCGGTCGCGGTGGACAGCGGCCCGCTCTACCACCGCCGCTGGAAGCGGTCGGGCACGATCCGCTACCGCTTTGGCGCGGAAATCCCGCCCGGCCTCCCGCGCGAGGAAATCGAAGCGCGGGTCGAAGCCGCGATCAACGCGCTGAACGGCTGAACATGGACGCCACGCCATCGTCCGATGCCGCGCCGCGCGCGCTGCTGGAAGTGCTTGGCCCCGGCCTTGTCACCGGCGCGGCCGACGATGATCCGTCCGGGATCGGCACCTACAGCCAGATCGGCGCACAGTTCGGCTATGGCATGGCCTGGACGATGCTGTTCGGCTTTCCGCTGCTGGCCTCGATCCAGGCCATCTGCGCACAGATCGGGGCCACCACCGGGCGCGGCATCGCGCACAACCTGCGCCGCCACTATCCGCGCCCGCTGCTGCAAGGCATGGTGCTGTTGCTGCTGATCGCCAATGTCATCAACCTTGGCGCGGATCTTGGCGCGATGGGCGCGGCGCTGGGTCTGCTGGTGCCCGGCCCGGTGCTGGGCTTTACCATCGCGTTCGGTCTGGTCAGCATCCTCGTCGAAGTGTTCGTGCCTTATGAACGCTATGCCCGCATCCTGAAATGGACCACGCTTTCGCTGTTCGCCTATGTCGCGGTGGTGTTCGTTGCCGGGGTGGATTGGGCCGCGGCGCTGCGCGGGGTGGCCATCCCCACATTCGCCTTCGATCGTGAACACACCATGGCGCTGGTCGCGGTGTTCGGCACCACGATCAGCCCGTACCTGTTCTTCTGGCAGGCCGGGCAGGAAGTGGAAGAACAGCACCGCCGCCACACCAAGGCGCTGTGCATCGCCCCGCGCGAGGCCGGCCGCGAACTGCGCCGCATCCGCACCGACACGCTGGTCGGCATGGGCTTTTCACACCTCACGGCGCTGTTCATCATCATCGCCACGGCGGCGACGCTCAACGCCCACGGGGTAACCGACATCACGTCCGCCGCGCAGGCCGCCGATGCGCTGCGCCCGATTGCGGGCGACCTGGCCTTTGCCTTCTTTGCCATCGGCATCGTCGGCACCGGGCTGCTGGCTGTACCCGTGCTCGCCGGTTCGGCGGCCTATGCGGTAAGCGAAACCTTCCGCTGGACCGAAGGGCTGGACCGCAAGCCGCGTGAAGCCAAGGCGTTTTACGGGGTGATCGCGCTGGCCACGCTGGGAGGGGTCGCGCTCAACTTCACCGGGCTGGACCCGATGCGGGCGCTCTACTGGGCGGCAGTGGTCAACGGCCTGCTGGCCCCGCCGCTGATGATCGTGACGATGATGATTGCGCGCAATCCGCGGATCATGGGGCGGTTGACGATTTCGCGCCCGCTGGCGTTCGGCGGGTGGCTTTCCACCGCCGTGATGTGGGCGATTGCGCTGGTCTTCCTGGTCGGCGGGTGATCAGCCCTCTTCGGCAGGGGCCTTGTGGTCGGCCCGGCCGAAATCGGGGCGCGCATCGTCCTGCCCCATTTCGATGATCCCGCGGCGGATCGCACGCGTGCGGGTGAACTGGTCGAACAGCGTCGCCCCATCGCCCTTGCGGATGGCCTTCTGCAATTCGGTCAGATCCTCGGTAAACCGCTGGAGCATTTCGAGCACGGCATCGCGGTTGGACAGGAACACGTCGCGCCACATCGTCGGGTCGGAGGCGGCGATGCGGGTAAAATCGCGGAACCCGCCCGCAGAATACTTGATGACCTCGCTCTGCGTCACCTCTTCAAGGTCGGACGCGGTGCCGACGATGGTGTAAGCGATAAGGTGCGGCAGGTGGCTGGTCACTGCCAGCACCAGATCGTGGTGGTCGGCGTCCATCGTCTCAACCCGCGCGCCAAGGGCTTCCCAGAACGCCACGAGGCGGGCGACCTGCGCCGGGTCGGCATCGGCGGGCGGGGTGACAATGCACCAGCGGTTGTTGAACAGCGTGGCAAAGCCCGCCTCCGGGCCGCTCCGCTCGGTCCCCGCAACAGGGTGTGCGGGGATCACGTGGTGCCCCGGCAGCGCATCGGCCAGCGCGCGCGCCACCGATGCCTTGGATGACCCGACATCGCTGACCACCGCATCGCGGGCAAGGCCCGGCGCCAGTGCCGCCGCCGCCGCGCCCATCGCTCCCACCGGCACGCACAGCACGACCAGATCGGACCCGCGCACCGCATCGGCCGGGCTGTCGGCAATCGTGTGGGCCAGCCCCAGAGTGCGCGCCTTGTCCCGCACCCCGGCGTCGGCATCATAACCGACCACACGCACCCCCGGCAGGAAGTGCTGCACGGCATGGCCGATGGAGCCGCCGAGCAACCCCAGCCCGACGATGGTAACCTGGGTGAACGGTGCGGCGCTCACTTCGCCGCCTCGCACATCGCGGCGATCGCGGCGGCGATCTCGTCCATCTGCGCGGCTGTCCCGATGGTGATGCGCAGGCCCTGCGGTAGGCCCTGCCCCGGCAGCCAGCGGGTGATATAGCCGTGGTCCATCAGACCACGATAGACCTGTTCGGCGCTGAGCGCGCCTTCGAACAGGATCAGGACGAAGTTGGCCTGGCTTGGCAGCGGGCGCACGCCATGGTTGCCCAGCGCGTGCAGCTTTTCGACAAAGCGGGCCCGTTCGACGGCGTTATGGCGGCGCGATGATTCGACAAAGGCCTGATCGCGCACTGCGGCAAGCCCGGTGGCCTGCCCGCTGAGCGAAACGTTGAACGGGCCACGGATGCGGTTGAGCATGTCGACCACCGCCGGGTGCCCGGTGCCCCACCCGATCCGTTCGCCCGCCAGGCCGTAGATCTTGGAGAACGTCCGCGTGACCAGCACGTTGGCCGCGACGGCCGCCAGAGCGAGCGCGCCGTCATCGTGTTCGGGATCGAGGTATTCCGCATAGGCACCGTCGAGCACGAGCAGGATGTCGCCGCGCAGACCGGCGTGAAGGCGCGCGATTTCGGCGCGGGGCAACCAGCTTCCCGTGGGGTTGTTGGGGTTGGCGAGGAACACCACGCGGGTCCGCTCGGTGACGCAGGCCAGCAGCGCATCGACATCGGTGCCGTAATCGGCATCGGGCGCGACGACCGGCACCGCGCCACAGCGGCGCGCGGCAATATCGTAGACCGAAAAGCCATAGCGGACGTAGAGCACTTCATCGCCCGGCCCGGCATAGGCTTGCGCGGCCAGGTTGAGCAGTTCGTCCGATCCGGTGCCCATGACGATGCGTGCCGGGTCGATGCCGTGCACTTCGCCGATGGCGTGGCGCAGCGTGGTGCTGTCCGGGTCCGGATAACGCGCCGGATCGCCCGCCTCGGCGCGTGCGGCCAGCGCGGCGGCGCTGCACCCCAGGGGGTTTTCATTGGCGGAAAGCTTGGTCAGCACCTGCCCGTCGGCGCCGGTCGATTTGCCGGGCACATAGGCATGAATGCCGAGAATCCAGTCCTTGGGGCGGGGAGCGTTGGCCATGATGCGCTGCGCCTTAGGCTGTGGCGGGATTGCGGGCAAGCCAGCCGTCCGGTCCAGACGAAAAAAGGGCCGGAAGCGGGCTAGCGCTTCCGGCCTTAGTCTGTTCGCAGGAGGAACATGGTTTGGCAGGGTGGGGGTGAGAGGGAGAGGATCTGTTTCCCCCGACCCCGCCAATCTCGAAAAACTTAGTAGTTGTAGGCGCGTTCGCCGTGCTCACCGAGGTCGAGGCCTTCACGCTCGACTTCTTCGGAGACCCGCAGCCCGGTCAGGGCCTTGGCGACGTACATGGCGATCGCGGTGCCGATGGCGGCCCAGATGATCGTCGTGCCGACAGCGAGGATCTGCGTCACGAGCTGGCCGCCCATGTCGAAGTCTTCACCGCCAGGTCCGCCGAGCGACGGTGCAAACACGATGCCGGTGCCGATAGCGCCGACGATCCCGCCTACGCCGTGGATGCCGAAGGCATCGAGCGCATCGTCATAACCAAGCTTGGGCTTGATCACGGTGACCATGTAGAAGCAGATGACCGAGGCAATCGCACCAAGGACGATGGCACCGAAGGGACCGGAGTTGCCAGCCGCCGGGGTAACCGCGACGAGGCCGGCAATGATGCCCGAACAGAAGCCCAGGGCCGAACCCTTGTGGCCCGACAGACGTTCGGCAAGCATCCAGAACAGACCGGCCGATGCGGTAGCGACGAAGGTGTTGATCATCGCAAGCGCAGCCGAACCGTTGGCTTCAAGCGCCGAACCGGCGTTGAACCCGAACCAGCCCACCCACAGCAGACCCGTGCCGATACCGGTCATGGTCAGCGAGTGCGGCGCCATCACGTCCTTCTGGTAACCGATGCGCTTGCCCAGGATAATGCAGGCGACCAGCGCCGAAACACCGGCGTTGATGTGCACCACGGTGCCGCCAGCGAAATCGAGCGCGCCCATTTCGAAGAACAGGCCACCACCGGCCCACACCATGTGGGCGATCGGGAAGTAGACGATCGTCAGCCAGACCGCGGCAAACGCCATGGTGGCCGAAAACTTCATGCGCTCGACCACCGAACCCAGCACCAGCGCCACGGTGATCGCGGCAAAGGTCATCTGGAAGGCGATGAACACATATTCGGGGATTTCCACGCCATCGGTGAAGGTCGCAGCCTGGCTCGACGCATCGACGCCGGCAAGGAACCACTTGCCCCAGCTAATATAGGCATTGCCTTCAGGACCGAAGGCCAGGCCATAGCCGTACATCACCCAGATCAGCATGGCGAAGCACGCGACAGCGCCGATCTGCGTCATCGTGGAAAGCATGTTCTTGGTCCGGGTCAGGCCGCCGTAGAACAGCGCCAGGCCGGGCAGGATCATCATCAGGACCAGAATGGTCGAAGTCATCATCCAGGCGGTATCGCCTTTATCGACAGTGGCCGCTGCGGCCTCCTGCGCTTGGGCGGCGGTCGCGGCGAAGAGCATTGCGCCCGTTCCCGCCAAGCCACCGATCATCTTACGGATCATGTTGGTTCCCCTAAGGTCGGAAATGGAAAGCGCGCTCAAAGCGCGGTGTCCCCGGTTTCGCCGGTACGGATGCGGGTGGCCGAAGCGAGGTCGAGCACGAAGACCTTGCCGTCACCGATCGCTTCGGTGCTGGCGGTCTGCTGGATCGTTTCGACGATCTGCGGCGCGAGGTCATCGCTCGCGGCGATCTCGATCTTCACCTTCGGAAGCATGTTGGTGGAGTACTCAGCGCCGCGGTAAATCTCGGTCTGACCTTTTTGCCGACCAAAACCCTTCACCTCCGACACCGTCATCCCAGCCACGCCCAGCGCCGACAGTGCTTCACGCACTTCGTCGAGCTTGAACGGCTTGATGATGGCGATGATGAATTTCATTCATGCCCCCTTTCGTAACCCATTTTTGCCGGACGACCCGCCGGCACGAATGAGTAAAGCAAGGGGCGTGCCAAATGCGTATCACACCGCAAACGGGGGTTTACCGCACGTTAACGCCCATCTGGCGCACGATTTGCGCCCGAATCTTGGGCATTCCGGACGATTTGCCTAATTTTTAGGCAGAAAGTTCTGCCCTGATTCAGGGCAGCCGCATGGCCGCCCAGACCGGCAGGTGGTCGGAGCCGACCGCCGCCAGGGGGCTGTGGTGGACCCCCATATCCTCGATTTCGAGCGCCTCGCTCACCACGATCCGGTCAAGCTGGGCAAGCGGCCGCCGCGACGGGAAACTGCGCCCCGGCGCCAGCACGCGCAGCGGCGGCGCAAAGGCCGCCAGCGCCCCGCCCGATGGGGACCATTCGTTGAAATCACCCATCAGCACGGCGTGACCAGCCTCGGCACGCGTGGCGAGATGATTGCAGACCGCGCTCACCGGGTGGCGGCGGCGCAGCCCGGACAGATCAAGGTGCATGCCGATGACCCGCACGATCTGCCCGCCGATGCGCAGGCTTGCACACACCGCCCCGCGCGGCTCGATCGTGGGCAGCGGCACCGGGCAGGCATCGACGATCTCGATATCGCGCCGCACCAGCAAGGCGTTGCCGTGCCAGCCCATGCTGGCGCTGGTGCGCGCGCTGTCATAATGCCCCGGCTCGATCGCGCGCCAGGGGCTGTGATCGTCCAGCGTTGCGCGCGGGATAACGGCTTCGCGCAGCCCGAAGCGGCGATCCGCTTCCTGCAAGGCGATCACATCGGCGTCGATCTCGCGCAGGATCGTGAGGATCCGGTCAGGATCACGGCGGCGATCAAGCCCGACCGCCTTGTGAATATTGTAGCTGGCAACCTTGAGCCGCACCATCCGGCTCAGAGGAAGTCCTTGAGCGTCGCCACGAAGCGGTCGAACTGGTCATGGTGCAGCCAGTGCCCGGCATCTTCGAACTCGACCGCGGTGGCGGTGCGGAAATGGCGGATGCGGCCGTCGGTTTCAGGATTCTCCGCCCACGAATCCGCCCCGTTCAGCAGCAGGGTCGGGCAGGTGATCGCGTTCCACAACCCGTGCACGTATTCCGGCGCGATGTCATAGGGCGCGGCATCGACGTTGAGGTGCGGGTCGAACTTCCAGCTAAAGGTGCCATCTTCGTTGCGGTTGATGCCGTGCAGCGTCAGGTGGCGGGCCTGGACATCGGTCAGGTAGGGGTTTTCCCCCTTCATGCGCGCATAGGCATCCGCCAGCGTCGGATAGCGGCGCGGCAGGCGGCCGGCAGCCTTGCGCTTTTCCCCGATGAAATCGCGCACGCGCCGCGCAAAGGGCACGTCCTTGATCCGTTCCTCCTGCGCGACTGACGGGAAGATTCCCTCGATCGCCACCAGCTTGCGCACGCTTTCGGGGAACAGCCCGGCATAGCGCAGGCTGACGTTGGCCCCCCACGAATGCGCGACAATCGTGACCGGCGCCAGATCGAGCTGGTGGATGAGCTGCGCCACGTCATAGACCAGATCCATCGTCCGGTAATTGCCGTCCGATACCCATTCGCTGTCGCCATGGCCGCGATGATCGAGCGCGATGATATGCCAGTCCTCGCGCAGGGCTTCGGCGGTCCAGTCCCACGACCGGCAATGGTCGCGCCCGCCATGCACCAGCAGCAGCGGCGGCTTGTCGGCATTGCCCCAGTCCACGTAGTGGAGCCGCAGGCGCTGCGAAATGAACGTGTTCGAAGATGGACCGAGCAATTGCATGGGACGCTACCTGCGCCGGATGCCGTCAGGATTCAAGTGCGGGCGCGCTACCTTTCTTTGGTCGCGCTGAAGGTCAGGTCGGGGTTGCGTTCCTGCTGGTAGCCGACATCCCAGGCCGACCGGGCCATGAACACCGGATCGCCATCCCGGTCCTTGGCCAGATTGGAAATGTTGAAATCGGCAAAGGCCTTGAGCGCGGCGTCGCTGCCCCTGATCCAGCGCGCGGTGTCGAACGGCGATGCTTCGAGCACTGCGGCCACCTTGTATTCCGCCTCCAGCCGCGAAATCAGCACGTCGAGCTGCAACTGGCCGACCACGCCAACGATCCACTGCCCGCCGATCTCCGGGTAGAACACCTGGATCACGCCCTCTTCGGACAGATCGTCGAGCGCCTTCCGGAGCTGCTTGGTCTTGGTCGGATCCTTGAGCGCGACGCGGCGCAGGATTTCCGGGGCAAAGTTGGGCAGGCCGGTAAAGCGCAGGTCGTTCTTCTCGCTCAGCGTATCGCCCACCCGCAAGGTGCCATGGTTGGGGATGCCGATGATGTCGCCTGCCTCGGCCGTATCGGCGATTTCGCGGTCCTGCGCGAAGAACAGGATCGGCGAATGGACCGCAATCGGCTTGCCCAGCCCCGAAGGCGTCAGCTTCATGCCGCGCCGGAACGTGCCCGAAACCATGCGCATGAAGGCAATGCGGTCTCGGTGCTGCGGGTCCATGTTGGCCTGCACCTTGAAGATGAAGCCGGTCACGTCGCCGCGTTCGGGGCTGACCGTGCCCTGATCCGATGATTGCGGGCGCGGCGGCGGCGCGAAGCGGGCAATCGCTTCGATCAGATCGACCACGCCGAAGTTCTTGAGCGCCGATCCGAAATAGACCGGCGTCAGATCGCCGTTGCGATAGGCTTCAAGATCGAACTCCGGGTAGCCCGCGCGGGCCAGTTCGATCTCGTCGGCAATGTCGGCGGGAATATCGCCTGCGGCCGGTTCGACCTTGCCCAGAAACTCGCGGCTGTCGCCTTCCGGGCGGGCGATGGTTTCGTCGGCAAAGCTCATCACGCCCTGGAACATGCCGCCCATGCCGATCGGCCAGGACATCGGCACGACATCAAGCGCCAGCGCATCGGCCACTTCGTCAAGCGTTTCGAACACGCTGCGGCCTTCGCGGTCGACCTTGTTGACGAAGGTGATGATCGGCACGGAACGCATGCGGCAGACTTCGAACAGCTTGCGCGTCTGCGGTTCGATGCCCTTTGCCGCGTCGATGACCATGATGGCCGAATCGACCGCGGTCAGCGTGCGATAGGTATCTTCGGAAAAGTCCTCGTGCCCCGGTGTGTCGAGCAGGTTGAAGACGATGCCGTCCTTCTGGAAGGTCATGACCGATGACGTGACCGAAATCCCGCGCTGCTGTTCGATCTTCATCCAGTCCGACCGTGCGCGCCGCGCCTGGCCCCGCGCCTTGACCTCGCCCGCCAGATGGATCGCCCCGCCTTGCAGCAGCAGCTTTTCGGTCAGCGTGGTCTTGCCCGCGTCGGGGTGGGAAATGATGGCGAAGGTGCGGCGATTGGACATGGGCTGTCCCCCTAAACGGGACGAACGGTAACGTCCATGCGGAAGCTGCGCTTTGCGCCGGGATCGAGCACGACGATGCCCGGCTTTTCAAGGAACTCTCCGGCGAAACCTTCCGGGTCGGCATGGCCCGCCCACGGCTCCAGACAGATATAGCGCGCGCCCGGCACCTGCCACAGGCCGAAAGCCGCCGTATCGGGAAAGACAAGGTCAAGCCACGCCCCGCCTTCGGCGCCATAGGACACCGCGCGGCTTGCCAGCCTGTCCCAGATCACCGCATCGGCCACGAACAGGTCTTTGCGCAAGGGCAGGATGCGGCCCTGTACCGGCGTCGGCTCGGCCACCGGCAGCAACAGGCCGCTATCGCGCGCCACGCGGCGGATGGCCTGCGGTTCGTCCTGTTCAAAGACCAGCCGGTGCGCCGCCTTGTCCGCCCCGCCCGGCAGTGGCCAGGCAAAGGCCGGATGGTAGCCGAAGCTGAACGGCAGCGGCCCGGCGTTGGGATTGAACACGCTGGCCTGCACGTGCAGCGTCATCCCCGCGATCCGGTATTCCACCTCCAGCACGAACCCGAAGGGATAGACCGCGCGGCTGCCGGGCGAATCGGTCAACCGAAAGCGTGCCTGCGCCCCTTCCGCATGGACCGGCGCAAAGGCACTGCGCCGCGCAAAGCCATGGCGCGGGAGCGGGTAGGCCTTGCCATCGTGGCGCAAGGTATCGTCCGCCAGCGATCCGACGACCGGGAACAGCAACGGTGCGTGCCCGGACCAGAAGGCCGGGTCCGCGTCGGTCATGTATTCGCGCCCGACCGCATCGGTCAGCGACCACAGCTCGGCCCCGAACGGGTTGATCCGCGCGGTCAGGCCATCGCCGGTGATCGTTACCAGATCGTCGTTCATCCGCGCAGCGTTGCACCGTGCCTGGCGGCGGCGGCAACGACTTTGTCGGCAATTGCCTTCAGTGCGGCTTCATCGAACGATTTTTCGGCCGGCTGCAGCGTCACCTCGATCGCCAGGCTCTTCTGGCCATCGGGCACGCCCGCCCCGCGAAAATCGTCGAACACCCGCGCCGCGACGATGGCCTGCTTGTCCGCGCCCTTCACCGCGCGCACCAGATCGTCGGCCGGAAGCGCCGCATCGACAAGGAACGCGAAATCGCGCGTCACAGCCTGCAACGCAGGCGGGGCAAAGTGCGGCCGGGCAAAGCCGCCCGCGCCCTTGCGCGCCGGGACGCGATCGAGGAACAGTTCGACCACGGCAACCGGCCCATCAAGATCGAACGCCCGCGCGGTGGCGGGGTGCAACATGCCGAAGCGCGCCAGCACCTGCTTGGGGCCAAGGCGCAAGGTGGCCGACTGGCCGGGGTGGAACTGTGCGCCCGCCTCGCCCATTACCTGCAGGTTATCGACCGGAGCGCCCGCTTCGGCCAGCAGCGCCAGCGCCGCAGCCTTGGCGTCGAACGCATCGAACGGACACGCCTTGCCGCTGTCCCAGCCGCGCGCCCGGCTTTCGCCCGCCAGCACTGCGCCCAGGCTCAGCCGTTCATCGCTGGCACCCTTGGCCCCGCGAAAATACCGCCGCCCGATCTCGAACAGACGAACCGATGCCGCCCCGCGATCGAGGTTGCGCTTTGCCGCAGAGAGCAGCCCCGGCAGCAGCGAAGGGCGCATGACCTTGAGATCTTCGGAAATCGGATTGGCGAGGGTCCACAGCGTTCCCCCCTCGGCAAAATGCGCGGCCTGCGCTTCGGGGAGGAACGACCACGTGATGGCTTCGTGCAGCCCGCGCGCGGCAGCGGCCCGGCGCACCCGCCGCTCCAGCATCTGGGCAGCAGTGGCAGTCGGCTTGGCCACGCCATCGGCGCGCGGCAGCGGTGTGGAAGGCACGGCGTCCAGCCCGTGGACGCGGATCACTTCTTCCACGATATCGGGCGCGCCGTCCACGTCCGGGCGCCAGGTCGGCACGGTCACGGTCCAGTCGTCGCTCACGGCGAAGCCCAGCGCATCGAGAATGCGCTTCTGTTCGGCGTCGGCCACGTCGATACCACCCAGCCGCCCGGCGAGTTCGGGATCATAGGCCACGGTGTTTTGCGCCAGCGGCGCTTGGCCCGCGCGGATCACGGTGCTGGCCTCACCCCCGCAGATGTCGAGGATCAGGCTGGTGAGAATATCCATGCCGGTATCGAGGAAGGCCGGATCGACCCCACGCTCGAACCGCCCGCGCGCATCGGATGCCAGCGCCAGCGCCTGCCCGGTGCGGGCGATGGACGCCGGATCGAAATAGGCGACTTCCAGCAAGACGTCGGTCGTCGCTTCGGTGCAGCCCGAATGGTCGCCGCCCATGATCCCGGCGATGTCGTGCACGCCGGAATCGTCGGCAATCACCGTCATCCACGGTTCAAGTGCGTATTCCTTTCCGTTCAGCGCAAGGCAGGTTTCTCCTGCGCGCGCCTTGCGGGCCACGACCGCACCGGTCAGGCGGGCAAGATCATAGGCATGGGCCGGGCGGCCATAGCCGAGCATGACGTAGTTTGTGATGTCCACCAGCGCGGAAATCGGGCGCTGGCCCGCCGCGGTGAGGAAATCCTGCAACCACCTGGGGCTGGGGCCGTTCTTCACCCCGCGAATGACGCGGCCATGAAAGGCCGGGCAGCCTTGCGGGTCATCGGTACGGACCTCGACCGGGCAGGCGAAGCTTCCGGCAACCGGCGCTGCCACGATCGGCTTGAGCACGCCAAGACCCGCCGCCGCCAGATCGCGGGCGATGCCGTACACACCCATGCAATCCGGGCGGTTGGGCGTGATCGCCACGTCGAACACCGGATCGGACCCGATGTAATCGGCAAAGCTGGCCCCGACGGGTGCATCTTCGGGCAGTTCGATGATGCCGTCATGGTCTTCGCCAAGGCACAGTTCGCGCGTCGAACACATCATGCCGTTGGATTCGACGCCACGGATCGCGGATTTGCGCAATTCCATGCCGTTGGCCGGCACGATCGCCCCGGCAAGGCCAAGCACGCCGACAAGCCCGGCGCGCGCGTTGGGTGCGCCGCAGACTACCTGCAACGGGGCGCCATCGCCAAGGTCCACCGACAGCACCTGCAATTTGTCCGCCTGCGGGTGCTTTTCCGCGCTAAGCACGCGGGCGACGCGAAACTGCGTCAGCGCCGCAGAGGCATCTTCGACGCCTTCGATTTCAAGCCCCAGCGCAGTGAGCTTTTCGGCAATGGTGCGCGCATCGGCCCTGGTATCGAGGACCGCCTTCAACCACGAGAGCGAAAACTTCACGAGCGTACTCCCACAGGCACACCGACTCCGCCGGAAAGGGTCGGCACGTCGAGCGCGCCAAAACCGTAGTGGCCCAGCCACCGCGCATCGCCATCGAAGAAGGCGCGCAGATCATCCATGCCGTATTTCAGCATCGCCAGCCGGTCGACGCCGGTGCCAAAGGCAAAGCCCTGCCATTCGTCCGGGTCCAGGCCGCCAAAGGCGATGACCTTGCGGTTGACCATGCCGGAGCCGAGCACTTCCATCCAGCCGCCGTCCGCTGTATCGCCGCTGCCGCCAACCACGCGCTTTCCGTTCACCAGCGTATAGCCGACATCGACTTCGACCGACGGTTCGGTGAAGGGGAAATAGCTGGGGCGCAAGCGCAGCACGATGTCGTCCCGCTCGAAAAACGCCTTGAGGAACGTTTCCAGCGTCCACTTGAGGTGGCCAAGGTGAATGCCCTTGTCGATCACCAGCCCTTCGATCTGGTGGAACATCGGCGTGTGCGTGGCATCCGAATCCGACCGATAGACCCGCCCCGGCGCGATAATGCGCAACGGCGCACCCTCTTTCAGCATGGAACGGATCTGCACCGGTGACGTGTGCGTGCGCAGCAGCATCGAGCGGCCTTCCTCATCCCTGTCCGGGAAATAGAAAGTATCGTGCATCGCGCGCGCCGGGTGGGTTTCGGGCATGTTGAGCGCGGTGAAATTGTGCCAGTCGTCCTCGATTTCCGGCCCGCTGGCGACGGCAAAGCCCATGTCGGCAAAGATTTCGGCCAGCTCGTCCATTACCTGCGAAACCGGGTGCACCGAACCGCGCGGGGCTTCCGGCGCGGGCAACGAAAGATCGACCGTTTCGGCCGCAAGGCGTGCGTCGAGCGCGGCGCTTTCCAGCGCGGCCTTGCGCGCTGCCAGCGCAGCGGTCACCGCTTCGCGCGTGGCGTGGATCTTCGGGCCTTCGCTCTGGCGCTGGTCCGGGGTCATCCCGCCCAGCGACTTGAGCAGGGCGCTGACCCAGCCCTGCTTGCCAAGCGCGGCAATACGGATTGCTTCCACCGCATCGGGCGTAGTGGCCGCGGCGATCGCGCCAAGCGTTGCGGCCTGCTGTTCTTCGAGCTGTTCCATGCCCGCAGCCGCTAGCGGCAAATGCGCGGAAATCAAAGTGGGGAGTTGTTACGAACCCGCCGGTGCATGCAGCGCCTGCACCGCAGTGCCGACCCGCTGCTGGCGCGCGCGCATCACGGCTTCGAGCACGGGCCTGGGGCTGGCCGCGTATTCGCTGGGGCTCATTCCCATGAAGCGGTGGAAATCGCGCACGAACTGGGCCTGATCGTGATAGCTGCTGTCCATCGCCCCGATCCAGTGGAGCGACGGATCGAACAGGTACTGCACGAGCGAGCGCATGAACCGCTGCCGCCGCAGCAACAGGCGCGGCGGAAAACCGAAGTGCTTCTTGCAGATACGCTCCAGCGTGTAGGACGGCAGGCCTGCGGCCTCGGCCATTTCCACCACGGACGATACATCGGGATTGACCAGCGCCTGATGGCAGGCCTGGATCCGCGCCGCCACGTCGGCCGGAAGGTCCGGGCCGCTGGAAAAATGCGCGACGATCCGCGCCAGTTCGGCTTCAGCATCAGGTTCGGGGCCGAACAGGCTGGCTGCCAGCGTGCGCATTGGCGCAAGGAAGGGTTCGGCGTGGGCATCGTAGATGCGATCGGCGTGGATGCTGGCGGGTTCGCCCATGAAGCGCGCCCAGCCCAGCGGCAGGAAGCCGATGCCCCACACGCGCGAGGTGCCCACAGTGAAGCGCACGGTCGTGCTGGTCGGCCCTGTAACGATTGCCGAATAGCCGCGCGCGATGGGCAGGCCGGGCAATTCCGAATCCGGAAGATCACCCTGGCAAAGCCGCAGGTTGGCCCATTCGGGATGGAGGTGATCGGTAACCCGCCTGCCATCGGGAACGCTGATTTCAGTCAGGTAGAAGGTGGTGAAATAACGGCTGATCGGCTCCGGTGGCCGATAGAATTGAACCCGGACAGAACAGTCCCCGGTCAAGATTTTTGCGCCCCGATTGTTATCTGAATAAGCCCTGTGATTGCCTCATGGTGCCTTGCCGTTGCGCCGAGTGCAACGCAAAAAGGGGCGGCTCCGCGCGGAACCGCCCCTTTTTACTGCATCGGAAATGCCGTGGTTCAGGCTGCGGGAAGCGCAGCCTTGGCCTGGGCAATCACGGTGCTGAAGATCGCGCCTTCGTTCATGGCGAGATCGGCCATGGTCTTGCGATCCAGTTCGATCCCGGCGAGCTTGGCGCCATGGATGAACTGCGAATAGGTCAGGCCAGCTTCACGCACAGCGGCGTTGATGCGCTGGATCCACAGGGCGCGGAAGGTGCGCTTCTTGACCTTGCGGTCGCGGTAAGCGTACTGGCCGGCCTTTTCAACGGCCTGACGGGCGACGCGAATCGTGTTCTTGCGACGGCCGCGAAAGCCCTTCGCCTGATCCAGAATCCGCTTGTGCTTTGCGCGGGTGGTGACACCCCTCTTGATACGGCTCATAAGTCAGCGTTCCTCAGTTCAGCCCGTAGGGCGCCCACTTCTTGATCGTCCGCGCATCGGCATCGGAGATCACGTCAGTGCCGCGGTTCTGGCGGATATACTTGGCGTTGTGGCTGATCAGGCGGTGGCGCTTGCCAGCTACACCGTGCTTCACCTTGCCGGTGGCGGTGAGCTTGAAGCGCTTTTTCACGCCGCTCTTCGTCTTCATCTTGGGCATTTTCGTCTCCTAGAGTACGACGCGTCCGATCCGCCATGGCAGCCCTTGTGGCCAGGCCGATCATCGAATCCGTGTCGGTTGAAGTCGGCGCGGTTATGCCAAGCCGCCGCAAAAGGCAAGCCCGGCGTCAGCCCGCCGCCCGCGCGGCGCCGATATCGGCCAGATCGAACGCGGTTGTCTGGTAGGTTTCGTTGATCCAGTTGCCGAACAGCAGGTGCCCGTGGCCGCGCCATGTGTTGACCGGCAGGGCCTGCGGATCGTCGCCGGGGAAATAGTGCTGCGGCAGATCGGTCTGCCCGTCACGCGCGTATTCCCCCGCCAGCGAAAGCGTATCGTATTCAAGGTGGTTGAACATGTGCAGCGTCTTGTGCGCCGGGTCGTCGATCAGACACAGCCCGGTCGCCGCGCTTTCCGCCAGCACCGCAAGGCCCCGTCCCGACGGCAGGCTTTCGGCGCGCACTTCGCTCCAGCGTGAAACCGGCACGTCGAACACATCGGGCAGGCCGCGCATCCACGGGTTCGCCGGGGCGCAGTTGCGATGGGCAAAGACGCCCGTGGCCTTGCGGTCGAGCAGCGTCTTTTCGATGCCGTGGAAGTGGTGCAGCGCCGCCATCGCCCCCCAGCACACTGCCAGCGTGCGGTGCACATGCGTCTGCGACCAGTCGAAGATGCGCCGCAGTTCGTCCCAGTAGGTGACCTGTTCGAAAGGCAGCGTCTCCACCGGCGCGCCGGTGACGATCAGCCCGTCGAAGCGTTCATCGCGCACTTCCTCCCACGGGCGATAGAACGCGGCGATGTGCCCCGACGATGTGTTGCGGCTGACGTGATCGGAAATGCGCACCAGTTCCAGATCGACCTGCAGCGGCGTTGCGCCAAGCAGACGCGCGATCTGGGTTTCGGTGGTGATCTTGTCGGGCATGAGGTTGAGCAGCGCGATGCGAATCGGGCGGATGTCCTGGCGCGCGGCTTCCGTCTCGCCCATCACGATCACGCCTTCGGATTCGAGCGTGCGGCGCGCGGGCAGATTATCGGCAATCCTGATCGGCACTCGTTACATCTTTCTTCGGTTCTGCCGGAAGTGACGCCTGTGCCGCTGGTCCGTATCATTGCCGGATCGGCCACATCCTCTTCCCGGTTGCCCGGTCGGAGCACCACCTTGCCCGGAACGGCAGGTTGGCGTTGGAGCGTCACCCCAACTCTTGATGTGCCGCTGATCTAGGATGCTTCCGGCACAGATGCAACACCGCGCAAACCGACCCCCATGGCGCGAACTGCGCAACCGTGCCGACGATTCGAATACCGCTTGCTATTGCAACTGGATCGCATTATTATTGCGAATGATTGGCAGAAGCGCCTGTCTGGAGAGTGTGCGAAATGTTCATCTGCGTCTGCAATGCCATCCGCGAAAAGGACATCCGTGGTGCGGCCCGTTGCACCGGCGGGAACGCCGAAGATATCTACCGCAGCATGGGCTTCACCCCGCAATGCCGCCAGTGCCTGGGCGATGCGGACGACATCATCGCGGAAGAGCGCGCCCTGGCCCCGGCCTGAACCGGCCCCGAAGCCGACCTGAAACCCCCCTTTCCGTACCTGCTTGCGATTCGTTCGCGCTTGGCCGTGCTGGCCCAAGCGCGTACCCTTGACCGACACAATGGAAAGGGAACCGCGCCATGAAGGGTGATGCCAATGTCATCGAATACCTCAACAAGGCTCTGCTCAACGAACTGACCGCCATCAACCAGTACTGGCTGCATTATCGCATGCTGGACAACTGGGGCGTCAAGAAACTGGCCGAGTACGAACGCCACGAATCGATCGACGAAATGAAGCATGCCGACATGCTGGCCGATCGCATCCTGTTCCTCGAAGGGCTGCCCAATTTCCAGGCGCTCGGCCGCATCCATGTCGGCGAAACGGTTGAGGAAATCCTCAAGGCCGATTTCGCGCTGGAAATGGAAGCGATCCCGCTGCTCAAGGAAGCGATCGCCTATTGCGAGACGGTGCGCGATTTCGTCAGCCGCGACGTGTTCAGCAAGATTCTCGAAAACGAGGAAGAACATGTCGATACGCTGGAAAAACAGTTCGACATGATCGCCCGCATGGGTTTGCAGAACTACATCCAGCTCAACAGCGCCGCCCCTTCGGCCTGATCGCTTACGCCTGACTGGAACGGGGCGGTCCCGGCGCGGCCGCCCTAAGCCTGCCCGGTCTGGCCAACGAGGTGCGCGGGGTCGATCCCTTCGCGCTTCCACGCCATGGTCCAGCGCCGCCCGGTGGGCGTTTCGAACAGGATTTCGGGGCGTCCCTGCGCGGCGTGCCAGCCGTGGCGGCGCATTTCCGCCTCAAGCTGGCCCGCGCCCCATCCGGCATAGCCCAGCGCCACCAGAAACCGGCTCGGCCCGCGCCCTTCGGCAATGGCGCGCAACACGTCGAGCGAGGCCGACAGGCGGCACAGCGATGCCACGGCTACGCTGGTTTCGGCGTCATCGTCATCGCCCCAGTCATCCGAATGGAGCACGAACCCGCGCGCCGGTTCGACCGGTCCGCCGTCAAGCACCGGAATGTCCGGCGCAACGCCCGGATCGATCCCGACGTCTGCCAGCAAGCCATGCAGGGTCACGCCTTCGCGCACGGCGCCAATGCCGATGCCCAGCGCGCCATGATCATCGTGCACGCACATGGCGATGACCGCGTGATCGAACCGCGAATCGCCCATGCCGGGCATCGCCAGCAGCAACCGTCCGTTGAGGTATTGTGCATCGGTCATGCTGATGGAGATAGGCGGTCGCACGCCGGTGCGCCACCCCTGCGCCCCCGCGTTCTGGCGGCAGCCCGCCGGAAACGCGGCGGGTTGACTCCGGTCAATGCCTGCGGAGGCCCGCTGGTGCAGCGTACTGTGCGTCATACCGACGGGATCAGGGACAACCGAACAATGCACAAGGACTGGCCACAGATGGCAACCGAGCTATCCGGCGCGATAAAGCAGGTCCGCCTTGGCGCGCCAGAGGTGATGAAGGCGTTTTCCGCGATGGCCCAGGCCGCCACGAAGGACGGCGCGCTCGATCCAAGGACCAAGGAACTGATCGCGCTGGCGATTGCCGTGGCGATCCGCTGCGATGGCTGCATCGCGTTCCATGCCAAGGCCGCGCTGGACCACGGCGCCAGCCGCGACGAGGTGATGGAGACAATGGGCATGGCGCTCTACATGGGCGCCGGACCAAGCCTTATGTACGCCGCGCAGGCAGTGGAAGCCTACGACCAGTTCGCCGCCGCCGGGGGCGACAGCCAGCCTGCCGCCTGAACGGCAGCGCCGCAAGGATCAGGCGGCGGCCTTTACCTTGCGATCCGCAGCGGCTTCCAGCAGCTTCTTTTCCACCGACTTCATCCGGGCCTCCTCGATAACCTTCTCGCCCAGCAGATCGGTGACATAGAAGGTATCGACCGCGCGTTCGCCATAGGTTGCGACATGGGCGGAATGAATGATGAGCCGCGCTTCGAACAGCGCGCGCGACAACCGGTTGAGCAGCGCAGGACGGTCGCGCGCACCCACTTCGATCACGGTAAAGCGGTTCGATGCCTTGTTGTCGAAGATCACGATCGGTCGCACATCGAAAGCGTCGGCCCGTGGGCGCGCCAGCGGACGCGCGACCAGTTGCGGCAGAAGCTTCACCCGGTTCGCCAGCGCATCGGCGATCGTGGTCTTGAGCCGCTCGATCTGCACCGCTTCGTTCAACGGCCGTCCAAGCGGATCCTGAACCAGGAAATTGTCCACCGCGATGCCGTTGCGCGTGGTGTGGATGCGCGCGTCGATGATGTTGCCGCCTGCCAGGTGGATGCCCCCGGCGATGCGATAGAACAGACCCGGATGGTCCGCCGCCAGGACGGTAACCAGCGTCGCGCCGCGCGCGGGATACCAGTGCGCTTCAACCGACAGCGGTTCGCCCAGCGCGGTGTCCATCTGCTGCAGGTTGAGCGCGATGATATCTTCAGGCTCGGCAATCCAGTAGGCATCGCCAAGCTGCTTGCCCACCGTGCCGATCAATGCGGCGCGTTCCTTCAGCAGGTCCGCCACAGCCTTCTTCTTGGCGGCGATGCGTTCGGCGCGACCATGCTGCTTGTGGCCAAGCCGCAGCATTTCCTCGGTCGCCAGGAACAGATCGCCCAGCAACTGGCGCTTCCACGAGTTCCAGACGCCAGGGCCGACGGCGCGGATGTCGACGATGGTCAGCACCAGCAGCAGGCGCAGCCGCTCCTGGCTTTGCACCAGCGCGGCGAAATCGGCGATCGTCTTGTAATCGGCCAGATCGCGCTTGAACGCGGTCGCGCTCATCAGCAGGTGCCAGCGCACCAGCCAGGCCACCATGTCGGTTTCCGCCGCCGACATCCCAAGCCGCGGGCACAGCTTGCGCGCCACTTCCGCGCCGAGCACCGAATGATCCCCGCCCCTGCCCTTGGCGATATCGTGCAGCAACGTCGCCACGTAGAGCACCCGGCGCGAAGCGATCTTGTGCACCACTTCCGTCGCCAGCGGATGCTCCAGCTTCGCTTCACCCTTTTCGATATCGGCGAGCAGACCGATGGCGCGGATGGTGTGTTCGTCCACCGTGTAATGGTGGTACATGTCGAACTGCATCTGTCCGACCACCCGTCCGAAATCGAGCACGAAGCGCCCGAACACGCCGGCCTCGTTCATCCAGCGCAGCACCGTTTCGGGATCGTTCCGGCTGGTCAGAACCTCAAGGAACAGGGCATTGGCGCGCTTGTCGCGGCGCACGGGTGCCATGATAAGCGGGGCATCGCGCCGCGCGATGCGCATCGCATCGGGATGGATTTCCACCTGTTCGTCCGCCGCGGTGGCAAACAGTTCGATCAGCCGGACCGGATCTTCCTGGAACGTGTCGTCCGTCGGAACGGTAAGCTTGCCCGCGTCGATGATGAACGGGCCGACCTTCTTCTTGCGCCGCCTGCGCAGTGCAGCCAGCAACCCGCGCTTCTGCCGCCGGGCCTGTTCGTCAAGCTGGGCCAGGAACACGCCGGTCAGCGAACCGACCTGTTTTGCCTGCAGGAAGAAGTACTGCATGAACCGTTCCACCGCGCTCTTGCCCGGACGGTCGGCAAAGTTCATGCGCACCGCCACTTCGCGCTGAAGGTCGAAGGTCAGCCGGTCTTCGGCGCGGTTGGTCAGGGTGTGCAGATGGCAGCGCACCGCCCAGAAGAAGTTTTCCGCCCGGCGAAACGCGCGGTATTCCTCGGCAGTCAGCAGGCCGACATCGACCAGTTCGGACGCATCGCGCACCTTGTAGATGTATTTCCCGATCCAGTAGAGCGCGTGGAGATCGCGCAAACCGCCCTTGCCCTCCTTGACGTTGGGTTCAACGACATAGCGGCTGTCACCCAGCTTCTTGTGCCGCTGGGTGCGCTCCTCCAGCTTCTCGGCAACGAACTGCTGTTCGGTCCCGGTGACGACTTCGGCCCAGAAACGGCGCGATGCCTCGTCATAAAGATCGCGGTCACCCCAGACATAGCGCCCTTCCAGCAGTGCGGTACGTATCGTCAGGTCGCTTTTGCCCATGCGCACGACTTCATCGAGCGAGCGGCTGGAGTGGCCGACCTTCAGACCCAGATCCCACAGGAAATAGAGAATCGCCTCGATCACCTGTTCGCACCACGACGTGGGCTTGCTCGGCGTGACAAAGGCGATATCGACGTCCGAATGCGGCGCCATTTCGCCGCGGCCATACCCGCCCACCGCCATCACGGCGATGCGTTCGCCGGTGGAACGGTTGCTGGCGCGATAGACGCGGCCGATCACGTGATCGTGAATCACGCGGATAAGCTGGTCGACCAGAAACGCCTGGCCATGCGCGCAATCGGTGCCCGCCGAAGGCTTTGCCTCCAGCCGCCTCGCCAGTTCGGTGCGCCCGGCATCAAGCGCCGCGCGCAGCAGTTCGACGACCGCCATGCGCGATTGTTCGCCTTGCGCGGCGTATGCGGCGGCAACCGCATCGGCAAGCGCCCGGCGATCGACGATGGCCCGCTGGTTCACGATCCGGGGGAGTATCATGCCCCCCCTTTAGAGACAGTACCGCCAGCGTCCAATAGACTCTGCGCCGCCGGCATCCCTGCGCTCACCCCGCGCCCGACGCCTTCCATTCCCGCGTATAGCGGTCACGCAAGGCCCGCTTGTCCACCTTTTCCGTACCAAGGCGGGGCAGCGGTTCGGTCACTTCCCAGAAGCGTACCGGCATCTTGTAAGGCGCAATATGTTCCATGAGGAAGGCGCGCAGTTCCGCCTCGGTCGCCGAACACCCTTCGCGGGCAAGATAGACCGCTGCCGGAACCTCGCCCATCTTCTCGTCGGGCAGGCCGAACACGCTTGCCTCGGCGATACAGGGGTGGGCGTAGATCGCGCTTTCCACTTCGATGCAGGAAATATTCTCGCCTCCGCGAATGATGATGTCCTTCTTGCGGTCGACGATGAACAGGTAGTCTTCGGGATCAAGGTATCCCAGATCCCCGGAGCGGAAATAGCCGTCGTCGGTTACGGCCTCGCGCGTGGACTGCGGGTTGTCCCAGTATCCGGCAAAGTTGGCGATCGAACGGATGCACACTTCGCCGATCTCGCCTTGCGGCAACGGGTTTCCGGCGTCGTCCAGGATGGCCAGATCAACCAGCGGGCGCGATGCCGTGCCGGTGCTGCCGGGTTTGGCCAGATAGTTCTGGTTGAGATTGCCGCAGCCCACGCCGTTGGTTTCGGTCAGCCCGTAGCCCAGCAGGGGAAAGGCATGGGGCAGCGCCTTGCGCAGCCGCGCCACGTGTTCCACCGGGCGCGGCGCGCCGCCTGCAGCAAACGAGACGCAGGTTGAAAGGTCGTACTTGTCGCGGTCCGGGTGAGTGGCGATCTCAAGGCTCATCAGCGGAACGCCGACGAAATAGGTAACCTTTTCGCGTTCGATCAGGCGCATCGCCTCTTCCGCGTCCCACTTGGGCATCAGCACCAGCTTGCGGCCGATGGCGAAGGACTGGAGGAAAACCGGCACTTCGCCGGTGACGTGGAACAGCGGCACGTTGACCAGCGTTGCCGGTTGCAGATCCGCCGGCGGCCCTTCGCCCCGCGCTGTCAGGACGGAAAGGACCGCCACCGTCTGCGCCACGTAGTTCATCGTGCCCTGCACGACCGCACGGTGGTCCGAATAGGCCCCTTTGGCGACGCCGGTAGACCCGGACGTGAACAGCACTGTCGCCCGATCGTCGCCGGTCAGGCCGGGCAGCATGGTTTCCGGGCCGCCGCCCTTGGCCAGCAACGCGGCAAGGCCCTGATCGTAAGGGCAATCGTGCGCCATCGGCAGCACGGTGGCGCCGTGGTCCTGATCCGCCAGACGCGCAGCGCGCGGTTCATCGGCAATGACATAACGGCATTTGACCAGCGCGATGCCATCCGCCAGTTCCTCGCCCTGCCACCACCCGTTGAGCAGCGTCACGCAGCCCCCGGCCATGAGCACGGCCATGTAAGCGATTATCCAGTTGGCCGAATTGCGTGCCGCAAGGCCCACCGGCTCGCCCTTTTGCACACCCAGCCCTTCGACCAGTCCGCCAGCGACATGGCGCGCGGCGGTGTAGACTTCGACAAAGCTCAGCCGCAGGTCGCCATCGACAATGAAGGTCTTGTCGCCGTGCGTCGCGCAGAAATAGGCGAAATAGGCCGGCAAGTGGGGCGGAGCCTTGGCGATCATCGGCAGGTCGCGGCCATGGAGCCGGAACGGGACCGTGGCAAACATCCCGCCCTCGGCGGTGAGCGCGGAAAATGCCTGATCCATGGCCAGGTCAAGATCGGTCTTCATGGCGTCCTTTCACTCTCCCGCCCGGCAGCGCATCTGTTGCACGCTGTTTCGGGTTTGCTTGTGCCCTTTCCCCTGTGCCACTAGGCATGCCATGCGAAGGCATGCTGAATGGCCGGAAAACGGGCCTGTTCAGCAAGATGTAGGGAGTTCGCCACTTGCTGTCACTACTGACAACCGCAGCCGGGCTTGCCGTAACGTCCGCTGCGGCGGCCGATGCTGCAGGGCCGATTCGCTGGACGGATCTGGGCGTATCCCCGATCGCGCTCGACCTCGGCTTCTTCGCGCTCAAGTGGTACTCGCTGGCCTATCTGGCGGGCATCATCTTCGCCTACTGGCACCTTTCGCGGATGATCCGCCAGCCCGGCGCGCCGCTGGCCCAGCGCCATGCCGACGATCTGTTCTTCTATGCCACCCTGGGCGTGATCCTGGGCGGCAGGCTGGGCTATGCGCTGTTCTATGCCCCCGAACTGCTGACTCATCCGGCCAACCTGCTCAAGCTGTGGGAAGGCGGGATGAGCTTTCACGGCGGGCTGCTCGGCACCGTGCTGGCGATTGCCTGGGTCGCACGGCGCAACGGCCTGCACTTCGTTCGCGTGTGCGATTACATCGCAGTGTGCGTCCCCGCAGGCCTGCTGTTCGGACGGCTGGCCAATTTCATGAACGGCGAACTGTGGGGGCGCGAAGCCGGAGCGAGCCTGCCCTGGGCCATCGTCTTTCCCGGCGGCGGCCCGATTGCCCGGCATCCCAGCCAGCTTTACGAAGCCGCGCTCGAAGGGTTGCTGCTGCTGGTCGTGCTGCTGGTCCTGTTCTGGAAGACCAAGGCCCGCTGGCGGCCCGGCCTGCTCGTCGGGCTGTTCACCTTCGGCTATGCTCTCGCGCGCTTCACGGTCGAATACTACCGCGAACCCGATGCCCAGCTCATGGACTTTGCACTGCGCACCGGTTTTTCGATGGGCCAGTGGCTGACCTTCCCGATGATGGCCGTCGGGCTGTTCTTCCTGCTGCGCAGCCTGATCCGCAAGCCGCTTTCGCTGAACGGAGCCGCCGCTGCGTGAGCACGGGTGAACCAGGGCACGACACCGGGCGGCTGCGGGAAACCTTCGTCCGGCTGATCCGCAACACCGGGCCGATCAGCATCGCCCATTACATGGCGGAATCGAACGCGCGCTACTACGACAGCCGCGACCCGCTGGGCACGGCTGGCGATTTCATTACTGCGCCGGAAATCAGCCAGATGTTCGGGGAACTCGTCGGGCTGTGGCTGGCTGACATGTGGATCCGGGCCGGCAAGCCCGAACCCGTGCACTACGTGGAGCTTGGTCCCGGACGCGGCACCCTGGCGCGCGACGCGCTGGCCACCGCGCGGCGATTCGGCCTCGAACCGACCACCCATTTTGTCGAAGCCAGCCTCGCACTGAAAGCCAGGCAGCTCGATCTGCACCCGCAGGCCCAATGGCACCGCGATCTTGCCAGCGTGCCCGGCGACGGGCCGCTGCTGATCGTCGCCAACGAGTTCCTCGATGCACTGCCAGTGCGCCAGCTTATCCGAACCGAGCAGGGCTGGCGCGAACGCATGGTCGGGCTGGATGGGGGACGGCTGGTGCCGGTTGCAGGCACGCAACCGATGGACGCAGCCGTGCCGCCCGCGCGCGCCGATGCTCCCGTCGGCGCGATCATCGAAACATCGCCCGCCGCGGCAGCCACGCTCTATGAAGCGTCGGGCAGGCTGGCGGCGCAAGGCGGCGCGGCGCTGTTCATCGACTATGGCTATTGCGAACCGCGCTTCGGCTCTTCGCTGCAGGCGGTGCGTGCGCATCGCATGGTCGATGTCTTTTCCGCTCCCGGCGAAGCGGACCTGACCGCACATGTCGATTTTTCCGCGCTTGCGCCGATTGCCATGGCGCGCGGGGCACGCTGGCTGGGAACGGCCGAACAGGGGCCATGGCTGCGCGCGCTGGGGATTGACGCGCGGGCCGCGGCGCTGGCAGCCGCATCGCCATCCAGCGCCGCCGCCATCGACACGGCCCGCGAACGGCTGACGGCGGAAGGCCAGATGGGCGCGTTGTTCAAGGTCATGGGGCTTGCCGGGCCGTCCTGGCCCGATGGTGAAGGATTCGCCTGAATCGCACCGGCCGGGCGCCACCCCGCAGCCTGACTGGCGTCAGAACGCCGAATCCCCGTCAAAACAAGGGGCAATTCCATACCAAAATGCCTGTTGGCAAAGCCGTTGCTTTGCGTCTATCAGGCGCGCCACAACAGGGGTCGGACTGGCGCGTATGCGCGTGCCCGGCTTTGTTGCGGACAGGCAAACCCAAGGGGTTTGACCAGCCGCAGGGGAATGGCAAGTTAAACCGCGCGCGATCCGCGTGCGCAGCAGCAAACAGGGAATACCTATGGCTGACGAGGCGACCATCGACACCCCGGCACTTGCCGGAGAAGGCGTGCGCCGGCGCGATTTCATCAATATCGCGGCGGTGAGTTTTGCAGGCGTGGGCGGCGTTGCCGTGCTGCTGCCACTGGTTAGCCAGATGGCGCCATCGGCCGACGTTCTGGCGCAAAGCTCGACCGAGATCGACATTTCGGCGATCCAGCCGGGCCAGGCGATCAAGGCGATCTTCCGCAAGCAGCCGGTGTTCATCCGCAACCTGACCCCGGAAGAAATCGCCAGCGCCGACAAGGTCGATGCCTCCTCGCTGCGCGACCCGCAGACGCTGGAAGAGCGGACCAAGGAAGGCAAGACCAACTGGCTCATCACGATGGGTGTCTGCACCCACCTCGGCTGCGTGCCGCTGGGCGCCGGCGAAGGCGAAGTGAAGGGCGAATTCGGCGGCTACTTCTGCCCGTGCCACGGTTCGTCGTATGACACCGCAGCGCGCATCCGCAAGGGTCCGGCACCGAAGAACCTCGAAGTGCCCGACTATGCGTTCATTTCCGACTCTGTCGTGAAGATTGGCTAAGGACAGTATCCATGAGCTTTAACTGGGCTAAGGAATACAAGCCGGGCAACCCGCTGATGCAGTGGCTTGACCAGCGGCTGCCCCTGCCGCGCTTTGTCTATAGTGCGGTCGGCGGCGGCTATCCGGTTCCGCGCAACCTGAACTACATGTGGAACTTCGGCGTTCTCGCCGGTTTCTGCCTGGTTCTCCAGATCCTGACCGGTGTCATACTGGCGATGCACTATGCGCCGAACGCGCTGGTGGCCTTCGATTCGACCGAGCATATCATGCGCGACGTCAACTGGGGCTGGATGCTGCGCTATGCGCACGCCAACGGCGCCTCGGCGTTCTTCGTCGTCGTGTACCTGCACATCTTCCGCGGCTTCTTCTACTCGTCGTACAAGGCCCCGCGCGAAATGATCTGGCTGCTCGGCGTGGTCATCTTCCTGCTGATGATGGCGACGGCCTTCATGGGCTACGTGCTTCCCTGGGGCCAGATGAGCTTCTGGGGCGCCAAGGTCATCACCGGCCTGTTCGGCGCGATCCCGCTGGTCGGGGAACCGCTGCAGATCTGGCTGCTGGGTGGCTATGCGCCGGATAATGCCGCGCTCAACCGCTTCTTCAGCCTCCACTTCCTGCTGCCCTTCGTGATCGCCGGGGTCATCATCCTGCACATCTGGGCGCTGCACATTCCCGGCTCGTCGAACCCGACCGGCGTGGAAGTGAAGACCGAAAGCGATACCGTTCCGTTCCACCCGTACTACACGGCAAAGGACGGTTTCGGACTGGGCGTGTTCCTGCTGATCTACTGCGCGGTGCTGTTCTTCGCACCGAACGCGCTGGGCCACCCGGACAACTACATCCCGGCCAACCCGCTTTCGACGCCTGCGCACATCGTTCCCGAATGGTATTTCTGGCCGTTCTACGCGATCCTGCGCGCCTTCACGTATGACTTCTTCTTCATCCCGGCCAAGCTGATGGGCGTTCTCGCCATGTTCGGCGCGATCCTGGTGTGGTTCTTCCTGCCCTGGCTGGACACCTCGCCAGTGCGTTCGGGCCACTACCGTCCGCTGTTCCGCAAGTTCTTCTGGTTTGGCCTGATCCCCGCGATGGCCGTCCTGTTCTACTGCGGCGGCGCCCCGGCCGAAGAACCTTACGTGATGCTCAGCCAACTGGCATCGACCTACTACTTCGCGCACTTCCTCATCATCCTGCCGATCGTTTCGTCGATCGAGAAGCCGGAACCGCTTCCGTTCTCGATCACCGAATCCGTGCTGGGCAAGGATGAGAGCGCAGTGCTCAACGCCAACCCGGCAGCCGCCTGAGCCGCTCTCGAAGCGAAAGAGAAAGAAAACACCATGGTCCGTCTTTTTGGCCCCCTGGTCGGCCTGTTCTTCGCAGTGGCGCTGCTGTGGTCGTTCGGTAACGGCGCCTTCATGGCGATTACCGAACCCGCGCCGGCCACGGCCGAGCACGAGTTCCACCTTCACCCCAAGAAGGTGCACTTCGCCAGCGATGGCGTGTTCGGCAAGTTCGACAAGCAGCAGCTCCAGCGCGGCTTCCAGGTCTACAAGGAAGTCTGCGCCACCTGCCACTCGCTCAAGCATGTCGCGTTCCGCGATCTGGCGGCGCTGGGCTATTCCGAACCCGAAGTGAAGGCGATCGCCAAGCAGTGGGGCACCAAGCAGCCCACGTTCGACCCCAAGAGCGGCGAACGCAGCGAACGCGACAACATCCCTTCGGACTTCATTCCGCAGGTATACTACGCCGGTCAGGGCAGCCCGCCGGATCTGTCGCTGATCACCAAGGCTCGCCATGACGGTGGCGCCTATGTGGCTTCGCTGCTGACCGGGTATCAGGACCAGCCGGCCGAACTTCTCAAGAAGTTCCCGGATGCCAAGACCCCGGATGGCCTGTACTACAACCCGTACTTCGCCAACCTGAACCTTTCGATGCCGGCTCCGCTGAGCGGTGACGGGCAGGTTACCTACGCCGATGGCACCAAGGCTACGGTAGACCAGATGGCGCAGGACGTTGCGGCTTTCCTGATCTGGACCGCCGAACCCAAGCTGGACAAGCGCAAGCAGACCGGCTGGGCCGTGCTGGGCTTCCTGCTGGCCGCCACCGTGCTGGCCTACCTTGCCAAGAAGAACGTCTGGGCCGATCAGCACTAAGACGGCGTTCCTGGCAAAACGACAAGAGGCCACCGGAAACGGTGGCCTTTTTCGTATCCGGCGATAGCATCGGCCGCGATGACACCCGACGATCTCAAGGCGCTGGTCCGCACCGTCCCCGACTTCCCCTCCCCTGGCATCCTGTTCCGCGATGTCACCACGCTGATCGGGCACGGGCCGGGCCTTTCGGCCACGATCGACCATCTTGCCGCGATGGCAGACCGCGCGGGAGCGCAGGCGGTGGCGGGGATGGAAGCACGCGGCTTCATTTTTGGCGCAGCGGTGGCGGCGCGCATGGGTCTTGGCTTCATCCCGGTACGCAAACCGGGCAAGCTGCCGGTGCAGACGATCGGCGTCGACTATGCGCTGGAATACGGCCAGGACCGGCTGGAGATCGACCCCACCGCCATTGCGGATGGGCAACGCGTTGCGATCATCGACGATCTGATCGCAACCGGCGGCACGGCCCTTGCCGCAGCAACGCTGCTGCGGTCCGCTGGCGCTGCGGTTACCCATGCGCTCTTCGTGATCGACCTGCCTGATTTACACGGTGCCGCGCGGCTGCGTGAAACCGGGCTGACCGTCGAAGCCCTGATGGATTTCCCCGGCCACTGACACAACGGCGCTGCGCCGCGCCGATTCCCGCAGTTCCACAGTTGACGAACCGCCACCGCGCATGGCAAGCGGCGCAGGCATGATCGCCGTGCGATCGGATGCGGGTATAGCTTAGTGGTAAAGCACCAGCCTTCCAAGCTGGCTATGCGGGTTCGATTCCCGCTACCCGCTCCAGTCGCTCAAAAACCCATCACATAGCAGGGCTTTTTAGCCTCTACCGCACAGGCCCGTCTGCGCACGGCCGTGTAGCAAGCGTTGCAATTGGCAGGCATTTCCTCTCGGCACATCACTATGCCCCTCTTCCGGAGGCATGTGGGCGCAGCGCGACGCGGTGGGCCAGATGAGCGGGCATGCCGTTCAAGGTAAAAGTGGCCGCACCAGCTTGATTGCCATCTGCGCCGTAGCCGTTTTTCAAACGCTCCCAGAATGTTGCGGCCAACGCGCGCTGACGCGGCGTTCGCTATCAAGCCATCGTCGGACAGCGCAACGCATCGCGCGACGCCACAAGGCGGCAGCGGTGTTTTCGTCATAGCGAATCTCTTGTTGCATTGCAGCATGAGGAAGCGTTTACTCCGGCGATGATCCGCGCTGCTCTTCACCACCTGACCCGCTACAGGTACTCCCGCCCCGTGCAGCTTGGACCGCAGGTGATCCGGCTGCGCCCCGCCCCGCACACCCGCACGGCGGTGCCCAACTATGCCCTGAAGATCGAACCGGCGGGGCATTTCATCAACTGGCAGCAAGACCCGCACGGCAACTGGCTGGCACGCATTGTCTTTCCCGAACGCGTGCGGCATTTCAGCATCGAAGTGGATCTGATCGCCGACCTGACGGTGATCAACCCCTTCGACTTCTTCGTCGAGGAAAGCGCCGAGACGGTTCCCTTCACCTATTCGCCCGATCTGCGCAGCGAACTGGCCGCCTATTTCGAACCGGAACCGGGCGGCCCGCTGCTTGATGCGCTGGTCGAATCGTTTGCCGACCAGTCAGGCCGGACGATTGATTTCCTTGTCGCCATCAATTCCGCCCTGGAACAGCGCATCAGCTATGTCGTGCGGATGGAGCCGGGCACGCAGGCGCCCGAAGAAACCCTGACGCTGGGGTCGGGATCGTGCCGCGATACGAGCTGGCTGCTGGTCAATCTGTTGCGACGGCTCGGTTATGCCGCGCGGTTCGTGTCCGGCTATCTGATCCAGATGAAGGCCGATGTCGAACCGGTTGAAGGCCCGAAGGGACCGGAAGCCGATTTTACCGATCTTCATGCCTGGTGCGAAGTCTATGTCCCCGGCGCGGGATGGATCGGGCTGGACCCGACCAGCGGCCTGTTCGCGGGCGAAGGGCATATTCCGCTGGCGGCGACGCCGCACTACCGGTCGGCCGCACCGATCACCGGCGCAGCCGAACCCGCCGAAGTCGATTTCACTTTCGAAATGCGCGTCGACCGGGTCAGGGAAGCGGTCCGCATTACCAAGCCGTTCACCGAAGACCGCTGGCAGGCACTGCTGGACCTCGGTGCGCGCGTGGACGCCGATCTGGTGGCGCAGGACGTGCGCCTGACCATGGGTGGCGAGCCGACCTTCGTCGCCGCCGACGATCCCGAAGCCCCGGAATGGAACGGCGATGCCGTAGGGCCGACCAAGGCGCGCTATGCCGACAAGCTGATCCGCAAGCTTGGGGCGATTTTCGCCCCCGGCGCGCTGCTGCATCATGGCCAGGGCAAATGGTATCCGGGCGAAAGCCTGCCGCGCTGGGGCTATTCGCTCTATTGGCGCAAGGACGGCAAGCCACTGTGGAGCAATCCGGCACTAATCGCGCCCGATCCCGATGCCGCGCCGGAAAAGACCGTCGGGGCGCCGGATGCCGATGCCTTTATTACCGCAGCCGCCCAGAGCCTTGGGGTGGGCGCCGAGTATGTCCATCCGGTTTATGAAGATACGCAGAAGTGGATCGAACGCGAAGGCGAACTGCCCTTCAACGTGACCCCGTTCGATCCCAAGATCGACGATCCCGAAGAACGCCAGCGCATCCTGACCACGTTCAGCCGCGGCCTTTCCCAGCCGGTTGGCTATGTCCTGCCGATTCAGCGCCAGCAGGCCGCCCCGGCCAAGGGGCCGCGCTGGAAAAGCGAACAATGGACGCTGCGCCGCGGCGCGCTGTTTGCCGTCCCCGGCGACAGCGCGCTGGGGTATCGCCTCCCGCTCGGCTCCTTGCCGTGGGTGCCCAAGAGCGAATACCCCTATATCCACCCGCGGGTCGAGACCAACCCGCAGGCACCGCTGGCCGATTTCCGCGAACAGCGGGCGCAGACCGGCGATTCACGGCGTGAAAGCACAACACCGGCGCAAGGCCCGGCTCATACGCCGGAAGGCCTCGGCCATGTCCGGGTCGAAACGGGCGGCAACAACCGGCAGGAAATCGTCGAACAGGAAATCGTTGCCGGGGCCGTGCGCACTGCACTGACGGTCGAACCGCGCAAGACCTACCTTTCGGTCTTCATCCCGCCGCTCGAAGCGATGGAAGACTTCCTCGAACTCGTGGCCGAGATCGAGGCAACGGCAGAGCGGCTTGGCCTGCCCGTGCGGATCGAAGGGTATCCTCCGCCGCCGGACCCGCGCATCAACGTGCTCAAGGTCACGCCCGACCCTGGGGTGATCGAGGTCAACGTCCACCCTGCGGCAAGCTGGGACGAACTGGTGGAAATCACCACCCGGCTCTATGACGCGGCCCGCGAATGCGGGCTTACGGCGGACAAGTTCATGGTCGATGGCCGCTCGGTCGGGACTGGCGGCGGCAACCACATGGTCATGGGGGGTGCCAGCTTTACCGAAAGCGCGTTCATCCGCAGGCCCGACCTGCTCAAGAGCTTCGTGCTCTACTGGCAGCGTCACCCTTCGCTCAGCTATCTGTTTTCCGGTCTGTTCATCGGGCCGACCAGCCAGGCCCCGCGCATCGACGAGGCGCGGCACGACAGCCTTTACGAGTTGGAAATCGCGCTGGACCAGGTGCCCGGCCCCGGCGAGCCGCCGCGCTTCCCGTGGATCGTCGATCTGCTGTTCCGCAACATGCTGGTCGATGTGACGGGTAACACGCACCGCACCGAGATCTGCATCGACAAGCTCTATTCGCCCGACGGCCCGACCGGGCGGCTGGGGCTGATCGAGTTTCGCGGTTTTGAAATGCCGCCCGAAGCGCGAATGAGCGTTGCCCAGCAACTGCTGCTGCGCGCGTTGACGGCGTGGTTCTGGCGCCAGCCGCAGGAAGGCAAGCTGGTGCGATGGGGCACGTCGCTGCACGACCGATTCCTGCTGCCGCACTTCTGCTGGGCCGATTTCCTCGGCGTGCTCGACGATCTGCGCGGGGCGGGCTACGATTTCGATCCGACCTGGTTCGAAGCGCAGCGCCAGTTCCGCTTCCCGGTCCACGGCCGGATCGAAGCGGGCGGGGTCGAACTGGAAATCAGCCATGCGCTGGAGCCGTGGAACGTGCTGGGCGAAACCGGGGCGATTGGCGGCACCGTGCGCTATGTCGACAGTTCGACCGAACGCCTGCAAGTGCGCGCCAGCGGTCTGACGCCGGGCCGCCACGTCGTTGCCTGCAACGGGCGGCGCGTGCCGATGCACCCGACCGGACGGCCCGGCGAAGCGGTTGGCGGCGTGCGCTACAAGGCGTGGGCGCCACCCAACTGCCTGCATCCCCTGCTGGGCGCCGATGCGCCACTCACCTTCGATGTGTTCGATACGTGGAATGGCCGATCGCTGGGCGGCTGCGTCTATCATGTGGCGCATCCCGGTGGACGGTCCTATGATGACGTTCCGGTGAACAGCTATGAAGCCGAAGCGCGGCGCAAGGCACGCTTCCAGGATTTCGGCCACACACCGGGCCGGGCCGAGATACCCGTGGAAGAACCGGGGACCGAGTTCCCGATGACGCTTGATTTGAGGAGGCCGGCAAGGGCGGGATGAGTGAGACCGGGTTCAAGGCGCCGGGAAACGACCAAACCGGGCTCGATCGCGTGACGAATCCGCTGCACCGCTATGCCCCGCATGACGCCAATGAAGATATTTTTGCGGGCGCTGGCGCGGATGTAGCGGCCAAATGGCAGGCGCTGGCAGCGGGCCTTGCTGCGCAGGCGCATCAGAACCTTGACCAGTTGCAGGCCTTCGTCGACCGGCATGTCGAAGACCTTGGCCTTGCCTTTCGCATCACCGGCGACGAGCAGGAACGGCCATGGCCGCTCAACCCGATGCCCGTGGTCATCGGCGCGGATGAATGGGCAACTATTTCTGCCGGACTCGTGCAGCGCGCGAACCTGCTTGAAGGCGTGATTGCCGATATCTATGGCGCGCAGCAGCTTGTGGCCGATGGCCACCTGCCCGCCGCCGTTATTTCCGGCAGCGTCGATTTTGCCCGGCGGATGGTTGGCGTGGCGCCGACCGGCGGCAAGTTCCTGCATATTCTGGCGATTGATCTGGCGCGTGGGCCGGGCGGCAAATGGTGCGTGCTGGCCGATCGCGTACGCCTGCCCACCGGCATCGGCTATGCGCTGGAAAACCGGCTGGCGATGATGCGCGCAACGGGCGGCCTGCTCACGTCGATTCATGCCGAGCGTCAGTCGGATTTTCTCGACGCGCTGCGGCAGGGGCTGGCGCAAAGCTGCGAACGCGCCGATCCGCGCATCGCGCTGCTGACCCCCGGCCGGTTCAACCAGGCCTATCCCGAACAGGCTCACCTTGCCCGGCATCTGGGGTTCTCGCTGGTCGAAGGCCGCGATCTGGCGGTGCGGGACGGGCGGCTTTACATCCGCACGATTGCCGGGCTGAAACGGATCGACGCGGTGTGGCGCTGGATCAGAACGGGCGATCTCGACCCGCTCAATTTCGATGCGCGCTCGCAGATCGGTGTCCCCGATTTCATCACGGCCTGCGAACAGGGTCTGGTGGTGGCGAACTGGCCGGGAGCAGGCGTGGTGGAAACGCGCGCGATGCCCGCCTTCCTGCCGCGCCTTGCCAAAGTCCTGCTGGGCGAAGACCTGGCCTTGCCCAACGTCGCCACATGGTGGTGCGGCGGTGAAACGGAGCGCAGCTTTGCCCTGGGCAATCTCGACAAGCTGGTGATCAGCTCCTCGTTCGGGCAACCCGTCGTCGGCCTGGCGGACGGGCACACGCGCGCCGGGGCCAGCCTGACGGCGCAGGAACGCGCCACCATCATCGAAGGCATGGCGCGGCGCCCGGCCGATTATACCGCGCAGGAAATCGTCCGCCTTTCAACCACGCCAGTGCTTCTGGACGGGCAGTTCGAACCGCGCGCCTTTACCTTGCGCGCCTTCCTCTGCCGCGATGGCGACGGCAACTGGATCGCCATGCCCGGCGGTTTTGCGCGGATCTCCGAAAACGGCGAACTGCGCACGTCGCTGATGGGAAGCGGCGATACTTCGGCCGATGTCTGCGTGGTGGCGCACAAGGCGCCGGTTCCGGCCACGCCGCCGCCGCTGGAAAGCCCGCCGATCCGGCGCAACCACGGCGTCCTGCCCAGCCAGGCAGCGGATAATCTCTACTGGATCGGCCGCTATGGCGAACGCGGCCACCAGACCGTGCGCATCGTGCGGACGCTGCTGGAACAGATTTCCCGTTCCGGCACGCAAAGCGATGCCGGAACAGCCACCGCGCGGCTGTGCGCGCTGCTGCGCAATCTGGGCGCGGCCCCGCGCGAAAGCATCGGGTGGCAACCTTCGCGCATTGCCGAAACCGCGCTGATGGCCCGCGCACAATCGGGTTCCGTCGTTGCCCTTGCAGGCAGCGGGCGGCAGATCGCGCTCCTGCTGCGCGACCGGCTGACCCGCGATAGCTGGCGGCTGATCCACCGGCCGATGCCCCGCTTCGACAGTGGCGATCTGGACACGATGACCGCCTGCTGCGATGAATTGCTCGAACGCTATGCCGCGCTGGCGCGCCTTACCGCCGACGGGATGAGCCGGACCCCGGCGTGGCGTTTTCTCGACCTTGGCATTTCGCTCGAACGTGCGTCGATGATCATGCAGGCCGTGCAAGGCATGGTGCCGGGCAGCGCCAGCGCCGAAGACCTGCATGTGCTGCTCGACCTGATCGACGGGCAGGCGCTTTACCGCGCGCGCTATCTCAGCCTGCCGACGATTGCCCCGGTGCTCGACATGGTGCTGCTCGATCCGGCGCAGCCCCGCGGGCTGGCGTTCCAGCTTGAACGGATCGAAGATCACCTCGGCGCCCTTCCCGCGCTGAGCGAAGACGGCCTGCCCGAACCGCAACTGGTCAAGGCGCGCCTGCTTCGCGCGCGGGTGGCGGGTCTGCTGGCCAGCGAAGTCAACGTGACACTGCTCGGCACGTTGCGCGACGAAATGGCCGCGCTGTCCAACACGATCAGCAAGCGGTATTTCCTGCAGGACGAAAACCCCGTGCTCAAGGATGGCGGACGATTCCTTGCGTGACCGGCAACGCGTGATCCATCGGGCATGATCTATCGGGTAAGCCACACCACACGGCTGGCCTATGCCGCGCCGATTGCCCGTGCCGCCTTCAACCTGCGGCTCGCGCCGATCGACTGGCCGGGCCAGCGGTTGCTTCGGCTTGACCTTGCCGTTTCGCCACTGCCGCGCACGCGCCGGGAAATCGCCGGTGCATACCCGACCAGAGTGACCGCCATCGCCTTCACCCGTCCGATCACGGCGCTGGAAGTCATCAGCCGTTTCGACATCGAATTGAACCATGGTCCGCTGCCATCGGGCGGGCCAGGGATAGACGCCGTATGCCAGCAGGTCATGGCCTCAACCGACATGTCGAACCGTTCGCCCCTGCCCTATTTCTTCCCCTCGCGCATGGCGCCGGGCAGCGCCGAAATCGCGGATTGGGCGGCAGCCAGGGTTTCCGAGGCCACTGGCGTGATAGACGCAGCGGCCGCGATCTGCGCCGCGATCCACCGCGAGTTCACCTACCAGCCGGGCACGACCACCAGCACCACGCCTCCATCGCGCGCCTTTGCCACACGCAAGGGCGTGTGCCAGGATTTCGCGCAAGTGATGATCGTGGCGCTGCGCGCGCTGGGCATCCCCGCCGCCTATGTCAGCGGCTATCTGCGCACGCTGCCACCGCCGGGCGCGGAAAAGCTGGTCGGCGCCGATGCAATGCATGCCTGGGTTGCGGTGTGGTGCGGAATGGATCTGGGCTGGGTCGGGTTTGACCCGACCAACGATTGCATGGCGCACAACGACCACGTCGTCGTCGCCATGGGACGCGATTATTCCGACGTGTCCCCGATCGACGGCGTGTTTGTCGGCATTGCGCCGCAGACCATGAACGTGATGGTTGACGTGGCCGAAATCTGACGCGCGCCGGGCGATGACGCGGCAGCGCGCTTGATCAGATCAGGTCGCGCGGCTGCGGAAGAACGGATACCGCTTTACCGTGCCGGGAATGACGTGGTTCTTGAGCGTCAGGCGCACTTCGTCGGCCCCTTCGCCGGTGTTGCAGACCAGCCGCGTTCCGCCAGAAGGCAGGGCTTCGATCACGCTGACGGAAATCCCGGCCTTGTCGCACATCGCGCGCACCTTGGCTTCGGGCAGCGAAAGGTTGACCGCGCGGCTCATGCCGCTGCGCCCGGCACGGCGGGTTTTGCCGCCACGGCATCGTCCCAGCCCTTTGCCGCCGAAGCGCCCTGCGCGGCCTGATACGACCGAATCGTGCGGGCAACGCCGTTGGCGGAAGCAATGTGGCCAGCGTGCGCGGTGCGGCACAGGGTTTGCGCCGCCTGCATGATCGCGCGTTGGTGCCTGGCATAAAGAAGGTTGAGATCCACGGCGCTGCTCCTGCGGGTAAGCGAAAGCGCACTGGTCTCTCAGCCGGGGGAGCCTACATTCGTTTTCCCACCGATGTACCCGATATGGCGATGCGGGACCATTTTTGCAATGGCGCGTCTGCCCCCCGTTCAGCTTTCCGGGTCGCTGTGCAGCCAGGCAGCCTGCCGCGGCGCACGGCGCGTGCGGCGCCATTCCTCCAGCATCGCCGGAGCCACTTCCCTGAGTTCCGCGTACTGTTCGGGCTTTCCGATGTTGCAGGCCAGTTCCAGCCGGTGCCCGTTGGGATCGAAGAAATAGATCGAACGGAAAATGCCGTGATACGTCGGCCCGACAACGTCGATCCCCTGCGCCTCGACATGCGCCTTTGCCGCCAGTAGCGCCGCTTCATCGGCCACTTCGAACGCCAGATGCTGGACCCATGCGGGCGTATTGGGATCGCGCGCCATAGGGGGCTGGCCCGGCAGTTCGAAGAATGCCAGCACATTGCCACCCCCTGCATCGAGGAAAACGTGCATGTAGGGATCGTCCTCGCCGGTGGACGGAACGCGGTCTTCGGCAAAGGCTGTTACATAGTCCATACCCAGCACGCGCTGGTACCATTCCACGGTTTGGGCGGCATCGTGGCAGCGATAGGCCACGTGATGGATGCGCGAAAGCCGGGGCGGGCTGGTCTGCTCGGTCATGGCTGCGCCCCTTCGATTTTCAGCGCGCCGCGCCGCATCTGGTCGCGCTCCATCGACTTGAACAGCGCCGTGAAGTTGCCGTTGCCAAAACCTTCGTCGCGCTTGCGCTGGATGAACTCGAAGAACACCGGACCGATCATCGCTTCCGAAAAGATCTGCAGCAACAGGCGTGGGTCGCCATCCTGCGTCGATCCATCGAGCAGAATGCCGCGCTGGCGCAGTGCGGCAACCGGTTCGCCATGGCCGGGCAGGCGTTCGTCCAGCATCTCGTAATAGGTATCGGGGGGCGGCGACATGAACGGGGTGCCCAGCGCCTTGAGCCGGTCCCAGCAGGCAATCAGGTCGTCACAGGCAAAGGCAATGTGCTGGATGCCTTCGCCGTTGTAGGCGCGCAGGAACTCGTCGATCTGGCCACCACCGGCGGCGCCTTCCTCGTTCAGCGGAATACGGATCAGGCCGTCGGGCGCGGTCATCGCGCGGCTGGTCAGGCCGGTATATTCGCCCTTGATGTCGAAAAAGCGCATTTCCCGGAAACCGAAGATGCGTTCATAGAACGCGGCCCAATGCGCCATGCGCCCGCCATAGACGTTGTGGGTCAGGTGATCGATCGTGTGGAAGCCCGCGCCTTGCGGATGCCGCTCGATCCCCGGCAAGTAGCGAAAGTCGATATCGTAGATCGAAATGTCTTCGTCATACCGGTCGACGAGATAGATGATCGCCCCGCCGATCCCCCGGATCGCGGGCAGGCGCAACTGCATCGGGCCGGTTTCAACCTCTACCGGCTCGGCTCCGCGTTCCAGCGCCACGGCATAAGCCTTTGCCGCATCGCGCACGCGCCAGCCCATGCCGCAGGCAGAAGGGCCATGCTCCCCGGCGAAGTACCAGGCCGGACTGCGCGGTTCGTAATTGGCGATCAGGTTGATGCCGCCCTGCCGCCAAAGATGCACGTCCTTGGTGCGGTGATCGGCCACATGGGTAAAGCCCATGGCCGCGAACACAGGCTCCAGCACGCCCGCTTCGCGCGCGGTGAACTCGATGAACTCGAACCCGTCGAGACCCAGCGGGTTTTCAAGGCCCGTCGCAGCGGCAAAGGCATCCATTGGCGTAACTCCCGGTTTGCCCTGCAACAATACCATGCAAGCCGTGCAGTGTCCGCGCAACATTGACCGTGAAAACGAAATAGCGCGCATGTATATTGCATATTTCGTGAGAAATGCACATAATCCACGCATGGACGCAACAGACCGCCGGATTCTTGAGCAGTTGCAGACCGACGCCGCGCGCTCGCACGCAGACATTGGCGACGTGGTCCATCTCTCGCCTTCGCAGGTATCCCGCCGCATCCAGCGAATGCAGGCCGAAGGCGTGATCCGCGCCCAGGTGGCGTTGCTCAACCCCGAAGCCCTGGGGCTGCAGGTGGAAGCCTATGTCACGGTCAAGCTCGCTTCGTTCGCCCGCGCGGAAGTGGAAGCGTTCCACCATCGCATCACGACCTTGCCCGAAGTGGTGGAGTGCTGTTCGATGACCGGCGACAGCGATTACCTGCTGCGGGTGATGACCACTGACCTCAAGGCCTTCAACCGCCTGATCAACCGCCACCTGCTCGGCCATGGCGATGTCGCGGCGGTCCGCTCCAGCATCGTGCTGGACCGCATCAAGCGCACCAGCGCGCTACCGCTGCACCGGGCAGACTGAGCGCGCGGGTCAGCAGCCACATCAGACAGGCGCATCCTTCGAACCGGCCCGCCGGGCTGCGTGGGGCATGGCAAGCAGCGCCTGCGCCTCGGTACGTATCCGCGCGGCCAGCGTGCGATAATCCTCCGCGTTGGCGGAGCGCGCGCGCCAGGCCGCCGCAATCTGGCGATGGCTGTTCCAGCCAGAGACCGGCAGGCGGGCAACCAGCGCATCGCCGCCCACATCCGATCGCAGATAGAGTTCAGGCAGGATGGCCAGCCCTATGCCAATGCCGACCATCTGGTGAATGCTGTCGAGGCTGGTCCCCTCATAGTCATGCAGGATCTCTGCTCCCAGTTCGGCGCAGGCCCGCTGCACCATCTGGTGAAAGTGGTGGCGGCGGTCGAGCGTCAGGAAGCGTTGTCCGGCCAGGTCCGCGCTATTCAGCCCCGCCCGCGTGACCAGGGGGTGGTTGTCCGGCGCGACGATGGACAGCGGTTCGTCAAACAGCGGCACGATTTCAAGGTCTTCGCCAACGATGGGCTGGGGGCCGACCAGCATGTCGATCCTTCCGGCCACGAGATCACGCGCCTGGTCGACCGGAATCCCTTCCCTGATATAAAGCCGCAGGTCGGGCTGATCTGTGTGCAGCGCGCCAATGATGGCAGGCATCAGGTACGGTCCCAGCGTTGGCGTGATGCCGAAGCGCACGATCCCCGCGATTCGCCGCTGCGAGCGCGCAGCAAGCGCGCGGATATCGCGGATTTCCAGCATCACCCGCTTGGCCCGTTCGGCAATTTCCCGCCCGATCGGCGTCAATTCCACGGCCCCGGTGCCCCGTTCGATCAGAATTGCCCCCAGCCGGTGTTCGAGCGCGCGTATCTGATGGCTGAGCGTTGGTTGCGAAATGTTGCACAACTGGGCCGCGCGGCCAAAATGATGCTGTTCGGAAACGGCAAGGAAATATTCGAGCTGGCGGACGGTAGGCATCGCTGTTCCGATAGAAAGTTTCTATCAAATCATGCCTTTCATTTCGATTGGACGCAATGCTTCTGCTGGTCCAACACCATCCGGCAAGGACCAGAGAGGATGCCCCGTCATGGTCGACAACAGCCGCAGGCGCCACGGTTGCCCCCCATGGCCTGCCGCTCGACCAGCCGCTGGTTCCTTGCGCGGGGGTGGTGAACGGTTCCAGTCCACCGCCCCCGACCAGATCAGAACCATGCGCGGCCGCCACGCGAATCGTCCTGGCAGCCCCGCATGCCACGGCCCCGGATTGCGCTCGCACCGACGCAGGCGGTCGTGGGTCACTGGTAGCACGCGCATGTTACCCTGGCTGCGCGTGCTGCCAGACTAATTCTCGCAACGGAGGAATGCAGCCATGTTCATGGTGTTAACCGCAGCCAGTCTTATGGCGATTACGCCTGTTCATCTGCCCGATGCTCATCATGGCTTCCGCCTGACCGAGGACATCCCTGCGGCAACAGGAACAATCGAGAAGCCATGCCCGCCAGGCGCAGGGATGACCGTGTGTGCGAACCGCGCCAAGGCCCAGATGCGCTGGCGGATTGCCCTGCCCGAACCTGCGCCGGAAACACTGGTCCCGGCGCACCATCACGCGCTGCGCACCCAGCACGGGCGATGCGCCAATCCGGTCGAAGAAGGGTTGCGTTGCGTGCGGCCGACACCCGTGACACGGTTCAGCCTGGGAGAGTAGCGTCGGCGTTCATGCCCCCTGTTCCAGCGCCGCGATGATGTGTTGTGCCAGCAGGTGGGCAGTATCCGACAGGCCGGGCGCTTCGATCAGTGCGATTTCGGTGTCGTAGAGCGGCGGCAGGCCCGATTCCTCGCTGACCGGGGTCAGCCCCGGTGGCACCATTTCCAGCGGCAGCACGGTAATGCCCAGCCCCGCGCGCACGGCCGAAAGGCTGCCCGCCAGGCTGGTCGAGGTATAGGCCACCCGCCATGGCCACCCGATCGCGTCGAGCGCCTCGGTCGCGCGCTTGCGATAGACGCACGGCTGCGGGGATACGACCAGCGGAATACGCGCCATGTCGGCAACTGCCTTGCGATCGCGTGCCACCCAGACCAGCGGCTCGCGCCAGACTCGCACGCCGTCCTGCCGTTCCTGCGCGGGCTGGCGCTTGACCAGAACCAGATCGAAATCGCCGGCATGAAACCGCTCGATCAGGTTGAGGGTAAGATCGCAGGTCACCTCCAGTTCGACCAGCGGGTGCGCCTGGGCAAACGCGGCAAGCACTGCGGGCAAATGGGCGGTAGCGAAATCTTCGGGCACCCCGATGCGCACCGATCCGGCGATGTCGGGTTCGAACATTTCCGCCAGCGTGGCGTCGTGAAGACGCAAAATCTGGCGCGCCGGGCCGATCAGGCGCTGGCCCTCCGGCGTAATCGCCAGGCTGCGCGGGCTGCGCTGGAACAAGGTCTGCCCGACCTGTTCCTCCAGCCGTTTGAGCTGGAGCGAGATAGCCGACTGGGTGCGCCCCAGCCTTTCCCCGGCGCGTGTGAAGCTGCTGGTGTCGGCAATCGTCACGAAGCAGCGGAGCAGATCGATATCGAGGTTGCGGTTAGCCATGCGCAGCCATCTATCATTAACAAACCTTATCTTCAATATTTCAATTATTCGTTTCACCAATCACCGATGATGCTGCACCTGCACAGCAACTGGAGTTTCGCCGATGACTGATCACACGCTTGCCCGTTTGTCCCTCTCTCCTGCTGCGCCGTTGCCCGGTCGCGCACCGCTGGCGATTCCGCGCCCGGATCGCGGCGTTATCGGCCTTGGCGCGATGGCGGTTCTGCTGGTTGCCGCACTGGCGATCGGCAAGACCGCACCGACCACCGCCGGGCTTGCCCTTGCCGGGCTGTGCCTGCTGGTCACGCTGGTCGTGCTGGTCTTTGCCCGCCGCCAGTTGCGCGCCGATCCGCGCCAGCGCAGTTTTGCCCGGCTGGCCAGTGGAATGGCGCTGGCGACGCTGCTTATGGCGCTGACCGGCGACGCGCTGCTGCTGGCGGTCGGCTGGATCGCCAGCGGCCGCCTGATGGTCGGCCTGATCGGCCATATCGACGGCTGGGACGAAGCCCGCGCCGCAACCCGGCGCGCCAATATTGCCTTCACGGTCGGTGACCTTGCGCTGGTCGGGGGCGTGCTGCTGCTGGCTGTGCCTGCGGGAACGACTGATCTTGCCGCGATAGCCGCTGCGGTCCCCACCATGGGCGCCGCCTCGCTTGCCACGGCGGCGATGCTGCTGGTCGTCGCCATGCTGGCGCGCTGCGCGGTACCGCCGTTTTCCGGCTGGCTGCTGGCATCGCTGGCCGCCCCGACCCCGGTTTCCGCGCTGATGCATGCCGGGTTCGTCAACGCTGGAGGCTTCCTGCTGATCCGCTTCGCCCCGGTGGTCGAAGCCGCCCCCATGGCGCGCGCCGCCCTTTTCGCCGC
This sequence comes from Novosphingobium lubricantis, assembly GCA_042650965.1. GTDB lineage: Bacteria > Pseudomonadota > Alphaproteobacteria > Sphingomonadales > Sphingomonadaceae > Novosphingobium > Novosphingobium lubricantis. Next base: position 11,916 of record JBHSCB010000017.1, on the reverse strand, counting down.
AGGCGTGATCGCGGCGCTGATCGGCAGCGCGATCATGCTGGTGCGCAGCGACGTGAAAGGCGCGCTGGCCGCTTCCACCGTGGCGCAGATGGGCTTCATGCTGCTCACTCTCGCGCTGGGGGCCTATGCTGCCGCGCTGTGGCACATGATTGCGCACGGGGTGTTCAAGGCCTGGCTGTTCCTGGGATCGTCCGGCACGGTTTCCAGCCTGCGCAGCGCGAACAAGGGCATCATAAGCCCCTATCCGGCGCTGATCGCGCTGGCCGCGCTGGCCGGTGCAGGTGCGCTGATGAACACATCGCACGCCGATGCGCTGCTGCCGGTCGGCCTTGCACTGACCGCGCTGCTCAGCGCGCTGGCCATTGCCGTGCGCGGCACCGCCCGCAGCCCGCGCGGCCTGGCGGTTCTGGTCCTGGCCGCGCCGGTCGCGCTGATCGCCACCAACGCCGCCGCGCTGGCGGTGATGGGAACGCTCCAGACCAACGCTGCGGTTCCGCTGCTGCCCGCTTACGCCCAGTTCGGCCTGCTTTCCCTGCTGCTGGCCGGATGGGTGTGGCAACAGCGCGTCGCCACTGGCGAAGCCGCGCTGCACCCGGCGCTGCTTGCCCGCCTGCTCCATGCCGGAGCGGCCCGTACTGCCTCCGCTTCTGCCCCACCGACTCCCCGGAACTGAAGGACCACACGCCATGAACCTGATGACTGGAAAGCTGGTTCCCACCACCGGCACCCCCGAATGGCACGCCGATATCCGCGCCCTTGTCACCCTTGCGGCGCAGACCGTTGCCCCGCTCTGGCCGCTGGACAGTGCGATTGCGGTCAACCCCCTGTCGGGCTTTGAAGAGCAGCCGTTCGAAGAGGCATTGCCCGCCGCCACCGCGCTGTTCGGCGCGCGCGCATCGCTGCCGCTGGCGCAATGGCGCGCGATCATGGTCGAAGGGCGGATCGACGCGGTTGCACTGCGCAAGGTGGTGGTCGAGGCGCTGGGCGGCTTCGAGGTGGCGTTTGCCCCGCTCGGCCCGGATATCAACGCCTACAATCTGCTGCTGGCGCGGCTGACCGACCTGCCGGTAGCCTCTGAACCAGCCACACGGCGCACGCTCAGCCCCGAACTCGCCGTGCTGGCCCGCTGGCTGGCAGCCTTCTTCGACCCGGCCCGCAGCCTGCGGCTGGAAGGCCAGCAGCGGGGGCTTTATCCCTGCCTGGCGGCTGCCCTGCGCCACGACCCCGAACTGCGGCGGCTGACGGACCGCGCCGGAGCCGCGCTGATCGCCAACGCTCCCGCCGATCCGCTCGACCTGATCGCCATTGTCATGCAGCGCGCGGGAGTGGCCGAAGCGGATCGGCTGCCCTGGCTTCAGGCGCACGTGGCCAGCCTGCCGGGCTGGGCCGGGCATCTGCGGTGGCGGAATGAGCACGGCCCGGCCGCCGTCGCGCACAAGACCCCGGCGACGCTGACTGACCTGATCGCCTTGATCGCGCTGGTGCGCAGCGCCGCGGGAAGCAGCACGGCGGCGGCAAACGCCCCTGCACCGGAAGCATCGCCCCAGGTCGTGGAAGTCGCGCTGCTTGCCCACTTCGGCCTTGCCGCAAACGCCCCAGAAACGTGGGACGATGCGGCCCGCGCCAGCATCGCCCGCGTTGCCGCGATGACCGAGGCACAGCTTGGCCTCCTGTTCCAGCAAGCCGCCGAAGCCAGCTATCTGGCCGATCTTGCGCCCCGGCTTGAAGCCGCCGCCGTGCGGTGCGCGGAGGATACGCCACGCCCTGCGGCACAGATGGTGTTCTGCATCGATGTCCGCTCCGAACCGATGCGGCGGGCGATCGAAGCCGCAGGCGCCATCGAAACCTTTGGCTACGCCGGGTTCTTCGGCCTGCCGATTGCCGTCCAGCCGGCCTGTTCCGCCCCCGAACGCAACCAGTTGCCAGTGCTGCTTTCACCCGCTCACGTCGTGCCGGAACGGGCATCGCCGGGGCTGGAAGCACAGGCCAGCGCCGTCCTCGCCCGCCATGCCAGTCTCGACGATGCCCGGCGCATGCTCGACGCGGCAAAGGGCGGCGCAGCCGGTTTCGCCACGGCTGAGGCGACCGGCCCGGTCGCGGCGATCGCCATGCTGGCGCGCACACTGGCCCCGCGCCTGTCCGACAGCTTGCGGCGGCGGGTGATCGGCGATCGCGGCACGCTGTTCAGCCCGGTTGCCAGCAACGATCACAACCACGATCACGCCCACGGCATGGGGCTGGACCAGAAGATCGGTTACGCCGCCGGCATGTTCCGGCTGACCGGCATGGGGCCAGCGATGGCGCGGCTGGTCGTGCTGACCGGCCATGGCGGCTGCACCACCAACAACGCGTTTGCCGCCAGCCTCGATTGCGGCGCGTGCGGGGGCCATCCCGGCGGCCCCAACGCACGGCTCATGGCGTCGATCCTCAACGAATCGCCCGTCCGTGCCGGGCTGGCCGCGCAGGGGCTGATCGTGCCGGAAGACACCCGGTTCATCGCCGCCCAGCATGACACCACCCGCGATATGATCGAGATCTTCGACCGCCATCTGGTGCCCGCCACGCACCTGCCCGATCTGGCCAGCCTGATCGAAACGGTGCAGCACGCCGGAAGCCAGTGCCGCACAGAACGCGCCCGCGCGCTGGGCCGCAGCGCCGACGATCTGCTGACCGGCGCGGCGCACTGGGCCGAAGTGCGCCCCGAATGGGGGCTTTCGGGCAACGCCGCGTTCATCGTCGGGCCGCGCGCGCTGACCAGCGGGATCGACCTTGGCAGCAGCGCGTTCCTGCACAGCTATGACTGGCAGAAGGATGAAGACGGCAGCGCGCTGACCACGATCCTGACCGCGCCGATGATCGTGGCGCAATGGATCAACTGCCAGTACCTGTTCTCGACCATCGACAACGAAGTGCTGGGCGCGGGCGACAAGGCCACACAGAACGTGATCGGCGGGTTTGGCGTGGTTCAGGGCGGCGGTGGCGATCTGTGCACCGGACTGCCCCGGCAATCGCTGATGCGCGACGATGGCGTGCCGTATCACACGCCCCGCCGCCTGACGGTCATCGTCCAGGCGCCGCTGCAACGGGTGCAGGATATCGTCATGGCGCACGACAGCGTCGGCCGGCTGGTTGAAAACGGCTGGGTCAATCTGGTTGTGCTGGACCCGTGGAAGCACAAAATGCACCGCTGGCTGCGGGGCGACTGGGCAGCGCGTCCCTGCTGACGCTCACAACGCCGGATGGGACATGCCGCAACGGTGCGTCCCACCCCGACCCAAAGCGCGCTGGGCAAGGTCAGCCTTGACGGGACGGGTGGGAACGGCGCACCTGAAACGATTATGGAGGCCCGAGCCGGAATCGAACCGGCGTAAACGGATTTGCAAAGCGCCGGGAAGACACACCGCAAGACGCTATAACGCTGAAATTGCGTAGTTTTCTCGCAACTCTCGGTCCAGCCTTCGGAGCGATTGCCGTGCCGATTCCCGCACTTTTCGACGGCATCAGGGCCTCATGGAACGCCAAGGCGGACAGCGCAGCATCAGCCAAAGTCTTGTCGTCCACATGCGCATAACGCAGCGTCGTTTGGATTGTCTTGTGGCCCATTAGCTTCTGCAAGACACGAATATTCACGCCAGCCTGAACGGCCCTTGTCGCGTAGGTATGACGGCAAGCGTGGAATACGAAGGTGGGGTCTCCCTTCAGACCCATCTTGGTTCGGGCAGTCTCCCAAGCGCGATAGACTTGAGGGTAGCTTGGCATTGCACTGACCAGCGAGCGCAGGACCCTATAGAGGTCATCCGGGATGGGCACAGATCGCGGGGAACCGTTCTTCGTTTTCCAGAGATGGACCCATCGCGGCTGAACCTGATCGGGCTTAAGCGTCATAATCTCGGACGCCCTCATTCCGGTGCGAATTGCCACATAGATGACTGTAGAGATTGGCGAGGGCAGTAGCTCCATGAGGCGGGTTTCTTCCTCATACGAAAGCCAGCGTATGCGCCCTTCGTCCTCGTCACGCCATTCTAGTTCGGGCGTAGGGACCGTGCGGAAACCACGCTTCTTACAGAAGCGCAGGAAGGCAGACAGGCACGACAGATAGCGATTGATCGTCCCCGGCTTGATCCCTCTTGCCGACAGAGAGGCAAGTAGGCCATCCGCTGCGTTAGCGTCAAAGTCGTCCAGCGGGGTCTTGGGGCCGACAAGTCCGACAATGCGGTCCAGCTTGAGGAAGCTCTCTGTCTCCGTCGCCTGCCCGACCCAAAGGATTCCCCTCGCCCTCTTTGCGGCCTCTCCGAATGATAGGCTTGCAGTCTTGGCGCGGGACCGAACTGCCTTGGGAGAGCCGAGCGAGGCAGACGCGGACGTAGTGTCGCCCCCTTCGCCTTGGGAGAGGCGGTCCAGCATGGAAAGCTCTAGGCGCTTCGCCTCCTTGAGGTCCAGGGCGCGGCCTCGCAGGCGCTGTCCGTTTAGCTGGACTTCGATACGGTAGTGGCCGGTGGGCTTGCCGTTCTTCTTGTCGGGATAGATGGGCATTGCGTGTTATGATCCTGCAAGCATCTGCCCAAGCGCCGGGAGGAAGGGCGCAATAACGGTCATGTGATTTGCGGCTGCGGACAGGAGCCTTTCGTAAGCCTTGACCATCGTCCCTTTGTCCGGGGCGGACGCAATGTCCTGCGCGGCCTTCACGATAGCTTCGCGTTCGGTGGCTTCGCTTACCTTAGCCTGCACGGCGGCGATAAGCTCTGCAATTGCGGGAACCTCATTGGTGACAGAGGTATAGGTCTGCGAGATTGACGCCCCTGCGCCAGAAGCATCACCAGTGCTGAAAGTCCCATGGAATGCACCGATTGAGATATGCGCTCCGTTCGCACGGCTGCGCTCGTCTGGCGTGAAGCTCATACCCTCCCCCGTGATCCCTGCACGGGAGAGTTCCAGAGACCAGTCAAGAACAAGGTCTCGAACTTTCCCAAGGACAAATGACACTGAACTTCGGGAAATCTTGTTACGTATGCCATAAATTGGAACGCCGTACGCATTCGCCAATGCCTGAACAAGGTCCTGACTTACGGGGACCATGAAGTTATCTGAATTGCTTCTTAACAGTTCTTCATAGGAAGTGACTGATTCATGGAAATAAAGCGTAGAAATCTGCTTGGCTATATTTGAATCTGCCATCTGGAACGGGACCCAATTGCCCCATTCATCCTGCGCAATGGTCATACCGGACCCTCGCCTATATAGCGGCAACTCATCCGCATTGAACCTGTCGTATCCGGATAATTCGTTCTGAACCCATTCCAACGCATCCTGAAGCCCAAGGCGCACTGCGCAAACCTTCACCTTGCCCAATAAGACGCTAACCGGAACGCTTGGGTTCAATGCGTCCGCCTGTAGCTGCTCGACAAGTCCGGCCAACTTGCAATCCTTTTGTCTGGTAAGTCGTTTTTCCTACCAGATAATCCGGAGTCCGTCACTCCAATGCACAAGGCCGAACAACAACCAACAAGGCGAGGATTTACCGGCTTTTTCGAAACGCCTGCCAAATCGTGCCGGGGGAACCCGCTTGGTCCGGAAAGGGGACCCAAAGGGGACCCGTTGATTGCGAAAGGGGGACCCATCGCTCCCGTCCCCTCCCGGTCTCCGGACGTAGCGCCTCGCCTTCCTCTCCCTCTCTGCCTGCTACCATTAGCTCCGGGCCTAGAGCCTCGCAGGATCATACGGGGACATTGCGCCTCCCCTTCGCGTCATTGGCGTGACTCACAAGTTCTAACCTTTGAGACAGGGCAGGAAGTAGGACAAGAAATGTCTCACAACCTATCTTGACAGATTTAGAGACTACCTCATATTGCATCCCATATCTTGTGAGACAAAGAGGTCATTCCCATGAGCCGCATTGCCTACTTCCGTTGCAGCACTTCAGACCAGAGCATCGAAGCGCAGCGCCATGCCCTTGGAGGGACCTTCGACAAAGAGTTCGCAGACGAAGGCGTAAGCGGCGCTACGCTCGCAAAGGACCGTCCCGGCTTCGCTGCGCTCCTATCCTACGTCCGCGAAGGCGATACGGTCTGCCTCTACGCTCTGGACCGTTTGGGGCGTGACGCATTGGACGTTCAAGCCACCGTGCGTTTCCTCTTGGACAAGGGGGTTATGCTGGACGTTCGCGGCCTTGGGGTTATCGGGCGCGGCGCTGGCGAGATCGTGGTAGCGGTCCTAGCGCAGATTGCAGACATGGAACGCCAGCGCATTAAGGAACGGTGTGACGCAGGCCGCGAGGCCGCGAGGGACGCCTTGAAGGCCACCGGACGGACTCATCGCGGCAAGGTGAGCTTGGGGCGTCCTACGGCTGCGGACGCTAAAGAAGTCGCGGCGTGGCGTAGGGACAACGGCAAAAGCATTCGGGAGACCTGCGAGCATTTTGGTTTGTCGAAGGCAACTGTGGCGCGGTATTGTGCACAGGCATGACAAACGAGACCACTCAAGACGAAGCGAAGCTCTATGATGGGGTCACGGCATTGGCGCAAATGCTGGCGAACTTATCGAGTGGCGTAGAGGGTCTAAACACTGACTCGCGCATGTTCTCCGTCATGCTTTTTCAGAGACTGTGGAGCCATCATCGTGGCTTTACGGTCCTCTGGAATGCGGAACGTTATCTTGAAGCGGACATAATTCTGCGCTCCGGAATCGAAACTGCAATCTGTATTGCTGCGCATTTCAGGCTTCGAGATGAGTTTGTCGTGCTGATGCGACAGGACGCAGCCCACACGATTATGGGGCAGATCAAGGTCCGTAGGAGCGAAGGCGATACGGATGGAGTGCGAGAGGCTGAAGCTATGCTCCGCACGTTCCGCGGCAAGTTACCGGAAGGCAAGAAACCTGCAAAATTGGATTGGGCAAGTCTCGCAGACGCAGGGCAAGTGCCACAGTTATACGGCTTTCACAGGCATCTATCGGGCGTATCGGCGCATGTGACCGGCTTTTCGATTTTGCAGCAAGTGACGGGCGAAGGTCTTGATGAACTACAATCAGAGGCCAAAGCCCTCCAGAAACAACTACACCTGATGATGATGGCAGGTGCGACCCTTCAGGCAACGTTGATCCACGCGGGGATGATAGACCAGCCTGAAATCTGTCGGATGAGTTTGGTTTTGATAGATAGGATGAACGTCCTGTCTTCTCTGTGGGGTCAAAGTCCCCCATCGCGCTAAGTCCCCAATCGTAGACCTTAAATCGCTTGCGGGACGAATCGCCCTGCGTCTACATGATGCCTCAATTCGTTATCGGTTTATGGAGACCACATTGTCCGCTTCAGATTTCACGCTTGCCACCGACAGCGCCGTGACCGTCCACAACATGGGGGACGACCAGCTTATCCTTTCGCAGGTCAATGAGGCGACAGGAAAGACGGAGCGCGTAGCTATCAGCATCCCAGAGCTTCAGACCATTTTGGATTCCCTCGCCTCGCAGGGCGTGACGGAGACGAAAAACACAGATCGTCCTCTAGTCCCGGCATGACGCGAAGGGACCAAACGCCAAACACGCCATTCTTTCCCGTTTCCCCTTGCTGGGATAGTAGCAGACGAAAGACGAAGGCTCCCAGAGGGGTAAGGGTACGGACAGCGCCTCGCCTTGCCGGGAGCCTCATTATCATCTGTGGAATCTGACCCTCTAATGGAAACCCCCGTTCCCTCTCCGTCACAAGTGGACCTGAAGGTAGCGCCCTTTGCGGCTCTAACTGCCTGTCCGGTCTCTCCGGAGGCGAAAGGTCTCTGTGTGGACTTGTGCCGGGAGGCGATGACCTTGGCGGGGGAACGGCCTCTGAAGGCGCGGATAGACGCTTTCGGGGCCTTGGCTGCGGACCTGATCGAACGGGACCCGGAGCAAGGGGGAGGCTGGGTCTACCGGACGTTCTCCCCTAATTCCTTCACCGGCTCCCCCGTAGGCTACCGGACCTTCACGGCGGTCTTTCGGGCTTTAGGCTTGGCAGGTTTAGTCCAGGCGGTGGACGGACAGACTCGCTATGCCCCCTCTGCGTTCGCTGCGACCGGCTGGGCACCTGTCCGGGGACAAGCTACTCGCTTCAGGGCATCAGAGGCGCTTAGGGAGCGTTTCGCCTCCCAAGGCATCACGACACAGACATGGGCAGGCCACTTCGTCCGGGAGACCGTGGCAAGGGTAACGACCGGACCAGCATTGGAGCTTAGGGCCGGGAAGTCCCGGATGGGTAACGAAGTCTACAAGGGCAGGGTCATTCCCATCCGGAAAGATGACCTACAGGCCCGCGCAATCCGCGAGCGAGTTGAGAGGGTCAATTCCTTCCTCGCTGTGCAGACCTTTGAGCCTCTCGCCTCCCCTGTCCGCCTGAAGCGCATATTCAACGATGGGGACAATCCCGCCCATGGGTGGCGACAGGGCGGGAGGCTCTATGGTCCTCACACCAATCTGAAGAAGGAAACGGAGAGGGCAGCTATCAGGATCAATGGCGAGGCCACCAAAGAGGTAGACCTACGCGCCTCGCATCTTTCGATCCTAGTTGCTTTGGGTCATCTACCCCTGTCCCTTATCGAACGACCAGACCCCTATAGGGTAGAGGGCATTCCGCGCCCTGTCGTGAAACAATGGGTCACGATGACCCTAAGTCACGGCAAGCGGCATAGAGCTTGGCCTAAGGGAGCCGTGGCGGACCTAGCGAAGGAAGGAATAGACCTTCGCAGGGACTTCCCTGTCACACCTACAGGGGACGCAATCCTGAAGGTCCTACCGATTCTTGGGGGCGATGGGTCTGGCGTTCCGGTAGGCTGGCAGGAGCTTCAGTATAGAGAGAGTGAGATTGTTCTCTCTGCGGTAGAGACATTGGCTTATGGCCATGGCGTTCCGTGCCTTCCGGTCCACGATAGTCTGATAGTGCCTGAAGGGGCGAAGGGTCTGGCGATAGAGACCTTACAGGAGAGCTTCAGAGAGAGCTTGGGAGTGGTCCCTGTCATTGACTGATGGAGATATTCTCTCTGTCATGGCTTCAGGAGACTTCAGATAGCGTATGGAGAGATATGTGTAGGTCTCTCCTACTTGGGGGGCGAGGGGTATACCAGTAACGTTTTTGCATACCCCCTGCCGAATATGCGCATTTCCTAATCTTCCCAACGCAGCGCAATCCATTAGGTTTCAATTGGAAACCCATATGGCTAGTCACCGGGTCCGGGAGCCTCCGTTTAAGATCAAACACGGGCCTTGCTTAAGGAGACTCCCAGAATCCCGTAGGAGTCGAAAGGAACGAAACGCCCACTCCGGGGACACATTGCCGCCTAATCGCGCCCTACGACTCTCCTAGAGCAATCTAGGGCCTATTCGTCGCCATGATCCTCCAAGGCCCAACGATTCCGCCAACGCCGAACGGTGGACAGAGACCGTCCCGCATATTCGGCAAGCGCAAGGAAGTCGCAACCTGTCGCCAGCCAATAGCAGTGGGCAGCTTCCTCTACGTCCGCATACCGTTCAGCATTGGTCACTCGCTTGTGGTCCGAACGGTCTAGGGCGCGAAGGTGACTGCGGTTCACGCAGGCCCGGTTCTTGCAGATATGGTCCACTTCCCATCCTTTCGGAATCGAAGTGGGACCGTGCTTCGACAGGTATGCCAGCCGGTGGGCATGAACGTGATTTGCTCGCTGTCCATTGCGGGGGCGAAGCTGCACATAACCTTTCCGGTTCCTCGCATGACTGACAATCTCAATGCACGGCTGGCGCATTGTAGGATGGGGGACACGCGCAAACTTCAGGGGCTTGGGTTGTGCCCCTGACTTCCTGCGAGGGGTCATTTCTTCACCTGCGCCACAAGGGGCGAAAGGACCGAACGCCCATAGGCCCGCAAGCCTTCCGGGAGACGGTCAATCGCGTCCGTAGCGAGTTCCTGCGCCTTGGCCTTAGACGAAGTGGACCCAAGCGCAGTGACAGCACTGGCGAGGATTTCACGGTCACTTTCGCCAAGGTCCGCATTGCCCTGCACTGAAGCGAGGGATTGGGAGACCCGCGCTTGATTAGCCTCTGCGGTGGCACGGTAGGAGAGAGGGTTGCGGATTGTGGTGGCCTTCAGGGCCTGAAGTTCCGCACGGATAGCCTGCGCTTCCTTCAGGACTTCCGGGGCCATATCGATCCTCGCCTCGCTATCGCGGACAGGGGTCATATCGTCCCCAAGAGACATGCGGACAGGATCAATCTCATCTAGGCGAGCTAGGAGTTCGGCCTCTCGTGCTGCGAGGGGCGCGGTAGCCTTGGTAGGTGGGGACCAGTCCGGGTCTCTCTTGAGCTTCCCGGTCTCTGCAAGGTGCGCAAGTCTGTCGGTCAGCGCATTGCCTGCGTTCCCTGCCATGAGCTTTTCAGGCGCATCTAGGAACGCTTGGAATTGCTCCGGAGTGATAGCGCCAGCCTTCAAGGCCGCAAGTGCCCCCGCGTCCTGATCGGCAGGCAATAGGCCGGTCCTTTCGTAGACCAGTCCCCGCCAGCCACCGGACGGCCTCACATTGTCGCGGGCGTTCGCAATGCCGACCTTGCGTCCTTCAGAAGCCAGCCGTTCGGCCTCTTGCTTGGCGAGATAAGGGGCGTCCAAGGCTTCAGAGACAAGGCGGTTCAATCCTCCTGTCTCGCTCGCTTCCTTGGCTGCGAGGACTTCCGGGAGCTTGCGGAACTTCGCGGCCTTGCTTGCCAGATCGATCGCAGCCTTAGCGGCCTCGCTTGCTCCGGATGGGGACAGGGAACGACCAAGAACACCACCGGCTGCACCACCGATAGGACCACCTAGTTTCCAGCCTGCGGCACTTCCTGCGGCCTCTGCAATGAGGTTGCCCATTCCACGCCCTTCGCCCGTCACGTCTGCCACATAGGCACGTAGGCGGCGGGCCTTGGCGATTGCGTTAGACACTGCGTCCCCGGCTGGCGTTCCGTCTGCGAGGGCGGACACTTCGTCATCAGAAAGCAAGTGGCGCTTCGCCATTGCGGACTTGAGGCGAGCTTTGGCGCTTGGTGGGAGGTCTAGAGCGTTCACTTCGTCTATCGGTAGATAGCTGCGTTCCAAGTCCGACACGCGGTCTAGCAGGACCTTGTGTTGCGACTTGCTATTCAGCTTTGCCTTGGCTCCCCCGGTCATCATCGTCCGGACCAGCTTGTCCAGATCGTCGGAGACTTGGGCGTCTGTCAGCACATGGGGGTTATCGGCCTGTGAGGCAGCGAAGCGAGCTTGAGCTACCTTTGGCAACGCACGGTCTACTACAGGCGCAACGGCCTTTGCAGCGAGCGTCCCGCCTGCCTGTAGACCCGCGCCACCGACTGTCCCCGCAACGCCACCGATCGCAGCGCCGTCCAATCGGTCCAAGGGATTGCCGGTGTCACTTCCGAATCCATAGGCAGCACCTGCAATTGCGCCGTCCTTGGCGGACTTCAGGAGCTTGGCTTTCGTAGCAAGACGTTCTGTCTCCGTTGCAGCGGACAGGGCCTTCGCTATACCCTTGCCCCCTGTGACCAGCTTAGAGGCGGCACCGATGGGGACTAGGGCAGTCGCTAGACCACCACCGGCATAAGCATACGGGTGGTCATTCCACGCTTGGTCCTTTTCCTTCCGGTAGGCTTCGACGTTCGCGCCGTAGGCATCCGAGAGTGAGGACCCATCCCAGATAGATTTCTTACCAATGCCGGGAATGACGGCTGCGAGGCCACTGCCTACTTCGTCGTCAAAGCCGAATGAGAGGCTATCGATAGCGCCAAGGCCGAACGCTTCAGGGGCGCTAGTCTTGATTGCCGTAGGATGCACAGCGACATCGCAGTTGAAGGGTCAGCGACATCGTAGATGACGTGTGGGGGGAAGCGGAGGCCGGGCGTAGCCCGGACGTAGCTTCCCCCCACACGGGCGCGGGTTTCCCCGTGCCGTTGGCG
>JBHSCB010000016.1:0-87531 GCA_042650965.1 Novosphingobium lubricantis | reverse complement strand
AAACCGGCGTCTCGCCAAGGACGTGGAAGCCACCCTCAAATCCGCCGCAGCCTTCCTCTACGCCGCCGCCGCCATGCTCATGTTACGCCGATTGGCTCGGTCAGCGTGAGTTTCGAAACCGACTCTATGCCACTTCGGCACCGGGCGGCACGTCGTTCGCCACGTCCAACCTGGTCACGCCGGGCGTGTTCGTGACCAACAGCCTCGTGCCGGTGACCAACCCGTTCATCCCGGCCGATCTTGCCGCCCTGCTTGCGGCCCGCACCGGCGATGACGCATCGCTGGTCGGTTCGGGTCCGACCGAAGCCTTCCGCATGGGCATCCGCTCGCTCGGCACCGGCCTGCGCCAGTCGAACTACAACAACGAAGTGATGCAGGTCCTTGGCGGTCTGCGTGGCGACATCAGCCCGAACTGGCGCTATGAAGCGTACTATTCGTGGGGTCGCACCACGATCGACCGCGAAGCGACCGGCAACGTCAACGTGCAGAACCTGCAGCGCCTGCTCGAAGCCCCCGATGGCGGCAAGAGCCTGTGCGCCGGTGGCTACAACCCGTTCGGCATCCAGCCGATCTCGGCCGCCTGCGTTGCCTTCCTCGATGAAACGGGCCGCACCCGCACCCGCTTCACCCAGCAGATCGCCCAGGCGTTCGTTTCGGGCAGCCTCTATGACCTGCCGGGCGGCCCGCTTGGCGTGGTTCTGGGCGTCGAAAGCCGCCGCTTCGCCTACACCTTCGATCCGGGCGCGCTGGCCGGTCCGATCGCCGGTTTCAACACCTCCACCCCGGACAACGGCACCAACAACTTCTTCGACGTGTTCGGCGAAGTTCTGGCTCCGATCACCAGCGACCTTTCGCTCTCGCTCGGCTATCGTTATTCGCGCAGCGATTTCAACGATGTGCAGAACGGGATCGACGGCAAGCCGGTCGGGTCGAGCGCCTACAAGGCCGAACTGTCCTACAGCCCGATCGACGAAGTCCGCCTGCGCGGTTCGTACCAGCGTTCGGTCCGTGCGCCCAACTTCGGTGAACTGTTCTCCGGCGGTGCGTCGTTCGTGCAGGCGTTCGATCCCTGCTCGATCACGACCGAGTTCCGCAAGAACGGCGGCACCGCAGCTTCGGCTCTGTGCGCTGCAACCGGCGTTGGCAGCCCTGCCAACTTCGTTGCCACGCCGGGCCTGCAGGTCAACCTCGGTTATGCCGGCAACCCCAACCTGAAGCCGGAAAAGTCGGATGCGTTCACCGCTGGTGTCGTGTTCAACATCGGGCGTCTGGTCGGCTCGCTCGACTACTACAACATCAAGATCTCCGATGCGATCTTTGGCCCCGACACCAACCTGTTCCTGGCCGCCTGCTATGGCTACCAGGGCTCGTTCAACACGGCGCTGAGCGCCAGCAACCCCTACTGCTCGTCGGTGGTGCGCGCTGGTTCGAACCTGTCGTTCGTCGCGGTCGACTCCTCGCTGGGTGGGGACTCGAACTCGAACTTCCTGCTGCAGAACATCGGCGGCATCAAGACTTCGGGTCTCGACATGCAACTGGCGTACAAGATCCCGACCCCGTTCATGGGTGAGGAATCGGAAATCGCCCTCGACATGTTCATGAACTACCTGATCGACTACAAGGTGCAGGAACTGCCGGGCATCACGCTCGACTATGCCGATACCGTTTCGTACTTCGGTGCGGGGCTTGGTACCAGCTTCCCGCGCTTCAAGGCGACACTGAACGCTGCATGGAAGATCGACAAGCTCACGCTGTCGACCCGCCTGCGCTACATCGACGGGATGACCAACCGCGCTTCGATCCAGTTCCCGACCGAAACGCGCTTCACCGGCGTCAGCTCGGTAGTCTATGCCGACTTCGCGCTGCAGGCCGATGTCGGTCCGCTGACCTGGCGCGTGGGCGTGAACAACGCCTTCGATCGCAAGCCGCCGCAGTACGCGCCGAACGTGCAGTCGGGCACCGACCCGTCGCTCTACGACGTGATCGGCCGCCGCGGCTATGTCTCGGCCCGCCTGCGCTTCTGATTTCAGAAGCCACGGCTGAAGTGCAAGGGGCGGGGTTCTTCGGAACCCCGCCTTTTCACTGCGCGCAAGCTTTGTTACGCTTTGCGCGGCGCACCTGCCCCGTGGCAGCGCGCGCACGACCATTTCTCCCGCACCGTGCGCCCGTGCACGCGGTCAACTGGGCCTTGCACCGTTGCTGAACCAGACCCCGACCAACGCCACCCCCAATGCCGTTCTGCGCCTGCTTCAGGCAGGGCGGGCCGCCGATGCCGCGCGGCTGGGCAAGCAGGTGCTGGCGCAGCATCCGCGCGACCCGGCGCTGGCGCAGATCGTCGCCATCGCCTGCCTGCAATCGGGCGATGCCCCGGCAGGCGTGGCCTTGCTGCGCCAGGCCCATGCTTTGGTACCGAACGACGCCGGGGTTGCCTTCAACCTTGCCAAGGCGCTGGGCGATCTGCGCCAGTTTGACGATGCGCTGGCGATCTGCAACCGCCCGGCGCTGGCCAGGGTGCCCGATTTCATGCGCCTGCGTGCCGATCTGCTCAAGGCTGCCGGGCATACTGCGCTAGCGTGCGACGCCTTTGCCAGGGTTATCGCGCAGAACCCGCGCGACATCGCCGCGCGCAACAACCACGGCAATGCCCTGCTCGAAGCCGGGCGCGCCGAAGAAGCGGTGGCCGCGTTCGAAGCCGCCCGTGCCCTGGCCCCGCAGGAGCCGACACTGCTGGCCAACCTGGCGCTGGCGCTGGTGGCGGCGCGGCGGTTCGAACAGGCCATTCCCGTGGCGCAAGCGGCGCAGGCCGGTGCGCCGGGCAATGCGCATGGCTGGCAGGCGCACGGCCGCGCTCTGAACCGCCTGCGCCGCCACGAAGAAGCGATGCCGCTGCTGGTCGAAGCGATGCGGCTGGCCCCGCGCGATGCCGCGATCATCGTCGACGTGGCGCTGACATTCGTGGCGCTGGGCGCTTTCGACAAGGCCGAACAGGGCTTTCGCCACGCCCTGTCGGTCGATCCGCGCTGCGCCGAAGCCTATCTCAACCTTGGCAGCCTGTACGAACAGAGCAACCGCACCGCCGAACTGACCGGGTTGATCGAACAGGCCGATGGCGCCGGGGCGCAAGGCGACCAGATCACCGTGCTGCGGGCCATGCAGGCGCGGCGCGATGGCGCGTTCGAAACGGCGCGTGACCTGCTGGCCTCGCTTGCGCCCGATGGCCCGGTGGACGCCGGTCTGCGCGCGCAACTGCTGGGCGGAGTGGCCGACCGGCTGGGCGATGTGCAGACCGCCTACGATGCCTTCGTCACGATGAACGAGGCGACCGCCGCCAATCCGCTCTCCGCCGGGTTCGACCGGGGCGATTATCGCGCCTATATCGCCACGCTGGACGAGACGCTGGACCCGGCTTGGCGCGCATCATGGCCCGAAGCGCCACCGTCCCAGCGGCCCGCGCCCGCCTTCCTGGTCGGCTTTCCGCGATCGGGCACGACGCTGCTCGACACGGTGCTGATGGGCCATGGCAACGCCCATGTCCTGGAAGAACAGCCGGTGATGGCCGCCGTGCACGAAGAAATCGGCCACTTGCGCACGATTTCTGCGCTTTCGCCGGAACGGGTGGCGCAGTTGCGGCAGATGTACTTCGACAAGGTGGCCGCGCTGGGGCCGGTGCCCGATGGCGCGCTGATTGTCGACAAACTGCCGCTCAACATGCTGCGCGCGCCACTGATCCACCGCCTGTTTCCCGATGCGCGGTTCATCTTTGCGGTGCGCCACCCGTGCGATTGCGTGCTGAGCTGCTTCATGCAGAACTTCCACGTCAACCGCGCAATGGCGAGCTTCCTCGACATGGACAACGCCGCGCGCACCTATGACGCGGCGCTGGGGTTCTGGGAAGCGAGCCGCGCCGCGCTGGGCCTCAACGTGCACCAGATCCACTACGAGGACGTGGTCGCCGACATGGCCGGGGAAACCCGCAAGCTGACTGCCTTTCTGGGGCTGGACTGGGAAGACGGCATGCTCGACTTCCAGCAAACCGCGGCCGGGCGCGGCTATATCCGCACCCCCAGCTACGCGCAGGTGACCGAACAGGTCTATACCCGCGCGCGCGGGCGCTGGGAACGTTACCGCCAGCAGATCGCCCATGTCCTGCCGGTGCTGGACCCATGGGCGCGGCGCTATGGCTATGGTCCGGTGCTGGCCGATGGCGCGGCGGGCTGAGCAGCCTTGAACACGGCGGAACTCGAACAGGTCTGCGGCGCGGCGTTCGATGCGCTGGGCGGCGGGCAGGAAGAAGCGTTCATCGCGCGGCTCGATGCGCTGGGATCGCGCGTGCAGGCGGCACAGGCCCCGCGCTATTGGCAGGCGCTGGGCCTCTTGCACCGCGCGACGGACGATGGCGCACAGGCGCTGGCCGCCTTCGATCGCGCGGTGGCGCTAGCCCCCCACGACGCCAGCATCCTCAACGGGCGGGCGCAAGTCCGGCTGGAGATCGGGCTGGATGCCGTAGACGATTTCGAACGCCTGCTGCGCGTGGCGCCATCGGCGCAGGCGATGCAGGGCATGGCCGCCGCGCTGGTGCAGGCCGGGCGCACCGCCGATGCGCTGGCGTTTCTCGACCGCGCGCTGGAACAGAACCCGCTATGGGGCGAAGGACACTGGCTGGCCAGCCGCCTGCGCTGGCAGGGCGGCGATGCGGCGGGATACCTCGCCAGCCTCGACCGCGCGCTGGCCCGCGAACCGCGCAACGCGGCGCTGTGGCAACTGCGCCTCTCGATCCAGATGCGCGCGACGTTCTTTGCCGATGCCCTGCACACCATCGCGCAGGCACGCGCCGCGATGGGCGGCCAGCCTTTCCTCGACGAGAACGAAGCCGTTGCCCTTTCCGAGACCGGCGCGCTTGACGCGGCGGACCGGGCGATGGCCGCCCTGCCCCCGGCAACGGACCTGAGCGCGCTGCTTTACCGCATGCGCCATGCCTTGCGCATGGGACGGCCGGAACAGTGCTGCACGCTGGCCGATCCGGTGCTGCGCAGCGATGCGGCGATCTATGCGTGGTCCTATGTCTCGCTGGCGTGGCGGATGCTGGACGATCCGCGCCATGCCTGGCTGGAGGCGCAGCCGGGGCTGGTCGGCACCTACGATCTGGCCGGCACGCTGCCGATGGACCGGCTGGAGCAGGTCATCGCCGGACTGCACGCCAGCGCGGCGCACCCGCTCGAACAGTCGGTGCGCAACGGCACGCAGACCGATGGCGCGCTGTTTGCCCGGCCCGAACCTGAAATCCGCGCGCTGCGCCGCGCCGTTCTGGACGCCTGCCGCCAGCATATTGCCGCGTTGCCCGCTGACGACCGCGCGGGCGGCGATCTGGCCCATCCGCAACTGTCGATGCCGCGCGACCGCGCCTTGCGTTTTGCTGCGGCATGGTCGATCCGGCTGGACCAGAAGGGGCGGCATGTCAGCCACATCCACCCCTATGGCTGGTTCAGCAGCGCCTTCTACGTGGCCGTGCCGACCGACAAGGAGCGCGGCCCCGCGCCCGCCGGGTGGCTGGTGCTGGGCGAACCGGAAGAAGGGCTTGGCCTGTCGCTGCCGCAGCTTGGCGCAGTGGAGCCGAAGCCGGGGCGGCTGGTGATATTCCCATCGACGATGTGGCACGGCACCCGCGCCTTCGGGTCGGGCCTGCGGATGAGCGTGGCGTTCGACATCGCCCGCCCTCCGGCCTGAACAATCCCGCTAGCGGCCCCGGACGCGCCAGACCCGGACACCGCCGTGCGTTACCCCCGGCAAGGGCGTGAGCCAGTCCGGTGCATGGCCGGATGCGAGATGCGCCATGAAACCATCGGGGGCGATGCGGCGATAGGTCATCGCTTCGGCCCCGGTCGGACAGACCACGACCAGTTCCGCCCCGCGCCGCGCCATGATCGCCCGCGCGCCATGATCGGGACCAAGGAACGCGACAATCGCATCGCGCATGGCCGCACTGGCGCGATGGTGCGCGGTGGCAACTACGGCATGGCGCGATGTGACAAGGATCGTCGGGCCGATATCCAGCCCGGAAAGCACCGTGGTCTGCGGCAGGCGCGCCAGCGCCGGGACCACGGCGGCGAAATCGCAGGGCGGTACAGCGGATACTGCGGCAACGCGCGGCATCGGGCGAGGCGATAGCAGCGGCGCCAGCGCAGAGGCCGCCATTCCGGCAAAGGCCCCCGGCACCACCAGCGCCACGATCCCCACGGCGCGCGCCATCCGGCGCGGCATCAGCCGTTCACCCTGCCAGCGGGCGAGGAGATCCCCCAGCAGCCAGGCGGAAGGCACCGTGGCGAACAGGCACGACACCCCCGCCGCACGCGCCACCAGCAGGCCAATGACGGTGGCTCCGCCCAGCAGTACCGCCATGTCCGCCCACCATGCCCGCGCGCTGGCGTCGGGCGCGGCACGCCACAGCCGCCAGCAGCCGAACAACCCGCACAGGGGCAACACGGTGATGGTCGCGGCCATCGCCAAATCCTGCCGCCAGACCGGCAAGCCTTCGGCCACCGAACCCAGCCAGACCTTGCGCACCAGCGGATCGAGCGCGGCAAAGGCGTCTCCGCCAAGGCATTGCGGCGTGCGCAGGGCAAGGATCGCTACGGCGCCCAGCGCAACCAGCGCCAGCGCGATCACGCTGACCGGCGGTGGCCAGCGCCGCAACCCGCGCAGCGTGAGCGCGGTGCCCAATGCGCTCCAGCACAGCGCGGCAAGGTGTACCGGGGAAAGCGCATCGCAGTGATCGACAAGGTCCGCCACCCCGCGCGTGGCCGCAAACAGGGCAAGCGATGCCACCGCCAGCAGACCAAGAAATGCCGTGATCCACTGCGGCTCCCCGCGCAGCAGGCGCAGCGCGCACACTGCTGCAAAGATCACCGCCAGAGGCAGGGCTTCCAGCGAAATGGCGAGGGACAGGGCCAGCGCCAGACCGGCCTGCGCCCCGCCCGCCCGCGCCGAACGCGCGGCCATGCCGTTCAACGCCAGCAGGGCCAGCACGAATTGCCAGCCGTGATGGTCGATGCGCAACGGCATCATCCGCAGCGACGCGGGAAAGGCGGCAAGCACCAGCACCGCCGCGACGATCGCCGCGCGCCTGCCCAGACGATGAGCGGCAAGGCGCGCCGCAAGCAGCATCGCGCACAACAAGGTCAAGAGCGGGACCAGCGCCAGCGCCGCGCTTTCGGCCTGCGCCATGCCGATCAGCGGGCGCAGCAGGACGATGACCAGCGCCAGCGGCAGATCGACCACCCGCGTCCAGTGCATCGGCACACCTCCGGGCGGCGCGATACGATGCTGGGTCAGGTCGTACCAGCCCTGCCCGGCCAGCAGATCGCGCACCTGTTGCAAACGCAACGCATCGTCGCCATCGCCGAAATGGGCCGGGCCAAGCATCGACCAGTTGGCTACGAGCGCCAGCAGTGCCGCAGCCAGCCAGATCAGCATGACCGCGCCGGATGGCAACGCCTCGCGGCGGGCCGGCGGAATCACTGGAAGACCACCCGCTTGCGCAGGAGCCACGTAGCGGTGAAACTGGCAGCGATGGCGATCAGCTTGGCCAGCCGTGAATCAAGGCCGAGCGCGCTGCCCAGCCCGACGATCAGCGTGGTCAGCGCCAGCCCGACCAGCGCCGATCCCACGAACAGCGCCTTTTGCCGGGTACGCGCCGCGCGTTCGGCGGCGACGCTGCCGGTGAACACGGCGCGGCTCGACAGCAGCCAGTGCGCGACGATGCCCAGGGAATAGCCTGTGGCCGATGCCATCACGGGCAGCACGCCCATCCCCAGCAAGGCCAGGAACGTGCCCATGTCCACCGCCAGCGCGCCGACGCTGGCCAGCAGATAGCGCAAGAGCATGATGCGGCGCAGGCGGTCGATCATCGGCAGGATCACCCCGGTCACGGTAAGTCAGGCAGCCTCGGCCGCAGGGCGCGCGGGATCGCCTTCCGGTGCGATCCGCGCGGGCACATCGCGCAGCGATTGCAGCGCGGCGGCCTGATCGGCGCTGGGCGCGCGGCGGGCGGGGATGGCGCTTTCGGCGCCTTCGCTGCCCGCTTCGTGGTATTCGGCATCCTCGTTCACGCACCAGGTATCGTAGACGCGCGCACCGGCAACGATGTTTTCCACCGTCAGCATTGCGGTCATCATCGCGTGGTCCTGGTTGTTGTAACGGTGCATGCCGTTGCGTCCGACCAGATGCAGCGTGGGATGCGCTGCTTCCAGTTCGGTGCGCATCGCCAGGACATTGGCGGCATATTCATCATCATAGACCGGATAGGCCTTTTCCTGACGGACCACCACACCGCCGATCACCTTGTCGGGCGCAACCAGCCCCAGGATCGCCATTTCCTGCGTCGCCAACGCGATCAGATCCTCGTCGGAGGATGCCCAGAGCGCATCGCCTTCGAAGCAGAAGTATTCCAGCCCGACGCAGGCAACGCTTTCATCCGGCACCATTTCGGGCGACCACGAACGGAAGTTCTGGATACGCCCGACCTTTACCTTGCTGTCGTGGATGTAGATCCAGTTGTCGGGGAACAGCTCTTCCGAACGGATCTTGAGCGCAACGGTCAGGAAATCGCGGTAGCGCAGGCGGCTGGCTTCCAGCGTACTGGCGGGCAGCGGGTGCAGCCGCGCGGCCAGTTCGCGCATCGGCGCCGAACTGATCGCATGGGCCGCCTCGATCACCACGTCGCCGTTCGGTCCGGTGGCGGAAAGCCGCCAGCCGCCCTGCCCGTCGCTGGCAAGCTGGCGCAGGGCATGGCCCATCAGCACCTGCCCCTTGCCGCTCGCCTCGATCTTGTCGCGCGCGGCATCCCACATCATGCCCGGCCCCAGCCGCGGGTAGCGGAAGGTTTCAAGCAGCGTCTTGGTCTGCATCCCGTCGTTCGGGCGCTTGTTCAGCCCAAGGCTGCGCTTGAGGCCATCGGTAACCGCGCCCCACAGCGAAAGGCCCTTGATGCGCTGGGCGGCCCAATCGGCGCTCATCTCGTCGCAGGGCATGCCCCAGACCTTTTCGGTATAGGTCTTGAAGAAGATCGAATAGAGCTTCTGGCCGAACTGGTTGGTGGTCCAGTCCTCGAAACTGCGCACCTGCTTGCGCGGAAACAGCTTGGCCTTGGCAAAGCTCGCCATGCACAACGTGGAGCGCACGACCCCCAGGTTCCACAACGCCTCGAACGCGCGCAGGGGATAGGAATAGAACCGGCCTTCGTAATAGATGCGGCTCATGCGCGGGCGCTGGATGAAATCGTCCGGCAGGATCTCGTTCCACAGATCGACGACCTGCTGCGATTTGGAAAAGAAGCGATGCCCGCCGATATCGAAACGATAGCCTTCGTGTTCGACCGTGCGGCTGATCCCGCCGACATAGGTCGCGTCCTTTTCGATGATCGCCACCGAAAGGCCGCGCTTGGTAAGGATATACCCTGCGGTCAGGCCGGCCGGACCGGCGCCGATGATCGCAACATCAACCTTGCAGGACTGCCGGCCATCGCTGTGGTCCCTGGCCGTGGTTGCCGCGTTAACCATCAAAACCCCCCGTCAAAGCGCCTTTCGCCACGGCCAGAGGTGAAGGAAAATGGCTAAGGGATCGTTAACGCGAAGGCCGCGAAGTGCGAAACCTGAAGGGTACGATCAGCCTTGCGGTGCGGTGCCGTCCGCATCACGCGGGTCCGGGCCGGGAACCGCGCGCGAATCCGGCCGCGGCGGCCCGGCGAGCCGGGCCAGCTCGTCAAGCTGGAAGGTCTGTTCGAACAGCAGGCCATAGCGGGGATGGTCACGCCAGCGGACTTTGGCATAGACCGGCGGAAACATCGTGGTTTCCACGCGCACCAGTTCGTTCATCAAAAGCCACTTTTCGCTTTCGATGCACGCGCCCTGCTGCGAAATGTCGTGGAACACCACGTTTACCGCCGTCCCGCCCGAATGCAGCATGGCGTCAAGCCGGATGCGCAGGCGAACATGGCGGCGCGGATAAGCACCGTGGCTGTCATGGAGCAGGCGTTCGACATCGACCGTCCCGGTAAACCGGACGCCGGCAAAATCGCCATCGCGCCACACGATTTCCACGGGGTAGCGGTCGCCGTTGCTCATTTCGACAACCAGCGCGGCGTGCGGCGGCAGTTCGTGGAACATGCGGATCTTCATGCCCGTCGCCGATGCGTCACGGATCACGCACAGAAACTCGCGCGTTTCGTCGACGATCAGCTTGGCAGCACGAATCAGCAGCGTAAACCGCGGCGCGGCACGCTGGTCCGATTCGCCACTGCCGGGAGGCAGGCTCCGGTCGGGTTCGCCGGGCAAATGCTGGTCGTCTGGCTGGGCCAAGCCCCGTTCCCCTTGTGCGCAGTCCCATCAACCGGGAATCGCACAAACCCCGGTCTGACCAAGCATAGGCGGATAAGTCCTACCGCGGGGTTACCATCAACCTGTGATTAAGCATCTTTTTCGGGCCGCTTCGGCTAATGTCAGTGTGAACAGGCAAGAAAATCGCAGAAAACGGCCCGTTTCACGTTCTGCCAAAACGGTGAATACTGCGTCTGGCGCAGAAAAAGGCCCATCGCAGCAGCGGTGGTGCGGACGGCGGGACTCGAACCCGCACGATCAAGGATCAAGGGATTTTAAGTCCCCGGCGTCTACCATTCCGCCACGTCCGCACGGCTCCAAAGCGCCTGCCACAGCGCGCAGCGCATCGCAACGGGCGCATGGGCCCTGCCCCGATGTTCGCGTGAGGCCCCGGTGTTCGCGTGAGGGTTGTGTTCGCGTGAAGGGTGCCCGCAGCCCTGTTGCCCCCGCCCAAACCGGCGGCAAGGGCCGCGATCAACGGTCAGTCGGCGTTCAGCCGCAGCCGCATTTCCTTGCCCGCCTTGAAATAGGGCACGCGCTTGCCCGGCACTTCCACCGTTTCGCCCGTGCGCGGGTTGCGACCGTTGCGCGCATCGCGTTCGCGCGTGGAAAATGCGCCAAAACCGCGCAGTTCGACCCGCCCCCCTTCGGCAAGGCGCTTGGCAATCTCGTCAAAGAAGACGTCCACCACGCGTTCGATTTCCTCGCTGCGCAAACCCGGACTTTCCTTTGCGAGCGCCTGCAACAGCTCCGACCTGATCATGCCTATCCCTCCGCTGATGCCCCCTTGCGCGGGCACTCCCATTTTTCAACGATCCCGGCCTGCACCCCCGTACAGGCACGATCAGCAATCTTGCCACGCAGCTATCGCTAATACAATCGTTACATTCGCTGAAAAAACGGGAGATTCGTGCCGTTTCAGGCCGTTTCGGCGAGGTCGGCCATGGTCAGACCAAGCAACCGCATCCGCCGGGCGACGCCGGGCCACTCCTCGCGCAGGAAAGCGGCGCGCTCCCGCTGCCGCAAGGCATCGCGCGCGCCCGCTGCAACGAACATGCCGACTCCTCGCTGCACGATCACCAGCCCTTCGTCCTGAAACTGCTGATACGCCTTGGCGACAGTGAGCGGATTGACCCCCTGCCCGGTGGCCAGGGCGCGGACCGAGGGCAGCATCGCCCCTTCCGGATAGCGGCCATCGAGAATGCCCGCGCAAATCTCGTCGCGCAGACGCAGGTAGACGGGACGGGCGGCGCTGTTCATGGGTGGTGCACTGCCATAATACAGCGCAACGCACAACATCGCGCCTGACGTGCCCGAAAGCGCCCATTTTCCGCCCCTGAACTGGTTGCGATTGAAAATAGTTCCTTGCCTTGGGCGTTCATGCCACTAAGGCGCAGGTCAATGCGCCGGGGAGAGGCGCACCATCGCCAACACCAACGGGATCGCCACGACGCATGGCCAACGACATCGCCCCAGACCGCCCTTCGGACGCCCGGCAGGAGTGGTTTGGCCACCCGGTCCAGCTCAAGCGCCTGTTCGTCACCGAAATGTGGGAACGCTTCGGCTATTACGGCATGCGGGCGATCCTTACGCTCTACCTTGCCAAGCATTTCCTGTTCAACGACCGGACCAGCACCGGAATCTATGGCGGGTTCACCGCGCTGGTCTATCTCACCCCGCTGGTCGGCGGGCTGGTGGCCGACCGTTATCTGGGGTCGAAGCGGTCGGTAAAGTTCGGCGCGATCCTGATGGCGCTGGGCTATTTCATGCTGTGCTTCGGCGGCGAAGCGGCCAGGCCCTATGCCGTGATCGAAGGGCAGCGGTACGAAGTGACCGTTGCCCAGACCGGACAGGACGAAGTGCGCACGCTGGAAATGGGCGGCGAGCGGCTCGAAATCGTCGGCAACGAGGACAAGTCGGTATCGCTCAACCGCGCCGACGGGGTGGAGGCACGGCGGATTGCCCCCGGCGGCTTTGAATCCGATGGGCAACGTTCGCCGCTGCACGTGGCGATCCTGCTGATCGGCCTTTCGTTCGTGACGATCGGCAACGGCTTCTTCAAGCCCAACATCTCGACCATTGTCGGCACGCTTTACGCCGAAGGCGACCGGAGGTGCGATGCCGGATTCACCATCTTCTACATGGGCATCAACCTGGGATCGCTGATTTCGCAGTTCTTCTGCCCGATCCTGGCCGAAGCGGTCGGCTGGTGGGCCGGGTTCGGCCTGGCGGCGCTGGGCATGACGTTTTCGTGGCTGCTGGTGCAGTTCGACGGCGGGCGGCTGGACGGCTACGGCGAGCGCCCGACCGGCGCCGATGTGCGCAAGGACTGGCTGATCTATGGCGCCGCGCTGGCCTTCGTACCACTGTTCTGGCTGCTGTTCATGAACCTGATGGCCTATGTGCCGCCAGCGGCGGGGCAGGGCATCATCGGCTATTTCCTGAGCCTGCCGATCATGGGCAAGCTGATGTTCGGCACATTCCTGGTGGCGGTGCCCGGCATCCTGATCTGGGCAGCCACGGCGGGCAGCAAGGTCGAGTTCCAGATGATGGTCGCCGCGATGGTGCTGATCGTGTTCAATACCGTGTTCTGGACCCTGTTCGAACAGGCCGGTTCATCGCTGACGCTGTTTGCCGAACGCAACACCGAACTGGAAGTGGGGTGGACGCGCCCGCTCTTCGCCATGTTCCGGGCATCGCCTGCCAGCTATTACCTGTTCTTTGCCGCGGTGCTTGGCGCCTTGGGCTGGGTACTGGCGTGGTTCTT
The DNA here is from genome assembly GCA_042650965.1 of Novosphingobium lubricantis. Taxonomy (GTDB): domain Bacteria; phylum Pseudomonadota; class Alphaproteobacteria; order Sphingomonadales; family Sphingomonadaceae; genus Novosphingobium; species Novosphingobium lubricantis. The sequence continues at coordinate 74,394 of JBHSCB010000016.1, read as the reverse complement.
CGGGCAGGGTGAAACCCCGCAGGCACGGCGCCGCATGACGCTGGCATTCGCCACCGTCATGGTCGCCGGCTTTGGCGGCATGGTCTTTGCCCGCACGCAAGGTTTCGGCAGCGATCCCGTCTATGTCATGCCCGCCGGGCAGACGCAGATCTTCAACGCGCTGTTCATCGTCACGCTGGCGCCGCTGTTCAGCGTGATGTGGAACGCGATGGCGCGGCGCGGGCTGGAACCGAGCATTCCGGTCAAGTTCGCCGTGGCGCTGATGGGCGTGGGCGGCGGCTTCCTGCTGCTGGTCTGGGGCGCGCAGTTCGCCAACGCCCAGTTCAAGGTCGGCCTGTTCTGGCTGGCCGGACTGTACCTGATCCATTCGATGGCCGAACTGTGCATCTCGCCGGTCGGGCTTTCGATGATCACCAAGCTTTCGATCGCGCGGATCGTCGGGATGATGATGGGCGTGTGGTTCCTGTCGATTGCGGTGGCGCAATACGTGGCCGGAATGGTGGCGCAGGTGGCCAGCGTGGAGACCGTGGGCGGGCAGGTGACCAACCTGAAAGTCAGCCTCGATACCTATGTCGGGGTGTTCACGACCATCGGCTGGATTTCGGTCGGCATTGGCGTGCTGCTTCTGGTGGTGGCCGTTCCGCTGCGCAAACTGATGCACGGAGTCACCTGATCGTTCGAAAATCGACCAATCTTGCGCCCTGGCGCCGCCGTGCGGCGCTGTGCGGATTGTCGATGGCCGGAACTTCCGTTAGCGTTGTCACAAATCAAACAGCCGGGTGGTGAAGCAACTTCGCAGCGCCCGGCTTCGGGGACAGAGGTTGCCATGAACGCCGCATTCGCCAATCTTCTGGCGGCAACATCCGCCTTCGTCGTGCTGCATTTTGCAATGTCCGGCGCCTTGCGCCGCCCGCTGATCCGGGCGCTGGGCCGGTCGATGTTCATGCTGACCTATTCGATGGTCTCCATCGGCACGTTCGCCTGGGCCATCGTCGCGTTCGACCGCATGCCATCGGCCCCGCTGCTGTGGGATGGCATGCACCCGCTGGCGTGGCTGACCGGCAGCGTGCTGACCGTGGCCGCGCTGGCAATGCTGCTGCCTTCCTTCGCTCGCAACCCGGCGCTGCCGGGGGCCAAGGCCGCCGGGCTGGGTACTGTCATCCCCAACGGCGTGTTCACCATCACGCGCCACCCGATGATGTGGGGCATTACCCTGTGGGCGCTGGCCCACGTTATCGTTGCGCCATCCGCGCGCGTCATTGTGCTGATGACCGGAATGATCGTGCTGGCGCTGGCCGGATCGCATTTGCAGGACAAGCGCAAGCTGGCCGGAAACGCGCGTGAGTTCGCGCCATGGCAGCGCCGCACCAGCTTCTGGCCACAGATACGCAACCTTGGCGCGATCAAGCTGGTCTGGCTTGCGTCGCTGATTCTGTGGACCTTGCTGACCTGGGTCCACTGGCACTTCTTCGGCATTCCTGCCGGGTTGTGGATGTGGATCGGCTGACTACGCCCGTCACCTGAAAGAGGCGGGATAGCAAACCCGGCCGGTGTTCAGCCCGCCTTGCTGTGATCACACGCTTCGCCGCCGATGCTGTTGTGGCGCAGTGCCTTGAGCACGGTTTCCACGATATGCGGCGCATTCAGCCCGGCGGCATCGTACTGCCGATCCGGGGTATCGTGATCCTGGAACACATCGGGCAGGCGCATCGTGCGGATCTTCAGCCCGGCATCGGTCAGCCCTTCATCGCTCGCCATGGTCAGGACATGCGCGCCCAGCCCGCCGATGGACCCTTCCTCCACCGTCACGACCACATCATGCGTGACCATAAGCTGGCGGATCAGCGCCTCGTCCAGCGGCTTGGCAAAGCGCAGGTCGGCCACCGTTGTGGACAGGCCCCTGGCGTCAAGCTGGTCGGCGGCCTTCAAGGCTTCGGCCAGCCGTGTGCCAAGCGATAGCAGCGCCACCTTGCTGCCTTGCCGGACGATGCGGCCCTTGCCGATCTCCAGCCGTTCGGGAACGGCGGGCAGCGCAACCCCGGTGCCGTTGCCACGCGGATAGCGGAAGGCGATCGGCCCGCTGTCGTGCAACGCGGCGGTATAGGTCATGTGGACCAGTTCGGCTTCATCGGCAGCGGCCATGACCACCAGATTGGGCAGCGTGGCAAGGTAGGTGATATCAAACGAACCGGCGTGCGTCGCCCCGTCGGCCCCGACCAGCCCGGCGCGGTCGATGGCAAAGCGCACCGGCAGGTTCTGGATCGCCACGTCGTGCACCACCTGGTCGAACGCGCGTTGCAGAAAGGTGGAATAGATCGCGCAGAACGGGCGCATCCCTTCGGCGGCAAGACCGGCGGCAAAGGTCACTGCGTGCTGCTCGGCAATGCCCACGTCGAACGTGCGTTCGGGGTGCGCCCTGGCGAACTTGTCCACCCCGGTCCCGCCGGGCATCGCGGCAGTGATCGCGCAGATGCGCGGATCGCTTTGCGCCAGCGTGGCCAGCGTTTCACCAAACACGTTCTGGTAGGCAGGGGCGCTGGCCTTGGCCTTTACCTGTTCGCCGGTGATGACATCGAACTTCTGCACGCCGTGGTACTTGTCGTCCGCCGCTTCGGCCGGGGCATAGCCCTTGCCCTTCTGCGTCACGACATGGATCAGGCACGGCCCTTCGGCCGCATCGCGCACGTTTTCCAGCACCGGGATAAGCTGGTCGAGGTTGTGCCCGTCGATCGGGCCGACATAATAGAAACCCAGTTCCTCGAACAAGGTGCCGCCCATCGCCATGCCACGGGCAAACTCGTCCGTCTTGCGCGCGGCTTCGTGCAGCGGACGTGGCAGCTTGCGCGAAAGGCGGCGGGCAATATCGCGCAGCCCCAGGAACGGGCCGGACGAAACCAGCCGCGCCAGATAGGCCGAAAGCCCGCCGACCGGCGGCGCAATCGACATGTCGTTGTCGTTCAGAATCACGATCAGGCGGTTGCCGGCGGCGCTGGCGTTGTTCATCGCCTCGTAGGCCATGCCCGCGCTCATCGCGCCATCGCCGATCACGGCAATGCCTTTTCCGGCCCGGCCGGAAAGCTTGTTGGCCACGGCAAAGCCCAGCGCCGCCGAGATCGACGTTGACGAATGCGCAGTGCCGAAGGGATCGTATTCGCTTTCGCTGCGCTTGGTGAAGCCCGAAAGCCCCCCGGCCTGGCGCAGGGTGCGAATCCGGTCGCGCCGCCCGGTGATGATCTTGTGCGGATAGGCCTGGTGGCCGACGTCCCACACCAGCCGGTCTGCGGGGGTGTTGAAGACATAGTGGATCGCCACGGTCAGTTCGACCACGCCAAGGCCCGAACCGAGGTGACCGCCGGTCTGGCCGACGGCGGCAATCATTTCGGTGCGCAGCTCGTCCGCAAGCTGGCGGAGCTGGGCGGGCGCAAGCTTGCGCAAGTCGTCGGGCGTGTGGACCGTATCGAGTAGCGGGGTTGCCGGTTCCTGGCTCATCGCACCGCCCTTACACGCATGATCGCGCGGTGTCGAACACGTTCAGCAGCATGCCACCTGCCCGTGCGGGCGGTTCAATCCTCGCTGGCACAGGCGCTGCAATGGCCGCGGATTTCCACTACCGGGCGCACTTCGGCAAAGCCCGCGTCCTGTGCCGCCTGGCGCAAGGCGCCGGTCAGGCGGTCATCATCGATATGCACCGCCTGACCGCACAGATCGCAGATCAGGAAGATGCAATCGTGGCGGCATCCGGGGTGGCTGTTGGCGACATAGGCGTTGGCGCTTTCGACCCGGCGCGCCAGGTTGGTGCGCACGAACAGGTCAAGGATGCGATAGACGGTATTGGCCGCCACCCGTTTGCCGCGGCGCGCACCGACGCTTTCGGCAATGTCGTAGGCGCTGGTCGGCCGGTCGCGCCCGGCAAGGGCATCGAACACGTCCGCGCGCATGTCGGTCCACTGCTCCCCCGCATCGACCAGCGCGGTGCGGGCGGCATCGACCAGCTTTTCACCGGCGAAATCGTGATGGTGGTGGTGTGAAGCGTTCATGCCCGCAAGGATAGGCCCTGCAGGCCCGATGCGCAAACCGCTGCGGACGACGCGGCGTCAGTTGCGGGTGAAGGTGATCTTGTACAAGTCAGGGAACATCCGGCGCAAGGCGGCCACCTTGGGCTTGTCCCACCGCTTGATGTACCCGTGGTCGGGGTTGTTGACCATGAAATCCTGATGATAGGCTTCGGCCGGGTAGAACGCCTGATAGGGTTCCACCGTGGTTACGATCGGCTTGCCCCACAGATCCAGACGCCGCAGTTGCGCCAGATACCCGGCGGCAACGCGGGTCTGTTCGCGGTCCATTGGCACCAGTGCGTTGCGGTACTGCGTGCCGTGGTCCGGCCCCTGGTAATTGAGCTGGGTGGGATTGGTCGCCACGGCAAAGAACACGCGCAGCAACTGGTCATAGCGGATGACCGCCGGATCATAGACCACCCGCACCGCTTCGGCGTGGCCGGTCCGGCCCGTGCCAACGGTTTCGTATGCCGCATCGCGCCGGTTGCCGCCGTGATAGCCCGAAACCACGCTGGTCACGCCCTTGAGGTGGCTGAACACGCCTTCGACGCCCCAGAAACAGCCGCCTGCAAAGATTGCCACTTTCTTGCCCGGCGCTTCGCGCGCCTGCACTGCCGCCTCTGGCGTGGCCATCACGTCTTCGGCCAGCGCCGGTTGCTGGCACGATGCCGCCAGAACCCCGGCAGCAAGCAGACCAAGGGCGCGGCGGCGCATCGTCAACGCCCCGCCTGCGCGGAAAGCGGCGCCTGAATGGCGGCGTCGGCCGCCGACGAGGATGCCAGCGCGCTGGACCCGGCAGACACGCCCATGGCGGCCATCCCCATCAGGAACCCCAGCGCCAGGAAACGGAAGAAATCAGGCTTGAACAGGCCCATGGAGACTCTCTTGACCAGAACGGATTTGTTGAATGGCTCATCGCAGGAAAACGATTAACGCGCCGTGACGGCTTGCACAGGCTGGCATTAATGCCATCGGCGATTCCGCCAGCCGTTGCCGGCGTGCGATGAACTGCAATCAGGCGCGCAGGGTGACCCACACCGGCGCGTGATCGCTGGCCTTTTCCCGCCCGCGATAGGCCTTGTCCACACCGGCCGATTCCAGCCGGTCGGCCAGTTCGGGCGAAAGCAGCGCATGGTCGATGCGAAAGCCATGGTCGCGTTGCCACGCCCCGGCCTGATAATCCCAGTAGGTCCACACCCCGCCCTGCGGGTTGTGCAACCCGATCGCATCGGTCCAGCCATCGTTGAGCAGGCGCTGGTAGGCATCGCGCGATTGCGGCTGCATCAGCGCATCGTCGGCCATCGCCTTGACCGAATAGGTATCGCTGTCCTTCGGAATGACATTGTAATCGCCGATCACCAGCGCGGGCACTTCCTGCGCGGATATGGCCGCCATGCGCGCGCGCAACCGTTCCATCCAGCGCAGCTTGTAATCGAACTTCGGCCCCGGCTGCGGGTTGCCGTTGGGCAGGTAGATGCACACCACGCGCAGGCCCATGACATCGGCCTCAAGGTAACGGGCGTGTTCGTCCTCCGGCTCTCCGGCGAGGCCGCGCTGCACTTCGACCGGGGCCTGCCCATCGGCCAGGATCGCCACGCCGTTGAAGCCTTTCTGCCCATGCCAGATGGCGTGATAGCCGATCTTTTCGAACTCGGCGGCGGGAAAGCCTTCATCCTGCGTCTTGATTTCCTGCAGGCAGGCGATCGACGGGCGGGTTTCTTCCAGCCATTCCAGCAGCCGCGGCAGCCGGGCCTTGATCCCGTTTATGTTGAAACTGGCGACCTTCAACGGCATCGGCGTTGCGTTCCTGCGATAATCTGGCCTGCCGTAAACCGGCCTGCGATAATTCAGCGGCGAGGGGGTGTGCGCGCCGCCCCGGCAAGCGATCAGACGCTGAAGCTGGACCCGCAACCGCAGCCCGAAGCCGCCTGGGGATTGGTGACCCGGAAGGCCGCCCCCCCCAGCGATTCGACATAGTCCACGACACTGCCTTCGAGCAGACCGAGGCTGACCTGATCGACCACCAGCCGCACGCCGTCGGTTTCGGCCACGGCATCGTCTGCATCCGGGGCAGAAGCCAGATCGAACTTGTACTGGAACCCGGAACACCCGCCACCTTCGACAGCAAGCCTCAGGATCGCAGGCTTGCCCTGCTTGGCCGCGATTGCGGCGACACGGGCTGCGGCATTGGGGGCGAGCGTGATGACGGTGTCCTGCATGGTGCCAAGATAGGCATTTGCGCGCCGAACCTCAATGTCCTGCGCGAACATTGCGTTCAGGCGTTGCGTTCGCGTTCCAGCCGGTCTTCGATGGATTCATCGTGGCCGGTCCCGCTTGAAAGGAAGACCAGCCCCATCAGCGCGGCCATCAGCATCACCGTGGCCCCCACGCCAAGTGCCGTGGCAATGTAGAAGTGAATCGAGATCATCCCGACCAGCCAGTACATCGACGCCAGGATGCCCGCGACGATGAGCGCCGTGGCCAGCCCCATCCACTTCATCATCATGCGGTAGCGCGCCCACGCAAAGCGGGCGTTTTCAGGATCGTCGAGCGGTGAAATGCCAGCCATGGATATTCCTTGTGGTCCGCAAAAATGGTGCAGGCAACCGCTATCGCAAAGCGCCTATTGATGGCATGCTGGTCGCCGGGAGATCTGCGGGGCGCAAGATGGCAAAGAGCACGTGCGCCCGCGTCAACAAAAGACGGAGGATGCCATGACCATTGCACTGCTGATTGCCGGACGCGGCGAAGTGTGGAGCTGCCACGCCGACGACAATGTGGCCGACGCGGTCGACATGCTGGCCCGGCACCGCATCGGCGCACTGCCCGTGCGCGATGACAACAGCGCGGTCGCCGGAATCTTTTCGGAACGCGACATGATGCGCTGCCTGCACAAGCACGGCGAAGCGGCGCTGCACATGAAGGTCCGCGAAATGATGACCGCGCCAGTCGTCACGATCACCCCGCAAACCACGGTGATGGAAGCACTCGCGCTGATGACGAAACGCCGGTTCCGCCACTTGCCGGTGGTCGACGGCGGCCAGATGATCGCCTTCGTTTCGATCGGCGATCTGGTGAAATACCGGATCGACCGGATCGAAGCCGAAGCCGAAGCGATGCGCGACTACATCCAGCAGGCGTAACCCGCAGCGCCCCTCGCGCTGGCCGTTCAGGCCGCCTGCGCGGCGACCAGTGCCTTGAGATCGGCTTCGGGCCGCGCGCCATAGTGCGAGATGATTTCCGCTGCGCAGATCGCGCCCAGCGTCAGGCATTCGTCCAAAGGCTTGCCGCGCACGTGGCCGAACAGGAACCCGGCGGCAAACAGATCGCCCGCGCCGGTGGTGTCCACGACCCGGTCGATGGGGCGCGCAGGCACCTGCACATGGTCGCCGCCGCTCATCGCATGAGCGCCCTTTTCGCTGCGGGTGACCACCACGGTCGGCACCTTGGCGGCAAGCTGCGCCATGCCGGCATGGAAATCGTCCTGCCCGGTCAGCGCGGCGAGTTCGTGTTCGTTGGCAAACAGGATGTCGATTTCACCGTTTTCGATCAGCGCGCGGAAATCGTCGCCGTGGCGCGCAATCACGAAAGCGTCGGAAAGGGTGAAGGCCACCTTGCGCCCGGCGTTGCGGGCGGTGGCAATCGCGCGGCGCATCGCCTTGCGCGGTTCTTCGGGATCCCACAGATACCCTTCCAGATAGAGCACGCTGGCCGCCGCGATCGCGGCATCGTCCAGCGCGTCGGCAGGCAGGAACTGGGATGCACCGAGAAAGGTGTTCATCGTGCGCTGACCATCGGGGGTGACAAAGATCAGGCAGCGCGCCGTCGGCGGCTCGTCCGCCCGCGCTGCGGTATCGAAGGCAATCCCTCCCGCGCGGATGTCGTGGGCGAAGACTTCGCCAAGCTGGTCGTCCGCGACCTGGCCGATGAACGCGCATTTTGCCCCCAGCGCGGCAAGCCCGGCCAGCGTATTGGCCGCCGAACCGCCCGAAATCTCGCGCGCCGGACCCATTGCATCGTAAAGTTCCTGCGCCCGCGCGGTATCGACCAGCGTCATGCCGCCCTTGGCCAGTCCGAGCCGGTCAATGTCGGCATCGCTGCACGGGGCCATGACATCGACGATGGCGTTGCCGATGGCGATGACATCAAAAAGCGGTTCGGACATGAAAGGCAGGCTCCGTGGCAGGGGAAGACGATGGGGCGGACAAGCGCCGTGCCTAGCCGCTTTACCCCTTTGCGGCAATGCAGCATGAAACGCCGGAGCGCGCGGGTCTTGCGCCGGGGCGTTGGCTTTGGCGTTGACCGGCGGCGCTGCGGACGGCATCCCGCGCGGTGTGACGCACGCTCCTATCCGCTTTGCCGTGGCCTTTGCCTCCCTGCTGGTTGCTGCGTGCGGCGGCACCGGTACATCCGGCGGCAGCGCCGTTGTCCGGTCCACCCCGCCCCCGGTCCGCACCCCGCCAAGCCGCACCCCCGCGCCGCGCCCGTCACAGATCGTGCGCCCATCGGCGCAAGTGATGATGCTGCCCGGTCTTGAAGGGGTGATCGGCGCCGATGCGCTGCAACTGGGCCGCGTGTTCGGCACCCCGCGGCTCGACGTGATCGAGGACGATGCCCGCAAGATGCAATGGTCGGGGACGGCCTGCATCCTCGACATCTATCTCTACCCGCAACAGGGCGGGAACCGGCCAACGGCAACTTATGTCGATGCACGGCGGGGCGACGGGCGCGAGGTTGATCGCGCCGCCTGCGTCGCCGCGCTCAGGAAGACTCGCTGACGGCACACCCGGCGGCCTGCGGGCCAAGCCGCCACGGGGCAAAGGCCGCAGCGCCATCGCGGGCGACATCGGCCAGCGTGTAGCGGTCCAGCACTGCCAGGAAGGCATCGAGGGCTTCGGCCAGGACGCCGCTCAACACGCAATTGGCCTGCAGAGCGCACGTTGCGCAATCGGCCAGCCGCAAGCCACGCTCCAGCTTGCGCACGACATCGCCAATGCCGATTTCGGCCGCCGGGCGCGCCAGCGCAACGCCGCCGTTGCGGCCACGCTGCGATACTGCGAATCCTTCGTGAACAAGGCCCTGCGCCACCTTGGCGACATGGTGATAGCTCAGCCCCTGATCCGCGGAGAACGCGGGCAGGCTGACCGGCGCATCGGCCCGCGCCAGCACGATCAGCAGGCGCAACCCGAAATCGGTATGTTGGGTAAGCTGCATGGTTCCAATGTCGATTTGGCGCTTGCGTTAATCAAGCAGATTATATACCGGTATTTTATATACCAGATTGGAGAACGCCCATGCGCACTGCTTCCGAACATGCCAAGTCCATCGTCAAGGCCACCGCTCCCGCGATCGAACAGCACGGGGTGGCCATCACCACGGCGATGTACAAGCGCCTGTTCCAGAACAAGGCTGTTGAAGCGATGTTCGACAAGGCCGCGCAGGACAGCGGTGAACAGCCGCGCCGCCTTGCCGGGGCGATCCTTGCCTATGCCAAAAACATCGACAAGCTGGAGAACCTCGGCCCGGCGGTTGGCCGCATGGTCCAGCGCCATGTCGAAACCGGCGTGAAGGCGGAACACTACCCCTACGTGGCCGAAGCCCTGCTCCCGGCGATCCGCGACGTTCTGGGCGCCGATGTCGCCACCGACGAAGTGCTGGCCGCCTGGGGCGAAGCCTACTGGATGCTCGCCGATATCCTCATCGCTGCCGAAGCCGATGCCTATGCCGCGGCTGCCGCATCCTGAGGGCTGACGCCGCGCTGCTCAATCCTCCGGGGCGAAGGTGATTTCGGCGTGGGCCTGCAGGCGCCGGACCAGCGCATCGCCAAGAATTGCGCCGGGCGTGCCGATCATCCCGGCGCTGCTGCTTGAAAGCAGCGCGATGCCGGTTTCGGTCAGCATCCGGCTGGTCGATCCGTAGCCCGGATCGTACCGCCCCTTCACGCCATAGCGCAGCGTCCGGCCATCGGGCATTTCCCCGACAAACAGCACATCGTAGAACCCGTTGCGCCGTTCTTCGGGCGATGGCCCTTCGCCGGGCTTCGGGTCGTCTGCCCGGCCCAGCGCGGGCGTTGCCGCCATGGTCTGCGCAATCGTCTTGCCCTTGTCGCCCGGCCCGGTCAGCACCATCTCGTCATAGACGAAATCCTGCCCCCACGGATGCCCAAGCAGGGCATTGGTGCGGTGCACGTTCTTGGTGTTGATGGTCGCCATGATGAACGGCGCTTCCCAGCTTTGCAGGGTTTCGTCGAACTGCGGCGCGGTGCCCGCCGGCTGCGGCGGGCCGGTGAAGCCCGGCGTCAGGCAGAACGGGCTGACCATCAGCGCGACCAGTGCAGGATCCTTGCCCAACGCGGCCATGGTGGCGGCAAAACTGGCCGCCGTGCCGCCGGAAAGACCGCCCTGCATGGCGCGAACGCGGCCCTTGACCCGTGGCGCGGGCCTGCCGAAACGGGCAAGGGCCTGCTGCTGCAACATCACCACGCCAAGATCGAAGGGGATCGAATCGAACCCCGATGAAAAGCACACGCGCGATCCGCTGCGCACCGCGGCATCGCCGTAGGTGTCGATCATCTGGCGCATCCACACCGGCTCTCCGCACAAGTCGGCATAGTCGGTTCCCGCCGCTATGCACGCCGCCAGCACGGGTTCGCCGTAAAGCTGGTAGGGGCCGACCGTCGTCACCACTACACGCGCCTGCCCGGCCATGGCCGCAAGGCTTGCCGGATCGCCGGCATCGGCCACGATCAGCGGTGTGTTGCGCGGCGCGCTGATAAGGTCGCGTACTTCCGCCAGCTTGGCCGCACTGCGCCCGGCCATGGCCCAGCGAGGCCCTTCCTGTCCGTAATGCCGCGCCAGGTATTCGGCCACCAGCCGCCCGGTGAACCCGGTCGCCCCATAGACGACGATATCGTAAGGCCGCTGCGCCTTGTCCATGATCCTGTCCCCGTTATGTTTTCAGGGGAGCAAGGTTGGCCAAATCGACGGCGATTGCAACTGCGTTCAAGTGCGGGGTTAAACCGCGCGCACCCCCGCGTTACAACCGGGGCAGGGTGACCCCGCGCTGGCCCATGTACTTGCCCGCGCGATCGGCATAGCTCACTTCGCACGGTTCGTTGCCCTGCAGGAACAGGAACTGGCACGCGCCTTCGTTGGCATAGATCCGGGCGGGCAGCGGGGTGGTGTTGGAAAACTCCAGCGTCACATGGCCTTCCCAGCCCGGCTCCAGCGGGGTGACGTTCACGATGATGCCGCACCGTGCATATGTGCTCTTGCCAAGGCAGATCACCAGCACATCGCGCGGCACGCGGAAATATTCGACGGTGCGGGCCAGCGCGAACGAATTGGGCGGGATCACGCAGCAATCGGTCTTGCGGTCGACCAGACTGTCGCCGTCGAAGTTCTTCGGATCGACAATGGTGGAATTGACGTTGGTGAAGATCTTGAACTCATCGGCCACACGCGCATCGTACCCGTAGGACGACAGACCGTAACTGATGCAGCCATCGCGCTTCTGGCTTTCGACGAAAGGCTCGATCATCCCTTCGTTCAATGCCTTTTCACGGATCCACTTGTCGGAAAGTATGGCCAAGACGGCTCCCCCAAGGATTGATTGTCACACCAGACTGGCCGGGCCGAACGCATTGGGCAAGAGCGCCGACAACGGCATTTCCACCACTTCGTGCGCGCCGATGCACACGATCTGCGGATCGGTGCCGCCCAACGCGGCCAGTTCGTTGAGCACTTGCCGGCACCGGCCGCACGGGCTGATCGCCGCGCCGATGGTTCCGCCCGTGCCGCCCATCACCGCCACCGCCACCAGACCGCCGCGCCGCCCGGCGTGGGCGGCAATGGCGCAGGCCACGGTTTCGGCACACAGCGACAGGCCGTAGCTTGCGTTTTCGACGTTGGCCCCGGTCACCACCGCGCCATCGTCGAACAGCAGCGCCGCACCGACATGAAAGCCCGAATAGGGCGCATAGGCGCTGTCCATCGCGCGGCGCGCCGCAGCGATCAGATCGTCGCGCCGTTCAGCCAGCAACGCTGTGGTTCCCGGTACGGTCATGGCCGTACGACCACCCAGCGCAACGGCCCTGGCGCAGCATCCAGCCGCAACCGGTGGCTGGCGGTCCACATCACCCATGGCCGCCCGGCATAGCCCGGCTCAAGAAAATCCTGCGAAACCCAGATGTTGCGGTCAATCATCGCCGCCAGATGATAGCGGCTTTCGAGATTGCGCGATACCATCAGGACCACCGCCTTGCCGGTGTGCTTTTCCACCTGGTTGAGGAACGTGGTCAGCTCGCTCTGCATCTGCGCTTCGCCGGGCGGGGCAGGGCAGGTCCGCGATTCCACGTCAATGGCGATGGCCGAGGGCAACAGCGTGCGGTCGCGCGGGACGACGGTGACGAAATTGGCGGCCTGCGCCTCGGCCGGAGCGCACAGGTCATAGACATGGACGGCGCCCACCTGCATTGCACGGGTGCGGGCGGCAGCCAGCCCTTCGGCAAAGGCGGCATCGCGGGTGGAAGCGCCTTCGCTGGCCGTCAGATACGCGAAATCGGCGCCTGCCGCGCGCAGCAGCCGCCAGTCCACCGCGCCATCGTCATCGCTCAGCCAGACGCCCTGCACCGGATACCGGTCGCGCGGGGGCATCCAGCCGCGCGCCTGCCACCAGACGATCCCGGCGAGCACCAGCACAACCAGCACCATTGCCGCAGCCAGACGCCTGCGCGCCGTGTTCCGCTTCCTTGCCATGATGCCGTTGCGCGCCCCGAATCCTGTTTCAGCCCCTGATATGCAGCACGCAGATCAGGGTAAAGAGCCGCCGGGCGGTGACGAAATCGGTCTCGATCTTGCCATCGAGCCGTTCCAGCAGCATTTCCGCCGCTTCGTTGTGCACCCCGCGCCGGGCCATGTCGATGGTTTCGATCTCGGTCGCGCTGGCCTTGCGAATCGCCTGATAATAGCTGTCGCAAATGGCGAAATATTCGCGGATCGGGCGGCGGAACCGGCCCAGCCCCAGGATCACCGTTTCCAGGGGCTGGCCGCCGCCATTGCCGTCATCGTCGGTGATCGCCAGCGCCAGCCGCCCGTCATCGACAGACAGCCGCAAGCGATACGGCCCGGTATGTCCGGCCTCGAATGCGCGCAGCGGCTTGAAGGTGTTTTCCTCGATCAGGTCGAAGATGGCGATGCGGCGCTCCTGCTCGATATCGGCGTTGCGCCGGATGATCGTCGCTTCGTCCAGCTCGATATGCGAGATGCGCGGGTCGGCCATGGGCACCCTGTCTTGCAGAGCGCGCGGGCGCGGGCAAGCATAATGGCGTCGCTTTGCCGGTTCTCTCCCCGCTATCCACACCCCCGCCCCGTTGCCGCATGGTCCGCAGTCGGGCACTATGCATGCCATGTCAGCCAGCGAAGCCATCCTCTCCCGCGAACCGTCCGAGATTCGCGCCATGCCCTCCAACGTGGAAGCCGAAGCGGCGTTTCTGGGCGCGGTCCTGATCGACAACCGCATTCTGGAAGAGCTGCAAACGCCGCTGAAACCCGAACATTTCTTCGCCGCCGTGCACGGTCGGGTGTTCGAACGCATCCACACCCTGATCGACCGCAAGGCGGTGGTCACCCCGGTTACGCTCAAGCCCTATTTCGAAACGGATGAAGGGCTGAAGGAACTGGGCGGCACTGCCTATCTCGCACGGCTGACCGCGGACGGGCAGGGCCTGCTCAACCCGCGCGAACTGGCCGAACAGATCTATGACCTGGCGCTGCTGCGCGAACTGATCACCGTCGGGCGCAATCTCGTCGAATGTGCGCTCGACACGAGCGATTCGGTCGCCCCGCTGGAACAGGTCGAAAAGGCCGAAGCCGCGCTCTATGCCGTAGCCGAAGGCGCGCAGACCGGCAGCGAGGCGCAAAGTTTCGGCGTGGCGACGCGCGCCTCGCTGGAAATGATCGAAAAGGCCCTGCTTTCGGGCGGCCACATTTCGGGCAAGACCACCGGGCTGACCTCGCTCAACGAAAAGATCGGCGGCCTGCACGATTCAGACCTTATCATCCTTGCCGGGCGTCCGGGCATGGGCAAGACCTCGCTGGTCACCAACATCGCCTTCAACGCCGCCGATCGCCTGCGCCGCGATCAGGCCGACGGCATCGCCGCCAAGGATTCGGTGGGCGCGGGGGTGGCGTTTTTCAGCCTCGAAATGAGCGCGGACCAGCTTGCCACGCGTATCCTTGCCGAACAGTCGGGCATCAGTTCCGAAGCCCTGCGCATGGGCCGGATCAGCCGCGAGGATTTCCAGCAACTGTCCTATGCCAGCCAGCGGCTCGCCGAACTGCCGCTCTATATCGACGATACCCCGGCGCTGACCATCGGCGCGCTGCGGGCGCGGGCGCGGCGGCTAAAGCGGCGGCACGATATCGGGCTGATCGTGGTCGATTACCTGCAACTGCTCCAGGGCACCGGGCGCAGCGACAACCGCGTGAACGAAATCTCGGAAATCTCGCGCGGGCTGAAAACGCTGGCCAAGGAGCTTTCGGTGCCGGTGATCGCGCTTTCCCAGCTTTCGCGCGCGGTCGAACAGCGCGACGACAAGCGCCCGATGCTGTCGGACTTGCGCGAATCCGGGTCGATCGAACAGGACGCCGACATGGTGTGGTTCGTGTTCCGCGAGGATTACTACGTCGCCGCCAAGGAGCCAAAGGTTCCGCAAGGGTCCGACGATGCCAAGATCCAGGACGCGCACGCCGCCTGGCAGGCGGAAATGGAGCGGGTCTACGGCCTGGCCGAACTGATCGTGGCCAAGCAGCGCCACGGCTCGACCGGCAAGGTGCGCCTGCGCTTCGAAGCCAAGATCACCCGGTTCAGCGACCTCGCGCCGGACGATATGCGCGCGGCTTACGGCGGAGATGACTAGGCCGCCCGAATGCGCTGACGCCCAATCCTTGACTTTTCCACACCCCCGGACTAGCTGCCGTCCTTTCCATCCCCTTTTGCTTATCGGAGTGCCCTGATGGCGCGCGTTACCGTCGAAGATTGCGTCGACAAGGTTCCCAACCGGTTCGACCTCGTGCTGCTGGCTGCTGAGCGTGCCCGAGCGATTTCGGGCGGCGCGGAACTGACCATCGACCGGGACCGGGACAAGAACCCGGTTGTCGCCCTGCGTGAAATTGCCGAAGAAACCGTCCGGCCCACGGTGCTCAAGGAAAACCTCATCCAGTCACTGCAGCGCGTGCTGCCCGATGACGACGATGAAGTCGATGACATCGGCTCGCTGTCGCAGTCGGCCGAAGCCCTGCGGATCACTGCTGCGGCTCCGGTACGCAACACCTCGCTCGGCGCCGATTACGACGGCTGATTATAACGGGGTTGATCGTGCTTGTGGAGTAATCCCGCCAAGCCCAACCCGGTGCATCGCCAAAACGGAAAACCCCCGGTCGCAAGGCCGGGGGTTTTCGTTATGCGCCGCATGCGATCAGGTGTTTTCCATGCGTTCGGCCATTCGCTCCCACACGATATTGAGCGCCTTGACCGGGCGCACCATGACCTTGAAATCGACGATCCGCCCCTCAAGATCAAAGCGGATCAGGTCGATGCCGTTGACCGCGATCCCGTCCAGCTCACATTCGAACTCCAGGCATGCTTCGGGGCCGTCCACCAGTTCACGCACATAGCGGAACGTGCCGTTGCCGAACACGTCGGCCGCTGCATTCAGGTACATCAGCACCTTCTTGCGGCCCGTTTGCGGGCTGTGCACGACCGGCGAATGAAACACCGCGTCTTCGGCGACAAGTTCCTCCAGCAAGGCCGGATCGCTGCCCAGCATATAACGGTGCCATGCCGCCAGACCCAGTTTCATCGCTTGTCTCCTGCCATTGCCTCGATCAGCCGAATGCAACTTTGCCTTAGGGCAGGGCGGCCGCGCCGGCATTGATCCGGCGCAACCGGGTGCTCCCCGCTCTTACTCCCTGGCCTGCATGCCTTACCCCAGATGCGCTGCCAGGAAATCGCGCGTGCGCGAATCGGCCAGTTGCGCACCGGTTTCGTTGCGGCGGTTGCCGGTTTCGGCGGCAAAGCCATGGTCCAGACCGGGGTAATCGTGCAGCGTCACACGCCCATGGGCATCCAGCCCGGCATGGATCGCGGCCTGCGCCTCCGGCCCGACAAGATGATCGCTGCCCGCGATGTGGAGCATCAGCGGATTGGCAATGGCGTGCGATTCGCCCAGCATCTGGTCGATCATCACACCGTAGTAGCCCACGCTGGCGTCGATATCGGTGCGCGCGGCGGCAAGGTAGGCCATGCGCCCGCCAAGACAGTACCCGACCAGCCCGACCTTGCTCACGTCTTCGCGCGCGCGCAGGGCGCGGATCGCCGCTTCGATATCTTTCACGCCCTTGTCGGCATCGTACTGGCCGAAATAACCGAAGGCTTCTTCAAGCTGTGCAGGCACGTCGGGGTCAAGCTGCACACCGGGGGCAAAGCGCCAGAAGATGTCCGGCGCCAGCGCAACATAGCCAAGCGCCGCCCAGCTATCGCACTTCTGCCGGATGCCCGGATTGACGCCGAAGATTTCAGGGATGACGATGATGGCCGCACGGGGCTGGCCTTGGGGGAGGGCGAGGTAGCCCGGAATGTCCCCTTCGCCGTCCATCGCCGCAAACGTGATCATTTCACCCATTGCAATTCGTCCTGTTCCATTCGCGTTTTCATCAAAGGCCATGTTGGCCCTCACCGTGGACTTTGCCAAGCGCGCATGACAGTGTTGCGGGGCAAGGCGGTGCGCACGGCAGACAGGCGTGCGGTCCGGCCGGGAATAAGGAAAGCCGATGAAAGTCACGATGGAAGTCGATTGCACCCCGGAAGAGGCCCGCCGCTTCCTTGGCCTGCCCGATGTGTCCAAGGCTAACGATATCTATGTGGAGAATATTTCAAAGGCAATGCAAGGGGTTACCAGCATAGACCAGTTGCAGGGCTATGTCCGCCAACTGGCCCCGATGGGCGAAATGGGCCTCAAGATGTTCCAGCAGATCATCGAACAGGCAACGCTTGGCGCAGCCACGGGCAAGCGCGCAAAGGACTGACGCAGGCGGGCGGAACGTGTAGGGGCACGGGCGTGACCGACACGATCTTCGCCTTGTCATCGGGCGCTCCGCCGGCGGGAATCGCCGTGATGCGGATCAGCGGCCCCCACGCGCAAGCAACGCTTGCCGCGCTTGCCGGAAAATGCCCGCCGCCGCGGCGGGCCACGCTTGCCACGCTGCGCAATCCGCTCGACGCGATGCTCCTCGATCGCACGATGGTGCTGTGGCTGCCCGGTCCGGGCACCGCTACCGGCGAAGACAGCGCCGAACTGCACCTGCACGGCGGTCGCGCCGTCGTTGCTGCGGTCGAAGCCGCCCTCATACGCCTGCCGGGGCTGCGCCGCGCCGAACCGGGTGAGTTCACCCGCCGCGCCTTTGCCAACGGGCGGATCGACCTTGCCGAAGCCGAAGGGCTGGCCGACCTGCTTTCGTCCGAGACCGAACTCCAGCGCCGCGCCGCGCTGGCCATGGCAGAGGGCGCCCTGTCGCGCCAGGTCGACGACTGGCGCAACGCCCTGCTCGCACTGTCGGCTCGCCTCGAAGCTGCGCTCGACTTTTCGGACGAGGACGATGTCGGGGAAGGGGAGCGTGACCACGATCTGCTCCCTGCCGGGTTCGCCGCCGATTGCGCCGCCTTGGGCCAATCGCTCGAAGCCTGGCTTTCGCGCCCGCGCGCCGAACCTTTGAAGGAAGGTTTCCGGGTCGTCCTCGCCGGGCCGCCCAATGCCGGCAAGTCCACGCTGTTCAACGCAATGGTCGAACGCGATGCAGCCATCACTGCCGCCGAACCCGGCACGACGCGCGATGTCCTGACCCATGCCGTCGCCCTCGATGGCGTGCCGTTCACCTTTGTCGATACGGCGGGGCTGCGCGAGGAAGGGGCGGGCGAGATCGAACGCATCGGCATCGCCCGCGCCCGCGCCGCCGCCCAGGATGCCGACCTGATCCTTTGGCTCGGCCCGGAAGGGGCCGGACCGGAAGGCCGCGCGCTGTGGGAGGTGGCGGCGCGGTGCGACGATCCATCGGTACCCGCCAAATCCACCGCCGCCTTGCGCGTCTCGGCCCGCACCGGGGAGGGGCTGGACGCGTTGCGCGGGGCGCTTGTGAATCACGCGCGCGCCGCGCTGCCCGCGCCGGGCGATGCCGCGCTGAACCGCCGCCAGCACGCCCTGCTCACCGAAGTCGCGGCAGCCCTGGCAGACGCCCGCGCGCAAACGGACCCGCTGATTGCCGCAGAGGCCCTGCGCCTTGCGCGGCGGGCGCTCGACACGCTGATCGGCCGGACCGGCACCGAAGACATGCTCGATGCCCTGTTCGGCAGGTTCTGCATCGGCAAATGATGTTCCACGTGGAACACGGCGCGCTTTGACCGCGTGCGCCAAATCCAGTATCGCCGCGCGCATGCACCAGTTCGATATCATCGTGGTCGGCGGCGGCCATGCCGGCGTTGAGGCAGCGGCAGTGGCCGCACGGATGGGCGCGCGCACGGCGCTGGTTTCGTTCGATCCCGCCACCATCGGCGCAATGAGCTGCAACCCGGCCATCGGTGGACTGGGCAAGGGGCATCTCGTGCGTGAAGTGGACGCTTTCGATGGCCTGATCGCACGCGCCGCCGATGCCGGGGCGATACACTACCGCATGCTCAACCGCTCCAAGGGCAGCGCGGTGCAAGGGCCGCGCATTCAAGCCGATCGCAAGCGATTCAAGGCCGCGATCCAGCGGATGATCGCTGCACAACCCAACCTCCACGTCATCGGTGGCGAAGCCGCCGCCCTGCGTCTCACGGGCGGGCAGGTGACGGGCGTGGATCTGGCCGACGGCACCGCCCTGACGGGGAGGGCTGTTGTCCTGTGCACCGGCACTTTCCTTGGCGGGCGCCTGTTTCGGGGCGAGGAGCGGATGATCGGTGGCCGCATCGGGGAAGACGCTGCCCATCGGCTGGCGCAGCAGTTGCGCGATGCCGCCTTGCCAATGGCCCGCCTCAAGACCGGCACCCCGCCACGGATCGACGGCCGCACGATCGACTGGGCGCGCCTGCCCGAACAGCCCAGCGACAGCGCGTTCTGGACAATGTCGCCGCTCAGCACCGCCCGCCCGCTCCCACAGGTTTTCTGCGCGATCACCCGCACCAACGCGCGCACGCACGACATCATCCGTGGCGGGCTGGACCGCTCCCCATTGTTCAGCGGGGCCATCGGCGCGCAAGGACCGCGCTATTGCCCGTCGATAGAGGACAAGATCCACCGCTTCGGCGACCGGGACGGGCACCAGGTCTTCCTTGAACCGGAGGGGTTGGACGATCCGCTGGTCTATCCCAACGGCATTTCCACCTCGCTTCCCGCCGATGTTCAGATCGCCATGGTCCGTTCAATGGAAGGGCTGGAGCAGGCCGATGTGACCGTGCCCGGCTATGCGGTGGAATACGACCACATCGACCCGCGCGCGCTGCACCGCAGCCTTGAGGTCAAGGCAATGCCGGGCCTCTATTGCGCAGGCCAGATCAACGGCACGACCGGCTATGAAGAAGCTGCCGCCCAGGGGTTGATCGCAGGAATGCACGCCGCCGCCGCCGTTCTTGGCCGCGATGCCCCGGAGCTTGACCGCGCCAACAGCTACATGGCGGTGATGGTCGATGACCTGACCTTGCACGGGGTATCGGAACCCTACCGCATGCTCACCGCCCGCGCCGAATACCGGCTGCGGCTGCGCGCCAACAATGCAGCCACGCGTCTTACCCCGCTAGGCCTTGCTGTCGGTTGCATCGGGACGGAACGGCAGAACTGGTTTGAACGCCGCCTTGCTGCGCGGGACCGGCTTGAACAGGCGCTTGCCCAAACCGCCACGCCCACCGAGCTGAACCGCGCGGGATTGGCGGTGCGCGCCGACGGGGCGAGGCGCCCCCTGATGGAATGGCTGCGCTTCCCCGAAGTAACGCTCGACCGGCTAAAGGTCTGGACCGGCGAGGAAGCCTTCGATCCGCTGCTGGTGGAAGAGGTGGAAGAGGATGCGGCCTATGCGCCCTATCTCGTTCGCCAGGATGCCGAACTGCGCGATCTGCGCGCATCGGACACCGTGCCGCTGGGGCAGGGCTTTCCCTATGCCGCGGTACCTGGCCTTTCGCGCGAAATGGTCGAGCGGCTGGAAAAGGCCCAGCCTGAAACGCTTGCCGCAGCCGGGCGGCTTGCCGGAATAACCCCGGCGGCGCTCGCCAGTCTGCTGGTCCATGCCCGGCGCAGGATGGCGGCATGACCGTATCCACCGAAGCCGAAGCCATCGCCTGGCTGCGCGAAACGCTGACCATAGACGCGACGGCAATGGCGCGGATGGAGCGGATCGTTGCCCTCCTGATCGACGAGAATGCCCGGCAGAACCTTGTCGCTCGCGGGACGCTGCCGCACGTCTGGCAACGCCATATTGTGGACTCGGCGCAGTTGCTGCATGTTTCACGTGAAACACTCCCGAACGGGCGGTGGATCGACCTTGGCACCGGCGCTGGTTTTCCCGGCCTGGTCATCGCCGCCCTTCAGCCCGAACGCCCGGTAACGCTGGTCGATTCTCGGCGGTTGCGAATCGAATGGCTGGGCAGGGCCGTGGAGGCGCTTGGGCTGGACAATGTCACGCTGGAATTGGCGCAAGTGGAGACACTGCAAAGCGCACCGTGCGCGGTGATCTCTGCCCGCGCCTTTGCACCGCTGGAAAAGCTGCTGCAGATTTCCGCGCGCTTTTCCACACCCGACACGCTCTGGCTGTTGCCCAAAGGGGCCGGAGCACAGCATGAATTGGATATGCTTTCCGAATCATGGCACCATGCGTTCCACGTGGAACAATCGCTGACCGATCCCGCCGCCGGGATCATTACTGGTCGGCTGCTTGGTGTCCGCCCGTCAGCGAAACAGCGCAAAGGCTCCCGCCCATGATCACTATCGCTGTCGCCAACCAGAAGGGCGGGGTGGGGAAGACCACAACCGCCATCAACATCGCCACGGCGCTGGCGGCCACCGGGTGGAAGACGCTGCTGGTCGATCTCGATCCGCAAGGCAACTGCTCGACGGGTATCGGCATTTCCGCCGGAGAGCGTGAACGCTCCACCTACGACCTGCTGATCGACCAGGCATCGGTGGCCGATTGCCTGATGACCACGCGCATTCCGGGGCTGGATATCGTGCCCGCGACGGTCGATCTTTCCGGCGCCGAAGTGGAGCTTGTCAGCGTCGATGACCGGACGAACCGTCTGCGCAATGTTCTGGATGGCGATAGCGGGCACGATATATGCCTGATCGATTGCCCGCCCTCGCTTGGCCTGCTGACGCTGAACGCGCTGACGGCAGCGGATTCAATCCTTGTCCCGTTGCAGTGCGAGTTCTTTGCGCTCGAAGGGTTGAGCCAGCTTCTGCAAACGGTCGAGCGGGTGCAGGAACGCTTCAACCCGGCGCTGCGCATCCTTGGCATCGTGCTGACCATGTATGATCGGCGCAACCGGCTGACCGATCAGGTTGCCGACGATGTTCGTTCGTGCCTGCGCGATCTGGTGTTCGACGCGGTGATCCCGCGCAATGTGCGCTTGTCCGAAGCGCCAAGCCACGGGCTGCCCGCGCTGATCTATGACCATGCCTGCCCCGGATCGCAGGCCTACATGAAACTGGCGCGCGAACTGATCGCCCGCCTGCCAAAGCAGAGGAAAGCGGCATGAGCGGCGAAGAGGCAGGTCTGAAGGCTCCGGCGCGGCGGCTGGGGCGCGGTCTGGGCGCGCTGATGGGCGAAGTTCGCCGCGAAGAACCGATCGCGCGCATATCCGTTTCGGGCCAGGACGGTCCTGCCGCACCGCGCGATGGCGGGCTGGCGATGCTCCCCATCGCCTCGATCGAACCGCACCCGGAACAGCCGCGCCGCCACTTCGATGAGATGGCGCTGGAAGAACTGGCGCAGTCCATCGCTGCGCGCGGCGTGATCCAGCCGGTGATCGTGCGCCAGATGGCGCCGGGGCGCTATCAGCTTGTAGCGGGCGAACGCCGCTGGCGCGCCGCGCAAAAGGCACGTCTGCACGAGATTCCCGCCATTGTTCGCACGCTTGACGACCGCGAACTGGCGGCGCTGGCGCTGATCGAAAACCTTCAGCGCGAAGATCTGAACC
Organism: Novosphingobium lubricantis; assembly: GCA_042650965.1. Classification (GTDB taxonomy): domain Bacteria; phylum Pseudomonadota; class Alphaproteobacteria; order Sphingomonadales; family Sphingomonadaceae; genus Novosphingobium; species Novosphingobium lubricantis. The sequence goes on along the minus strand of JBHSCB010000016.1, from coordinate 52,123 downwards.
CGGTGGAAGAAGCGCGCGCCTATCAGCGGCTGGCCGATACCGAAGGGCTGACGCAGCAGGATATCGCGCGCTTCGTCGACAAATCGCGCAGCCATGTGGCCAACATGATGCGCCTGCTTGGGTTGCCCGATGATGTGCTCGACATGGTGACCCGTGGGGAACTGTCCATGGGCCATGCGCGCGCGCTTATCAACGTGCCCGAACCCGGCGGCATTGCGCGCGAGGCCGTGGCCAAGGGGCTTTCAGTCCGCGATGTCGAGCGCCTGGCGCGCAAGGCTACCAATCCGGGCGGGCGCGCCGAAGGGGGCAGGCGGCAAGCCCGTGCGGCCAAGGATCCGGTCGGCGCAGCCGACCTTGCCGCGATCCAGCAGCACCTTGAAGATTTCCTTGGCCTGAAAGTCACGATCAGCACCGATGCCGACCCGACATCCGGCGCGGTGACCATCCGCTACCGCAACCTTGACCAGCTCGATCTTATCTGCGCGCGTTTGACCGGCGGCGATTTCTGACCAAGGCCGGTTTACCGACCCGGTTACCTTCAGACGCCGCCTGCACGCTCAGCGCCAACGGCCCGCTTCCAGGGGCAGGCGGGCCGTTTCCGGTATAGCCGTGGTCTGCCGGTTCAGCCGGTGTAGACGCGCTTTTCCTTTACGCGCTTGTCCCGGACAACGGGCGCGCGGCGCGGTGCGGCGCGGCGGCGGGCCGGAACATCCACCCACTTTTCGGTAACGACCGTGGTTTCCACGCAAGGTTGCTGCGGCTGGATCATCACCGGCACCATGACATAGCCATAGGGCGCGCCGGGATAGCCATACCCCGGATAACCACCAGCCGGATAACCGCCCTGCTGGACCGAAGCGAAATAATCGTCGCATTCGCGGCGCAAGCTGCGGTCTTCCGCCTTGTCGATCACCGTTCCGGCAACAGCGCCAGCCACGCCACCAACCACGGTTCCCAGCAGCCGGTCGCCCTTGGCTACGCGGTTGCCGACGATGCCGCCAAGGGCCCCGCCAATCAACGCGCCGCCAACGCCCTTGTCGCCATAGACCTTGGCACAGCGGTCATTCATCTCCTGCCAGCGCGGATCGGGGGCGGGATAGCCTTGTGGATAGGCCTGCGGGTATGCCTGTGGATATCCTTGCGGGTAACCTTGAGGATAACCCTGCACCGGCTGCGCCATGACCGTGGTCGGCCACGGAGCGCCCATCATCGGCGGATAATAGACCGGCCCTGCAGCAGCACCGGCCGGATACGCCGGGGCCGGATGACCGTGGCCTGCAAGGGCAGGCGTGGCAATGGTGCAAAGCGCCAGGGCGGCGATGGTAAGGCGGCGAAAGGTCACGGCGGAAACCCCCAGGGAATCGGGCCAATGCAAACCCGCACCGGCCATTAACCGCAAGTTTACCATCATCGCCCGCACGAAACCAAGGTTCCGGCGGCAGCAGAGTCCGACCTGTCCCGAAACGGAGCAGGACCGCGCCGGTGTTAACCTCTCCGCTCAGATCCTCCGGGCAAGCATCACGCCCAGGGCTTCGATCCCGCGTGCATCCTCACCGTCGAAACGGGCGGGAAGGGGGCTGTCCAGATCGATCACCGCGATCACCACGCCATCGCGCAAGACCGGAACAACCAGTTCCGACCGGCTCTGCGCGTCACAGGCGATATGCCCGGCAAAAGCATGGACATCGTCCACGCGCTGGGTCTGCGCCGTCGCTGCCGCCGTGCCGCACACGCCACGTCCCAGCGGGATGCGAATGCACGCCGGCTTGCCGATGAACGGTCCGAGCACCAGTTCATCGCCAACCACGCGATAGAAGCCCGCCCAGTTCAGATCGGACAGGAACTGCCAGATCAGCGCCGCAACATTGGCCATGTTGGCCACGCCATCCGGCTCCCCCGCCGTCAGGGCATCGGCCGCAGCGACGAGTTCGGCGTGCAGCTCGGTGCGGGTCTGGCCGGGGGTAGGGGCAAAGCTGTACATGCAGGCGTCCTCACGCCGCGAACCGGGATCGGCCGGGCCGCGCTCCGCAGCATTGCCGTGGCTTGCGCCAGACCTCAAGCCCCTGATCGCTGACGCTGATCGCTGGGTTCGAACCTCAACCCATTGCTCTTGCGGCCCGCGCGCCCTAGATTTGCCGCCATGACCCTTATCAAGAAGATCCTTGCCGCGCTGCTGGCGCTGGCCGTCCTTGCCGGTGCCTACATTGCCTGGTCGATCCGCGGGCCGGCTGCGCAGTATTCGCTGCAGGATACGACCGGTCCCCGGCCCAAGCTGGCCGAACCGGACGAACAGACGATCCCCACGATCCGCACCGCCGATCCGGTAGGCTGGAAAGACGGGGAAACCCCGGTTGCTGCACAAGGGCTGGTCGTCAGCCGCTTTGCCGACAAGCTCGACCACCCCCGTTCGATCACCGTGCTGCCCAACGGCGATGTGCTGGTGGCACAGACCAATGCCCCCGCCAGCGAAGCGCAGGGGATCACCGGCATGGCGATGAAATACCTGCTGAAAAAGGTCGGCGCGGGGGGGCCGTCACCCAACACGCTGGTGCTGCTGCGCGATGGCGATGGCGATGGCAAGGCGGAACAGCGTTTCGTGATGACGCACCCTGCGCTGGATTCCCCGTTCGGCATGACGGTGCGCGACGGGCGGCTGCTGGTGGCCAACCACAACGCCGTGCTCTCGTTCGCCTTCACGCCGGGCCAGACAACGCTGACCGGCACGCCGGAAAAGATCATGGACCTGCCCGCCAGCGGCAACCACTGGGTGCGCAACCTGCTGCTCAGCCCGGATGGCAAGTTGCTGTACATCACCGTCGGTTCGGCATCGAACATCGGTGAAAAGGGCATGGAGGTTGAACAGGGCCGCGCCGCGATCCACGAGTACGACTTCGAAAAGAAGCGTTCGCGCGAGTTTGGCGGCGGCCTGCGCAACCCCAACGGGCTGGACTGGAACCCATACAGCGAGGAACTGTGGACCACGGTGAACGAGCGCGACATGCTCGGCTCCGATCTGGTTCCCGACTACCTCACCAACGTACCCTTCGGTTCCAACTATGGCTGGCCGTGGGCGTACTGGAAAAAGAACATCGACTGGCGGGTCAAGGCGCCGATGCCCGAATACCTGATGGAATACGTGCGCAAGCCCGAATACGCGCTGGGCGCCCATGTCGCTCCGCTGGGGCTGGCCTTTGCCAAGGGCGGCAACCGCATGGGTGCGCGGTTTGCCAACGGCGCTTTCATTGCGCGCCACGGATCGTGGAACCGGCGCCCGATGGCCGGTTACGATGTGGTGTTTGTCGGCTTCGATGCGCTGGGCAATGCACTGGCCCAGCCACCCGTGCCGGTCCTCACCGGGTTCCTGAACAGTGATGAAAACGCGCGCGGGCGGCCGACCTGGGTCGCCTTCGCCAGCGATGGTGCGCTGCTGGTGAGCGACGATACCGGCGGTGTCATCTGGCGGGTGATCGACCCGGCCGCAAGACCGGCCCCGGCCATCACGCCCCTGCCAAAGCGCGTGGCCCCGCCGCAACCCAAGGGCACAGGCCGCTTCATCATGCGGCCCAATGCGGATTCGGACCTGCTCAAGCCCAAACCCTGATCGACGCGCTCACATACGCCCTGCCGGGCGCGCTGGACGCTCAGAGCGAGCGTCCAGCGCGCCCGGCAAGTTCGGTAACGTATTGCCACGCCACGCGGCCGGAGCGGCCACCGCGGCGCCGCGACCATTCCAGTGCATCGCCCTGTTCCCAGTCCAGCCCGTGATGCGCGGCATAGCCCGCGATGATCGCCAGATAATCGTCCTGCGTGCAGTTGTGAAACCCAAGGCTCAAGCCAAAGCGGTCGGCCAGCGCCAGCCGATCGTCCACCACGTCGCGCGGGTTGATCGGGTCGTCCTGTTCGGACAAGTGCCGCTCCACGATCGCACGGCGATTGGACGTGACCGCCAGCCGCACATTGGCCGGGCGTGCCTCGACCCCGCCTTCGAGCCAGGAACGCAGCTTGCGTGCGCCCGATGAATCCGCCGCGTCGAAACCCAGATCGTCGATAAACACCAGAAACCGCCGGTCCACACTGCGCAGCGCAGCGAAGAGATCAGCCAGTCCGGCATCGGGGCCGGCCTGCACCAGCGCAACCGAACCGGGCAGGGCAGCCTGCGCGGCCAGCGTGGCGGCGCGCAAAAGCGCCGATTTGCCCATGCCGCGCGATCCCCACAGCAGCATGTCGTGCGCCGCCGCGCCACGCGCCAGCCGCTCGACATTCTCGACCACCGCGGCCTTCTGCTTGTCGATCCCCTGCATCAGGGCGAGCGCGGGCGCATCAAGCATGGCGACGCCCCGCGCGACAGTGCCATCCCAGACATAAGCCGGAAAGGTCAGCCAGTCCGCCGATGCGGGGCGGGGCGGGGCCAGGCGTTCAAGCGCCTCGGCAATCCGCGTCAGAACTGCTTCGGTCATCGTCTCGCCAGTCGTCATCGCGCCAGGGTCTCCGCATCGATCGCATAGAGCAGCGCCGCGCCTGCCATGGCCGACGACCCAAGCCCGCGCGCCTCCGGCACGATCACCCGGTTGAAGAACTTCGTGACGGCAATCTTCGCATCGAGGCCCGACGCGCGCGATTGCCGGCCAAGCTGCCACCCGGCAACCGCCACCGCACACATCGTGGTGAACGGCACCGATCCCGCCAGCTTGTCGTCAAGCGAGGCGGTATCCAGCATCCACTGGGCAATCGCCGCAGCATCTTTGGCCAGCGCCGCCACTTCGGGTACGTCTTCCATTTCCGCCGCAATCTGCGCCATCAGGGCAAGCAGTTCGCCGCCGCGCACCCCGTCGCGTTCGTAGGCCAGCTTGCGGGTCACCAGATCAGCGGCCTGAATGCCGTTGGTGCCTTCATAGATCGGGGCAATGCGCGCATCGCGGTAGTGCTGCGCCGCGCCGGTTTCCTCGACAAAGCCCATGCCGCCGTGAACCTGGATGCCAAGGCTTGCCACCTCGCAGCCGATATCGGTGGCCCACGCCTTGAGCATCGGCACCAGCAGTTCCGCGCGCTGTTGCGCCGCCTGGTCGCCCAGCGTGCCGCGATCGACCTGCCCGGCAGTATAGTACAGCAAGGCGCGCGACCCTTCTGTCAGCGCACGCATCCGCATCAGCAGGCGCCGCACATCGGGATGTTCGATGATCGCCACAGGCGCCTTGTCCGCCGATCCGGCGCGCGGCGACTGGACGCGGTCGCGCGCATAGGCGCTGGCCTGTTGCAACGCACGTTCGGCTATCTGGACGCCCTGGCTGCCAACGTTGATGCGCGCGGAGTTCATCATCGTGAACATCGCCCGCAACCCGCCGTTTTCATGGCCGACCATTTCACCGATGCATTCACCATTATCGCCATAGGACATGACGCACGTGGGCGATGCGTTGATGCCCATCTTGTGTTCGACCGAAACGCAGCGCACGTCGTTGCGCGCGCCGATGCTGCCGTCCTGTTCCACGTGGAACTTGGGCACGATGAAAAGCGAAATCCCGCGCGACCCTTCCGGCGCGCCGGGCAAGCGGGCAAGCACCAGGTGGATGATGTTTTCCGCCGCTTCGTGTTCACCAAACGTAATGTAGATCTTGGTCCCGCTGATCCGGTACTTCCCGGCATGCGGACCATCGTTGATCGGCGTGGCGGTGGTGCGCAACGCGCCGACATCCGATCCGGCTTGCGGTTCGGTCAGGTTCATGGTGCCCGACCATTCGCCGCTGATCAGCCGGGGGAGGTAGAGCGCCTTTTGCGTGGCGCTCCCGTGATGGTCCAGCGCCTCGATTGCGCCCACCGTCAGGATCGGCAACAGGGTGAACGCCATGTTGGCCGCGCCCAGCGTTTCGAGCACAGCCGTGGCCAGCGTGAACGGCAGTCCCTGTCCACCATGCTCCTGCGGCCCGGCGATCGACCCCCAGCCCTGTTCGACAAAGGCCTTGTAGGCATCGACATAGCCATCCGGCAGGCTGACCGTACCATCCTTGCACTGCGCGCCAACCACATCGCCCGCGCGGTTGAGCGGTGCCCATTCCCCGGCGGCAAACGCGCCGATCCCTTCGACGATGGCTTCGACCAGATCGGGCGTGGCCGCTGCAAAGCGTTCCGATCCGGCCAGTTCATCCAGCCCGGCGCAAACCGTTATGGCAAGGAGCTGATCGGCGGTTGGCGGGGTAAACGTCATGGCGTCCTCTCTCGTGGCGGATGCTTGCACCGCTTGACGCGCCCCCTATAGCGAAGTGCCATGGAGCCGACAAAGCCTTCCAAAGTGCAACTGCCCGACGAGGGGGGGATTGCCGACGCCGCGCGGATCATCGCCGCTGGGGGAACCGTGGCCGTACCGACCGAAACGGTCTATGGCCTTGCCGCCCGCGCAGACAGCGACGAAGCGGTTGCGGGGATCTATCGCGCCAAGGGCAGGCCAGACTTCAACCCACTGATCGTCCACGTGGCGGACGCTACGGCAGCGCGCGCACTCGCCGTGTTCGATGCCCGCGCCGACGCGCTGGCATCGACGTTCTGGCCGGGTGCGCTGACCATGGTCCTGCCACGGCGAAACGGTGCGCCACTGGCGCCAGCAGTCAGCGCCGGCCTGCCAACGGTTGCCTTGCGATGCCCGGCACATCCGGTGATGCAGGCACTGTTGAAAACCTGTGGATTGCCGCTGGCCGCACCATCCGCCAACCGCAGTGGCGCGGTCAGCCCGACGAGCGCCGCCCATGTCATCGATTCGCTCGCCGGGCGCATCGATCTTGTGCTCGATGGCGGAGAGACGCGTCAGGGGATCGAATCGACCATCGTCGGCCTGCGCGGTGACGGGACGTGGAGTGTCCTGCGTCCCGGCCCGATTACCGAAGCGCAGATCGCGGCTGTACTGGGCGGCCAAAGCTCCGGCGTTGCCGCAGCGGGCATCGAAGCGCCGGGGCAACTGGCCAGCCATTACGCGCCCGGAAAGCCGGTCCGGCTCAACGCCGAAACTGCCTTTGCGGGTGAGTTCATGATCGGCTTCGGCGATCTGGCCGGGGCCGTTTCGCTATCACCCTTCGGCGATCTGGCCGAAGCCGCTGCACGCCTTTACGCCTGCCTCCACCTCGGCGCAGCGGCGGATGAACCACGCATCGCCATTGCCCCGATCCCCGAACAGGGCATCGGCATTGCCATCAACGATCGTCTGCGCCGCGCCGCAGCCTGATCTTCATCCGCCAGCAGGTGTCCCGACAATGTGGTGGCATCAGGGCTGACAGATCAGTTTGCCCGAACCCAGCGATTTGACCTTGCAGGTGGCGCGGCCAAACACGCGCACTTCGCCCGACCCTGTGATATTGGCGTTGACCTGACCGTTCGAGGCGAAACGCGCCTTGCCCGACCCGGCAACATCGACTGTCGCATCATCTACGGAAAGCCCGTCCATCTCGGCCGCGCCACTGCCCGCCAGAACCAGCTTCATGGTATCGGCCCGGCCACCGGCACGCAGTGTGCCCGATCCGACCACATCGACCGCCAGCTTCCGCGTGCGCACCGCTCGCGCTTCGACCAGACCGGTGCCGGCAATCACGATCCGGCCATCGTCAGCGCCGCCAAGCTGGTCGGCTATCAGCGTACCCGACCCGGCAAGGACTATTTCCCGCAATTCCGGCAGGGTTATGCTGATCGTGGCCGTCCGATCGGTGGAGCCGGTTTTCCAGTCTTCGCGGGCGATCCCAAGCTTGCCGTCGGCCAGCGCAAAGCGCAGCCTGGCTTCGCGGTCACCGTCGACGCTGATGGCCAGTTTTTCGCCCCGGACAACGCGCACCGTATCGGGACCGAGCAGGGTTATTGCCAGAGGGGCGGTCCCGCCAAGGTCGAGGTCATCAAGCGGCACGCCCTTCCTGCCGTTGAAGGATATCGCGCCATTGTCACCGCAGCCGCCCAGGGTCGCAGCAATGCCCAGCGCGGCAACGGCCGCAATCGCTCGCGCAACCGCCTGTCTCATCGCAACGTCTCCCAACTGTATTGTCGGTATAACACGCCAGATGAGTCGGGCCAAAGTCATTCATCGAGTGCACTTGAGGTTTGGTGGAGACGGGGCAGGGCGGCTTGCACAAAAGAAAAGGCCCCCGGTTTCCCGGAGGCCTGTTTCGTGCCGCAAACGGAACCGCTCAGGCGGTTTCGTAGTACTTCGGCGCGTGTTCGTTGAGGATCGCAAGGATCTTCTTGAGCGCGGCAGGTTCATCGGTCTTTTCCATCGCCGCGAGTTCGCGGGCGAGGCGCGATGACGCCGCTTCGAAGATCTGGCGTTCGGAATAGGATTGTTCGGGCTGGTCATCCGCCCGGAAAAGATCGCGGGTAACCTCTGCGATGGAAACAAGGTCGCCGGAATTGATCTTGGCTTCGTATTCCTGGGCGCGGCGCGACCACATCGTGCGCTTGACCTTGGGCTTGCCCTTGAGCGTATCGAGAGCCTCGCGCAGCGTCTTGTCCGAAGACAGCTTGCGCATCCCGATCGATTCAACCTTGTTGACCGGAACGCGAAGGGTCATGCGTTCCTTTTCAAAGCGCAGCACATAAAGCTGCAGCTTCATCCCGGCAATTTCTTCGTCCTGAAGTTCGACCACCCGGCCGACACCGTGCTTCGGATAAACAACGTAGTCCCCAACATCGAAGGCGAGTGCCTTGATTGCCATTGGTAATCCTTTCGACGCAGACAGGACGAGCGGGAGGAAAACGAAAGGCCAAGAGGGGAAAAGGCAAATGACCGGCCTTCTGGCGGTCTTGCGAAGCCCAGCGATCCGTTTGCCTTGGTTGCCCTGCCTTGTTCGTGGTGAAAAGGCGCCAGACAGACACGGGTCCGCTGGCGCTTGTGCACCATATAACACTTCGGCAACAAAATTACCAGCCCCGAAGGTGTGCAGCGCAACAGGGAGCACTCCCGCACCCGGTCAAGCGAGCGGGCAGGCCAACGGAGATTGCATTACGGATCAAGCGCCCGGCTGGGGCAAAGAGATGGTCAGCCCGGCAAAATCAATCGCCGTCGCCGGGTTCGGCCGAGAAGTACTTTTCGAACTTGCCTTCTTCGCCCTTGTGGTCGTCGGCGTCGGCAGGAGCGTCCTTCTTGGCGGTGATGTTCGGCCATTCCGCCGAATACTTGGCATTGAGTTCGAGCCATTGTTCCAGACCCGATTCGGTATCCGGAAGGATCGCTTCAGCCGGGCATTCGGGTTCGCACACGCCGCAGTCGATGCATTCGCTGGGGTTGATCACCAGCATGTTTTCGCCTTCGTAGAAGCAATCCACGGGGCACACTTCGACGCAATCCATGAATTTGCAGCGAATGCAGGCGTCGGTAACGACATAGGTCATGGCGGATCTTATCCCTCAGGTTCTCTTTGATCTCGTGCTAGAGGCGTTCCCCCCGGATCGTCAAGCGCATCGTCAAGCACGCGATAACATGCCTGCGCTTCTCCAGCCGGTCCGCGCCTTAGCGGGAGCGCGAGGATCTCGATCACCCTTACCTGATGGCGCAACGGGAGGACCAGCACGTCGCCAATGCGGACATCGGCGCTCGACCGCTCGATCCGCCGCCCGTTGATCCGGATGTGGCCCGCCGCCACCCATTCCTGCGCCCAGGACCGCGAACCGGCAAAGCGCAGGAACCAGAGAACCTTGTCGATCCGCAAGCGGGCCGTCTCCCGAAAATCCGACGTTCGGCGGGCAGAGTACGCACCATCCGCCGCGTCTGCCTTCCGCGTTATCAAGGAACCGGTCGGCGGCGCAAGCGGGAGCGGGACGACTGCCGGCGGCACTGCAACCGCAGCAGAACGTCGGCGAAGCGAATCACTCCGACATTGACAATGTATTGACAATAATTCATGCCGCACCGATGCCCGATGCTGTCGTCCCACCCAGCCCAGATGCCATTGACGAAATGGTCAACGCAGCGTTTCGGTTCAACGCGCGCCTGGTCGCCGACCGGGACGACATGGTGCGCGATCTTGGCCTGACAAGCGCGCGCTGGCAGGTGCTGGCGGAAGTGGCGCGCTCTCCCTCCGCCCCAAGCGCGGCTGGGGTTGCGCGGCAGATCGGCCTGTCGCGGCAAGCGGTCCAGCGCACGGCGAACGAACTTGCCACGGCCGGAATGGTCCTGTTTTCCGACGATCCCGAAGACCGCCGATCGCAGCGCATTGCCATTACCGAAAAGGGGCGGGCAACGCTCACCACGGCCAGCGCCCGCCAGCAGACATGGCTGAAAAGCTTTGGAAAAGCCGTGGAGGAACCCGTCCTGCGCAACCTTGCGGCGCTTGTCGCAACGACGTCCGGGGCGGGAACAGCAGCACCTGATACACCACCGCCATCGGTCAAACCTCTAGTGGGCATTACGGATGGTGAACCAGTTTCCTTGTCTGATGCCAGAAAACCGCAGCCGCGCAGAGTGCGTGCGTTCGAGGGGGTAAGCGACTACATCCTCAACCAGATCAAGGCCGGCGCGCTTGCACCGGGCGACAAACTGCCGGCCGAGCGCGACTTCGCTGCGGCGCTTTCGGTTGGGCGTCCGGCCGTCCGAGAGGCGCTTAGAAGCCTTGAAATATCAGGGATTTTGCGTTTCGAGCGCGGCGTAAGTGGTGGCGCTTTCGTGCGGGAAACCGGGCCGGACGGGATGGCCCAATCGATCCGCAACATGCTCATCCTGGGCCGCCTTCCCCCGTTCGATCTGAACGAGGTGCGTAGCTGCATCCTTGGCCAATCCGCCCGCCTTGGCGCCCAGCGCGGCACCGAAGCCGACTTTGCCGCCATCGAACAGACCATCGACGAAATCGAGGCGCGGGGAGCCATAGACGATCCGATGGCAACGGTCCCGCCGGTCGTGCGGTTCTACCGGCTGGTCGGGGCGTCATCCCACAATCCCGTGATGATCCTGCTGGTAGACGCCATTGCCGACGTGATGCGCGAAATGCTGGAGGATCTGAAAATCCGCACGACCATCGATGTCATCACGCCCCGCCGCGAAATGGTCGCTGCGATGCGTGCGGGGCGGCCGGATGACGCAGAACGGGCGATTCGCGTGCACTTCGAGGAAACCGGCGCCCTCCTGCTTGGCTACAATCCGCTGACCTCCGGCGGCTGGGTCCGCACCCGCAGGCGCTGACCGGCAAAGCACGCTGATTTTTCGCCATTAATCCTCTCCCTTCCGCATAGGTAGTAAACCACTTGACTAGGGGTGGGCTTCTTGCCTATCAAAATGGTAAGACCAATAAGGGAGAGGAAAAGTGGTTAAATCTGGAAAAGACTGCCTCCTGCTGGGGGTGGCCGTAGCGGTGCTGGCACAGGCACAAACCGTTCAGGCCCAGGAATCGCAGGCAACATCCGGCGCGGACGAGGTCAATGCGATCATCGTGACGGCCAACAAGCGCGAGGAAAACCTCAACGACGTCGGCCTGACCATCACCGCTGTCAGCGGCGATGACCTGGCCAGGCGCAAGATCACGTCGCTCGAAGACATTGCATCGGTTGTGCCGGGCCTTGCCTTCGCATCGAGCACCAACAACACGCCGATCTTCACCCTGCGCGGCGTCGGGTTCAACGAAAGCTCGCTGGGCGTCTATCCCGCCGTCAGCGTCTATGCCGACCAGATCCCGCTGCCGTTCCCGGTCACCGCAAGCCACACGGCCTATGACCTCGAACGCGTCGAAGTGCTCAAGGGCCCGCAAGGCACGCTGTTCGGCCAGAACGCAACCGGCGGTGCGATCAACTACGTCGTTGCCAAGCCGACCGATTACTTCACCGCCGGTGGCGATGTCAGCTACAGCCGTTTCAACACGATCGAGGGCAATGCCTTCATCAGCGGCCCGCTGGCTGAAAATCTCAAGGGTCGCGTCGCGATTACCGGCCTGAACTCGGACGACTGGCAGCGCAGCCTGACCCGCCCGACCGACACCAACGGCAAGCAGAGCTACATCGCCGGGCGCGTGCTGCTTGATTTCGAACCGACCGACACGATCCGCCTGTCGCTCAACGCCAACGGCTGGCGCGACAAGTCCGATCCGCAGGCGCAGCAGCTTGTGGCAGTCGATCCGCAGATCGCGCCTCCCGGCGCGGCACCGGCAATCTATGCCGGCCTTGCCAGCACCCCGTTCGCCCCGGCCGACGCGCGCCTTGCCGACTGGTCAACCGGAACCGGCGCGCCGCGCGGCGATCGCAAGTTCTACCAGGTTGCGCTGCGGGCCGACGTCGACATCACCGACACCATCACCCTCACGTCGCTCACGTCGTACAACGATTACAGTCAGAACAGCACGTTCGACGGTGACGGGACGGCGCTCGTGCTGTTCGACATCGTGCGCGGCAACGGGTCGATCAAGTCGTTCGGACAGGAACTGCGCATCGCCAACAGCGATTCCGGTCCGTTCCGCTGGGTGCTGGGTGGCAACTACGAAGACAGCCATACCTTCGAAGACCAGATCCTGAACTATCAGGATAGTTCGAACTTCAACGCCGCCAATGCCTTCATCAATTCGAGCGGCATCCACAACGACCAGAAGATCGAAAACTGGGCGATATTCGGCAATGCCGAGTTCGCGGTTACCGACCGCCTGACGCTGAAGGCCGGCGCGCGCTATACCGAATCGCGCAACAACGCCGACATCTGCAGCTACGCATCGGGCGATGGCAACGTGGCGGTGCTTTTCAACATCCTGGGCGGCCTGCTCGGATCGGCACCGTTCACGCCGATCGCCGGGACGGACAACCCCGCCGGGACCAACAACTGCTACACCCTGAACGCCAATCTGGTACCGGGCGAGCGGTTCAAGCGCCAGCTCAAGGAAGACAACGTTTCGTGGCGCGTCGGGGTCGATTTCAAGGCAACCGACGACATCCTGCTCTACGCAAACGTGTCGCGCGGCTACAAGGCCGGCAGCTTCCCCAGCCTTGCCGCAGCGAACTTCACGGCGCTGGCCCCGGTCACCCAGGAAAGCGTGACGGCCTACGAAGGCGGCTTCAAGGCGACGCTGGCCGATGGCAAGGTGCAGTGGAACGGCGCGGCGTTCTATTACGATTACCGGGACAAGCAGATCCGCAGCAAGCTGCTCGATCCGATCTTCGGCATCCTCGATGCGCTGCAGAACGTGCCCAAGTCGCGCATCGTCGGACTTGAAACCGACGTGACGGTGCGCCCGGTCGATGGCCTGACGCTGACCGCGTCGGGAACCTACCTCGACTCCGAGATCACCCAGTATTCGGGCATCAACGTGCGCGGCGTGGTCAACAACTTCAACGGCGATGCCCTGCCGTTCACGCCGAAGTGGTCGTACGGCATCAACGCCGATTACCGCATGACCATGGCCAATGGCGGCACGCCGTTCGTCGGCGTATCGGTAACCGGCCGATCCGCGTCGGATGCCGTGCCGGGCGGCGCGCGGATCCCGTTCTCGACCGGGCCAAACGCGCGGATCCTGGCCGGGGCGGCCCCGATCTACCAGCTCAACGGCTATGCCACTGTTGACGCGCGGCTTGGTTATGAAGCCGAAGACGGCGCCTGGCGGATCATGTTCTGGGGCAAGAACGTGTTCAACAAGTACTATGTGACGAACACGATCACCTCTTCGGACTCGGTAGCCCGCTTCGCCGGACGCCCGGCGACCTATGGCGTGACCATCGGCTTCAAGACCCGATAACGACATGCGCCCGGCCATGCCTTTGCGGGCATGGCCGGGTACATTGCCAGGCAGACCAGTAAAGAAGGGCCGTTTCAATGACCGGTACAAATCTTGACCCCGAAGGCTATTGCCCGGCGAACGATCATCCCGACTGGAACCAGAGCTTCTATTTCAATTTCTACGACCCCGAACGCAGGACCGGAGCCTTCATCCGCGTCGGCATCCTTGAAAACCGCGAGGAAGCCAATCTGTGGTTCGTCTTCTTCCGCGATGGACGGCCGCTGTTCACCCGCCTGAACATGAACCTGCCGTACACCAGCGAACGTCTGGCGACGGGCATCACGCTCGCCGGTGTCACCCTCAAGGCGACCGATCCGCTCAAGGCGGCGACCGTTTCGTTCGACCAGCCTCATTTCAAGGTTGACCTGGCCTGGAACGCGATCCTTCCGATGACCGACAGCATCGAGCTTTCGGCAGGCGGCGAGGACGATGCCTTCGCCAAGGAAATGACCCACTACCACCCGGAAGGCACCTGCACCGTCACCGGGACGATCACCCTGCGCGATGGCGAAACGATCGCAATCAATGGCAAGGGCTTCCGCGACCTGTCGTTCGGTCCGCGCAACTGGGACTTCCTCAAGCACTATCGTCTTGCATGGCCGATTTTCGACAACGGGCTGGCGATTGTCGCAGTCCACGGGATCGCTACGAACGGCAGCGACAACTACATGCGGATGGTCGGCAAGAACGGCAAATGGATCGCCGTAACCGACATCCAGGAAGATATCGTCTTCGAAGACGATGACATGACCATGCAATCCTGCACGTGGACCGTGACCGATGCTGACGGCGATGTGCATGCCTTCACCGGCAAGCGTCTGTTCCGCTGGCTGTTCCCGTTCGACACCTTCGTGCTGACCGAACACATGATGGAATATACCCTGGCCGATGGCACCAAGGGCTATGGTCTGGGCGAATGCGGCTTCCGGTTCCCATGGGCGGGCAACGGGCAATGAGCGCGCTGCCCTATCCCATCATCGACAAGGCGCATCCCGATGCTGCGTGGATCGACGCCGTGCGCCACCGCTTCCCGACAGAGCGCGAATGGGATCACGTGCTGACCAGCAAGCAGCAGCGCCGCGCCGGACCGGGATACTCGCCGATTCCGGTGCAGGACATCGTCACCCGGCTTGAAGCCCTGCTGCGGCATGAGCTGTCCGGCCCGTTCACCGTCACCGACGCCAAATGGCTGGCTGGCGGCGCATCGAAACTGCAGATCGCGTTCTGGCTGGAATGGGACAAGCCCGGCGTCGGCCGCAGCCGCGACCGCATGGTTCTGCGCATGGAGCCGCCCGAATCCGCAGTCGAGACAAGCCGCCTGCGCGAGTTCGAAATCCTCAAGGCCATGGACGGCGTCCTGCCCGTTCCCGAAGCCTACTGGGTCGATGCCGACGCCACGTTCATGCAGTATCCGGCCCTGATCTGCGGCTTTGTCAACGGCGTCACCAAGCCGAGCGGCGTGACGAGCGCGGTGACCGGCATCGGCATCAACTTCGGTCCCGAACTGCGCGAACCGCTTGGCCTCCAGGTCGTGCGCGACATGGCCATCATGCACAAGTGGGACTGGGCATCGGCTGGCCTCAAGGCTTTCGATACCCCGGCCACTGGCACGCAGGCCGTCGAATGGAACCTCAACCACTGGCGCCGCGTGTGGGAAGAGGACGCCAACGAGGAAGTTCCGCTGATGACGGAGCTGTTCCACTGGCTCAAGGCCAACATGCCGCCGATCGACCGGATATCGCTGACTCACAACGATTTTCGTTCGGGCAACTTCCTGTTCGATGAATCGACCCGGCAGATCACCGCATGGCTGGACTGGGAACTCGCCCATCTGGGCGACCGTCACCAGGAGCTGGGCTTTTTTGCCGTCGAAAACATGGGCCACATGTCGGAAGACGGCACCCGGTTGCTGGCGCACGGCCTTATGCCGATTGAAGCCATGCTCGAAGCCTACGAACGCGAAAGCGGACTTTCCGTTGTCCAGCGCAGCGTCGATTTCTATCGCGTGTTCTTCTGCTATCGGGCCGCCGTCATCATTCTGGCAACCTGTGTTCGGGCCGCTCGCGCGGGCAAGACGCACCAGGATCTGACCGTGGCGTGGCTTTCGGCATTTGCCTTCCGCAATCTCGAAGAAGCCCGCGCCGTCGTGGAAAGGATCGGCTGACATGGAACTGCGCCCCGAATATCTCCTGCCGGTAATCGCCAAGGCCCTGCAGGATGTCGTGCTGCCGGTTCTCGACGAACATCAGCAGGTTGCCCAGGAACAGTTGAAGCTGGCCATCGGCTTCCTCAACATAATGGCGCAGAACGGGCCGATGCAATTCGCCTTCGATTGCGACGAATTGCAGCGCCTCACCGCCCACGCCAAAGCGTTGAGCGAGGCCGTGGGAACGAGCGAAGCCAGCGCCGCGGCCATCGCAGCCGGAGAAGCGGCGTGCAACAGGATCGGGATCGACCCGGCAGAAATCGTCGTGCTTTCCCGGCAGTTGCGGATCGGCATCAGCGCCATGATCGAACAGGGCCACGCCCGCAACGACCCGGCGCTGGATGCAACCATCCGCGACCTGGTCAACGCGTTCTCGCGCGTCCAGCTCGACCGCGATCGCGCCTGGGTGCTGCCGATGGGGTTCGAGAACGGTCAGGATGCCGTGCCCTCCATCGCCAGCCAGCTTGGTTTGCAGAACTGACGGTGGGTTCGCGCAAAAGGGTGTGGCCGCGCTTGCGGCGCGAACCCTTCAGCGCAAGGCAAACTCGGCCAGTGCGGCAAAGGCATTGCCCGGCGTGACTACCGGCGCGGATGCCCGCCCGGCTTCGATACGAGGCGGGCGCCATTCCCACAGCGGCGGTGCCGGCGGGCCAAAGGCATCGGGCGCAAGACCGCGGCCCATGAAGACCCTGAACCCGCCCGCGCGCAGCAAAGCAGCGAAACCGGCGGTCGAAAGATTCATCGATCGCGCCAGCGCCGGGTCGATGTAGACCCGCCGTGCCCGCGCAGCCAGCCGCACCCGGTGCGCCATCTGCAACAGCTTTTCCGCCAGATCGACACGCAACGATTCGGTGCCAAGGCTGCGATAGCCAGCCGGAGCGGTCCGCGCCTTGATAACTGGCTGCATGGCACCGGGTGGTGCGGGCGCAAGCGTTGCAGTACGCTCTGTCGTCCAGAGCTGCGCAAGCCGGTACCATCCATGAATGGCAGCAGGGCGCAAGCAGGCCGGAACAAAGAGATCGAGCGTGCCGATCCGCACACCCAGCGCCTTCATCCGCGCCCGCTGCGCCGGGTCCAGCCGTTCCAGACCGGACCGGCCACGATCCAGCACTCCGCCCGCTTCGACAAGGTGCAGCAGAAGCGCGCGCAAGTCCGGCCCGGCCTCCGGATCGCGGCTCGCCACATCCAGCGCGATCAGCGCGGCAAGATCGCGCTGCCGCTGGCTCTGCGCCCATGCATCCATGCTGGCAGCAACCGCCGTCCTGTCTGTGGCGGACAGGAGCGCAAGCGAAGGGTCCGGCAGCAGACGCGGTTCCAGCAGGCGGCGCCCGGCTTCAAACCGGCCAACAGGCTTGCCCTGCCATTGCACCTGCGCGCCATCGACGCTCAGCGCATCGGCTCCAGCCGCTTCGACAAGCGTTTGCGCACGCTTGCCCAGCAGCGCGGGCAAATGGCGTTCCGCAGCCGCCAGCAGCAGCTTGCGGTCATCCGCCCGCGCCAGCGGATCAACCACGAACCGGAACCCGTCGAGCCGCCCGATCGGTTCATCATCGACCAGAACAATATCATGGTCATCAATGCGCACCGGCAACAGCCCGGCATCGGCCCCTGCCTTGCGCATCAGCACCGTGGTGCGCCGATTCACGAAGCGTTCGGTCAGCCGCGCGTGAAGCGCATCCGACAACCGCGCTTCGGCAGCGCGCGCACGGGCCGCCATTTCTTCTTTCGCCAGCACCCAGTCGGGCCGCTGGGCGATGTAGGCCCATGACCGGATCGCGGCGATGCGGCCTTGCAGCGTGTCTATGTCGCCCGCCGGATTATCGAGCTGGGCAATGGCCTGCGCCACATAGTCCGCACCGATATAGCCATGGCGCAGATCCTGCCACAGACGCGCGACGAAACGGCTGTGCACTTCATCGCCCTGCTGGCGGAAATCGGGCAGGCGGCACACGTCCCAGAAGCGTTCGACCATCTGCTTGCCACGCACGGCCTGCGCGAGTTCCGGTTCTTCGGCCAACCGCTTGAGCACGGCAAGGTCGATGGCTTGCGGCGGACTGACCAGTTCTTCGCGTGGCGGCAGGCTTTCAAGATCCTCGATCAGTGTCGCCAGACTGTCAAAGCGCGGTTCGGCTTCGCGCCAGAACAGGTGAGTCAACGGCGCAAAGCGATGTTCCTCTATCGCGTAGATTTCGTCGTCCGAAAACGCCGGATCGCGCCCGCCCATCCCGGCAAGCGTACCAAACGTGCCGTCGCGCTGATGCCGCCCGGCACGCCCGGCAATCTGGGCCATTTCCGCTGGCGTCAGCCGCCGCTGGCGACGGCCATCGTATTTCGACAACCCTGCAAAAGCGACATGGTGGACATCGAGATTCAGACCCATGCCGACCGCATCGGTAGCAACGAGATAATCCACCTCGCCCGACTGGTACATCGCCACCTGGGCATTGCGCGTCTGCGGGCTGAGCGCACCCATCACCACCGCTGCCCCGCCCCGGAACCGGCGCAGCATTTCCGCCATGGCATAGACCTGTTCGGCACTGAACGCGACAATCGCGCTGCGCGGCGGAATGCGCGAAAGCTTTTTGGCGCCCACATGGCTCAGCGTGGAAAAGCGCGGGCGGCCAATCACCTCCACGCCGGGCACCAGCGCCTTGACCATCGGTTCAAGGCTGGCAGAGCCAAGCAGCATGGTCTCTTCGCGCCCGCGGGTGTGCAGGAGACGGTCGGTAAAGACATGGCCACGTTCGGGATCTGCGGCCAGTTGCGCTTCGTCGAGCGCGACGAACGCAAGATCGGGGCGGCTCGGCATGGCTTCGACCGTGCACAGATGCCAGCGCGCGCCGGGCGGTTCGATCCGTTCCTCGCCGGTAATCAGCGCAACGTTGGCCTCGCCCTTGATCGCGCAGACCCGGTCATAGACTTCGCGCGCCAGCAAGCGCAGCGGAAAGCCGATGGCGCCGGAGGCGTGCGCGCACAGCCGTTCGATTGCCAGATGCGTCTTGCCGGTATTGGTCGGGCCAAGCACGGCCTTGACCACGCCGGATTCTGCATGCCGTCTGGCCGACGCTGGCGGATAAAGGGCCATGTGGTTGAATGTGGCGGCCATGCCGGCGCGAAACAAGCAAGAATGCCGGGTTTATCCCCTGCCCCAAATGCCGCAGCCGAAAAGGATAGCCACCGATGACAGGGTTATGCAGTCTTCCAGCGTACCAGACATGCAAAAAGGCCCGGATTTCTCCGGGCCTTTGGCATTGCAGGGCGGTAACGCTTACTGGTTCATCGTGGCGAAGAAATCCTCGTTGGTCTTGGATTCCTTCATCTTGTCGAGCAGGAACTCCATCGCGTCGATCGTGCCCATCTGCATCAGAATGCGGCGCAACACCCACATCTTGGAAAGCTGGTCCTTGGGAACCAGAAGTTCTTCCTTGCGGGTGCCGCTCTTGCCCACGTCGAGCGCGGGGAAGATGCGCTTGTCCGCAACCTTGCGGTCGAGCACGATTTCCGAGTTGCCGGTGCCCTTGAACTCTTCGAAGATCACTTCGTCCATGCGGCTGCCGGTGTCGATCAGTGCGGTAGCGATGATCGAAAGCGAACCGCCTTCCTCGATATTGCGGGCCGCACCGAAGAACCGCTTGGGCCGTTGCAGCGCGTTGGCATCGACACCGCCGGTCAGCACCTTGCCTGACGAGGGCACCACGGTGTTGTAGGCGCGACCAAGGCGCGTGATCGAATCGAGCAGGATCACCACGTCCCGCTTGTGTTCGACCAGCCGCTTGGCCTTTTCGATGACCATTTCGGCAACCTGCACGTGGCGCGATGCAGGTTCGTCGAAGGTCGACGAAATGACTTCGCCCTTCACGCTGCGTTGCATGTCGGTCACTTCTTCGGGGCGTTCATCGACCAGAAGGACGATCAGGAACACTTCCGGATGATTGTCGGTGATCGCCTTGGCCATGTTCTGCAGCAGCACGGTCTTGCCGGTGCGCGGCGGGGCGACGATCAGCGCGCGCTGGCCCTTGCCCTGCGGGCTGACCAGATCGATCACGCGGGCCGATTTGTCCTTGACCGTGGGATCGAGCGTGTCGAGCCGCAGACGCTCGTCCGGGTAGAGCGGGGTCAGGTTGTCGAAATTGACGCGGTGGCGGACAGCATCGGGTTCATCGAAGTTGACCTTGATCAGGCGGGTGATCGAAAAATAGCGTTCGCCGTCCTTGGGTGCGCGCACTTCGGCTTCAACCGTATCGCCTGTGCGCAGGCCCCATTTGCGGACCTGGTTGGGCGAAACGTAGATATCGTCCGGCCCGGCAAGATAGTTCGCTTCGGGGCTGCGCAGGAAACCGAAACCGTCGGGCAGAACCTCGATCGTGCCGATGCCCAGGATTTCTTCGCCGTCTTCGGCCATTTCCTTGAGAATGGCGAACATCAGGTCCTGACGGCGCAGTGTGCTCGCGCCTTCAACCTCCAGTTCTTCGGCCATCTGGACGAGTTCCGCCGGGGTTTTCTTTTTAAGATCTTTCAAATGCATAGTATTCAATTCCAAAGGGAATGTCAGAATGGCCGGCGCCTCTGTCGGGCTTGGAGAAAGCAGGAGGGCGGCCACCTCTGTCGGGCGGCGCAGCACTGCCGGTCGACCGAGCGATATGCGCAGCCGGTGCGTTAGTCAATCGGCCATGGTCGTGCAGACCGTCAACCCGCTGCCGGAACCGATCGGCCTCCCGGCCGTTCCGGCAAAGGAGCCGGAAACATCCGGCCCGCAGGAGAGAGATGTCCGATGATCAGATTACCCCGCCACAGTCCGCCATTCCCGCGCCCGGCCCATGGTGCTTCGCCCGATAATGCCTGGCGATCGCAATGGACGCAGCTAGCACGCCAGCGTCTGCGGTTCATCCGCAAGGCAAACGGCAAAGGCTTGCGATCGCTGCACGCCTAGAACGGTTTGACGATTACCAGCACAACGATCAGTGCCGCGGCGATGCCCGGCACTTCGTTGAGCATGCGCAGCTTGCGGCCCGTAAGCTTGCGCACGCCCAGAGCAAGGTTCTGCGCATAGCTGGCCAGCCAGAAATGATAGCCGGTCAGCGCCAGGACCAGGGCCAGCTTGGCATGGAACCAGCCTTGCTGGAAAGCGCCGATCTGCATTGCCAGCGCCAGACCGAGAACCCACACAACGATCAGCGACGGCCACATGATGATCTTCATCAGCTTGCGCTCACGGTCCACCCACACGGCATTTTCGGGCGATCCTTCGGGCGCTTCCTGGTGATAGACAAAGAACCGCGGCAGCATGAACAGGCCCGCCATCCAGAAGATCACGAAGATGAGATGGCCGGCCTTCAGCCAGAGATAGATCATTGCCAGTACCTGCTGCATGAGTTGCGCTTCTGTCCGTTCGCACCCGGCCACCGCTTTCCGGCGCCCACGCCCGCCTATTTCGCTGTGGTGCAACGCGTTTGCAAGGGCACAGACGGGCGATGCCCGCCTAGTGCGACCAGTTGCGTACCGTCCGAAGCAGGGTTTCGACGTTTTCGATCGGCGTGTGCTGGCCGATGCCATGGCCCAGGTTGAAGACATGTGGCCGGTCGGCAAAGACATCGAGCACGCGCAGCGTCTGGCGTTCCAGTTCCGCCCCGCCTGACAGCAGCAGCAAGGGATCGAGATTGCCCTGCACCGGCATCCCTGCAGGAAGTTCGCGCGCCGCCCAGACCGGGTCTATCGTTTCATCCACACCCACCGCGTTCACCCCGGTTTCACGGGCATAGGCGGCAAGCTTTTCGCCCGCCCCCTTGGGGAAACCGATGATCGGCACGTCGGGGTAACGCCGCTGCATTTCCGCCGCGATCCGGGCGTTGGGGGCAATGACCCAGCGTTCGAACTGCGCCGGGGCAAGGCTGCCGGCCCAGGAATCGAAGAGTTGCAAGGCCTCGGCCCCGGCTTCGACCTGCCCGCAAAGATAGGTGATGGTCACGTCCACGATAGCATCGATGATTGCCTGGAATGCACCCGGATCGCGGTAGGCCAGCGCACGCGTATCGTGATGGTCCCGGCTGCCTTCGCCGGCGACCATGTAGGTGGCGACCGTCCACGGGCTGCCGGCAAAGCCCAGCAAGGTGGTCTGGGGCGAGATCAGCCCCTTCACCCTGGCCACGGTATCGTAGATCGGGGAAAGGCGCTCAGGCACCGCGACAAGGCTTTCCAGCGTGGTATCGAGCAGCCGGGGCGAAAGGTGCGGGCCTTCGCCTGCCAGAAATTGCAGATCCTGCCCCATCGCATAAGGCACGATCAGGATGTCGGAAAACAGGATCGCCCCGTCGAACCCGAACCGGCGCAGCGGCTGAACGGTGATTTCGGCGGCGGCTTCGCTATCGTAGACCAGCGCCAGGAACCCGCCCTTTTCGGCTCGCAGTTCTCGGTATTCGGGCAGATAGCGCCCGGCCTGGCGCATGAGCCACAGCGGACGGCGGGAAAGGTTTTCCCCCTTGAGAGTCTGGAGAAGCGGGCCGGGCATTTCGGGGTCGATCCATTCCAAATAACAATTAGATTCTTATAGAATCTGGTTGATGGTAATTGTTGGCCCTGTGGAAAGCGGGGATGGCGGTCCTCTGCCTGATTTGTCAGCCTGCTTCCAGACTTTTCAACCGGGCCGACTCTGCGCCGATGGCCGGTCAAGGCAAAGTTCTCACCATTCTCCACAGGCTGCGGAAAACCGGGTGTGGCTGTCCATAACCGGGGCAGGAAACGGCCGGAACAGAGCATGGAATCGCGGCTTGAACTTGTCCCCTGCGCGCTCCCGTGGTTTATCGGATGTCTGTCCACAGGCCTGTCCCGGCCATGTCCGAAAGCACCTGCATGCAGCGTCTGCACCTTCATCTGCTGTCGGATTCCACAGGCGAAACGCTGGAGATGATCGCCAAGGCTGCGCTGGCTCAATTCGATGGCGCCGATGTCGTGCGGCATTTCTGGCCGATGGTTCGCTCGATGCAGCATCTGGACCGGATCATGGGGGAAATCGCCTCAAATCCGGGCCTTGTCCTTTATACCCTGGTAAACCCGGATACGCGCGAACGCCTGGAACAGCGTTGCGTCGCGCTGGGATTGCCCAGCGTGCCTGCGCTCGATGCCGTGACCGATGCCTTGCAACAGCAGCTTGGCCAGCAGGCAAAGGGCAAGCCTGGCCGCCAGCACATGATGGACGAAGCCTATTTCGCGCGCGTCGATGCCATCCAGTTCACCATCGCCCACGATGATGGCGTGAACTGGGAAAACTGGGAAGAAGCCGACATCGTGCTTGCCGGGGTTTCGCGCAGTTCCAAGACACCGACTTCGATCTATCTGGCCAACCGCGGCTACAAGGTTGCCAACATTCCCATCGTGGTCGAAAGTCCGCCGCCATCCATGCTCTTTTCGTTGCGCCGGCCCCTGGTCGTCGGGCTGACCACCAGCCCGGAACGCCTGATCATGGTTCGGCGCAACCGGCTGCTTTCGCTTAACCAGGCGCCGGAAACCGCCTATGTCGACAGCGAACAGGTGAGCCGCGAAGTGCAGTACGCCCGGCGCATGTTTGCGGACAATGGCTGGCCGGTCATTGACGTTTCGCGCCGCTCGATCGAGGAGACGGCCGCCGCCGTCATCAACCTCTATAACGAACGACAGGCCGCAGGCGGCAGCGCCGGAGGCGAAGGAACGAAACCGATATGACCGTCATTCTCGCCAGCCAGAGCGCGTCGCGCAAGGCCATGCTCGATGCGGCAGGCGTTGATTTCGAAGCCCGCACTTCGGACGTCGATGAAAGCGCGATCAAGCGCGAACTTATCGGTGTGCCGCCTGCGCAGGTTGCGCTGGTCCTTGCCGAGGCAAAGGCGCTGGCCGTGTCGGTAAGCGCGCCGGGGCGGCTGGTATTGGGCGGGGATTCCCTTGTCGAGGTTTGCGGCCGGCTGTTCGACAAGCCGGTGACCAGGGAGGATGCGGCTGCGCACCTGCGGTTTTTTTCCGGGCAGGATATGCGTTTGCATTCCGCTGCCGTGCTGATGCGCGATGGGGCTTGCGTGTGGCGCCACGCGGAGTGTGCAAAACTCAAGGTGCGCAGCCTTTCCGACAGCTTTATCGACAGCTATCTCGACAGGGAATGGCCTGCCGTGGCGGGCTGTGTCGGGGTGTTCAGGATAGAGGCGCTGGGGGTCCAGCTCTTCGAACGGATCGATGGCAGCCATTTCACCGTTCTGGGGATGCCGCTGCTGGCCGTGCTCGAAGCCTTGCGCGCCGAAGGGGAGCTGGCGGCTTGAGCGTGCCCTATGCCGAAGTGATCGGCGATCCGATCGCGCAATCGAAATCGCCCGTGATTCATGGCTTCTGGCTGGAAAAACTGGGCGTTGCCGGCGATTATCGGCGCCAGCTTGTCCATGCAGACGGGCTTGGCGGCTATCTTGCACAACGCCGCAACGATCCCGACTGGCGCGGTTGCAATGTAACTATGCCCCACAAGCAGGCGATAATCCCGCTGCTCGACCGGCTCGATCCGCTGGCCCGCGCGATCGGTGCGGTCAACACGATCGTTCCTGAAGCTGGTGCGCTGGTTGGCTATAATACCGACGCGCCCGGTTTCCTTGAACCGTTGCAGCCGCTGCTGGAAGAGCGCCACTATTTCCGCATGGCGCGGGTGATCGGCACGGGCGGCGCGGCGCGGGCGATCGTGGCGGCGCTTGCCGGGCAAGGCGTGGTGATCGTGTTGGCGGGCCGCAACCCCGCCAGGGCCCGCGCTCTGCTCGACGAGCTGGACCCCGGCGGCGAACACCATGTTGCCCCGCTCGATCATTTTGCCGCACCGACGGATTTTGCCTTCGATGACCGCGAAGGCTGCCTCGATCTGGTCGTCAACGCATCATCGCTGGGCATGACCGGCCAACCGCCACTGCTGTTCGACATGACGCATGCGCCGCCCGGATCGGTGTTCTACGATATTGTTACCGGCCCGCTCGATACCGATTTCCTCAAGGCTGCCCGCGCTGGCGGGTTCCGCACGGTTGACGGGCTTTCGATGCTGATCGGTCAGGCGGACCATGCCTTTCGGCGCTTTTTCGGCGCTGTGCCTCCGCGCGGGGAAAGCGACGCCGCGTTGCGCGAAAGGCTGCTGGCATGAGCCGTCCGGCCATCGTCGGGCTGACCGGGTCCATTGGCATGGGCAAATCGGCGGTGGCGCTGATGCTCCGGGAAATGGGCGTGCCGGTCTTTGATGCGGATGCCGCCGTCCACCATCTGCAAGGACCGCGCGGCGCCTTGCTGCCAGCGATCGAATCGGCCTTTCCCGGTACGACCGGACCCGATGGCGTTCGGCGGCAGGTTCTGGGTGAAATGGTTTTCGGTGATGCCGATGCGCTGCGCCGGCTGGAGGCCATCGTTCATCCCGCCGTGGCGAAGATGCGCGAGGCGTTCCTGATCGAGCATGCCGGAGAGCCATTGGTGGTGTTCGACATTCCGCTGCTGTTCGAAAAAGGTCATGGCGCGGATCTTGATGCGGTCATGGTCGTATCGGCTCCCGCCGAAGTGCAGCGCGAACGCGTGCTGGCGCGGCCCGGAATGACGGCGGAAAAGTTTGCGCACATCCTTTCGATCCAGGTGCCGGATGCTGAAAAACGCGCCCGCGCCACTCACGTGATCGACACCGGGGTGACCCTGCCCGAAACCCGCGCGCAGGTGGCGCGGGTGGTGGCGGCGATCCGTGAAAAAAACCCGCGCGCGCCATCGTAACGCCCCTTGCCAGCCCCCCTTTGCAGGTCCACATAAATCAGGATGCGTGAGATCGTTTTCGATACCGAAACGACCGGCCTCGATCCAAAATCGGGGGATCGGCTGGTGGAAATTGGTTGCATCGAAATGGTCAACCGGGTGGCCACAGGCGCGGTTTTCCATTGTTATTTCAACCCTGAACGCGACATGCCCGCCGAAGCGGAAGCGGTGCACGGGCTGTCGATCAGTTTTCTGACGGACAAGCCGCGTTTTGCCGAAAAGGCCAGTGAGCTGCTGGCCTTTCTGGCCGACTCGCCGCTGGTCGCGCACAATGCCGGATTCGACTTCGGCTTCATCAACAGCGAACTGGAAATGTGCGGGCTGGAAACCGTCAGCCGTGACCGCATGGTTGATACCGTGGCGATTGCACGGCGCAAGCATCCCGGCGCCAAGCTCAGCCTCGATGCGCTGTGCTCACGCTACGGGATCGACCGCAGCCACCGCACGCTGCACGGCGCGCTGCTCGACGCCGAACTGCTGGCCCAGCTTTACGTGGAGCTTCTGGGTGGCCGCCAGATCGGTCTGGAACTTGCCAGTGAAGCGGCTTCCAGTCCGGTGCTGGCTGACATGACGATTGCGGTTGCAAGCCGCCCCTTCCGTTCCCCGCGCCCGCATGCCGCGAGCGCCGAGGAGCTGACCCGCCATGCCGAGTTCATGGCGGGTTTCAGCGAACCGATCTGGTCGCGTTGAGGCGTTTGCCGCAGCGCGAACAGGACGGTTGGCAGAGTGTACAGGAGAAGTGATCTATGGATATTCGCGTTTCGGGACACCAGGTCGATACCGGCGCTGCCTTGCAGAGCCATGCTGAAGAGCGTCTTGGCGCTGTCGTCGACAAGTATTTTTCCCGCGCGCTCTCCTCGCACGTCACCATGGGCAAGGCCCCGCATGGCGGTTTCCGCTGCGACATCGTGACGCACGTTGCGCAGGGCCTTATCCTGAAAGGCAGTGCCGTTGCCCAGGATGCGCACATCGCGCTCGACCAGTCGGCCGACAAGATCGAAAAGCAGCTTCGCCGCTACAAGCGCCGCCTCAAGGACCGGCACGAAGGCGCCGATCACGCGCGCAAGGCCGACGAAGCCAATCTGGAGGCCAATCTGGTGGTTCAGGAAGCCGCCTACACCGTGTTCGTCCATGACGAAGCGAGCGAAGACGAACCGGCCGATGCACCGCTGGTCATTGCCGAAACCCGCGTCGACGTGCCGACTGCCAGCGTTTCGGATGCCGTGATGATGCTCGACTTGCGCAACACCAATGCCTTGCTGTTCAAGAACGCGGCCACGGGCATGCACAACATGGTCTATCGCCGCGGCGATGGCTCGATCGGGTGGGTCGAACCGCATTGATCGCCTGATGCGCAGGTAGCTGGCTGACAGGACGGGCTGAGCCGTCCTGCAGGGCGGCTGAACGGGGGGCAGGCGGTGGCATGCCCCCTTTTGCATGACCCCAGACCTTCGTTGAACGGCAGCAAAACGTGCTTTAGGCTTGCGTTCACGGCTATTCGGGAGCATTGCGCGCCCCAATTCACCGTGCTTTTGCACTTATGTGATAATCAACTTCCTTTATGTCGGCATTGTTCTCTCTCGATCTTCAGGCTGTGCGCATCATCCGCGCCACGACGAAGCAGCAGATCCTCAGCGATCTTTCCCGCTGCTTCGCTGAAGTCTATGCGCTCGACCCGGAAACGGTGATCGACGGCATCGAAGAGCGCGAAAAGCTGGGCAGCACCGGCTTCGGTCGTGGCGTTGCCATTCCCCACGCCCGGATCGACGGGCTGGAACGCCCCGTCGCCGCGTTCCTGCGGCTGGAAGAGCCGGTGGAGTTTGCCGCTGCCGATGGCATGCCGGTGGATTGCGTGTTCGGCCTGCTCTCCCCGACACGCGCCGGCGCCACCCATCTTCAGGCGCTTGCGGCAATTTCGCGCCTGATGCGCGATGAACGCATGCATGCGCGGCTGGTTTCGGCCCCCAATGCCGAGGCGATCTACAGCCTGCTGGTCAACGTCATAGACCGCGATGCCGCCTGAAGCCGGTGGGGACAGTGCCAGCCTGCACTGGCGGGCGCTGGAAGGTCTTTATGCCTCCGCACCGGTCAATAGCCTGTTCCGTTCGCGGCTGGACATTCTAGCCGAAGGTACATCGCGGATCACGTTCGATGTGACGCCGGAATGCTTTCACGCCGCTGGCGCCGCGCACGGCACGATCTATTTCAAGATGCTCGACGATGCCGCGTTCTATGCGGCGAACACCATGGTTACCGACCGCTTCCTGCTGACCACCTCGTTCAACCTGTTCTTTTCGCGCCCGGTCACGGTCGGGCGGATTGTCGCGGAAGGCCGCTGGGTGTCGGGCCGCCGCCGCGTGCTCGTTGCGGAATCGCGGCTGGTCGATGAAAGCGGCGAGGAAGTGGGGCGCGGGACCGGTACGTTCCAGCGGTCGCGCATCGCGCTGTCGGGCCTCGATGGCTACAACGCCGGGTTGCGCGCAGCGTTGGGCGCATAAGCGTGGAGGCGCGGCTTCCCGCCCATCTGCGTGTCGCGGGCCTGTTGCGCACCGCGCAGGCCGAAGGCGGCTTTGGCATGGTTCTGCACAAGGGCGAACGCGACGGCGGAACCATCCTTGTGGTGACGCTGGAAAGCGCCGGCCTGGGCGCCGGGCGCGCTCTTGGCACGCTTTACGAACGGTTGCCCAGCGCCGATGGCACCTGGACATGGCAGGTAGCGCGCAAGCAGGAATCGCCTGACGATCGTGCTTTCGACGATTACATAGCCCGCAGGATTGCGCAGGACGCCGATATCTGGGTGGTCGAACTGACTGTCGCGGATGGCGAACGCTTCATCCAGCAAAGCCTGAAGGGCGGCTGAATAAAGGTTGACTTCTCGCAACCGCACAATAAAGGCCCGCTACCAATTTGCGCAGGCGGTGACGAAAGGCAGGACGGCCAATCGCACTGGCACGCAGACGGGGGGCAACCGGCATGGCCCTTCGACATCCAGCCCCCGCGCGGTATCCAAATCCGTTCGGCAGGGCCGTTTGTCGCGCCATGAACGGAAGTCCACCGCCCGTTGACGATCGAATATGAGTAAGAAGTTTCGTTTCGCAGCCGTTTTCAGCATCGCTGCAAGTTTTGTTACTACGCTTTTCAGCACCGGCGGTTCCCCCGCTTCTGCTCAAGGCATGAATGCTCCCGTCGCCGCAGCGACGATGTTCATTTCCCAGCCGGTTGTCCAGCTTGTCGAATCCTCGACCGCAGACGATGCGCAGGATCAGGATAGCGCGAATGGCGCAGACAGCCTGGCCGAACTGGTCGAGATGACTTCCGCCCCCGCAACGCTTTCCGATGAACTGGAATGCCTTGCCGGTGCCATCTATTTCGAAGCGAAGAGCGAATCGCTGGCCGGGCAGCTTGCCGTTGGCCGTGTTGTCGTCGCTCGCGCCAATTCCGGTCGTTTCCCTTCATCCTACTGCGGCGTGGTGTACCAGCCTTCGCAGTTCTCGTTTGTGCGCGGCGGCACAATGCCGTCGATCAACCGGTCGAGCCGCGCCTGGGACCGCGCGGTGCGCATTGCCCGCATTGCCGACAAGGGCCTGTGGGAAAGCCCGGTGGAAGGCGCGATGTTCTTTCACGCGACGTATGTTTCGCCGCGCTGGGGCAAGGCCCGCCTTGCCCGGATCGACGGACACATCTTCTACCGCTGATCGCACGATCACTGTGTGCTGACAGGAAAAGGGCCGGTCCCCCGCGGGGCCGGCCCTTTTGCATGGCATGCGCCGCCCCCAAGGGAGGCTGGCCGGATCAATGACGGAAGTGGCGCATCCCGGTAAAGACCATGGCCAGCCCGGCTTCGTCGGCCGCCTTGATCACGTCTTCGTCGCGGATCGACCCACCCGGCTGGATCACGCAGGTCGCGCCCGCTTCAACTGCGGCCATCAGCCCGTCGGCAAAGGGGAAAAAGGCGTCCGAAGCCACGGCAGAGCCGGTCGTGCGTGGTTCCGGCCAGCCGTGCGTCTGGGCCGCTTCCTGCGCCTTGGCAGCGGCGATCCGCGATGAATCGCGGCGGTTCATCTGGCCTGCGCCAATCCCTGCTGTCACCCCGTCCCTGGCATAGACGATCGCGTTCGATTTGACGTGCCGGGCCACGGTCCAGGCAAACAGGGCATCGTCAAGTTCACGCTCGGTCGGCGCGCGGCTGGTCACGACCTTGAGATCGGCCCGGCCGATCTTGCCCGAATCGCGGTCCTGCACCAGCAGGCCGCCGGCGATCGGCACGGTGACAAGTCCCTTGCGGTTGGCGTCGGGCAGGGCATCCACCAGCAGCAGGCGCAGGTTCTTCTTGCGGGCAAAGGCGCTACGTGCCGCTTCGTCTGCCCCCGGCGCCACGACCACTTCGGTGAAGATTTCGCAGATGGCGTTCGCCGTCGGACCGTCGAGCGGGACATTGGTGGCAACGATGCCGCCGAACGCCGAAACCGAATCGCATTCCAGCGCCGCTTTCCACGCGTCGAGCAAGGTATCGGCGGTGGCGACGCCGCAAGGATTGGCGTGCTTGACGATGACCACGGTCGGCTTGCCGCCCGCGAACTCCGCAATCAGCTCCAGCGCGGCGTTGGCATCGTTGTAGTTGTTGTAGGACAGTTCCTTGCCTTGCACCTGCTGGGCCTGCGGCAGACCGGGCGTTGCCGGGTTGCGCGGCACGTAAAGCGCAGCGTCCTGGTGCGGGTTTTCGCCATAGCGCAGCGTCGTCACGCGGGTGTGGGCGCTGGTCAGGACTGGCGGGAAGTGTTCGTTCTGGTCGACGGTGGCGAACCACTGCGCAATGGCCGAATCATAGGCCGCAGTCGTCGCATAGGCCCTGGCCGCCATCGCGCGGCGGAAGGCAAGCGTCGTCGCCCCGCCGTTTGCGTCCAGTTCCGCCAGGAACGCCGCATAATCGGCAGCATCGGTCAGGATGGTTACATAACCGTGGTTCTTGGCGGCGGAACGGACCATCGACGGGCCGCCGATGTCGATGTTTTCGATCACGTCGTCGCGCGGGGCGCCCTTGGCGACCGTCGCTTCGAACGGATAGAGATTGACGACGACCAGATCGATCGCGCCGATCGCGTGTTCGGCCATGGCGGCGGCGTGTTCGGGGTTGTCGCGCACGGCAAGCAGCCCGCCATGGATCATCGGGTGCAGGGTCTTGACCCGGCCATCCATCATTTCGGGAAAACCGGTGTGCTCGGACACGTCTTTCACGGCAAGGCCCGCGTCACGCAGTGCCTTGGCCGTGCCCCCGGTCGAAAGCAGTTCGACGCCGCGCGCGGCCAGTGCCTTGCCCAGATCGACAAGACCGGATTTGTCGGACACTGACAGCAGCGCCCGCTTGATCGTAACCGTGGTCACCTGAAGGTTTTCCTTATCTCATTTTCTTGAGCAGCCAGGAGAAGCTTTCTCCGCTGCGGGGAACTTTGGCGGCAATCACCAGCTGGCGCGTCGCCATGGGGCGGCCTTGCCCGTCTGCCCAGAGGCTTTCCTCGATCGTCACCGCATCGCGGCCGGAACGGAACTGCCACAGGCTGCCGTCGGGCAGGGCGAGCGTCACGCCCTTGCCGTCCGTGCTGGTGGCCAGCTCGATATGTGGGCCAAGATGGAAGCGCAAGGCCACGCCGATCATCCCGCGCTTGCCTTTGCGTCCGGCCGGAACCAGCAGATCTTCGCCGCGCAGCTCGGTCCCGTCGTCGCGCAGGATCAGGATGCGGCGGTGAATCAGGCCATAGCGCCCGACATAACCGTTGTGGCTCGCCTCGATCCGGCTTGCCCCGCCACCGGACGCGCCGGGGCCGGGCGCATCGGCGGACAAGGTGCGCCGGTCAACCTCGACCTCGGAGACGCCCGATCCCAGTCGCCCGTTGATAAGCACGGCGGTGGAATTGAAATCGTCGATCGTCAGCGTCGAATGGGCAGCGGTGGCGCGAAGGCCCTGCTCCAGCCGCAGCGGGATCAGCCCGCCGGCAAAGGCCGCGCCGCCGCAGTTGACGATGATCCGTTCCGGTCCGTGGCTGAACTCGAACGCCAGCGTCGATGCGCAGCCATCGCGGGCATGGCGGGCGACCGGCGGTGGCCCGGCGTCGAACTGCAACACGGAACGCCCAGCGGTCGCGCGCTGGTATCCCCACTGGCGCGCATCGCGCAAGGGGCGGGTGCGCACGCCGGTGGCCTTGACCAGTGTTGCGATCTTTTCGGCGTCGATTGCGCCTGCGCCCTGCCAGTTGCCCAGTCCGCCGTCGCCGTGCAGCAGCGCCAGCAGCGGCGGCACCAGCAGGCCCAGCATCGTGGCAATCTGCGGCAGGGGTTCGGCGCGCACCGCTTCGTAACAGGCGCGCAGAGCGACCAGCAGCTCGATCGCTTCGATCTGGCACAGCGGGCTGCGCGAAAGCACGCCGCCATCATCGCCCACCAGTTCGCCCAGCGCCCGCACCAGCCCGGCTTCGCCATAGAGGCGGCGCGGCTTGCCATCGGCCAGGATCAGCCCGGCAGCAACCAGCGCGGCCCAGCCTGCCGCTTCATCCAGCCGGCTGTCGGCACGCGAAACATGGCGGTCCAGCCACCGCGCCGTATCTTCCATCGTGTGCAGCACGCGGCTGCGGAAGGCGCGATCGGGGCCGGACAGCAGCAGCGGCGCATGGGTTATCCAGTTGAGCAGGCGATTGCCGACATTGCCCACGTCCCACGCTGGGGTCGGGTCAGGCTTGGTGTTGGCGGTGAGCCACGCGGTCAGGATACGCTCGGCCACTTGCGCGCACTGCGCGCGCGATCCGCCCGATTCCAGATCGTTCAGCCAGCGAAAGCCGTGGAGCATGCGTTCGAACGGTGGCGGCAGCCGCGGGCCGGAAAACTCGGTGTCGGCAATCGGGGATTTGACGCCATGCACAAGGAAGTGCCCGGCGCGCAGGGCCTTGCCAGCGGCGGGATCGCCCGGCAGCGGGGGGGTGACCGTGGCGGTCAGCCGGGTCTTGGCGCGTTTGCGGAACGGGTGGATCGCGCTGGCGGGAAGCCCCATGCGATAGGCCAGCCGCACCAGCCGGTCGCCAGCGCCAAGCGCGGGCGGGACGAAGTCGGTCAGCGCCAGCGCCGTACCGGTTTCGATTCGCGCTGGTTCGGTCTGATCGCCGGAACCTGTGCTGTCGAACAGTGTGCCTTCACGGGGATCGACCAGCGGTTCCTCCTTCATCGGATCAAGCGGAAGGGCGCGGCCGTAGCCCGTCGGCGGTGCCGCGGTGCGGCTTCCAGTGATGGAAAAGCCGCCTTCGCCCATATCAGCCGATGCCCTTCAGTGCAGCGATGTTGGCGGCATAGTGTTCCGGTCCGCCGCGGAATGTCGCCGTGCCCGCCACCAGCACGTCGGCCCCGGCATCGACGCAGGCCCGCGCGGTGCCCAGATCGACGCCGCCATCCACTTCAAGATGGATCGGGCGTCCCGACTTGTCGATCATCTTGCGCACTGCTTCGATTTTCCTGAGCTGGCTGGCGATGAAGCTCTGCCCGCCGAAACCGGGATTGACGCTCATCACCAGAACCAGGTCGATATCGTCGATCAGGTAATCCAGCATCTTGGCCGGGGTTCCCGGATTGAGCGATACACCCGCCTTCTTGCCCAGACCCTTGATCGCCTGGACCGTGCGGTGGATATGCGGCCCGGCTTCGGGATGGACGGTGATGATGTCCGCACCGGCATCGGCAAAGGCCTGAAGATAGGCGTCGACCGGCGAAATCATCAGGTGCACGTCAAACGGCTTGGCGGTGTGCGGGCGCAGTGCCTTGACCACCATCGGCCCGATGGTGATGTTCGGCACGAAATGGCCGTCCATCACGTCGACGTGGATCCAGTCTGCCCCGGCGGTGTCGATCGCGCGCACTTCCTCGCCAAGGCGGGCGAAATCGGCGGAAAGGATGGAGGGCGAGATCAGCGGAGTCATCGGGTGCATCTTCCTGCGGCGGGCGGCAGGGACATTCGTGCACACAACGGCGCCTGCAAACGGCCACCCCACGCCATTTCGCTTAACCGTGCCGAATCGGGGGTACAAGCATTTCCGTCCGGCTTATCCACACGCAATGTCGCGTTTCTGGCTGCGTCCGTCGCCCTGAACCGCCGCCAGGGGCACCTGAACGACCCCCAACAGGACAATTCAGCCGCTATTCACGGCGTAAAACCTACTTAACGGATAGACAATCCGCCGGTATGCGTGCGGCGGGGCACAGCACGATGCAATGACAGCGTGCAACACGGCGCAACGATGGGAGAGCATCGGGGCGCTTCATCAAACACAGATCGGGGCTGAAGAACATGACCATGCAGAGCTGTTTGCGTGCCGCGGCATTGTCCGCCGCCGGGGCCTTTGCCATCCTTGCCGGAAGCGCCAGCCCGGCGCTGGCCGCTACGCCGAAGTGCGCCGGACCTGTCAGCGATACGTGGATCAATGTCACCATCACCGGCGTGCGCAACAGCAACGGGCTGATGGCGGTAACGCTCTATGCCGATGAATCGCGCAAGTTCCTGGTCAAGCGCGGGTCGATGTATGTCGGCCGTGTCGATGCTACGGCGCCGGAAACCCACATGTGCCTGTTCGTGCCGAAGCCGGGAGTCTATGCGCTGGCGGTTTACCACGACGAGGATTCGAGCACGACGCTCAAGCGCAGTGGCGTGCTGGGCTTGCCGGAGGAAGGCTTCGGCTTTTCCAACAATCCGGTGACCGTGGCGAGCATTCCCTCGTTCCGGTCGGTCCGGCTCAATATTTCCAAGACCGGGCTTTCGACCCGCATCACGCTGAAATATCCGTGATGCGCTGGCGGCGGCGGGCATGACCGGCTGCCGTCATTCCTCCCCGGCGGGGATCTGCACGGACGCGAAAGTGTGGGCGAGGTGCCAGGGGGCCAGCTCTTCGGCCAGGGCGTGCGCGCGCGGATCGTCCACGTCCATCCACCATGCATCGCCAATGTCCATGGTTCCGGCACGCCCGGCGTCGGCCAGCCGCTGCATCCCGTCGGAAAGGCTCCCCGGCTTGCCTGCGGCGATAGCATCGCGGATTGCCAGCGCGAGTTCGGGCGTGGCGAGAAACGCACCGCAATCGACCGCATCGTAGGGAGCAATGGTCTTGCCGATGGCAACGATGCGATCATCCTCGCCCAGCCGGACCCAGGTGGCATCGTCCGGGTCCACCAGCGGGCTGTCGGTGCGCCGGTCGATGGCCAGGGTTACCCCGCGGTCGGGATGGTCCTGTTCGATCAACTGCGCCAGGATTTCGGCCTCGAACATGTGATCGGCCATCATCAGCAGGTAGTTGCCATCGCAGCGCGTGGCCCCGGCCATGACCGAATGCCCATTCGGTGTAGACCAGTCCGAAAGCCGCACCGGAACGATGGGGATGCCTGCGCGCAGCGAAAGATCGGCGAGAAAGGTTTCGACCAGATCGGCCTTGTGTCCGGTAACCACGACAACCCGCGTCACGCCCGCCTGCATCGCCTGCCGCACGCCGATTTCGATCAGCGGCACTCCGGCAACCGGGGTCAGCGGCTTGGATGGCGAAAGATCGGCAAGACGGCTGCCGTAACCGGCGGCAATGATCAGGGCGTCCATAAATGCGAATCCGGGCTATCGGTGGCGCCAGCGGGAATATCCGAGCTGGCGAAAGGCTGTGTATCCCTGCATCCGGCAAGGAAAAGGCCGACCTGACGTTCCGCCGGGCCGGCCCTTGCCTGTCAGTGCGAAGCGCGTCGCTTATTCAGCGGCCAGCTTTTCGATCGAGGCGTATTCCTCGACCATCTGCGCGGCCACATCGTCGTTGAACTGCTGCGGCGGATGCTTGCAGAAGTAGGCCGACGGGCCGATCAGCGCGCCGCCTTCACCACGGTCGAGCGCAACCTTGCAGCAGCGGATCGCGTCCATGACGCAAGCGGCCGAGTTCGGGCTGTCTTCAACCGAAAGACGAAGTTCCAGGTTCATCGGAACGTTGCCCCACTGCTGGCCTTCCATGCGGATGAAGCACAGCTTGTTGTCCTTCTGCCACGGAACGTAGTCCGAAGGGCCGACGTGGATGTTTTCGTCTTCGAGGCGCGTGGCGAGCATGGCCTGCACCGCCTCGGTCTTCGATTCCTTCTTGCTGCCCAGACGCTGGCGGTCGAGCATGTTCATGAAATCGGTGTTGCCGCCGGTGTTGAGCTGGTACGTGCGCTCGACGTTGACGCCGCGCGCGGCGAACAGGCTCGACAGGACGCGGTGGACGATCGTGGCGCCGACCTGGGCCTTGATGTCGTCACCCACGATCGGGATGCGCTTTTCGCGGAACTTCGCTTCCCATTCCGGGGTCGATGCGATGAACACGGGCATGCAGTTGACGACGGCGACGCCGGCTTCAAGCGCACATTCCATGTAGAACTCGGTGGCTTCCTGCGACCCGACGGGGAGGAAGTTGAGCAGCACTTCGGCGCCCGATTCCTTCAGCGCCTTGACGATGTCCGCCTGCGTGGCTTCCGGTTCGTCAGAAACGATGAAGCCCTTTTCGCCAACCGAGGTCATGTGCGCGGCAACGCCGTCCGACACGCGGCCCATGATCACCTTGGCGCCGGTCATCGGCACGCTGGACTGGAAGACGGTGGTGTTGTTCGGCGCTGCGAAGATCGCTTCGGCGATATCCTTGCCAACCTTGCGGGCATCGACGTCGACGCCGAGCACGAAATCCACGTCACCCGCGCCATAGCCGCCAATCCGGTCATGGATGAGGCCCTGCGACGAGTTGTTGTTGCGATAGTAGGCAACCCCCTGCACCAGCGAGCTGGCGCAGTTGCCCACGCCGATCACGGCGACCTTGATTGGCTTCATGAATACTGATCCCTTCACACAGGCGCCCAGGGGCGGCTGTAACGATAACGCCTCATTTCCAAATCGCGTGCCAAAAGCAAGAAGAATCCCCCACGTCAAGCTTGCTTTGGCGCAATGGCGTAAATGACTGCGATCAGCCACCCCGCCGCCGCGATCGCAAACATGGCCAGCACCTGGGCTGCCAGCCCCATTGCGATCAACACTGCAAACACCAGCGCGAAGAAATCGCGGCTGGTCATGAACGTCAGCCATTGCATGATTTGCGACGGCTTTTGCTCTCCCGTTCCGTCAATCGAGCCAGGCTTGCCGGACGCGCGGTTGCTGGCCGCACCTTTGGCCCGGTAGTGCTCCTTGACAAGATCAAAGCTGAACGGGGCATTGCTGCGCGCAGCAATGCGTCCGATCAGGAATAGCCCGATAGCCAGCAAAGCCAGCCCGGTATAGCCCAGACTTGCAGCCACGGTGCGTCCCTGCAACTGCAGGTTGACCGCCACACCCGCCAGAAAGGCCAGATTGGTCATTGCATCGATCAGGCTGTCCATGCGCGCGCCTTCGGGCGATGTACGCCATGTGGCGCGCGCCACTTCGCCGTCGACCCCGTCGAAAATGGATGCCGCCTGAAACAGGATCGCCCCGGCGACAAGGCCCCATTCCCCGCCCAGCAGCAGGCACGCAACCATCGCCAGCGCGATCAGCGCCGTGCCGATGGTGGCATGAACCGGGCGGAATCCCGGCACGCGCAGGGCAACGGCGGAAATGGATTGCGAAACCGGGCGGTTGATGAAGCGCGAGACAATGCCGTCGGTCGGCTTGGCCGTGCCTTTCAGGATCGCGTGGCCGCTGGCGTTAAGGCGCGCGGCGGCGTTGCGGCCAGCGGCGATGGCGCGCTGCACCGCGTCTTCGATGCCATGGCCGGATGCGATTTCCACACCTTCGACCGGTTCGTTGCCGCCTGCCACGGCCGCGGCGATCGCCCGTGCCGGGGGCAGCATGTCGCCCTGAATCACGGCAAAGCGTGCGCCCGGTTGCATCACATCGTTGGCGAACGCCACCGGCATGGTTCCGCTCAACCGCGCGATTTCGGCCCGTGTCGCGGCGCGCGGCTGCCAATCCGGGTCGCCCATCACGTGGCAGGCGGTCAGCCCGGCCAGATGCGCTTCGCGCACGGCGCGTGCGGCGGCCGGTATGCCTGCGACCAGCCGGTCGGCATCCTGTCCGGCGGAAAACACGATGAACCCAGGAATGGAAATGACCAAAGCACCTCAAACATGAGGTTCAGCCTGGCTCGCCCCCCGATCATGCACCTGAATGGTGCAAAGTTGCGCCAGGAACTGTTTACCCCGTCACACGTTTTATATAGCCGTGCTGCAAGGTCGCCAACCCATGACCTGCAAGGGAGCACACATAATGAAGAGGCACGCAGACGCAAGGGACGTCAAACGTCCAAAGCGCCCGCGCGAAATGCAGGATTCCCTGAACTTCTACCTCTATCATCCGCTTGCCTGGGAACTGGCCAAGGGGCTGGCGCGCACGCCCATCACGCCGAACATGGTGTCTGTCGGCGGCGGCCTGCTCGTGGTGGCCGCCGGGCTGGTCTATTTCAACATGGACGCGACCGGCGGGACATGGGCGCTTGGCTGGCCGTGGGGGGCGATGCTGGGCATGGCGCTGCACATGACCTGGCACGTGGTCGATGGCGCGGATGGCGACCTTGCCCGGCTAACCGGCAAATCCAGCCCGATCGGCGAAATGGTCGATGGCATCTGCGACTATGTCAGCCATATCGTGCTGTACGTCCTGCTGGCGTTCGTGCTTACCCGTCAGATCGGTTCGGGACCGGCGTGGGCCTGGACGCTTGCCGCAGGCGCTTCGCATATCGTGCAGTCCAACCATGTCGAGGTGCAGCGCCGGTTCTACCAGTACTGGACCTATGGCGTGCCATGGCTCAACAACGCGAAGGCGAGCGGCGCCGGGCCGTTCGAAGGGCGCGGCCTGTTTGCGCGGCTGATCGGGCCGATCGCGCGGGGCTATCTCTATCTCGCGGCGGGCATGACACCCTATGCGCGGCGGATCGACCATGCCGTGGCCCAGGCCATGGCGCAGCACGACGATGCGCGGCTGGGCGCGATCCGTGCTGAAGTGGCGCGCGGGCAGAAGCCTCTGCTCGGCCTGCTCAAGCTGCTTGGCCCCAATCCGCGCGCCATCGTTCTGGGGCTGGCGATGATCGCGGGCAGCCCGGTGTGGTACTTCTTCTACCAGGCGGTGGTGCTCAACATCCTGCTGGCGCTGTCGGTCCGGTTGCACAACCGCGCCGCGATTGCCACGGCAGGACGGCTTGACGACAGCCCGCTGGCAGTCAACTGACGCGGAACCGGTCGAGCGAAAGCACCCCCGGCCGCGCCCTGCGCCAGGCGAAGACGAACGCGATGTAGAGAACCAGCGCCAGCACGGGCGGCGCGGCCTTGATAAGCGCCAGCGGCGCGCCTTGCAGCACGGTCATCCGCATCAGCCACCCGGCGTAGCTGCCGATCAGCACGGCAACGCCTGCCGCCAGCACCGGGATCGCCGCGTGGAGCATGGGGCGGCGCACGCCCAGTCCGGCGAGCCAGTAGCGGCGCAGCAGTGCCGCGATCACCGCAGCCAGCAGCATGGCCATCGAGGCGCCAAGAATGCCGTACCGGGGCGTCAGCAGCGGGATCGCAACGGCGGCGATGGCGATCAGCGTGAGGTTGACCTTCAGCGCCAGCGACGGCCTGCGGTAATACAGGATCAGTTCGGAAACCCCGAAGGCGCCGTTGACCGTTTCCGCCAGCACCATGGCCAGCAGCGCAGCATAACCGGTGGCGTAGTGCGCGCCGAACAGATCGAGCAGGGCATCGCCTGCCGCCGCCATCAGCAGGACAAGGCCGAGCTGGATCGTCAGGATCACGCGGGTTGCGGCGGCTGTCGCCTCGCCCGTCGTTATATCGCCATCGGCCTTCATCGTGCGCGCGGTCAGCGGCGTCAGGATGCCATCGAACGCCTGCCGCACTTGCAGGATCGGCGTGCGCAACTGGCGCAGCACGCCATAAATGCCGACCGCCGCATCGCCGAGGAGGAAGCCGACGAGGTAAAGGTCGATCCGCTGGGCAAGGTTGGTCAGGAAATCACTGCCGCTTGCCGGGACCATGGCGCGCGCCCGCTGCACCAGCGCGCGCGGATGCGGTCGCCACTGGCGCAGGCGCAGCGAACCGAGGCAATGCCGCGCGCTCCACAACGAAAAGCCCGCCAGCGCCAGCGATCCGGCCCAATAGCCGATCAGCATGCCCGCCTGATCCATGCCCAGATACCATGCGGCCAGCGATACGCCGGTCATCACATAGGGTTCGACCAGCCCGCGCGCGATCACTTCGTAGCGCATCTTGTGCGTCCAGCGCGTGGCCGCCAGCGCGATATCGCCGGTGATCTGGCCAAGGACGGCAGGCGCCAGGATGGCAAAGGCCAGCCGCAACTGGTCCGATACCATCGCACCGGGCAGCAACCGCGTTGCCATCACCAGAAACGCCGCCACCATCGCACCGGCCACCGCCGCCAGCAGCAGCGCATCGAGCAGCACATGGGTTGCGGGGCGCGGCGCTGCTTCATGCGCTTCTTCCTCCAGCCACGGAAAGATCATCCGCTTGAGGCCGAGGCTGGCAACCGGCACAGCCAGTTCGACCATTGCGCTGGCCATGGTGAAGACGCCGTAATTGACCGGGCCATAGAGCCGGGCGCCGACGTAGAGGAACGAAGCACGCGCGGCAAAACGGATGACGAAGCTGAGCGCGTTGGACCCTGCACCGCGCGCAATGACATTCCGGGATGCGCTGGGCACGGTCATGGAGCGCCGATTGGCCGGGAAATCGGTGCTTGGCATGCCTGCTTGTGCAGGGGTGGCAACGGTGGGCAAGGGCCGTGTCACGGCCTGCGGGGCTGGGCGATAACGGTTTCGGGCTTCACTCCGGTCAGGCAGATGAGCATCACGATCAACGGCAGCGTTGCCATCAGGCCCCACGCCAGCCACGGCCAGTGGTTGTACAGGAACACCCCGATTGCCGGCGCGAAGATATAGGCCGCGCCATTCACGGCGGTCACGATTCCCGCGGCCTCGCCCTGTTCGCGCGGTGATACGGCCAGACTGGTCCCGGCGGTAAAGCCCGGACGGAACAGCCCGAACCCCATTGAAGCGATGGCATAACCGGTGGCGATGGCGTGCAGATCGCGGCCCAGCGCCACGGGCACGATCCCCGCAATCGCCAGGACCATGCCCCACAGCGTCGCCGTGCGCGGATTCAGCCGCAGCATGGGAATCAGCCCCCACTGCGCAAGCAGCGTGGCAAAGGCCCCGGCCATGAGCACCAGCCCGATCGGCCCCGCCCCGGCATCGGGGTTGCCGCGCAGGCCGAGCCGGTCGAGCACGAGAAAGCCCGCCACCCCCAGCAGCATCGCCTGGGCATGGCCACCGACAAGACCGATCGCCAGCCACGCCCGCAAACGCCGGTCCAGCAAGCGCAGGCGCGGTGCATCTGCTTGGGCGCGGCTGTCTGTGCCATCGCCATCGTCGAACGCACGGTCTTCCGGCATGCGCGGGTTTTCCGATCCGCCGAACGGTGCGGCCATGGCGTCGCCGCGCGCGGCAAAGCGCGGCGTATCGTCGGGCAACCGGGTGCGGACCAGCACCAGCACGATCACCCCGAAGATGGCGAAGATCGCAAACGGGCCGACCAGCCCAAGACCGGGCAAGATCAGCAGCGGCGCCAGCGCGGGGCCAAGCACGGTGCCCAGCCCGAAGCTTGAGGCAATCAGCGAAAGCGCCCTGGTCCGTTCGGCACGGTCCGTGCGGCTGGCGACATAGGCCTGCACCGCTGGCGGCGCGGCACAGCCGAACCAGCCGTAAAACGACCTTGCCAGCGCAAACAGCAGCATCGTGGCCGTGATCCCCAGCCAGCCTTCAAGGCCAAGATGCACGATCAACCCGCATGTGGCGAACGATGCGATGAACCCGGTCAGCCCCAGCGCCATCATCGCCTTGCGCCCGCGGCGATCGGACCGCCGCGCCCAGACTGGCGCCATCAGCATCCACACCAGCGCCGACCACGAATAGGCAAGGCTCACCCAGACATCGGCAATACCCATGCGGGTACCGATCGACGGCATGACCGATTGCACCGCGGTATTTCCGGCTGCCGTCACCAGCATCACCGAAAACAGCAGCGCCATGCGTTCACGTGGCAGGCTGGCGCAGGGAAGACTGGCGCCCGGAAGATCGGTGCGCGGGAGATCTGCCGGTCGTTCCTGTCTCATTCCGGTCACCGCGCCATGCTTGCCTGCTTCATTTCGGACGGGTAAGCGCGACGAACGAAGCTTGCAATGGTCTGGCAATTTTGCGAACGCCAATGCTTCGGCTGGATCGGCAGAGGATCATTTCCTGCAATGACATCAACTCAGGCGGCGCGCGCACCTCTCCTGCAACGTGCAAAGCGCAAGGCCGAAAACCTGCTTGGCCCGGCCGGGATATTCTTTCGCGGTTTCATCAAACATCCTGCCATGGTCGGCGCAATCGTGCCGTCATCAGGGCGCACGATTGATCGCGTCCTGTCGAAAGTCGATTGGGACGAATGCCGCCTGTTCGTGGAATACGGCCCTGGCGTGGGCACGTTCTGCCGCCCGGTGCTGGCACGGATGCGCCGCGATGCGCGGCTGATCGTGATCGACACCAACCCCGATTTCATCGCCTATCTGTCCCGCACGATCGGCGACAGTCGCTTCGTTGCGGTGCACGGATCGGCCAGCGATGTCGAAGAGATCGTCAAGGCGCACGGCTTTGACCATGCCGACTACGTCCTGTCCGGCCTGCCTTTTTCGACCCTTCCCGAAGGCGTGGGTCCGGCGATCATGGCGGCAACGCACCGCGTGCTGCGCACCGGCGGGGCGTTTCTGGTCTACCAATACACGGCGCGCGCGCGCGTGCTGATGGGCGAATACTTTGCCCGTATCGACAAGGGTTACGAGCCGGTCAACGTGCCGCCGTGCGTGATAAGCTGGGGCTGGAAGGAATAGGCACCGCCCGCCCGGTCATTCGAACAGGCCGCGCAAGTCCTCTTCGGGCGGCCCGGCAAGCTGCTGGTGCACGGCGGCCAGCATGCCGATGAAATAGACCAGCGCCGCCGATGTGATCGTGCTGGAAACAGC
The DNA here is from genome assembly GCA_042650965.1 of Novosphingobium lubricantis. GTDB lineage: Bacteria > Pseudomonadota > Alphaproteobacteria > Sphingomonadales > Sphingomonadaceae > Novosphingobium > Novosphingobium lubricantis. The sequence goes on along the minus strand of JBHSCB010000016.1, from coordinate 9,363 downwards.
GGCGTTGAGCACTTGCTGCAATTCGCCGCCCGTGGTCAGCACCAGCACCACGCCGACCAGCATCATGGCCAGGCCATAGACCACCAGAAAGACGATTGCGGCCAGCACGAAGAACCCCAGCATCCGGCCGGAATTGCCCTCGGTCAGGTGCCAGGACCGGCGCAGCGCGGCAACCGGATTGCGTTCCGTCTCGATCGCCAGAACCGGGGCGACCAGCGCCATGCGCACGCTGCACCATACCATGGCGATGAACGCGCCCATGATGACGATGGCGCCAATGGCCTGTATCCCGGTCAGCGCGGCGGCGCTGACCAGCACCAGAAACGCCATGCCCAGCGCGGCGCCGACCATGATCTGGGCCAGCACATAAGGCATCAGCGCGGCAAATCCGCGACGGATCGACTGGCCGACGGTGGGCCGCGCCGGATCGGTCATCACGATAAGCACGGTGACCGTGCCGACCATCTGCAACAGCGTGACGATGACCAGCAGCGGCAACGACGATGTCCACGCCTGCGCCATGATCTCGATCATTTCGCCCGGCGGCGTTCCAGGGTCCATGTGCGGTTCGGGCACGAAGACCGAAAAGGCAAGGCCCGGCAAAAGGAAGAATACCCCCGCTATCGCCGTAAGGACATCGCGGTTGGTTGCGACCAGCCGCGTCGCGGTTTTCCAGGCCAGGCTGCTATCCAGTCGGGGTTTCATGCAACGCTCCCTAGCAGCGCAAAACGGGTGTTGTCGCCGGGTTTTCTCGCTGGTTTGCGGCAAGCCGCGCCGCACCGGCAATTGGTGTCGTCACACTTGCCAAGCCGTGCGCGCCGCGCCATGCGACAGGGCATGTCAGGCTCTGCCACCAGCGCACACAGTATCGAGATTCGCCGCGAACCCGGCCGCGTCGCCTACCGCGATGCGCTCGATGCGATGACCGCGCGCAATGCCGCGATTGCCGATGGCAGCGCGCGCGAACTGCTGTGGCTGCTGGAACACCCACCGGTCTACACCGCCGGGACCAGCGCCTCGCCCGATGAACTGCTCGACCCCCGGTTCGAGGTGGTCGAAGCCGGGCGCGGCGGGCGTTATACCTATCACGGCCCCGGTCAGCGGGTCGGCTATGTCCTGCTCGATCTGCGCAAGCGCGCGCGCGACGTGCGCGGGTTTGTTCATGCGGTGGAAGGCTGGGTGATTGAAACGCTGGGCGATTTCGGTGTCGAATCGTGGCGCGTGCCGGGCCGCATCGGCATATGGACGCATGGCCCCGACGGGCGCGAGGCCAAGATCGGGGCGATCGGGGTGCGCATCCGGCGCTGGGTGACGATGCACGGCTTTTCGGTCAACCTTTCACCCGATCTTTCGCATTTCGGCGGAATCGTGCCATGCGGCATCGAAGAATACGGCGTCACCAGCCTTGCCGCGCTCGGCCATGCCGTTACACCTCCCGCCTGGGACGAGGCGCTGCTGGCGCGGTTCGACAGCTTCCTTGCCCGTCTCGACATTCCCTGTCCGCCGGAGTCTGCATGAAACAGCCTGTCCGCCCTGTCGCCCTCGCGTCGCTCTTGATCGTGTCCGCGCTGCTGTTGTCGGCATGCGACCGCAAGGCGGAATCCGGCAAGGCCGCATCGCCGCAAGTGGCCGAAATCCTGCCCGGTTCCATCAGCGATGACATGATCAATCTCGACACGTCCACGGCATCGCCACCGCTGGCCCCCGCAAAGGCTGCGGCGCCGGCGCCGGCGGCGGACAGCAGCAAGGCGGGAGCGGATGAAGCGGACGCTGCCGCACCGGCTCGTGCCGCGCCCGATGTTCCGGCAGCCGCAGCGGACGGCGGCGAATAATTGCCGCGCCGTGCACGCGGCCGTGCCCCTGACTCATCCCGACCGCGCGCATGACGCAATCCGCTAGCGCGACCGCATCGTCATCGCCGGGGCCGGTGCATTTCCTTGCGCTGCTGGCGGGCAATGTCGCGCTGGCGCTGGGGCCATGGTTTGTCCGGCTTGCCGATAGCGGCCCGGTTTCCGCCGGGTTCTGGCGGCTGACGCTTGCGTTGCCGCTGCTGGCCTTGCTGGCGCGTGCACGCGGGCAGGCGCTGTTCGGGTTGCAGGTGCGTGACCGGCTCATCATTGCTGGCGCGGGCGCTGTTTTCGCGCTGGACCTGGCGAGTTGGCACATCGGCATTGCGATGACCCGGCTGGGCAACGCCACGCTGTTCGGCAATTCGGGCAGCGTGATCCTGATGGTCTGGGGCCTGATCGCGCTGCACCGCCGCCCGCACGGGACCGAACTTGCCGCCGTGGCGATGGCGCTGGGCGGGGCGGCGCTGCTGCTGGGCCGTTCGATGCAGATCGACGCACGCACCTTCGCGGGCGATCTGTTCTGCATCCTCGCCGGGCTGTTCTACGTGGTCTATATCCTGCTGGCACAGGATTTGCGCGCCCGGATGGGCGCGTGGAGCCTGCTGTTCTGGTCCAGTCTGGCAGGCAGCCCGGTGATGCTGGCCACCGCACTGGCTCTGGGGGAGCCGGTTTGGCCGGGCAACTGGTGGCCGCTGATCGCGCTGATGCTGGCCAGCCAGATCATGGGGCAGGGCCTGCTGGTCTATTCGCTGGGCCATTTCCCGCCGCTGGTGATCGGCCTTGTCCTGCTGACCCAGCCAGTCGTCTCCGTCGTGGTCGGCTGGCTGTCCTTCGGCGAAGTGCTGACCCTGCCCGATGCCATCGGCATGGCGCTGGTCGGCGCGGCGCTGGTGCTGGCGCGGGCGGTCGAGCGAGCAGGCGGCGACGAAATCCCCTGATGCAGCGCGATCAGGCAGTCTGAAAGCACCTCACGGCGCTCCGCTCCGGCTGTTTGTTGCGGCAACGCCAGCCGCTGTCACGCCTTGAAAGGCTTCGCCCCCAGATCGCCCATGCCTACCGTGCCGCTTGCCATTTCCAGCATGCGGTCGAGGCTCTTCTTCGCGGCGAGACGCAGCGGTTCTTCGATTTCGATGCGCGGTTGCAGGTCGCGCAGCGCGATGTAGAGCTTTTCCATCGTGTTGAGCGCCATGTACGGGCAGATGTTGCAGTTGCAGTTGCCGTCCGCGCCGGGCGCGCCAATGAAGGTCTTTTCCGGAATCGCCCGTTCCATCTGGTGGATGATGTGCGGTTCGGTCGCCACGATCAGCGTGTCGCCGGTGAAGGTCTTGGCGAATTGCAGGATGCCGCTGGTCGATCCGACATAGTCGCAATGGTCGATGATGTGCGGCGGGCATTCCGGGTGCCCGGCCACTGGCGCGCCGGGGTGCTGGGCCATGAGCTTGAGCAGCTCGGTTTCCGAAAACGCCTCGTGGACGATGCACACGCCCGGCCACAGCAGCATGTCGCGCCCGAACTTGCGGTTCAGGTATCCGCCAAGGTGCCGGTCGGGGCCGAAGATGATCTTCTGCTCCGGCGGAATCTGGGCAAGGATCGTCTCTGCGCTCGATGACGTGACGATCACGTCCGACAGCGCCTTCACTTCGGTCGAGCAGTTGATGTAGGTCAGCGCGATATGATCGGGGTGCGCTTCGCGGAACGCCCTGAACTTGTCCGGCGGGCACGAATCCTCAAGGCTGCACCCGGCGTCGAGATCGGGCAGCACCACGATCTTCTGCGGGGACAGGATCTTGGCGGTGTCGGCCATGAACTTCACGCCGCAAAACGCGATAACTTCGGCATCGGCAGCCGCCGCCTTGCGCGACAGTTCCAGCGAATCCCCGACAAAATCGGCCAGATCCTGGATTTCCGGGCGCTGGTAGTAATGCGCGAGGATGACGGCATTGCGCTCCTTGCGCAGACGGTCGATCTCGGCGCGCAGGTCAAGTCCGGCAAGGTTCTGGGGCTGTGCAGTCATCATCGTCTCCCGCCCGGCGAACCTTGCCGGGGCGCATGGCGGACTTAAGGGCCAGATCAGCCCGCCGCAATACTTTCCGCCAGCGAAACGAACGGCGGGAACACCGACAGGGCATTGATGGTGGCCGTGATCACGATCAGCGCAATGGCGATGACCCGCGTTGCCGGGTGAATCGTGCCGGTCTGGCGCAGGTCATGGCGGGCAATGATCGACAGCACGCCCAGTTGCAGGGCGAGTTCGAGGATCGGTTCCAGCACCGGACCAAGGACTGGCGCGGGCAGCAGGCGCCCGAACGCCGGTTCCATCACGATGATCGTCGCGCCCAGCACAAGGCGGCGATGCCAGTGCGTGCGGCGGCGCAGGGCGATGCCCGCAGCGACCATCAGCGCAAAGGCCAGCGCCTCGACGTGGGTCAGTGCAAGGAAGAATGCGTTGGTGAAGAACGGCGGCACGCGGTGCAGTTGGATCGCCCTTTGCGCGGTAAACATGCCCAGCACGGCGATGCACAGCACCAGCGCAACGCCCAGCCAGCCCAGCGTACGGTGCAGCGCAGCGTTGCCCGTACCGGCAAGCACGCCTTGTGCTACCAGCAGGCCAAGCCACGAAAGCATCGCCACGCTGTGGAGGTGCACCCACACCGGCGCGGCGGCGGGGGAAACGAATCCGCGCAAGGCCCATTGCGCGAAGCTGAAAACGATGATGGCCGCCATGCCGATCGCCAGGCGCGTGAAAAAACGCTGGTCGTGCACGGTGGTATATGAAGGCGTCATTGCGGCGGTTGTCATGAACAGTCTCCCACCAGTCCCGCACGGGCCGATAGCCAGACCACAGCGCCATTCCAATGACGCTCGTCACACCGAATCGGTCATTGGTCGAAAGAGACGTCGACCTTTGCCTTGCCGTATCCCGCCACCTGCAACGGGATCGTCAGGTTCTGGCGGATGGCGTCCCTGGCGGCAGCGCGCGCCAGCTCCATCAGCACGGGGTTGGCGGCCTGTTTCACGGCCTGTGCCTCGGCCAGCCGGGTATTGTCGCGTGTCAGCTTGGCCTGCGCTTCGCGGCCGATCCAGATCCCGTCGCGCAGATATTGCGCCCGCGCTTCGTCAAGGTTGGGGCGGCTGACGATCAGTGGCGGCAGGCGCACCGTCAGCGTACTGGTCGAAGCGTCCCACGATAGCCGGTCACGCCCGACCCTGCCCAGATCCACGGTATAATCGACCCGCGCCGGAATCACCGCCACCTGTTTGGCGTTGACCAGCCCGAACAGGCGGGAATCGTCGCTGGAGACAACCGGCGCAAGCTCTGCGCTGAACACGGTCAGGCGGTTCTGTCGCTCGAAGGCGACAAGACTGGTGGCCAGCGGATCGCCTATGTCTTCAGGCTGGTACAGTTTCCAGCCCAGGAACGCCGCAGCGGCGAGGGCGATCAGGAACAGCCCCCAGGGCAGCAGCGATACGCGCGCCAGCGAGCGTTCCCGGTGTGGAAGCGGTGTCGCGGGCGCGGGGCGGGGCGCTGTGGTCAGGTGCGGATCATCCATTGTTCACCTTCAACGGCCACGCGGCCCTGGCGTTCCAGATCGATCAGGTGGGCCAGAACGGAGCGCCCCGCTGCGCCATTCAGGCGGGGGTCCAGCCCTTTGTACATCGCGGCCACGAAATCGGGTATCCGGTGCGGGCCGTCTTCTTCCAGCCTGCGCATGATCTGGCGTTCGCGCTGGCGGCGGTGGCCCAGCATGCCGCGCACAAGCTGTTGCGGATTGTCGATCTGCGGCCCGTGTGCGGGGTAGAGCACGCGGTCATCGCGGTCATGGAGCTTTTGCAGGCTGGCCATGTAGGCGGCCATGTCGCCATCGGGCGGGGATACGACCGATGTGGACCAGGCCATCACGTGATCGCCGGTAAACAGTGCGCCGCTTTCGGGTATCGCATAGCACAGGTGGTTGCTGGTGTGGCCGGGCGTGGCCACCGCCTCCAGCGTCCAGCCATCGCCGCTGATCCGCTCGCCATCGGTCAGCACGCGGTCGGGCGCGTAGTCGCCATCGAAGGCCGCATCGGCGCGCGGGCCGTCATCCTCCAGCGCCAGTGGCGCGCAGCCGATGATCGGCGCGCCGGTTGCGGCCTGGAGCGGGCGGGAGGCCGGGCTGTGATCGCGGTGCGTGTGGGTGCAGACAATCGCCACGATCCGGGCATCGCCAACGGCATCGAGGATCGCCGCGACATGGCCGGTGCCATCGGTATCGGCATGCCCCGCCACGCCAGTCCCGTCCGGGCCGGGGTCGATGACCGCCACATCGCGGCCCGCGCCGACGATATAGGTCTGCGTGCCGGTGAAGGTATAGGGCGAGGCATTGGGCGCGAGCACGCGGCGCACCAGCGGTTCAAGCCGTTCGGCGCGGCCGGTCGGCCACGTTTCGCGCGGGGGGAAGGAAGGGTTCAGGGGCGCGGTTTCTGCCATGGCCGGAGCTATGGGGTCTGGCGCGGCGCGTTGCAACCTTGCGTATCTGGCGTCATGGCCGCATGCTTGGGCCGGATGGAAACCGCGTTTGACCTTGCGATCATCGGTGGCGGCGTGAATGGCGCGGCGATCGCGCGCGATGCCGCCGGGCGCGGGCTTTCGGTGCTGCTGCTGGAACGCGGCGATCTGGCACAGGGCACGTCATCGGCCTCGACCAAGCTGATCCACGGCGGCTTGCGCTATCTTGAGCACCGCGAGTTCGCGCTTGTGGCCGAGGCGCTGCACGAGCGTGAAATCCTGTGGCGGCAGGCCCCGCACATCGTCTGGCCGATGCGCTTTGTCCTGCCTATCGTGCGCGATGGCCGCCCGGCGTGGATGCTGCGCGCCGGATTGTGGCTTTACGATCGGATCGGCGGACGCAAGGCGCTGCCGCCCACCGCGCGGGTACGGCTGGACGGGCGCATGGGTCTCCAGCCCGATGTGCGGCGCGGTTATGAATATTCCGATTGCTGGGTGGACGATGCGCGGCTGGTCGTGCTGCTGGCGCGCGATGCGGCGGACCGCGGCGCGCAGGTGCACACCCGTTGCGAAGTAACGCGGCTGGCGCGCGAGGGCGCGGGCTGGCGGATCGAAGCGGGCGGGCAGGTGTTCCGGGCGGGGATTGCCGTGAACGCGGCCGGGCCGCAAGTGGGGCAGGTGATGGATGTGGCCGCCGCGGCGCGGCCCGGTTTGCTGCGGCGGGTGCGTGGATCGCACATCGTCGTGCCGCGCCTGCACGATGATCCGCGCGCGCTGTTCCTGCAATTGCCGGACGGGCGGATCTGCTTTGCGATACCATGGCAGCACGCCTTCACCCTGATCGGGACGACCGACAGCGAGGAGGGGGCCGATGCCGATCCCCCGCAGCCGAGCGAGGGCGAAATCGCCTATCTGCTGGACGCGGCCAACGGCTATTTCCGCCGCCAGTTGACCCGCGCCGATGTGGTCTGGGCCTATGCCGGGGTGCGCCTGCTGGCCGATGACGGGTCAGGAAGACCGGAAGCGGCCACGCGCGGCTATCGTTTCGAAATCGACCGGGGGGGCAACGGCGGTGGTGCCCCGATTCTGAGCGTTCTGGGCGGCAAGATCACGACCCACCGCACGCTGGCACAGGCCGCGCTGGAACGCCTTGGATTGACGGACAATGCCGGCTGGACCGCGACCGCGCCCCTGCTCGGCGGTGATTTCACCCCCGATGGGCTGGACGAGGCCGACAATCTGGCCCCGGTCGAACAGGAGATTCTTGCGCAGGCCGCTCAGCTTTCGCGTCCTACCGCGCACCGGCTGGCGCGCGCCTATGGGACCGAGGCGCTGGCCTTTGTGCGCGGCGACATGGGGCGTCATTTCGGCCAGGGGTTTTCCGAAGCCGAACTGGATCACCTGATGAACCGGGAATGGGCGCGCACCACGCAGGATGTGCTGTGGCGCCGCTCGAAACTGGGCCTGTGGTTCAGCGCCGAGGAAACCGCTGCGCTGGCCATGGCGATGGGCGATACTTCACACGGCAATCTCTAGCGCGCGGCGATCAGGCTGCGCTGCCCACTGCACTGGCCAGCCGTTCGCGCAGCCGCCGTACGGCGCTGCCGCTGTTCAGGGTATGGGTGCGCCAGGCATTTTCGAGCCGCTGGATGCGTTCGTAGAGCCGTTCGCTTTCGGCAACCAGCCGTTGCACGTCATCGGGCAGGCCCGCCACGGTGTCGGCATCGCTGGCGGGAAAATTGGCGATAAGGCGGCCATGGCGGCGCAATTGCAGTTCGGAAAGCTCGCCGGCAAAATGCGCCCGATGGTTCAGCAGCCATGCCAGGCAGTGCATGACCCGCGTCGTGGTGCGCAGCGCCTCGCACGAAATCTGGACGCGGAGCAGATCTTCGCCATCGGCGGTGCGGCCGTGGGGGTGGGTTCCGGCAGCCACGGTTTCCTGCCGCAAGCGTTCGAACCGGGCGCGCACGGCATCGGCCAGCGCAAGCGCATCAACATAGAGTGCTTCGACAATGCGCGGGTTCAGGGTGGGCAGGATGGCCATAACCGGTTCGCATAGTCCGCGCACCGGGCCGCGCCAACACCGCCGGGCGGCTTTATCCCGTCCAATTCCCGGACGTTTCTTAACGGGACAGGTTGCGCTGCGGCACGGGATTTCGCCCTGCGGGGCAAGGCTCTTGAAATTGCGTTGTAAATCTTCTGCCCGGTCGCGGCCCGCCAATCGCGGGGCTTTCAGGCGATGATGTCGGGAATCAGATAGTCCTCGATCATGGCGATCTGGTCTTTCAGCAGCAGTTTGCGCTTTTTGAGCCGCGCAATCTGCAACTGGTCGCGTGTGCCGGCCGCCGTCAGCGCGTCGATTGCCGCATCAAGATCACGGTGTTCAAGGCGCAATGCTTCCAGCCGCTTGCGCATTTCCTCTTCGGTCACGTTCGGCAAAACTCCTTCGCGCGATCAACCGGGGCCTGTGCGGGCTGTACGGTCCAACGCGTAACAGCCGCGCCCCGACGCGGTTTGCCTTGCAAGATACGGCCAATGTGGGACCATGACAACGCGTCGACTTGTCGAGTCGGGTGATTGCCGTCCATCGGGCGGTGCGCAAGGCTCGAAATTGCTTGCGGCCAGTCGGCGCCGCCCCGCACGGGGTTGGCCTGTGCGGGTTTCTTACGGGGGCATAACCCTTAAGGAGGTAACGCATGGAATCGATGCACGTCAGCGCACTTCAGACAAAGCATGCCGGGCTTGAACGGCAGATCGAGGCGGAGATGTCTCGTCCGCTCCCTGACGATACGCTGGTGGCTCAACTCAAGCGCCGAAAGCTACGGATCAAGGAACAGCTCGCGCGGTCGCATTGATCGCGCCTGGATTTTTCCAAAACAGGAGCCGCCTTTCCGGGCGGCTCTTTATGGGATGGCCCGCCCCTTTTCCCCGGCATCGGATATGATGCTGGTGCTTGAAGAGGAAAGGAGCGGACCGATGTCTATTGTGATCCTTGGCGTTGATTTGGGCAAGAATGCCTGCAGTGTG
>JBHSCB010000015.1:0-90805 GCA_042650965.1 Novosphingobium lubricantis | reverse complement strand
CTTCGAAACCCGCGTATGCTGTGCGCGGGTGGCTGGGGTCCACATCAAAATCTCCGGGTTGTCTGCAAAACCCCCGGAATCACAGGAACCTCAGCCGCTCAACCCCTTTCGAAACGGCCTCTAAGGCGGCCGATCACCCTGGTGTTTCGGCCGCCCTTTTTTTGTTCTGCGCAGGTGCTGCGGCACCGTCACCCGTTGGGCGGGCCTTGCGCACGCCGCAGTGCGCGCCTAGATAACCGGAGTGATTCGGTCTGATTTTCAGGCCAAGCAGCCGGGACATTGCCACAATGCGCCTTTCCAGCATGGCCGATTACGCCGTCGTGACGATGAGCGCCGCCGCGCGCCATTGCGGGCAGGCGCGGGTCTGCGCCCAGCAACTGGCCGACGAAACCGGCCTGCCGGTGCCAACCGTGCAGAAGCTGGTCAGCAAGCTTTCGGCCGCAGGGCTGCTCAAATCGGTGCGCGGTGCGCGCGGCGGGCTGCAACTGGCCCGTCCGGCCGCGGCGATTACCCTGGCCGATATCGTCGAAGCGGTCGAAGGGCCGATTGCGCTGACGCCGTGCAGTGCGCACGGCAAGCACGATTGCACGCTGGAAGCGGCGTGTTCGGTCCGTCCGCACTGGCCCGAAGTCGATGCCGCGCTGCGTGGCGCGCTGGCCGGTATTCCCCTGACGCAGTTTTCCCGCCCTGTGGCGGAGGTGATGGCATGAACGAAGAAACCCAGATCCGCGACCAGGCTGCCCGCGATGCCGCCGCCAAAGTGGCGGATTACGAGCACGGCTGGTCATCGGACATCGAACAGGAATACGGGCCAAAGGGCCTGTCCGAAGACACCGTGCGCTATATTTCGGCCAAGAAGGACGAGCCGGAATGGATGCTCGAATGGCGGCTCAAGGCCTATCGCCACTGGCTGACCATGCCCACGCCCGACTGGGCCAAGCTCAACGTGCCGCCGATCGATTACCAGGACGCCTATTACTGGGCCGCGCCCAAGGCCAAGCCCAAACTTGGCAGCCTCGACGAAGTCGATCCCGAAATCCTGCGCATCTATGAAAAGCTCGGCATCCCGCTGGAGGAGCAGAAAGTGCTCGCCGGGGTGGAAGGCGCGCGCAAGGTTGCCGTGGACGCCGTGTTCGATTCGGTCAGCGTCGCCACCACCTTCCGCAAGGAACTGGAAGCGGCGGGGGTCATCTTCCGCTCGATCTCCGAAGCGATCCGCGAATATCCCGATCTGGTGCGCAAGTGGCTGGGCAAGGTCGTGCCGATGCACGACAACTACTTCGCCGCGCTGAACTGCGCGGTCTTTTCCGATGGCACCTTCGTCTACATTCCCGAAGGCGTGCGCTGCCCGATGGAGCTTTCCACCTACTTCCGCATCAACGCGGAAAACACCGGGCAGTTCGAACGCACCCTGATCGTGGCCGACAAGGGCGCTTACGTGTCCTACCTCGAAGGGTGCACCGCGCCGCAGCGCGACGAAAACCAGCTCCACGCCGCCGTGGTCGAACTGGTCGCGCTCGATGATGCGGAGATCAAGTATTCCACCGTCCAGAACTGGTATCCCGGCAATGCCGAGGGCCTGGGCGGCATCTACAACTTCGTGACCAAGCGCGCGCTGTGTCAGGGTGCGCGGTCCAAGGTTTCGTGGACGCAGGTGGAAACCGGCAGCGCGATCACGTGGAAGTATCCGTCCTGCGTGCTGAACGGCGAGGATTCGGTGGGCGAGTTCTACTCGGTCGCTGTCACCAACAATTACCAGCAGGCCGATACCGGCACCAAGATGATCCATAACGGCAAGCGCAGCCGTTCGACCATCGTGTCCAAGGGCATTTCGGCAGGCCGGAGCAACAATACCTACCGCGGTCTTGTCCGCGTGGCCCCCGGCGCGGAAGGCGTGCGCAACTTCACCCAGTGCGACAGCTTGCTGCTGGGCGCGGACTGCGGGGCGCACACCGTCCCCTATATCGAGGTGAAGAACCCGACCGCCACGATCGAACACGAAGCCACCACCAGCAAGATCAGCGATGACCAGCTCTATTACGCGATGCAGCGCGGGCTCGATCAGGAAAGCGCCGTGGCCCTGATCGTCAATGGCTTTGCCCGCGAAGTCCTGCAGCAATTGCCGATGGAGTTCGCGGTCGAGGCGCAGAAGCTGCTTGGCATCAGCCTTGAAGGGAGCGTGGGGTGATGCTTTCCTTTTTCACAAGTGCGGCGCAAAGCGAGGCCCCGGATCAAGTCCGGGGAGACGCAGTTGAAAACAAGATTGGCGCAGCATGAAAAAGACTCTCACCCTCCGCCCCGCCAGTGAGCGTGAAGACGCGCCCAGGCTCCAGAAGAAAGGGCGCGGCTGGAACATTGCCGAATCGCGGCTTGATGCGATTCACGAGACGGCGCGCGAGCGGCGGCGCAACCCTTCACCGGCACAGGCCGCGCTGGCGGCTGAGCTGGCGCAGGAAGATCTCGGCAAATACAAGCCCAAGGCTTTCACCGTCATCGGCTCGGCCATCGCCAATTTCGCCTGTCTGCCGCTGAAGCTGGTCGTGCTGATCGATGAAGGCGGCGTACCCGCCGAAATCGAACACCGCCGCGACAAGAGCCTGACCGAAGTCGGTATTCAGGTTGTCCGCTACACGGCAGAAGAAGTGCTCGCCGATCCGGCAGGCATCGCGCGCGCCACGGTTGCCGCGATGAAAGCCCGTTACGAAGAACTGCGCGCCCAGTCGCGCCCGGCCCGCACAGGCGGATACCGCCGGTGACCCTGTCGGCGCGCAACACCTCGGCACGCACCAACTCCCCTCCCCTTCAGGGGAGGGGTCGGGGGTGGGGGCTATCCGCCGCGCGCCTCGATGTGTTGAATACCCACGCCCGCACCATGCGCAACCAACCCACCGAACCTGAAAAACGGCTGTGGCAGGTGCTCAAAGGCGCGCAACTGGGCGGCTACAAGTTTCGCAGGCAAGCGGTTATCGGCAATGCCATCACCGACTTCCTGTGTCCGCAAAAAGGTTTGATCATCGAAGTTGATGGCGACACCCACACTGACCCGGCAGCCGACGCGCAGCGCACGAAGCAGCTTGAAGCACGTGGGTTTCAGGTTGTGCGGGTGACGAACCGCGATGTGATGCAGAACCTGGAAGGCGTCTGGCGGATGCTGCTGGACGTCCTTGAAGGCTTGCCTGACCGGCGAAGCCCCCACCCCAACCCCTCCCCTGAAGGGAAGGGGCTTGAAGGATGACCATGCTCAAGATTGAAAACCTTTCCGCCACCATTGCCGACAAGCAGATCCTCAAGGGCCTGTCGCTCACCATCAACGCGGGCGAAATCCATGCCATCATGGGGCCGAACGGGGCGGGCAAATCGACGCTCGGCTATACGCTCGGCGGCCGTCCCGGCTATGAAGTCACCGGCGGTTCGGCCACGTTCGACGGGGTGGACCTCTTCACCCTGGAACCGCATGAACGTGCGGCTGCGGGGCTGTTCCTGGGCTTTCAGTACCCGGTCGAGATTCCCGGCGTGTCGTTTGTGCAGTTCCTGCGCGAAGCCGCCAATGCGCAGCGCAAGGTGCGCGGGGAGGCGCCGCTGACCGGCGGCGAGTTCCTCAAGCTGGCCAGGGAAAAGGCGGGTCTGCTGCGCATGGACATGGACATGCTCAAGCGCCCGGTGAACGTCGGCTTTTCGGGCGGGGAAAAGAAGCGCGCCGAAATGGTCCAGATGGGCATCCTCGATCCCAAGCTGGCGATTCTGGACGAAACCGATTCGGGCCTTGATATCGACGCGCTGCGCGTGTGCGGCGAAGGGATCAACGCGATCATGCGCAAGCCCGACAAGGCGGTGCTGCTGATCACCCACTACCAGCGCCTGCTCGATTACGTGAAGCCCGATTTCGTCCACGTGCTGGCCGGTGGCCGCATTGTCCGCACCGGCGGGCCGGAACTGGCGCTGCAACTGGAAGAACAGGGGTACGAGGCGGTGGCGGCATGAGCGCGGCCGCGCTCCTTCCCACCCGGCGGGACGAGGCGTTTCGCTATGCCGATCTGGCCGCGCTGGCGCCGCTGTGGCCGGTTGCGCCGCAGCGCGTGCATGTTGCCGCGGGCGAATCCGGCGCGCTGGCGATCGTCCTTGATGGAACGGCGGCTGCCGCGCGCGATCTGGTGATCGTGCTGGAAGACGGCGCGGCGTTCGATCTGCGCCTGCTCAACGCCGGGGCGGCCTATGGCCGGATCGCGGTGGAGGTCACGCTTGGCCAGGGCGCGCGCTTCCACCTTGGCGCGGCGCAGGTGGCCGGGGGCGACCAGACCGTGGAAATCGTTACCGAAGTCACCCATGCCAAGGGCGATGCCGTTTCCAGCCAGGTCGTGCGCTCGGTGCTGGGCGGCCATGCCACCGGCACCTACCTTGGCCGCGTGGCCGTGGCGCGCGGGGCCAACGGCACCGATGGCGAACAGTCGATCCGGGCCATGCTGCTCGATCGTACCGCCACCGCCAATGCCCGCCCCGAACTGGAAATCTATGCCGATGACGTGAAATGCGCGCATGGCTGCGCCGTCGGCGAACTGGACGCGCAGGGCCTGTTCTACCTGCAATCGCGCGGGTTGCCCCCGGCTGAGGCCAAGAAGCTGATGCTGCAGGCGTTCCTTGCCGAAGCCTTTGTCGGCGCAGCCGATGAAGCGGCGCTGACGCAGGCCGCGCTTGCCGCGCTGGAGGCGATGCTGTGAATACCGCAGTGCTGACCCGCGCGGCGCAATGGCCCGGCCTGTTCAACCCGGACGGCAGCCGCTGGCACTATCTCGATACCGCCGCCACCGCGCAGAAGCCGCAGGCGGTGATCGACGCGGCCACGCGCGCGATGGGCGCCGATTACGCCACCGTGCACCGTGGCGTCTATGCGCGTTCGGCCGACATGACGCTGGCCTTCGAAGCGGCGCGGCGCAAGGTGGCTGCGCTGATCGGCGCGGACGAGGGGGAAATCGTGTTCACCCGTGGCGCGACCGAGGCGATCAACCTTGTCGCACAGACCTGGGGGCTGGCCAATCTCAAGGCCGGGGACCGCATCCTGCTGTCGACGCTGGAACACCATTCCAACATCGTGCCGTGGCAATTGCTGGCGGAGCGCACCGGGGTGGCGATCGACGTCTGCCCGCTGACCGATGACGGGCGCATCGATCTGGCAGCGGCGGAGCGGATGCTGACCCGCGCGCACAAGCTGGTGGCCTTTGCCCATGTGTCGAACGTGCTCGGTTCGGTGCTGGACGCCGAACGCGCTGTGCGGCTGGCGCATGGCGTGGGCGCGAAAATCCTGCTCGACGGGTGCCAGGCCGTGCCGCGCCTGCGCGTGGACGTGAAGGCGCTCGACGCGGACTTCTATGTCTTTTCGGCGCACAAGCTTTACGGCCCCACCGGGATCGGTGCGCTGTGGGCGCGGGCGGAAATCCTCGATGCCATGCCACCCTGGCACGGCGGCGGCGCGATGATCGACCGCGTGACGTTCGAGCGCACGACCTTTGCCCCGGCGCCGCAGCGGTTCGAGGCCGGGACGCCCGCGATTGTCGAGGCGATTGCTTTTGGCGCAGCGGTGGATTTCGTCACCGGCGTGGGGCTGGACGCGATCCATGCCCACGAAACCGCGCTGGTTGCCAGCGCCCGCGAGGCGCTGCGCGCGGTCAACGCGATCCGCCTTTTCGGGCCGGAAGACAGCGCCGGGATCGTCAGCTTCGCGCTCGACGGGGTCCATCCGCACGATCTGGGCACGATCCTTGACGAGGAAAACGTGGCGATCCGCGCCGGGCACCACTGCGCCCAGCCGCTGATGGACCACCTTGGCGTGCCCGCGACGGCCCGCGCCAGCTTTGGCATCTATAACGACGAAAGCGATATCGCCGCGCTGGTGCGCGGGATTGAACGGACCCGGAGGATTTTCGGATGAGTGGCGGTGATCCCAAGTTTGCGGTCGAGGAAGTCGGCGCGGTCAATCCGCCCCGCCGTGCGCGGGTGGAAGATATCCCCGAACCGGCGGCGGAATCCCCGACGCAGAAGCTGGAGCGCAAGCGCGATTATCTTGACGGCTTCCTTGCGGAAAAGCCGCAAGGCGTGGCGCCGGGCGAACCGGGCGGCGACATCTATGAAGGCGTGATCGCGGCGCTCAAGGAAATCTTCGACCCGGAAATCCCGGTCAATATCTATGATCTTGGCCTGATCTACGCGGTCGAGGTGGCCGAAGACGCCGACGTGGTCGTGACGATGACGCTGACCACGCCGCATTGCCCGGTGGCCGAATCGATGCCCGGCGAAGTGGAACTGCGTGTCGGCGCGGTGCCTGGCGTGCGCGATGCGCAGGTCAACCTGGTGTGGGATCCGCCTTGGGATCCCCAGAAGATGAGCGATGAAGCCAAGCTGGAACTTGGCATGCTGTGACACCCGGCGCCCTTTTGCTGGGGCAAGGGGGACGCAAGGGATGGGCAGGGGGCTGGCCCATACCTATATATGAACAGCCCACCGCGACCCCTCCCGCCAGCAGGAGGGGGGAGATCCGTGCCATGACCGAAACCACGACCAAGACCCGCCAGCGCCCCGCCGCCGTGATCCTGACGCCCAGTGCAGAGGCGCGGATCGCCACCCTGATGGCCAGCGCCCCGGCCGATGCCATCGGTGTCAAGCTGTCCACCCCGCGCCGGGGCTGTTCGGGGCTGGCCTATTCGGTCGATTACGTGACGGCGGCCGATCCGATGGACGAACGCATCGAAACCCCCGGCGGGCTGTTCTTCATCGACGGCGCATCGGTGCTTTACCTGATCGGCAGCACGATGGACTGGCAGGAAGACGATTTCACCGCCGGATTCGTGTTCCAGAACCCCAACGCCAAGGGCAGTTGCGGTTGCGGCGAAAGTTTTACCGTCTAGTCTTTCCCGTCAAGAAAGCGCAGCAGCGCCTCGTCCAGCGGATCGACCCGGTCGTTCGCATCGATCCGGGCATTGAGCCACAGGCTTTCATCCTGCGTCAGCGCGTGATCGCGCGCGGCTTCGGCGGCAATGTCGCGGCCCGGCTGGCGGCGGCCGAAGCCTACTTCGCGCACGGCCTGGGCAAAGCCGTTGTGGTTGACTTTGGCCATGCGCCGGAAAAACCCGCCGAGACTGCTCGTGCGGTCTTCCATGAAAGCTTCGAGTTCCGCCGCGCGTTCGCGTGAAAGGCCCTTGGCTGCCTGCCACCCTTGCAGGTAGTTGCCCACGCCTTGCACGAACAGGCGCGGCCATTCGGGTGCATTGGGCGCATCCAGCGTGGCATCCTTGAGGCGGTAGAGCATTTCCGCTTCGCGCTGGCTTACGGCGGCGGGGCGTTCCCCCCCGGCGGCAAAGATCGTGCGGCGGATCAGCGCACATTCGGCGGCGGTGATGCAGCCCGGTTCGATCGTGCCGCCGCAGCGGGTCGGGCCTTCGCCGTTCATCACTTCGCGTTCGATCTGGTCGAGCACGAACAGGCGCAGCGATTCGGGCGCGGACAGCGCCTTTTCCAGCACGCGCACCAGCAGTTCCAGCTCGGTCAGGCTATCGACCTTGCCATCGTGCTGGACCCGTTCGATCAGCCAGCGCGCGTTTTCATCGGACACGTGGCCGCGCGGGTGCGTGCCGTTGACGGTGAACTCGACCAGCGCCTCGGTGAAGAAATCGCTCCATTCCGCGGTCGGTTCGGCAATCTGGTCGTTGAGTACGAAGATCGCTTCGGCCTCGTCGGCGTCGATGCGGCCATCGGGCCAGGCGGCGCGGCGCAGGGCAAGGATTTCCTCTGCGGAAATCGCGCTGTCCTGTCCGGCTTGTGCGGCCAGGGCGCGCAGGTGCATGGTCATCGTCCGGGATCCCTCGTGGCGTGCTTCGCCGCAGGGTCTAGGGGATATCGCTTAATTTGGGGTTATCAGCCCCGCCTTGCGGCCTGCCGTCCGTTCAGGGCCGCAAGTCGGGCGGGGTAGCCTCACCCTTCAGCAGGGCAATCGCTTCGTCCAGCGGGACCACCTTCTGGTGCTGTTCGCCAAGGGTGCGGATCGCCACGGTGCCTTCCTCGGCCTCGCGCTTGCCGACTACCAGCAGGAACGGCACCTTCTGCAAGGAGTGTTCGCGCACCTTGTAGTTGATCTTTTCGTTGCGCAGATCGGTTTCGGCGCGGATGCCCGCCGCCTTGAGCCGGGCCAGCGCATCCTTCGCATACCCGTCCGCGTCCGAAACGATCGTCGCCACAACCGCCTGCACCGGGGCAAGCCAGACCGGCAGGCGCCCCGCGAAATGTTCGATCAGGATGCCGATGAAGCGTTCGTACGAACCGAAGATCGCGCGGTGCAGCATGACCGGGCGGTGCTTTTCCCCGTCTTCGGCCACATAGCTGGCATCAAGCCGTTCGGGCAGGACGCGGTCGGACTGGATCGTGCCGACCTGCCAGGTGCGGCCGATCGCGTCGGTCAGGTGCCATTCCAGCTTGGGCGCATAGAACGCGCCTTCGCCGGGCAGCTCTTCCCAGCCGTATTCTTCGGTCGCAAGGCCAGCGCGCACCACGGCGGCGCGCAGTTCGGCTTCGGCCTTGTCCCACATCTCTTCCGTGCCGAACCGCTTTTCCGGGCGCAGCGCCAGCTTGATTGCATATGTGAAGCCGAAATCGCGGTAGATGCGGTCGGCCAGCTCGCAGAACGCCTGCACTTCGGCCACGATCTGGTCTTCGCGGCAGAAGATGTGGGCATCGTCCTGGGTGAACTGGCGCACGCGCATCAGCCCGTGCAGCGCGCCGTGCGGCTCGTTGCGGTGGCAGCAGCCGTTTTCGTAGAGGCGCAGCGGCAGGTCGCGGTAGGATTTCAGCCCCTGGCGGAAGATCAGGACGTGCGCCGGGCAGTTCATCGGCTTCAACGCCATCCAGTCGGCCTCGCCGGAAATCACCGGGCCTTCGTCGTCGACGTTCGGCACTTCGTCGGGGATCACGAACATGTTTTCGCGGTACTTGCCCCAGTGGCCGGACTGTTCCCATTGGCGCGCGTCCATGACCTGCGGGGTCTTGACCTCGCGGTAGCCCGCGCCGTCGATCGCGCGGCGCATGTAGGCTTCCAGCTCGCGCCAGATCAGATAGCCCTTGGGGTGCCAGAACACGCTGCCGTGCGCTTCGGCCTGAAGGTGGAACAGGTCCATTTCCCCGCCCAGCTTGCGGTGATCGCGCCTGGCCGCTTCTTCCAGCCGCGTCAGGTGCGCGTCGAGTTGCTTCTTGTTGAGCCAGCCGGTGCCGTAGATGCGGCTGAGCATCGCGTTGTTCTGGTCGCCGCGCCAGTAGGCGCCCGAAACGCGCGTCAGCTTGAAGGCGTTCGGGTCCAGCTTCCCGGTGGAGGGCAAGTGCGGACCCCGGCACATATCCAGCCAGGCATCTTTGTCATCTGGGGCCCCTGACCAGTACACCGTCAGCGGCTCGTCGCCGGGAAGTTCCGCTGCCCATTCCGCCTTGAAGCTTTCGCCCTGCTGCTTCCACCGGCTGACAAGCTGTTCGCGGCTCCACTCCTCGCGGCGCAACGGCTTGTTGGCGGCGATGATCTTGCGCATCTGCGCCTCGATCGCGGGCAGATCCTCGTCGGTGAAGGGGCGGTCCTTCGGGGCAAAATCGTAATAGAACCCGTCGTCCGTGCTGGGACCGAACGTGATCTGCGTGCCCGGAAACAGCGCCTGCACTGCTTCGGCAAGGACGTGGGCGTAATCGTGCCGGGCAAGGTCCAGCGCGTCGGCCTCGTCCCTGGCGGTAACCAGCGCCAGGTGCGCATCGGCGGCAAGGGGGCGCGAAAGATCCACCAGTTCGCCATTCACCCTGGCTGCCAGTGCCGCCTTGGCCAGGCCCGGACCGATCGCGGCGGCAATGTCAGCGGGCGTGGTGCCGCTTGCCACTTCGCGCAGCGAACCATCGGGCAGGGTAATCTTGAGCAGTTCGGACATCGGGTTCTCTCGGCCAGTGTGGTCTGGTCATCGGCTGCGGCTTTGGCACAGGAGCGCCGCCGCCGGAAGGGTTTTGCATCCGGGAAAGTGACCGGTTCGGGAGGGGATGCGCAAGCCACCCGAACCGGGCGGCGCCATCGCGGCGGGCCTTCAGCCCGGCTGCGACTGCCCCCGGCGCGCGGGAGTAGTGGCGGTAGTGCTTGTGTTGCGCGGTGCCATCGTTGCGCCGCTCTAGCCCGGAACGGCGCACGAGTCATCACCCCATGGTCGATGCACCGCATTGCGATCTTGCCCGGCGGCGGCGGGCAGGCCATGCAGCGCGCATGACTGACATTTCCCGCTTCACGCTGCCATCCGGCCTGTCGATGGCCTATCGCTTCACCCCCGGCGCCGGACCGGTCATCGTGTTCCTGCCCGGCTACATGTCCGATATGGCGGGCGGCAAGGCGCAGGCCGTGCAGGAATGGGCGCAGGGCCGTGGCCGCGCTTGCCTGCTGCTCGATTACACCGGCTGCGGGCAAAGCGACGGGGCCTTTGCCGACGGCACGCTGTCGCAATGGCGCGACGATGTGGTGGCGCTGCTCGATCACCTCGGCATCGCGGCGGTGCAGCTTGTCGGCTCCAGCATGGGCGGCTGGCTGATGGTGCTGGTGGCGCAGGCGCTGGGCGACCGCGTGGCCGCGCTGGTCGGCATCGCGCCGGCCCCCGATTTCACCGAATGGGGCTATTCCCCGTCGCAGCGGATCGCGTTGGCGGCGGGGCGGACCGTCCTTGAAGACAACCCCTATGGCCCGGAGCCGACGCCAACCCATGCCCGGTTCTGGTCCGATGGGGAGCGCAACAAGTGCCTGGCGGGCGGCATCGCCTTTGCCGGGCCGGTGCGGCTGCTGCATGGCCAGAACGATGCCGATGTGCCTTGGGACATCTCGATCCGGCTGGCGGCGGCGCTGCATTCAGCCGATGTGCAGGTCCACCTGATCAAGGACGGCGATCACCGGCTTTCGCGCGCGGGCGATATTGCGCTGCTGCTGCGGGAACTGGCCGGACTGGAAGGATGAAGCCTGCATGATCGTTCTGCCCGCCCCGTCGTTTGCCGTGGAAATCGCACAGGACGCGGCGCTGATGCAGGTCGGGCCGAATCCCTCGCCGGGGCAGGCTTCGCCCTTGCCGATCCCGCGCCGCCGCCGGGGGGAAGCTGCTGCTTCGCCGCCGCCCGAACTGGTCCGTCCCGATCTGCCCGCGCAGGACCGGCTGGCCTCGTGCACTGCCAAGGCTGCGCGCGATCCGCAGGCGGCAGTGATCGACGCGCGGCTGTGGGTGGCCGAAGGCGCCGATGCCGCGCAGCGCGTGCGCGCCAACCATTGCCTTGGCCTGATCCTTGCCAACGCGGGCGATTTCAACGGCGCGCTGGCGGCGTTTGCCGATGCCGTGGCGGGGATCCCGGCGGAGCAGGCGGTGGCCGCCGTGCCGTTGATGGGGATGGCCGGAAACGCCGCGCTGGCGGGTGACAGGGCGCAGGACGCGCTCGGCTGGTTCGATCGCGCGCTGGCGGTGCAGGGCTATGCCGACAACGCCGTGCTGGGCACGATGCAGGCAGACCGCGCCCGCGCGCTGGTGGCGCTGGGGCGTGATGGCGATGCCGCCGCCGCGCTGGACGAAGCGCACCGGCTGGCCCCCGAAGATGCCGATGGCTGGCTGCTTTCGGCCACGCTTGCCCGGCGGCAGGGCGATCTGGTGCGGGCGCAGCGCGATATCGAAGTGGCCGCGCGTTATGCCCCGCGCGATCCGCAAGTGGGGCTTGAGGCCGGGGTTATCGCGGTTCTGGGCGGACGTGACGATGCCGCGCGCAAATCCTGGCAATCGGTTCTGGCCACCGATCCGGACAGTCCCTCTGGCGCGATTGCAAGGGGTTACCTTGAACAACTGGGGCCGCTATCCCTATCTGCGACTACGGCACCGGACGTTTCCGGGCCGGTTTCCTCTTCCCCAGCAGAAAAGCCCGCGCCATGAAACTTTCCGTTCTCGATCTGGTCAGCGTGACAGAAGGCGGGACGGTGCGTGACGCGCTCGACACCGCTGCCGCCGCGGCGCGCGTGGCCGAAGAATGCGGGTATGGACGCTACTGGGTGGCCGAACACCACGGCATGGATGGCATCGCCAGCGCCGCGGTTGCCGTGACACTGGCGCATATCGGCCATGCAACGTCGACGATCCGCATCGGCGCGGGCGGGATCATGCTGCCCAACCACAGCCCGCTGGTGATTGCCGAACAGTTCGCCACGCTCGACGCGCTGTTTCCGGGGCGCATCGACCTGGGCCTTGGCCGCGCGCCGGGCGCGGACCAGCGCATCGTGCGCGCGCTGCGCAAGGACACCAACCGCGCCGCCGAAGAGTTTCCCGGCGATGTGGTTGAATTGCAGATGCAGTTCGCGGGCGATCCGCGCGTGCCGTTGCAGGCGGTGCCGGGCAAGGGCGCGCAGCCGCAGATGTGGATTCTGGGGTCAAGCCTGTTTGGCGCGCAACTGGCCGGGATGCTGGGCCTGCCATTCGCCTTTGCCTCGCACTTCGCGCCGCGCCATCTGGACGAGGCGCTGGCACTCTACCGCCAGCGGTTCCAGCCCTCGGCCGTGCTGGACGCACCCTATTGCGCGGCTGCGATCAACGTTGTTGCCGCCGATACGGACGAGGAGGCGGTGCTGCTGGCATCGTCGATGGAACAATCGTTCATCGCGCTGCGCAGCGGGCGACCGGGGCGGCTCAAGCCCCCCGTGCCGGACTACCGCGCGACCCTGCCCGAAGAGGCGCAGAACCTGCTCGACCGCGTCCGCCGGATCAGCGCCAACGGCAGTGTCGCCACGGTGCGCGACCGGCTGGCCGCCTTTGCGCAGCGGTCCGGGGCGGACGAGATCATCGTTGCCGGGTCGATCTATGATCCTGCCGCGCGGCTGCGTTCGCTGCGGTTGACGATGGAAGCGGCGCGCCAGCTCGATGCCGTGCAGACGGCGGCCTGAACGACACCTAAACGCACCTGAAGCGCCACGGGCCAAGCCCGATCGCGCGATCAGGTGTCACAACAGGGCGTTAAAGCGGGGCTGGCGATGAACCGGACTTGTCCGGTGCCGGAGGCTGGCCTAGCATGCGTAAAATAGATACAAGCCGCTGACATAAAATTACAAGCGAGTGATGGATTATCTCTCGCACGGAGAGCCAGGAGCCAACGCATGGCATCAACGTCCGCAAGTCATCCGTCCGCCGCCGCGCCTGAGGCCCGTTTGCCGGACCACCTCTCGCAGGCGCTGGCGCAGCGGTTCGCCGCGGCGCTCCTGCCCGATGAAGCGGTCGATTTCGATGCGGCGCGGCTGGCGCAGGCGGCGCAGTTTGCCGTGGCCGCCGCGCGCGTGCGCCAGGGCGGCGATCCGGCCATCGCCATTGAAAGCGTCAGCGGCGCGCAAGGCGAAGCGCGGCACTTGCGCATCGCGGTGATCAACGACGACATGCCGTTTCTGGTCGATTCGATCACCTCGGCCATCACCGCGCAGGGGCTGGCGATCGGGCGGCTGGTGCACCCCGTGGTGGCGGTGCGCCGCAACGGCGATGGCGTGCTGGATGCCTTTCCCGATGGCGATGCTGCGGGCGAACGGCGCGAATCCATCGTCTATCTTGAAACCGAACGCGCCGATGCGCGCCAGCGCCGCGCCCTGCTGGCCGCTTTGGCCGAAACGCTGGCCGATGTCCGCGCCGCGGTGGCCGACTGGCCGCAGATGCAGGCGGCGATGCGCGATGATGCCGCGCTGCTGGCCGACCCTGAAGGCGCGGCGCTGCTGCGCTGGCTGGCCGATGGCATGCTGACCCAGCTTGGCTGCGTGACCCGCCGCCGCGACGGGACGCTGGAAAATGCGCGCGGCATATGCCGCGCCAGCGACGCCGCGCTGCTCGCCGATGCATCGCTCGAACGCGCCTTTGCCTGGTTCGAAAGCAGCGGGGCCGCCGGGCAGGGCCGCGCGCCGCTGATCGTCAAGGCCAACCGCATCGCCAATGTCCATCGCCGCGTGCCGCTGGACCTGTTCATCGTGCCGCACCGCGAGGGGGGCACGGTGGCGGCGCTTTCGATCCATGCCGGGGTGTGGACCAGCGCCGCGCTCGCCGCCGTGCCCGACCGCGTGCCGCGCCTGCGCACGCAACTGGCCGATCTGATGGACAAGTTCGGTTTTGCTGCAAACGGCCATGCCGGCAAGGCGCTGGTCCACGCGATGACCGCGCTGCCGCACGATGTGCTGATCAGCTTTGCCGATGCCGATCTTGAACGGGTCGCCACCGCGATGATGAGCCTGGTGGATCGCCCCCGCCCGCGGCTGGCATTGGTACAGGCCCCGCTGGCGCGCCACCTCTTCGCCTTCGTGTGGCTGCCGCGCGATGTGCTGTCCACCGACATGCGGCTGGCGGTGCAGGCAATGCTGGAAAATGCCGCCGGGGCGCAAGTGCTCGACTGGTCCTTGCAGGTAGAGGCCAGCACGCTGGCGATGCTGCGCTTCGTGCTCGACGTGCGCGAACAGGCCGCTCAGGCCGATGAGGCCGCGCTCGACCGGCAATTGCAGGCGATGGTGCGCGGCTGGGCCGGGGCCGTGGAAGCGGAACTGGCGGCAAGCGAGGAGCCTTCGCGCGCCGCCGCCATTGCCGCACGCTATGCCGATGCCTTTCCGCTGTCCTATCGCGCCGTATCCGGCCCGGCCGAGGCGGCGTGCGATATCCGCGTGTTGCGCACGCTGGCCGGGGCGCGGGCGCCGCGCCGCGCCGCGCGGCTGCACCGCCATCCGGGCGACGATGGGCTGCGGCTCAAGCTGTACCAGCGCGAAGGGGCCATTGTCCTGTCCGATGCCGTTCCGGTGCTGGAAAACTTCGGGTTCCGCGTGCTGGAAGAAGTGCCGACGCCGCTCGATGGCGGGGCGCTGGGCTATGTCCACGATTTTCTGATTGCCCGCCCGGCCGACAGCACGATCGACGATCTGCTGGCCCGCGCCGGGGCGATCGAGGATTCGCTGGCCGCCGTGCTCAACGGCGCGGCAGAGGACGATGCCTTCAACCGCCTGATCGTGGCCACCGGTCTTGGCGCGCGCCAGGCCAACTGGCTGCGCGCGTTCTACCGCTATCTGCGCCAGGGCGGCATGACCTTTGGCATTGCCACCGTGGTCGATGCGCTGAAGAACGCGCCGCTGGTGGCGCACGGGCTGGTCGATGCCTTTGTCGCGCGCCACGATCCCGCGTTCCGGCAGGACCGCGAAGCCGCCTATGCCGCCGCGCAGGAGACGATCCGCGCCGGGCTGGCAGGCGTTGCCGCGATCAACGATGATCGCCTGCTGCGCCAGTTCCGCGCGCTGGTGGGCGCGATCGTGCGGACCAACGCCTTTGCCCCCGCCGCGGCCGAGGCGCTGGCCTTCAAGATCGATTCGGCGCAAGTGCCCGGCCTGCCGCGCCCGGTGCCGTGGCGCGAAATCTTCGTCTATTCGCCGCGCGTCGAAGGCATCCACCTGCGCGGCGGTGCCGTGGCGCGCGGCGGTCTGCGCTGGTCCGACCGGCGCGACGATTTCCGCACCGAAATCCTTGGCCTGATGAAGGCGCAGCGGGTCAAGAACGCGGTGATCGTGCCGACCGGCGCAAAGGGCGGCTTCTATCCCAAGCACTTGCCCGATCCGGCGCGCGACCGTGAAGGCTGGCTGGCCGAAGGCAAGGCCAGCTACCAGATCTTCATCCGCACGCTGCTGTCGCTGACCGACAACATCGTTGGCGGCACGGTGGTCCACCCCGACCGCGTCGTGGTGCACGATGGCGAAGACCCCTATTTCGTCGTCGCCGCCGACAAGGGCACTGCCAGTTTTTCCGACGTGGCCAATGCCATTGCTGAATCCCGCGATTTCTGGCTGGACGATGCCTTCGCCAGCGGCGGGTCGAAGGGGTATGACCACAAGGCCATGGGCATTACCGCGCGCGGTGCATGGCTTTCGGTGCGGCGGCACTTCCTTGAACTGGGCGTGGATGTGCAGACCGATCCGGTGCGGGTGGCGGGCTGTGGCGACATGTCGGGCGACGTGTTCGGCAACGGCATGCTGCTGTCCAGGGCGATCCGGCTGGTCGCCGCGTTCGATCACCGCCACATCTTCCTCGATCCCGATCCCGATGCGGCGGCAAGCTGGGCCGAACGCGCGCGCCTGTTTGCGCTGCCCCGGTCAAGCTGGGACGATTATGACAAGGCGCTGCTCTCGCCCGGTGGCGGCGTGTTTCCGCGCGCGATGAAGGCGATTCCGCTGTCGCCGCAGGTTCAGGCGATGCTGGACGTGAGCGTGGCCGAACTGGACCCTGAATCGCTGATTTCCGCCATCCTGCGCAGCCGCGTGGACCTGCTGTGGTTCGGCGGCATCGGCACCTATGTGAAGGCCAGCCACCAGAATGCGATCGAAGTGGGCGATCCGGCCAACGACGGGCTGCGCGTCGATGCCGCCGAAGTGCGCGCGCGGGTCATCGGGGAAGGCGCCAATCTGGGCGTGACGCAAGCCGGGCGCATCGCGTTTTCGCTGCACGGCGGCCGCATCAACACCGATTTCATCGACAATTCGGCGGGCGTCGATTGTTCGGACAACGAAGTGAACATCAAGATCGCGCTTGCGGCGGCCAAACGCGCGGGCACGCTTACCGAACCGGCGCGGGTCGATCTGCTGGTGGCGATGACCGATGATGTCGCGCATCTGGTGCTGGAGGATAACCGCTTGCAGGCGCTGGCGCTGTCCATCGCCGAATGCGGCGGTGCGGCGGCAATGCCCGCGTGGTCGCGGCTGATCGACGTGCTGGAGGAATCGGGCGATCTTGATCGCAAGACCGAAGGGCTGGCCAGCGCCGAGGATCTGGCCCGGCGCGCGGCGGCGGGACAGGGCATGACCCGGCCCGAACTGGCGGTGCTGCTGTCGAGCAGCAAGCTGGTGGTGCAGCACGATCTCGAAGCCAGCCCGGTGGTCGATGATCCGGTGCTGGAAGCCGAATTGTTCGCCGCGTTTCCGCCGCAAATGCGCGAACCGTTCGCGCAGCAGATCGCCACCCATCGCCTGCGGCGCGAAATCATCGCCACCAAGCTCGCCAACCGCCTGATAAACCGGCTGGGGCCGGTGCATCCGTTCGAACTGTGCGAAGAGGAAGGCTGCAGCCTGGCGCAAGTTGCCGCGGCCTTTGTCGCGGCGGAACAGCTTATGGATCTGCCGGAAACCTGGCGCCTGCTGGACGAAGCGCCGCTGCCCGAAGCCTTGCGGCTGGCGCTGTTTGAACGGGTTTCGCGTGCGCTGCGCGGCCATGTGGCCGATTGCCTGCGCGCCGGGCGCGGATCGACCCGGCCCGGTGCACTGATCGCCGAGCTTTCCGGGCGGGTGACGCTGCTGTCCGAAACCGCCGCGCAACTGCTGCGCGGCGCGGCGCAGGCACAGGCGCGGGTGATGGCCGATGAACTGGCCGCATCGGGCGTGCCCGCGCCCATTGCGGCGCGGCTGGTGCATTTGTCCGATCTCGACGGGGCGATCGGCCTTGCCCATCTTGCCGGTGAACTCGATGTCGATGCCGGGGCGCTGACCGGCGCCTTTGCCGATCTTGGCGCGGCGCTGGGGCTGGACTGGGCGCAGCAGGCGGCGCAGCGGATGGACCCGTCGGACCCGTGGGAGCGGCTGCTGGTGGCGGGCCTTGCCCGCGATTTCCAGCAGATGCGGCTGGACTTCCTGACGCGATCGAAAGGCGGTGCACCGGCGGCGTTCGTGGCGCAGTGGCTCGATGCCAATGCGGCCTCGGTCCGCCAGTTCCGCAGCCTGATCGCCCGTGCCCAGGCCGCACCGGTCGTGGCCCCGGCCATGCTGGCGCAGGCCGCCAGCCAGGCCAGGACGCTGCTGGGGCGCTGATCGCGGGGGCTTCCTTCCGCATTTCTTGCCGTAGCGTCAGGCTATTTTGACGCAGGTCAGTTGACGCCGGGCCGATTTTCGCCAAATCGACCCCCACAAGCTGGGAGGAATCGAATGGAACAGGCGGATGTCGTCATTGTCGGGGCGGGTCATGGCGGCGCACAGGCGGCCCTTGCCTTGCGCCAGAACGGCTTTGAAGGCCGCGTCCTGGTGATCGGGCGGGAGCCTGAAATCCCCTACGAACGCCCGCCGCTGTCCAAGGAATACCTTGCCCGCGACAAGACCTTTGACCGCATCTGCATCCGTCCGGCCCAGTTCTGGACCGACAAGAACGTGGAAATGCGCCTGTCGTCGGAAGTGACCGCGGTCGATCCCGCCGCGCATGTCGTCCGGCTGGGCGATGGCAGCGAAGTGCAGTACGGCAAGCTGATCTGGGCTACCGGCGGCGATCCGCGCCGCCTTTCGTGCATGGGTTCCGATCTGGTCGGGGTGCACGCGGTGCGGACCAAGGCCGATGCCGACCGACTGATGGCCGAACTCGATGCCGGGGCGAAGCGCGCGGTGGTCATCGGTGGGGGCTACATCGGTCTGGAAGCCGCCGCCGTGCTGACCAAGTTCGATGTCCACGTCACCCTGCTCGAAGCCCTGCCGCGCGTGCTGGCGCGCGTTGCCGGTGAAGCCCTGTCCTCGTTCTACGAGGCCGAGCATCGCGCCCACGGCGTCGATCTGCGCACTGCGGCGGCGATGGACTGCATCGAAGGCGATGGGACCAAGGTAACCGGGGTGCGCATGGCCGATGGATCGGTGCTGCCTGCCGACATGGTGATCGTGGGCATCGGTATCGTGCCTTGCGTGGGTCCGCTGATCTCCGCCGGTGCGGCGGGCGGCAACGGGGTGGACGTGGACGAGTTCTGCCGCACCTCGCTGCCCGATGTCTATGCGATCGGCGATTGCGCAGCCCATGCCAACGATTTTGCCGACGGCGCGGTGATCCGGCTTGAATCCGTGCAGAACGCCAACGACATGGCCACCACCGTTGCCAAGGACATCTGCGGCGCGCCCGCGCCCTACAAGGCCACGCCATGGTTCTGGTCCAACCAGTATGACCTCAAGCTTCAGACCGTGGGGCTTTCCACCGGGCACGATCAGGCCGTGTTGCGCGGCGATCCGGCCACGCGTTCGTTCTCGGTGGTCTATCTCAAGGGCGGCAAGGTCGTTGCCCTCGATTGCGTGAACATGGTCAAGGACTATGTCCAGGGCAAGAAGCTGGTCGAAGCCCGCGCCCAGATCGCGCCCGAAACGCTGGCCGATGCGGGCGTCCCGCTCAAGGAAATGCTGGCCTGATCGCGCCATCGCCCTGCCTGGCTTCCGGCGGGGCGGGGCGGGTTGCCGCCAGCCGGGCCATGGCCCAGCGCGCCGCTTCGGCCACGACCGGATCGGGATCGTCCAGCAGTGCCGCCACGGCGGGCGTCAGCGCCGCATTGCCGCTGTTGCCCGCCGCATAAAGGCAGTTGCGCACCATGCGGTTGCGCCCGATGCGCTTGATCGGCGATCCTGAAAACACCGCGCGGAAGGCCGCATCGTCGAGCGCCAGCAGTTCCGCGAGGCGCGGCGCGGCCAGTTCGGCGCGCGGCAGGAACGCGCGGTTGGCCTGCGCGGCGGCGGCAAAGCGGTTCCATGGGCAGGCGGCGAGGCAATCGTCGCAGCCATAGATGCGGTTGCCCAGCGCCGGGCGCAACGCTTCGGGCACCGCGCCCTTGTGCTCGATCGTCAGGTAGGAAATGCAGCGCCGCGCATCCAGCCGGTAGGGCGCGGGGAAGGCCTGTGTCGGGCAGGCGGTCTGGCAGGCGGTGCACGATCCGCACCGGTCGGCGTGGGGGTCATCGGGGCGCAGGACCAGCGTGGTGTAGATCGCGCCCAGGAACAGCCACGACCCGTGCGTGCGGCTGACAAGGTTGGTGTGCTTGCCCTGCCAGCCGATGCCTGCGGCCTGCCCCAGCGGCTTTTCCATCACCGGCGCGGTATCGACGAAAACCTTGACCTGCGCATGCGGCGCCTGATCGACCAGCCAGCGCGCCAGCGCCTTGAGGTTGCGCTTGACCACATCGTGGTAATCGCCGCCCTGCGCATAGACGGAGATGCGCCCGCGCTCTGTCGCTTCGGCCAGTGCGCGCGGATCGGCGGCGGGGGCATAGCTCATGCCCAGCGCGATCACGCTTTGCGCCTGCGGCCACAGCGATTGCGGGCCGCGCCGGTGCTCCAGCCGGGTTTCCATCCACGCCATCGTGCCGTGGTGGCCTTCGCCCAGCCAGGTTTCCAGCCGCCGCGCGCGCAGCGGATCGTCGGCCGCCGGGGCAATGCCGCAGGCGGCAAAGCCCAGCCGCGCGGCTTCGTCCCTGATCCGCTGCTCGCCAATTCCTGCCGCGCTGTTAACCAAACTTGCTGTCCCGCTCGTTCATCCCCTATCGCTAGGGCCATGGACCATGAAGATCGAACTAGGGGAATGGCAGGTGCCCGGCAACGTGGTTGACGCGGACCTTGCCATCGAGGCGCGCGGACTGGTGAAACGGTTCGATGGTTTCACCGCCGTTGACGGCGTGGATATTTCCGTGCCGCGCGGCGCGATCTACGGCATCCTTGGGCCGAACGGGGCGGGCAAGACCACTACGCTGCGCATGCTGCTGGGGATCATCGACCCGGATGCCGGTTACCGCCGCGTGCTGGGCGCGAACCGGCCTACCGACGTGGCCCGCCGCATCGGCTACCTGCCCGAAGAGCGCGGCCTCTATCCCGCGATGAAGGCGTATGAAGCCATTGCCTTCCTGGCCGCGCTGCGTGGCGTGCCGTTGAAGGAAGGCCGCCGCCGGGGCCGCGAACTGCTGGAAGAACATGGCCTTGGCTATGCCGCCGACCGCCAGATCCGGCAGATGTCCAAGGGCATGGCGCAGCAGGTGCAACTGCTCGGCACGCTGGTCCACGAACCCGATCTGGTGGTGTTCGATGAACCGTTTTCCGGTCTCGATGCGCTCAACCAGGGCAAGCTTGAACGGATGATGCGGGCGCTGGCCGAACGCGGCACCACGGTGATCTTTTCCACCCATGTCATCGCCCACGCCGAACGGTTGTGCGACCAGATTGCGATCATTGCGGGCGGCAAGGTGCCGTTTGCCGGGCCGGTCGATGTCGCGCGCGACCGGCTGCGCCCGCAGGTGCGGCTGGAAACGCGCGTGCTGGAAGGCCCGTGGCGCGCCAGCCTGCCCGCCGATGCCCGCCGCGAAGGTGCGTTCTGGTACTTTACCCTGCCCGAAAGCGGGGTCGAACCGCTGCTGCGGGCGCTGATCGAGGGCAATGCCGGCATTCTCAGCCTGTCGATCGAACGCGCGGGGCTGCACGATGCCTTTGTCGCCATCGCCGGGGAAGCGGCAGCCAGGGCGCTGGAAGCCAGCGCGGGAGAAGCCAAATGACCGGCATCAGGGAAAAACTGCGCGCGGCCATGGTCATCGCCCGGCGCGATTTCGTGGCGGTGATCTTTTCCAAGACCTTCATCTTCTTTCTGATCGGGCCGCTCTTTCCGGTGCTGGTTGGCGGCCTTGCCGGGAATATCGGCGCGAAAGTGCAGGAAAACCTCGACCAGCCGCGCATCGGCATTGCGATGCCTGCCGCCGATGCCGACCGTATCCTTGCCGCGCGCGATGAACTGGACGGGCGGGTGGCCGGGCCGATGCCCGAAATGATCGTGCTCGACCCTCCGGCGCCGGGACAGGCGGTCGATACCCGCGCCGCGCTGGCCGACAGCGACCGGCAGGTGACCGCGGTGCTGGGCGGAACGCTTGACGCACCCCAGCTTACCGGCACGCGCGAACGGGTGCGGCAGTGGGTGGGGCTGGTCTCCAACCTTGCCGCGCGCGCCCGTGCGGAAAGCCCGACAACCTATCCGCAGGTGGCGGTGCAGGAAGTGAACACCAGCGCGGCCAAGGTCCGCAGCGGACAGGCGACCACCGCGCAAGACGCGCAGGTCATGCTGTTCCTGCTGACGATGCTGCTGGCGGGCATGGTCCTGTCCAATCTGGTCGAGGAAAAGGGCAACAAGATCATCGAAGTGCTGGCCGCTGCCGTGCCGCTCGATGCAATGTTCTTCGGCAAGCTGGTGGCGATGCTGGGCGTCAGTCTGGTCGGCATCGCGGTGTGGGGCACGACGGGCGGGGCGCTGGTCCTTCTCGGCGGCAAGGGCCTGCCCGCCATCGCCGTTCCGGCGGTCGGCTGGCCGCTGTTCCTGCTGCTGGGGTTCGTCTATTTTGCCATGGCTTACCTGCTGATGGGATCGCTGTTCCTGTCGATCGGGGGCATGGCATCGACGGTGCGCGAAGTGCAGACGCTGTCGATGCCGGTGTCGATGTTCCAGTTGATGGTGTTCTTCTTCGCCAGTTATGCGCTGACATCGCCTGGCACCTGGGTGGAATGGGTTTCGATCCTGTTCCCGGTCAGTTCGCCTTACGCGATGCTGGCGCGCGCGGCGCAGGACGCGCAGATCTGGCCGCATGTGCTGGCGCTGGCGTGGCAGGGCGCCTGGGTGGTGCTGATCGTGCGCACCGGGGCGCAACTGTTCCGCCGCACGGTGATGAAGTCCGGCCCGTCGGGCGATCGCGGTGCGCGCCGCGGGCTGCTGGCCCGGCTGCGCAACCGCCGCGCGGCCGCCCCGGCGTAAGCGTGGCGCCGGTTATTGACATTGATGTAGGTTAAGGCATCCTGCACCGGCAGAGCGGCCCGGCATCAAGCCAGCCGCCAACCGGAGAGATGCCATGGCCACCCAGGCCGCACCCGCAGCGCCTGCCTTTGCCTATCGCACCGCGCCTTCGGCCGCCGATGCCTTTGCCGCATGGCGCGCGGCCAACCCCCAGGCCGCGCCGGTGCATGCCGATCCGTGGGACGTAAGCCGTTCCGATATCTATGCCGAAGACCGCTGGCAGCCGGTCTTTGCGCAGATGCGCGCGCGCGCGCCGGTCAACCGCATCGCGCAATCACCGTACGGACCCTATTGGAACATCGTCAGCCACAAGGCGATCATGCAGGTCGAATCGCTGCCCGACCTCTATTCGTCATCGTGGAAATACGGCACGATCACGATTGGCGATCCGCCGCCCGATGCCGATCCGCAACTGGTGGCCGAACGCCAGTTGCCGATGTTCATCGCCATGGACCGGCCCGAACATACCGGGCAGCGGCGCACCGTCGCCCCGGCCTTCACCCCGGCACGCATGGCCGCGATGGAAAGCGAAATCCGCCATCGCACTGCCGCCGTGCTCGATTCGCTGCCATGGGGCGAACGGTTCGACTGGGTGGACCGCGTCTCTATCGAACTGACCACCGGCATGCTGGCGATCCTTTTCGGCTTTCCGTGGGAGGACCGTCGGCTGCTCACCTTCTGGTCGGACTGGGCGGGCGATGTGGAACTGACGCTGGTGCGCGAACTGTCGGATCTGCGCTTTGGCCTGCTGGGCGAAATGGTCCACTATTTCCAGCGGCTCTGGGCAGAGCGCCTGAAGGCCCCGCCCGCCGGCGACCTCATCTCGATGATGGTCCATTCCGATGCGATGAACCACATGACCCCGCAGGAGTTCATGGGCAATCTGGTGCTGCTGATCGTCGGCGGCAACGATACCACGCGCAACACCATGTCGGGCATCGTCCACGCGCTTGACCGCTTTCCCGACCAGCGCGCCATCCTTGAAGCCGATCCGGCGCTGATCCCCAATGCCGCGCAGGAATGCTTGCGCTACATCACCCCGCTGGCCCACATGCGCCGCACCGCCACCGCCGATGCGGAACTGTTCGGCCAGCAGATCCGCGCGGGCGACAAGCTGGTGCTGTGGTACATTTCCGCCAACCGCGACGAAGCGGTGTTCGACGATCCCGACCGGCTGCTGGTGCAGCGGCCCAACGCGCGGCGACACCTGTCGTTCGGCCACGGCATTCACCGCTGCGTCGGCGCGCGGCTGGCCGAACTGCAACTGCGCATCCTGCTGGAGGAAATGCACGAGCGGCGGATGCGCGTGCGCGTGCGCGGCGAAGTGGAACGGGTGCGCGCCAACTTCGTCCACGGCTTCCGCAGGCTGGAGGTGGAACTCGAACGCCGCTAAATCATTCTGCAAAATATGATATGCGTCACCGCGCCGGGGGCTGGACCGGGGTATTTGCCGCATGGTCCTGCCGGTGGGCGCCGCCACCCTGGTGGTATTCGCCCTCACCGCCCGCCGGCAGGACAACGAGGATGATCATGCCCCATAACGTCGTGCACCGTTCCTCCCGCCGCCGCCTGCTCGCCCTGCTGGGCGCGGGTGCGGCGCTGCCCGTCATGGGCCTGTTCTCGCCATCGTGCAGCGCCGCCCCGGCGGGCAAGGGGACGTTCCCGGTTACCCGCAGCGAAGCCGAATGGCGCCGCCTGCTGACCCCGGCGCAATATTACATCCTGCGCGAAGAAGGCACCGAGCGGCCGTTCACCTCCGAACTGCTGCACGAAAAGCGCAAGGGCGCGTTCGTCTGCGCGGCAGACGGACAGGCGCTGTTCGCATCATCGACCAAGTATGACAGCGGCACCGGCTGGCCCAGCTTCTGGCGCCCCTTGCGCGGGGCGGTGGGCACCAGCGTGGACCGCAAGCTGGGCATGGTCCGCACCGAAGTGCATTGCAGCCGGTGCGGCGGGCATCTGGGCCATATCTTCAACGATGGGCCGATGCCCACGGGGCTGCGCTATTGCATCAACGGCGATGCGCTCAAGTTCCGTCCGGCCTGATTCGCCCACTCTGATTCAGATACTCCGATTCGTCTGGCGTGAGTCGGTAAGCCGGGCTGCCGCAAAGCAGAAAAAGCCCCCGTTCCACGAAGGAAGGGGGCTTTTTTCTGCATCCGGCCCTTGCGGGCGCAGTGGATCAGGCCGCGGCGGCCTTGACCAGATCGCGCTTCACCTTGAGTGCGCGCGGGCTGAGCTTGGCGTCCGACTGCTTGAGCAGCCAGTTGTCCAGACCGCCGTTGTGTTCGACCGAACGCAGACCATGGGTCGAGACGCGGAACTTGAAGCTGCGGTCCAGCTTCTCGCTCATCAGCGTGACGTTCTGCAGGTTGGGCAGGAACACGCGCTTGGTCTTGTTGTTGGCGTGGCTTACGTTGTGACCGACTTGGCGGCCCTTACCGGTCAGTTCGCAGATGCGCGACATGGCTTAAAACTCGCTTGGCTTGTTCGATAATACCTATCGGGAAGGCGCGGCACTTAACGATTCACCGGGCGAAGTCAAGGATTCGGAGATTGAAAGCGACATCGCCGCGCGTATACCCGCGCGGATGACCCGCTGGCCCCTTCCCGCCCCGATGCGCGCGGCGCTCGATCAGGCCGCGCTGGCCCGCGCCGCCGGTGAAGTGCCGGTCGGCGCGGTGATCGTGCGCGATGGCGCGGTGATCGCCGCCGCGCACAACGCCCCGCGCGCGCTGGGCGATCCCACGGCCCACGCCGAAGTGCTGGCGATTCGCGCAGCGGCGGCGGCGCTGGGGCAGGAGCGGCTCGACGGATGCGATCTGTGGGTCAGCCTTGAACCGTGCGCGATGTGCGCGGGGGCAATCGTTCATGCCCGGATCGGCCGCGTCTATTACGCGGCCAGCGACCCCAAGGGGGGGGCGGTGGAACATGGCGGGCGGATCTTCGACCAGCCGACCTGCCTGCACCGTCCCGAAGTCTATTCCGGCATGGGCGAAGGCGAGGCGTCGGACCTGCTGCGTGCCTTTTTCCGCGACCGGCGCTAGGCCGTCAGAAGCTGCGCCAGATCTTTACCGCGGCGGTGCTGGCAGGGCCGGTGCCGCTGGCGCAGCGTACTGGCTTGAATGCGCGCGAATGGCAGATGTGGATTTCGCGCAGCCAGCCGTTGCGGCTGACCAGCAGCCGAATCATGTCGGCGCGCAAGGTGGGGTTGGCGATGACCAGCGCCTGGCGGACCATGCCCGCGTTCAGCCCCTTCTGCCGCGAAAGGCGCGCCATGTCGGGGAATTGCAGCGATTCGAACAGCGCGCGGCCCTTGTCGAAGTATTCCGCCGGATCGCGGGCCATGCAACTCCCGTGCTTGGCCCATTCGTGCACCAGCAGGTTGGCCGAAGGGGTGGTGCACAGGTTGCGGCGCACGGTCTGCGCATCGGGCGCGCGGCGCGTCGGGCACCATTGCGGATAGGCGCTGCCGCGCCCTTCGGGCCACAGCCCGTGCAGGACGAAGCCGAAGCGCCCCATCGCGCCCGAACATTGCGTGGCATGGGCGGGATCGGCCTTGCGCGTGCGGCAGAACTCCGGCGACCAGCTCAACGCCAGGGTATAGCCGGTGATCGGCACGACCCGTGCGGGGGCATCGGGGCGGGGCAGCGGGGGAACGCTGATCGCGGGCGGCACGGTGCATTGCCAGCCCTGCGCCAGCGCCGGGGCCGATACCGCCAGCAGTGCTGCCGCGCCGATGCCTTTCAGCAGGCCGCCGGGCGCGCCATGCACGTCAGCCATCCTTGCCATGCTTGAGCCATGCGGTGACCGTGGGGAGGAACATCAGCATACCTGCCGCCAGCATCAGCACGATAGCCACGCCAGAGGTCGCGGCAAAGGGCACGCCGAGCATCTGCGCCCCCGCCGAAAGCCCGCCAAGGCCGATCAGGTCCAGCCCGACCAGCACCACCAGAAACCAGCGCGCCAGCGCAAACCGCCCGCGCGAAACGGCGGCGCCAAGGCCCATCACCACCACAGCATTGGCAAAGGGGCTGATCAGGATCGCTTGCCGGTCGATCCCGGTTGCTGCGGCCATGGCGGCCGAATGCAGCGCGATATTGCCGATCCGCAGCGCCTGGCTGGCGCCAAGGCACAGTTCGAACCACGTCAGCGCGGCGGGACGGGGTGGCAGGGGCACTTGCATCGGGCGGGCCTTTCGGGGGCTGCGGCGAGTCAGCCGAGCGGGGTGAAATCAAGACCGATGTCGGCGGCGGGCGCGCTTTGCGTCAGCCGCCCGACGGAAACATAGTCGACGCCCGCCGCCGCGATCGCGCCGATGGTGTCGAGCCGCACCCCGCCCGATGCTTCGGCAGGCACGCGTCCGGCGATCAGCGCCACCGCTTCGCGCAGCAGGTCCGGCCCCATGTTGTCGAGCAGCAGCCGGGTGGCGCCTGCGGCCAGCGCCGGTTCGATCTGGTCGATCCGGTCCACTTCGCAGATCACGTCGCGCACGCCCGCCGCCAGCGCACGCCGCACCGCTTCGGCAACGCCGCCGGCAACCATCACATGGTTGTCCTTGATCATCGCCGCGTCCCACAGCCCCATGCGGTGGTTGGTGCCGCCGCCGGTGCGCACTGCGTACTTTTCGAGATGCCGCAGCCCCGGAATGGTCTTGCGCGTATCGAGCAGGCGCGCGCGCGTATCGCCCATCGCATCGACATACTGCCGGGTCAGCGTGGCGATGCCCGACAGGTGTTGCACGGTGTTGAGCGCGCTGCGCTCTGCCGTAAGCATCGCGCGGGCATTGCCTTCCAGCCGCATCAGATCGCTGCCGGGCGAAACCTGCGCGCCTTCGTCCACGAGGATGGCGATGCGCATCGCCGGGTCGAGCGCGCGGAAGAACGCAGCGGCGATCGGCAGGCCGCACACGGTGATTGCATCGCGGCTGTCCATCACCCCGGAAAAGCGGGCGTCGGCAGGGATCACGCTCTGGCTGGTCACGTCGCTGCCGCCGCCGGGCAGACCCTGCCCAAGATCTTCGGCCAGCGTGGCGGCGACAAAGGCATCGAGATCGAAGCCGGGAATGCTGAAATCGGTCATGCCCCGCACTTACCATGCGGGGCCACGCTGTCGAGTATCAGTGGACGAAGCGCGCCACGACATCGCGGTAGCTGCGCGATACCTTCACTTCCGACCCGCTTTCCAGCACCAGGAAGCATTCGCCGTTGGTGTGGGGGCGCACCTGGCGCACACGGTCGAGGTTGACGATCTTGGAGCGGTGGACGCGCTGGAACACGCGCGGATCGAGGCGGCGCTCCAGATCCTTCATCGTTTCGCGCAGGATCAGCGAATTGTCGCCGGTGTAGATGCACATGTAATCGCCCGCCGCCTCGATCCGTTCGATCGTATCGACATCTACACGGAAGATCTGGCCGCGATCCTTGATGTTTATCAGCTTTTCAAAGCGCCCGGCAGCGACATCGGCTTCTTCCTCCATGCCCGGCATGGCATCGGGCGCGACTTCGGCCAGCACGATCTTGAGCTTGTCCGCCTCTTCGCGCCCGCGCTTTTCGGCGATGCGGGTGCGGGCGCGGTCCAGCGCGTCGGCCAGACGGTCTTCCTCGACCGGCTTGAGCAGGTAATCGACCGCGTTCGCCTCGAACGCCTTGATCGCGTGTTCGGAATAGGCGGTGACGAAGACGAACAGCGGCGGGTCGATCTCCATCACCCCCTTGACCACCGAAAACCCGTCAAACCCCGGCATCTGGATATCGCAGAACACGAGATCGGGCTTTTCGGTCTTGATCTTGCGGATCGCTTCGCGGCCGTTGGAGCAGGTGTCGATCACTTCGACATCGGGGAAGGCCTGGAGGCGCAGTTGCAGGCCCTGAATGGCCAGCTTTTCGTCATCGACAAGGATGGTGCGGATGGTCATGCGATTCCTTCATTCTTCTGCGCAGGCGCGGTGCAGCGCGCGGCGAACGTCACGATGTGCCCCCGTGATACTTCCCTGCCAGCAACAAGACGGCCGGAACCCGATCCGGTTCCCGCCATCATCCCTGCGCCGCCGCCGGCAAGCGCGCGGCGGGCGCCCTGCCGGTGCTGGCGCGCGGTTCGAACGGCAATTCCAGTACGACCTGGAATCCCCCTTCCGGCCGGTTGGAAATCTCGAACCGCTGGCTTTCGCCATAGGCCTGCAGCAGACGGTCGCGGATATTGGCAAGGCCGATACCGGTGGAATCGCTGCTGGCGCCAAACACCGTTGAAGGGTCCGTGCCCGGTGGCAAGCCCGGCCCGGTGTCTGAAACGGTGACCCGCAGCACCGAACCGACGAGCTGTGCGGTAATGGTGATTTCGGCCCCGTATTCGAGCGGGCTGACCGCATACTTGATCGCGTTTTCGACCAGCGGTTGCAGCAGCAGCGAGGGCATCAGGCCTTCGCGCACATCGTCCTCGATGCGAAACTCGGTGCGCAGCCGTTCTTCAAAGCGCATGCGTTCGATATCGAGGTAGAGCTTGAGCGTCTCGATCTCCTGCGCCACCGTAACCCGCGCGGTCGGTTCGTTGACCAGCGTATAGCGCAGGAACGATGACAGCCGCGAAAGCATGGCGTTGGCCGGTTCGGTCTGCTTGAGCAGGACCAGCGTGGAAATCGAATTGAGCGTGTTGAACAGGAAGTGCGGGTTGAGCTGGTAACGCAGCATCGCCAGTTGCGCGCTGGTGGCCTGCGCTTCCAGGCGCATAAGCTGATCGGTCTGTTCTTCCACCTGAAGGAAGAAGTTGATCGCATAGTACAGCCCGGTCCACGAAATCAGCAGCGTCAGGTCAAGGTAGAACACCCCGACGAAAAGCTGGGCGAAACTGGCCTGCGCGTCTTGCCGGTAGAGGCTGATGACCCACGAATCGATGAAGGCGTAAAGACCCACCGCCGCCGAGAGCACGAGCGCGGTGACCCCCCAGGTGACGATCGGCCGCCGGTTGATGACCGCCCGGAAAATCACCGACAGGATCAGCGAAATCGAAAACCCGGTGATCGTGGCGATCACCACGATGACCAGAAACGACCACGGCTGGGCGTTGGCGATCGACGATACCGCGCGCAGCAGCATCGCACCGCCCCAGCCCAGCAGTTGCAGGCGCCAGAACGCGCGGTTCTTGTTGCCGAAAAACGGCGTGGGTCGAAACGGCAGCGCGGCCATGACCGGGTTTGTAACGGCTTGCGACAGGGCGCGCTAGCCTTGCCTGGCCCGGCGCGCTTCGTCGATGGCGGCCTGAAGGTCATCCGGCGGCACGGCGCCGGTAATCAGCCGGTCCCCGATGATCCACGCAGGCGTGCCGTTGATGCCAAGCTGGCGGGCAAGATCGAGATTGCGCTTGAGTTCCGCCCCGGCGTTTTCGCTGGCGGCAAAGGTGTTGGCCGTGCCCCGGTCCAGCCCGGCGGCGGCGGCGGCATCGGCAATCGCCTGCGGGCTGGGCCGTGCGCCGCTGAACATCGCCTTGTGATAGGCCGGGTAGCGCCCTTGCGCGGCGGCGGCCAGCGCCATGCGCGCGGCTGGTTCGCTTTCCGGCGCGATGATCGGCAGTTCGCGCACTACCACGCGCAAATCCGGGTTGCGCCCGATCAGCGCATCGACCGCGGCCACGCTCTGGCGGCAATAGCCGCAGGCGAAATCGGTAAACTCGACCAGCGTGACCTTGCCCGCCGGGTTGCCCAGCACGGCGCCGGGAAACGGTGTTTCCAGCGCGCTGCGCAACGGGGCGATACGGCCCTGCGCTTCGCGCTGTTGCAGGCGTTCCATCGCTTCGGGCAGGACTTCGGGATGATCGAGGATATAGGCGCGCACCAGCCCTTCGATGGCGGCGCGTTCGCGTCCGTCGATCCCGGCGCCGGCCAGCGTGCGGTCGAGTTCGGCTGCTTCATCGCCGGGCGTGCCGCCGCCGTGGTGGCTGGCGTAGTACCACCCGCCCGCAGCGCCCGCTCCGGCGCACAACAGGGCAGCGGCGGCAAGCGCGCCAAAGCGGCGGGGGGGTGCGGTATCGGCCATGCGAGGGGCCTAGCGCGATTTGCGCTGGCGTTCCAGCATGGCCCGCGCCGACATGGCGATATCCTGCGCGCGCAGCCAGTCCGGGGTGCCCTTCGGCAGGGCCGATTCCGCCGCTTCGGCGCTGCGCAGGGCTTCGGACAGGCGCATGTACATCAGTTGCTGTTCGGCGCTGGCCAACCGGGCGCGGGCGGTATCGCCGCGCGCTTCGTAAACCACGCCAAGCTGGTACCAGGTGAACGGATTTTCGCGGTCGCGCGCGACGGCGTTGCGCAGCACCCGTTCGGCTTCGGCAAAGTTGTCCTTGTCTTCGGTGGCGATCAGCGCGTGGCCGAACGTCGTGGCGATCAGCGGTTCGTTGCCGGTCAGCGCCACCGCCTTGCGCAACGGCGCGATGGCATCGGCGGGACGCCCGGATTCGAGCAGGATCTGCCCTTCGAGTTCAAGGAAATAGGGGTTGGTCTGGTCCTGCGCGATCAGCGCCCGTGTTTCGGCCAGAGCCTTGTCGACAAAGGCTTCCTTGTGAAACGCATAGGCGCGGGCATAGCGCGCGGGAACGTCGGTCATGTATTCGGGATAGGCACGCAGCGTATCCTGCGGATCGGCCAGATAGCCATAGAGCTTGGCCTTGACCCGCTTGAACCGTGCTTCGAGTTCGGGCGGTGGCGGGGTGTTCCACGCCGGGTCTTTTTCATAGGTGTCAAGCAGCGTCGCCAGACGGTCGGCGGTCATCGGGTGGGTGCTGTAGAACTCTGCATCCGGGTTGTTGCGCGAGGAATAGCCATAGCGGTATTCCTGATTCTGCAGCTTCTTGAAGAACTCTATCGACCCGCGCCCGGATATGCCCGCCTTGGCCAGGAACTGCGCGCCCGCGGCATCGGCGGAGGATTCCTGTGCGCGGCTGAACGCCAGGAACTTGCCCAGCGCGGCCTGCTGTCCGGCCATGAACACGCCCATCGCCGCATCGGCCGATCCCGCCGCTGCCGCCAGCCCGCCCAGCAGCAGGCTGAGCACGGTAATGCCGGTCGCAGGCTTGGCGCCTTCGTCGAAGCGGATCACGTGGCCGCCGGTGATGTGGCCCAGTTCGTGAGCGATCACGCCCTGGAACTCGTTCACGCTGTCTGCCGCGCCGATCAGCCCTGAGTGGACATAGATCGCCTGTCCGCCCGCGACGAAGGCGTTGATCGACCCGTCGTTGAGCAGGATCACGTCCACCGCGCCGGGGTTGAAGCCCGCCGCCCGGAAGATCGGCGTGGCGGCTTCGCGGAACATCGCTTCGGTTTCGGCATCGCGCAGCACCGATTGCGCGGCCGCGCCCTGCACGCACAGCGTCAGCGCCACGAGCGTTGCGGTGAGCCGGGCGGCGATGCCTTTCAAGGTGCGTGCAAGTGCGATCACGGTTGCGGGACTATCGCCCCGCAGCCTGAACCGCAACTGAAGCCGGGGCGGTGACCCGTGCCAGAAAGGGCAGGACGGCGTCTATCGCCCGGCGGTCGCGCGAAAAGGGGCGGGCGAACTGCATGATCAGCCCTTCGTGGGTGACGCCGGGCAGGATCACCGGATC
Organism: Novosphingobium lubricantis; assembly: GCA_042650965.1. GTDB lineage: Bacteria > Pseudomonadota > Alphaproteobacteria > Sphingomonadales > Sphingomonadaceae > Novosphingobium > Novosphingobium lubricantis. The sequence continues at coordinate 58,607 of JBHSCB010000015.1, read as the reverse complement.
GACCGGCGCCCCGGCGGCGCTCATCAGGCGGGCCAGGGTGATCGAATTGCGCGGCTTGACGCGGGTATCGGCATCGCCCGTCACCAGCAGCAGCGGCGGCGCATCGCCGCGCGCGAAGGTGATCGGCTGGGTCTGCGCCAGATCGGGCGCCTGCCCGAAGGTGTCGATCGTGGCTTCGGTATCGAGCGGGAGGAAGTCGAACGGCCCGGCCATCGCCGCCGTTCCGCGAATCAGCGCCGGGTCCAGCCCTTGCGCGCGCAGCCACCGGGGGTCGAGCGTCAGCATGACCGCGTTGTAGGCGCCGGCGGAATGGCCCAGCAGCGCGATGCGCGCCGGATCGCCGCCCAGCCGTGCGGCGTTGTCGTGCACCCAGCGCAGCGCCGCCGCGCCATCTTCCAGCATCGCCGGGTAGCGCACCTGCGGGTACAGCCGGTATCCGGGCAGCACCACGGCATAACCATGCGCGCAAAACCGGCGGGCGATGAAACGGTAATCGTGCGGGTTGCCGCTCGCCCAGCTTCCGCCATGAATGAACACCAGCACCGGCAGCGGGCCGCGCGCGCCTTGCGGCACGAACATTTCAACCGTCTGTGCAGGATCCGGTCCGAAGCGCGCATCGGCAACCTGCCGGATCGCGCCATCGCCGCCGCTCAACAGGCGGTCAACGCCATCCAGAACTGCAACGGCGTTGGTCTGCAAGGCATGGCGCACCGCCAGAGCGCCCAGTCCCCCCAGCAATGCCAGGGTGATCAGGCTCCAGCCGATCCAGCCCATCCGCAGCCTGCCTTTCATCGCCCGTGCCATCGCCACCGGCTAGCAGGGCGCAGGCGCGGCGGGAAGTGGGCTGGAGGGGCAGGCCCCCCGCCCCTGCGGTCACGCGGCGGCGGCGGGTGCGTTCAGCAGATGCCGCGCGGCGCGCTCGAACAGGTGGGTATCGTCGGCCACTTCGCCCACCAGCGCCACATCGCCACCGGGCAGGCGGCGCACCATGACCAGCGCAAACTCCGCTCCGGCGGGTGAAAGGTCGGCCAGCGTGCGTGCGGGCAGCGCGCGCAGGCTTTCGGCCACCGTTTCCGGTCCACGCTTCGACAGCGCCTTGCCCGCGGCTTCGCGGCGCAGGCGGCGTTCGGTGTTGACCACGCCCTTCAGCCCGCCCGGCGCTGCGGAGAGGTACTGGCCGAGTTCGCCCCGGCCAAGGCCGATGCGCTGGGCATGGGTCAGCGCGGTGGCGTATTCGGTCAGGCGGGTCTTGTCGTAGTCTGCGCCGAACACCAGCTTGACCACCGGGGTCATCGGCGCGCGTTCCTGCATGGTCAGCCCGGCGTCTTCGAGCAGTTCGGCAAAATCGTCCGGTTCGGCCAGTGCGGCGAGCGCGAAGTCCCATGCCCGACCGATTGCGGCGTAAAGCGCGCTGCGGCTGCGGTCCTCGGTCGAATTGGCGACGAGCGCCAGTTCGCGTGCCGAAGCCAGCCAGTCGGCCAGCACCTCGGGTTCCAGGCCATCGTCGCCGGGCAGCGGCGCCAGCCCCTCGTCCAGCCCGAAGACGGGATCGGGAAAGCTGCTGCCGTGCGCGAAGTCGTCGATGCCTGCCGGGCCATCGGCCCAGGCGTCGCTCGCCTCGATCAGCGGACGGCGCGACTGCGTCTTTGTGGCGGGCATTGCCTCAAGCACATTGCCGATTTCCAGCAGCAGTTCGTCGGTGGTCTGCTGGTCGGCCAGTTCCTTCCAGTTGATCGCCCCCATGATGTAGTCGATCGCGGTGCCATCGGACGAAAACGGCAACAGGATGCCGCGATACAGGATCGTGCGCCCGTGCTGGTTGACGAACTCGGCTTCGAACCCGATCGGCGCCTGGTTGGCGATGATCTGCAGATAGTGGTCGGTGATGCGCGACAGCAGCGACCGGCCGGGCACATGGCTCAGCCGTTCGATCGAGCTTTCGGTGCCGCATTCCTCGGCCAGCATCGCGCCGACATAGACAATCGCCGGATCGTCGATCCCTTCGTCGAAATGCAGCAGCACCGTGTTGTCGGCAAAATCGGGATAGACCCCGTCCAGCAGCGTGGTGACCGGCGGAAACGCATTGTCGCCCAGCAGGTTGGCCCAGTAGTTGTAGGCGCGCACCTGCATGCGGCGTTCGTCCTGGCCGACCGATGGCGGCGGATCGTTCGCCACGTCATCTTCGTACCCTGCAAGATCGAGTTCGCTTTCCGCCCGATCCAGATCAATTCCGCGCAAGCTGTCCATAGTGGTTTACCCAGTCCCCTTCGTGGGACCGGTTCTGGCGCAACTTTTTTAAGAAGTGCTTAAGTTGCGCCAGTTGGCGGAAGGTGTGCCGGGCGTGCGGGCGGGCCGAATCAGCGTGCGGCGATGGCCGCTGCCTTCGCCAGCAGTTGCCGCGCCTGCGCCAGATGCAGCAATTCCGCCATTTTTCCGTTAACGCGCAAGGCGCCCTTGCCGGCATTGGCCGGATCGGCAAAAGCTGCGACGATCGCCTCCGCTTCGGTCACATCTGCCTCCGAAGGCGCGAATACCCGGTTGCACACTTCAAGTTGCGCCGGATGGATCAGGGTCTTTCCGTCAAAACCCGAATCGCGCGCCTGGCGGCATTCCGCTTCCAGCACGACGGGATCGTCGATGGCGTTGCAGACCCCGTCAAGCACCACCAGCCCATGCGCGCGCGCCGCCAGCACCGCCATGGTCAGCACCGGCACGAAGGCAGCGCGGCCGGGAAGTTGCGCGATGCCGCTGTCCTTGGCCAGATCGTTCAGCCCCAGCACGAACCCGGCAAGGCGGGTACTGGCTGCGCAGGCGGCAATCCGTTCCAGCGCCAGCACCGCGCGGGGGGTTTCGATCATCACCCACAGCGCAACCCCCGGTGCAAAGCCTGCCGTGTCCATCGCGCGCGACAGGGCTTCGACATCGGCGGCATCATCGACCTTGGGGGCGAGCAAAGCGTCCAGCGGCGCGGCGGCGAGCGCGGTTATGTCATCGTGGCCCCACGGCGTTGCCAGCGCGTTGATCCGCGCGATCAGGCGGCGATGCCCAAAACCGCCTGCCTGCGCTTCGGCCACCAGTGCGCCGCGCGCCGCAACTTTGGCTTCAGGCGCGACGGCATCTTCAAGATCGAGCGCCACCGCATCGCAATCCAGGCTGCGCGCCTTGGCCAGCGCGCGGGGGTTGCTGGCGGGCATGTACAGCACCGAACGCAGCGGTGCGGGGGCGGCAGGGTCTGCGGGGACAGTCACGGTCGGCTCTCCAGATAGCGCATCGGCGCAGGTCAGCACCGGCGCATGGCCAATGGCGGTGCGAAGCGCAAGGCGCGGGTTTCGCCCTGCCAGGGCGTGGTCCGCGCGGCCGCCGCGATTACATGTAGCGAACCTTCATTGTCATCCGCAACGGCTTGGCTCCGGTCACCTCGAACGCTGCGGCATCGAACTTTGGCGGGCCCATCCTGACCGGCGCGTCGCGCGAAAAGCCGAAGCCCTCCTTCGGCAGGAACAGCATCTTGTCCATTTTGCGGTTGGCGTTTTCATCGTGCAGCAGGACAATCGCATAACGCCCCGGCGCAACATCGCGCAGCACCAGCGTGGGCGGATCGCCGGCCTTGATCGTCGCGGCGCGGTGGCCGGGGTCTTTGGCGCAGCCTTCGGGAAAGGCTTTGGTGCTGGCGGTCATGCACACATGCACCAGCCCCCTGGTGTTGCGCAGGCCGGTAATGTCAACCGTCACGGTCGTTGCTGCGGCGGGGCCGGACGGGCCGGGGACGGCAGGGCCATTGCCAAGGATCAGCAGCGGCAGGAGCAGGCAGGTGTGCTTCATGGCGTGGCAAGTCCCTTGTCGGTCCCGCACAGCCGGTCCCAGAACCGGAAGTAGAGGCCATAGTTGCAGCGGTACAGATCATGGTGCCGCCCGTGGTGGCTTGCGGTTATCAGCCAGTTCCCCAACCGCGAATGAACAAGGCGGTGCGGAAACATTTCCCAGCCCATGTGATTGGTCACGCCCATCACCGTCATGATCAGCAGCACCAGCCCCAGCACGCCGATGTGGACCGGCACGAAGAACACCAGCGCCGGGACCAGCAGCGATACGATGGCGGCTTCGACCGGGTGGAAGTTCATCGCCGCCCATGCCGTGGGCGGGCGGCTGGCGTGGTGGATGGCGTGAATCGCGCGGAACACCGCCGGGCGGTGCATCCAGCGGTGCGTCCAGTAGAACCAGGTATCGTGCACGAACAGGTAGACCAGCAGCGAAAGCGGCAACCACCACAGCGGCAGCGCGGCGGGATCGGTGTAGATCCGCGTCCACCCGCGCTGTTGCCAGCCCCACGCCACGATCCCGGCGGGCACGCCGTAAATCGCGGCGGTGGCCAGGCTCCAGCCGATTTCGGAGCGGATCTGCCGGTCCAGCCCCCGGTAATGGCCGGGGCGCACCTTGCCGGTCAGCCACGCGAACAGGCCGCTGGTGAGCAGATAGCGCACCGCCACGATCAGCGTCATCGCCACGGCAGAAGCGACCACGCCGTTCATCGCGCAGGGCTTCGGCGTGAACGGACGAGCCAGATTTGCCCGGCCCGCAAACGGCAAGACCCCCGCCGTTGCGCGCGCCGTGAAGCGGACGGTACGGCAGGGGCCTTGATTCCGGCGGACTGAATGGTGGCGCGGCAAAGGATCATGCCTGCGCTATGCCAAGTTCCGGCCCGGCGGGACAGCCCTGCCTTGGGGCAGGGGCCGCCACGCCGGATATTGTTTGCGGATCAGCTTGCGCGGCGGACCTTGTTGCGGTGCGCGCCAACGCCGGGGGCGCCGCGTGGGCGGAACGTGCGCGGCGCATTGCCGTCACGCTCTGCGCCGCCTGCTTCGCCACCGCGCCGTTCACCCTGTGCCGGGCGATCGCCCTGCACCGGATTGCGCACCGGGCCACGTTCGCCACCACGATCGGCGTTGCGATCGCCCTGCGGGCGGGCAGGCGCCATGCCATCGCGCACGGCGTGGGCATCGCGGCTGCGGCCATCGCGGCCTTGTCCGCCCTTCTGGCTGTAGCCACCACGCCCCTGACCATCGCCACGGCCCTGGCCATTGCCACCACGGCCGCCGTTGCCACGCGCATCGCGCGCATCGCGGCGGAAATCGCGTTCTTCGTCCGCCGGCTTGCGCAACGGCGCGGGCAGGCGGGCCGCTTCGGTCAGGAAGTTTTCCGGCAGGCCCATCGTGTCGACCTTGATCTTGGTCAGGCGTTCGATGTCCTTGAGGTAGGGCTTTTCATCGGGTGCGCAAAAGCTCATCGCAATGCCATCGGCCCCGGCGCGCGCGGTGCGGCCGATGCGGTGGACATACTGTTCGGGCACATTGGGCAGTTCGAAGTTGAAGACGTGGGATACGCCCGAAACGTCGATCCCGCGCGCGGCGATGTCGGTTGCCACCAGCACCGGGCAAGACCCCTGGCGGAACGCTTCGAGCGCGGCCGTGCGCTGTGCCTGGCTCTTGTTGCCGTGAATGGCGCGGGCATCGATTCCCGCAGTGGACAGGTGGCGCACCACGCGGTCCGCGCCGTGCTTGGTGCGGGTGAACACCAGCGCGCGGTCCAGCGTCTTGTCCTTCAGCATTTCGCGGATGCGCAGCGTCAGCAGGGCCTGCTTTTCGGCCTGGTTGACGAAGGTGACATACTGTTCGACGCGCTCGGCGGTGGTCGAATTGGGGGCAACCTCGACACGGACCGGGTTGACGATGAACTGCTTGCCCAGATCCTCGATCGCCTTGGGCATCGTGGCCGAGAAGAACAGGCTCTGGCGGGTCTTGGGCAGCAGGTTGGCCACGCGCTTGAGCGCATGGATAAAGCCCAGGTCCATCATCTGGTCGGCTTCGTCGAGCACGAAGATTTCGGTGCGGCCAAGCGTCAGCGCGCGGTTGTCGATTAGGTCGAGCAGGCGGCCGGGCGTGGCGACAAGGATGTCGATGCCGGGCACCAGGCGGCGGGCCTGCTTGCCGATCGGCACGCCGCCAAACACGCAGGCAACCGAGATCTTGAGGTACTTGGCATACCCTTCGATGTTATCGGCAATCTGCGCTGCCAGTTCGCGCGTGGGCGAAAGGATCAGCATGCGGCACGAAGCCGGCTTGCGGTCGATCGGATTGGCGGCCAGACGGTGCAGCGAAGGCAGCGCGAAGGCTGCGGTCTTGCCGGTGCCGGTCTGGGCAATGCCCAGAAGATCGCGGCCTTCGAGCAGCGCCGGAATGGACTGGCGCTGGATCGGCGTGGGGTCGTTGTAACCCTTGGCTTCAAGGGCGCGCAGGATGGGTTCGGCAAGGCCGAGTTCAGCAAAAAAGGACATGTACAGGCTTTCGAAGGCGCATCGGCAGGTGGCCGACGCGCGCAATGGGGTGTGTGATGTGTGCGGAATGGTTGCGCTGTGCGCAAACCCGCAAGGATTGCGGGGACGCGCGGGGTCGATCAATGCGACCCATGCGTGAAAGGGGAAGCGGGCGGGGCAAGGAACCGTTCATCCGGAGCGGATTGTTGCGTCAATAACGCCAATCTCACGCCAGCACCCGGATTGCAGCGGATACCGCCGCCGGTCTTGCTGCGGTGCACATAGGGATGCAATTCCCATAAGGCAAGGATTTTTCGGCAAAAGGCGTTGCATCGGCGCGGCCTGCTTGCCAACACCCCGCCCTGACCGGACGCGAAACGGGCACCGTGCCGCTATGGAGAAAGGGCAGTTCATGCGCGCGAAGATGGGATTTGTGGCCGCTCTGGCGTTGATCGCAGGCGCGGCGCGTGGCGCACCGCCCCCGCCCCCGCCCCCGCCCGGTGCAACCCCGGCGGAACGGGCCATGATCGCCACGGTCGATGCGGAACGGGCGCGCACGCTCACGCTGCTGGAAACCATGGTCAACCAGAACTCCGGCAGCCGCAATTCCGAAGGCGTGCGCAAGGTGCGCGATATGGTCATCCCCCAATTTGCCGCGCTGGGCTTTTCCGCGCGCTGGATCGCCATGGACCAGACCGGCCGCGCCGGGCATCTCGTGCTCACGCACAAGGGCCGCAAGGGCGTGAAGAAGCTGCTGCTGATCGGCCATCTCGATACCGTGTTCGAACCCGATTCGCCGTTCCAGCGGTACGTGCTTGAGGGTGACAAGGCGCGCGGGCCGGGCGTGGGCGATGACAAGGGCGGCATCGCAGTGATCGTCGCGGCGCTGCGCGCGATGCAAAAGGCCGGCACCTTGCAGGGCGCCAACATCGAAGTGTTCCTGACCGGCGACGAGGAGGAGGCAGGCCATCCGGTCGACGTGGCCCGCGCCGATCTGGTCGCTGCGGCCAGGGCCGCCCACGTTGCGCTCGATTTCGAAGGGTTGAGCCGTGAGGATGGCAAGGACATGGGGTCCATCGCCCGGCGTTCGTCGCAAAGCTGGACCTTGCAGGTGGAAGCCCGCTCCGGCCATTCCAGCGGTGTGTGGAGCGAACGCGCGGGCGATGGCGCGATCTATGCCGCCGCGCGCATCGTCACCGCGTTCCGTGATGAACTGCCCGAACCCTACCTGACGCTCAACACCGGGCTGATCGCAGGCGGGGCGCAGGCCGAAGTGGCCGATGACAATGCCCACGTTTCCGCTGCGGGCAAGACCAACATCATCGCCGGAAAGGCCGTGGCGCGCGGCGATCTGCGCACGCTCAGCCCCGAACAGAACGCCGCCGCGATGCGCAAGATGCAGGCCATCGTCGCGCGCGGCTATCCCGGCGTGACCAGCGCCACGATCACCTTCAGCGAAGGCTATCCGCCGATGGCCCCGACCGATGGCAACCGGGCGCTGCTTGACCGGCTCAACGCCGTCAACGCCACGCTGGGCCTGCCGCCCATGGCCCCGCTCGACCCGATGAAGCGGGGGGCGGGGGACATCAGCTTCGTTGCTGCGGAGATCGACGGGCTGGTCGGCCTTGGCCCCTATTCGACCGGGGATCATTCTCCGGCGGAAACGCTCGACGTGCCCAGCCTCTGGACGCAGGCCAAGCGCGCCGCCCTGCTGATGAGCAGGCTCGCTGCCGAAAAGGCGCCGACCGCACAGTGACTTCCGCCGACCCGCCCAGCCCCTGTACCGGGATCTGCACGATCGACACGGCCAGCCGGTTGTGCCGGGGCTGCGCGCGCACGCTCGATGAAATCGCGGCGTGGCCCGGCGCCAGCGCCGCGCGCAAGCACGCCATCCTTGCCGCGGTGGCACAGCGTCAGAGCGAAAGCGTCAGGTCGATATAGCCATAGCGCGTGTCGCCCGTGGCGGGGGCGTTGGGCGCATCGCGCAACACGCCGCGCTTGACCAGCAGCGCCGCGCCCGCGTCCACCTGCAAGCGTCCCGGCACGATCCAGTGGCGCACCCGCCCTTCGATCTGGTGCCCGGCAAAACGCCCCGAAAGGCCGCGCGGATCGCGCACCCCGGTCGCGGCAAAGGTGTCACGCCGATTTTCCAGCCACGCGCTGCGCCAGGCAACAAAGGCATCGGTGCGCCGTGTTGGCGTGATTTCCACGCGGACGGATGGCGACAGCATGTTCGCCCGCGCAAACGGCCCGTGCAGCCCGTTCGGCCCGTATTCAAAGCGCCGCCCGCCATAAAGCGTGTCGAACCGGCCAAACGTGCCTGCCTTGCCGGCGTCGCCGCTGGCCGCATCGAACTGCACGGCAAGGCGCGGGTGCCAGCCGCCCGCCAGGGTGCGGCCTGCTTCGGCATGGACGAACCACGCCCGCACGCGCAGGTCGGCAAGGTCGCTGGCCAGCGCGCTGCGGCGTGCCCGCCCGCCCTGCCAGGCCGCTTCCAGATCGTGGTCCCAGCGCCCCGGCGCAGGTGGCTGGACCAGCCGCGCCCCCACGGTCCACAGCCGCCGGTTGCGGGTCTGCCGGCCGGATGAATCGCGTTCCGCCAGGCCATAGGCATAGGCTTGCATGCTGCCGGTGCGCCCGCGCGGCACACTGGCGTGCAGGCCATAGAACATCAGGTCGGTGCTTTCGCGGTCCCACGCCACGTGGTCGGCGCGAATCCCGGCGGGATCGTCTGGCAGGCGCAGTTGCGGCATCGCCCAGAAAGCGTCCAGCCGCGCACCGCCGGGCGGGGCCAGCGCCAGATGTGCGCCGGTAAAGGCATTGGTCGTGTTGCGGAACCGTTGCCGCGCCACCAGACGGCGGCTGCCCAGGTCCATGGTGAACCGGCCCAGCGTGATCGTGCTGGTGCCGTCCAGCTCCACCTTGGCATGGGCCTGCACCAGTTCCAGCGCGTTGACCTCGCCGGTCCCGGCGGTCGATGCGCGGTCCTGCCCCCAACTGCGCGCGTCCCACAGTTCCGCGCCAAAGCGCACCGGCCCGGCATCGTATTCCGCCGCGATCGCGGTCCTGAGCGAAACCATCGTGTCGTTTGCGGGGGCCGGGGCAGGGCGGAACTGACCGGACAGGGATTCGGTGCGCAGCCGCACGCTTGCCGTCACGGTCAGCGGGCCGGATTCCGCACGCGCCGCGCCGCCGCCCATGCCAAGGGCGGCCAGCGTCGCAAGCAGGATGGGGGTGGCGGAACGGCTGCGGTACGTCATCGGCCTTGCCCATAGCCTGCGCTTGCCCTGCTTGCCAGACGCGCCTACCGCGCGCCACGCCCTCCTGCCAGATGCGGAAACGGTCATGTTCGAAGCGTTCACCACCTCCACCCTCATCGTCGCGCTGGCCGAAATCGGCGACAAGACGCAGCTTCTGGCAATTGTCCTGGCCACCCGCTTCCGCAAGCCCTGGCCCATCGTGGCCGGCATTCTCGCCGCAACGCTGGCCAACCACTTCCTCGCCGCGCTGCTGGGGGCGACAGCGGCGGCGTTCCTCGATGGCCTGTGGTTCCGCTTTGCCGTGGCGGCGGGGTTTGTCGCCATGGGCCTGTGGACGCTGGTGCCCGACAAGCTGGACGATGACGAGGCTCCCCGCACCGCAGGCCACGGCGCGTTCCTCACCACGCTGGTTGCCTTCTTTCTGGTGGAAATGGGCGACAAGACCCAGATCGCCACCATCGCGCTCGGCGCGCGTTTCAACGCAGCGTTAAGCGTCACTGCTGGCACCACGCTGGGCATGATGATTGCCAACGTGCCCGCCGTCTTCTTCGGCCACCAACTGATCAAGCGCGTCCCGCTCGATGTCGTGCGGATGATCGCGGCGGCGCTGCTGGTGGCAACCGGCGTCTGGCTGTTCCTGCAAACGCTGGGGTTGTGGTAGGGCTTTACCTGTTCGTTATTTGTTCTTATTGTTCAGGGCATGATCGAATCGGTTTCCGGCACGGTGGAACAGGCGGAACGCGCGGCGCTGGGCGTAGCGCGCGGAATCTGCCGCCTGTTTGCGCGCAACGACATCTGGTGCCTGCCCGAAATGCCGCTGCGGTCCGGGCGGCGGGCGGATCTGATGGGCATTGATGCCAAGGGGCAGGTGGTGATCGTTGAGATCAAGGTTTCGCGCGCAGACCTGCTGGGCGATGCCAAGTGGACCGATTACCTCGACCATTGCGATCGCTTCTACTGGGGCCTTGCCCCGCATCTTGATCGCGCCGTGCTGGAAACCGACGATTTCCTGCCTGGCGCGTGCGGGGTGATCGTGGCCGATGGCTACGATGCGGAAATCCTGCGGCCCGCGCCAACGCGGCCGCTGGCTGCGGCGCGGCGCAAGGCGGAAGTGGAGCGGCTGGCCCGCGCTTCGTTGCGGCGGCAGTTGATCGGCGCCGATCCGCATTGCGCGGCATGGGGCGGCTGACCTGTCAGGGGCGGCGGATGCCCAGCGGCGGGATCAGCGCGATCAGCGCATTGCGCATCGCCAGATATTCGTACCACAGCGCCAGCGCGGCGGGGGCAGGCGATGCGCCGCGCGCGGACACGGCCAGCAGCGCGGCAAGGCCCGGCTCCATGATCGCGGCCAGATCGTCCACACCCTGCTGCGCCATGTCATAGCGCCAGCCGCCGGTATCGCGCATGATCGCGGGAAAGTTGCGGACTTCGGGCTTGCGCACTTCGGGCTGCAATCCGGCCAGCGTGCAGACGACCGCCGCCGCATCGAGCAGCGCAGCCCATTTCATCGACATCGCATTGCCGCGGGCATGGCCGAATTCGCCATGGCCTGGGGTGCGGCCCGGCGCAGATCCGGCGAGCGGAGCGGACGAATCCGGATTGGCGGAGCGGGGGTGCTGCATGATTCCGGCCTACCCGCGATCCTCCTACCAAATCGCTAAAAACACGCCCGATCGCGCCATGCCTTGCACGGCGCCGAAAAACCATTGGCAACCGCCCCGCCACGCTGCTACGAGCCGCGTCGGCCCAGGCACCCGTAGCTCAGCTGGATAGAGCGCTGCCCTCCGAAGGCAGAGGCCACAGGTTCGAATCCTGTCGGGTGCGCCACTTTGCGCAGGCGGTGCAGTGGCTGTGCGGTGGCTGTTCAGGGCGGCGTTTGCGCTGCGGGGGACACCAGTTCTATTGTCGTGCTGGCAAGGCGGACCTTTCCCTGCGTCGCGTCGATCGCTTCGAGCAGCGTGCGCATGATCGCGTCCCTGGTTGATCGCCGCGCCTTGTAATCGACGATGTAGCGCACGTTGAACGCGATCCAGTTGTCGGTCGCCGTCAGGGTTACCGCCGGGTCCACCCGCGCTTCTTCCAGCATGAAGCTGCGCGCCACGTGCTGCCAAAGCTGTTCCGACTTGCGCGTATAGTCTTCCACCTGCGCGCGCACGGCATCTTCGATCAGGGTCTGCGCCAGCTTCCAGTCCGACCCGTAGCGCACCGGCAGGGTAAACTCGTCCCACAGAAACGGGAAAGCGCCCGAATAGTTGAACACCGGCTCCTTGAACACGAAGCTGTTGGCGATGCGCACCATGCGGCCGTTGTACTGATCGCCATCGACCCAGCCGCCGATTTCCATCAGCGTGGTGCGCAGCACGCCGATGTCGATCACATCGCCCCGGATCCCGCCAAGCTGGACGCGGTCGCCCGGCTTGTAGAACCCGCCGAACTGCAGCGCGACCCACCCGGCGATGCTGGCGATCACTTCCTGCAGGGCAAAGGCCACGCCCGCGCCGATGGCGCCGATCACCACGGAAAACTGCGCGATGCGGGCGCTCAGCAGGCCCAGCAGGACGATCAGGAACAGGAAGTAGCCTGCATAGCCGATGGCCTTGCGCGCCTTGTAGCGGGCCGAAACATCGTCGATGGTGCGGATCGCCAGACGGCGCAGGGCAAAGATGCCAAGCGCCAGTGCCGCCAGCAAGGCAATGGACGGCGCATAATCGCGCAGCAGGTCCAGCGGGATTATCCGGTCAATCTGCGGCATTGCGTCCTGCCCGTCCGGGGTTCGCGTCCATGCTTCAAAGCCCGTATTGCAGCGCCAGCAAGACGGACAGCGATACCGTCATGATCAGGACCAGCGGGATGCCCGACCGCATGTAGTCGCGGAAATTGTAATCGCCTTCGGTCAGGATCATCATGTTGGTCTGGTAGGCCACTGGCGTGGCATAGCACAGGTTGCACCCGAACAGCACCGCCAGCACCAGCGGTTCAGGCGGCAGGCCCAGCGTTGTGGCCAGGTTGAAGGCAATCGGTGTGCCAACCGCTGCAGCGGTGGTATTCGATGCAAAGTTGGTCAGCACGGTCACGAACAGCATGATCGTGGCCAGCACCAGCGAGGGCGGCAGGTATTGCAGGCCCGAAGCCAGTACCAGACCCAGCCATTCCGCCGCGCCCGATACCAGCACGAACTTGCCCAGCGCGATGCTGGAGGCAACCAGTACCACGACCTTGGCCGAAAGCGCGCGGCCCACCCGGTCGAACTTCACGCATCCGGTGGCAAACATCAGGATCGCCCCGCCCAGCGCGGAAATGGCGATCGGCATCACGCCGGTCGTGGCAAGCGCCACGGCAATGGCCATGATGCCCAGCGATAGCGCCGCCTTGGCGGAACGCGGCACTTCCTGCCCGCCTTCGAGCATCAGCAGGCCATCGCCAGTGGCGAAATCGCGCAAGGGCGCAGGCAGGCCCATGACCAGCAGGACATCGCCTTCGGCCAGCGGCGCTTCGGCATCGCGGGCGCGGGTTTCGCCCAGGATGCGGCGCGCCTGGTGGATGCCCAGAACCGCAACGCCTTCCAGCCCGGCCGATTGCAGGGTGTGGCCGATCAGCCGGCTGTCCGGCGCGATGATCATTTCCACCATGATCATGTCTTCGCCGCTGGCCTTGCTTTCCGCGCGCAGCCTTTCCAGCAGCCAGCGCGGGGCCAGCCCCCCGCCCAGCCGCCGCGCGGCCTCCTGCAGGTCTTCGGACCGCCCGGCGATGGACAGGCGCGACCCCGGCGTGATCGTGCGCCCCGGCGCCGGGGTGAACACGATATCGCGCGGCAGCAGCGCGCGCGCATCCTCGTGCGATTTTTCCAGCGCCGACGCGCTTTCGCCAAAGCGCAAGGTGGCAAGGAACACGCGCTGTTCAAGGCTTGCGGTTACGCTGTTGTCCGGCAGCAGGCGCGGCATCACCAGCCAGATGTAGGGCAGGGCGATCAGCGCCGCGATCATCACCAGCGGGGTGAAGTGGAACACGCCGATCGACGGCATGCCCAGGTCTTCGGCGATCGACACGACCAGCAGGTTGGTGGACGTGCCGATGGTAGTCGACATGCCGCCGATCAGCAGCGCGGCATTGACCGGGATCAGCGTCTTGGACGCGGGCATCCCGCCCTTGGCTGCAAGCTGGGTGAGGATCGGCAGCATCAGGACGAGCACGGGCGTGTCGTTGATCATCATGCTCATGCCGATGGCCAGCACCAGCGTGACGAGCAGGCCGACCTGCTGGTTCCAGCGCCACACCCGGTTGAGCGTGCGCGCCGCGGGATCGAGCGCGCCGGTCACCACCAGCCCGCGCCCCATCACCATCAGCGCGCAAATGGTCACCAGCGCGTAGTGGCCGAAGCCTTCGAAGGCGAGCTGCAGGCCGTCCTTCGCCGCCTGTCCGGGCAGCGGAAAGACATAGAGGCCAAGCGCGATCAGCCCGATCGTCAGCAGCGAGATGATTTCCACGCGCAGGCGCCCGCTGGCAAAGCCATAGAACATGGCCATGGCCAGCAGGATTGCGCCGATGGCGTGCGGGGAAGGCGGTGTCATTGCCGGCAGGTGGACCGCAAAACCGCAAGCGCCGCAAGCATTATTGCAACGCTGCGGTCACGCCTCCTTCCAGTCCACGCGATAGAGATCGAAGCGGCGGTCCTTGAGGTTCTGCACCGCGCCCGACTGGCGGCTGGTCAGCAGATCGTCGATCGAAAGATCGGCAATGGCGATGGTTTCGGTGTTGGGGGCGGTATCGGCGGCAACGCCATCGCGCGCGAACGGGAAATCCGAAGGGGTCAGGATCGCGCTTTCGGCATAGTGGATGTCCATGTTTTCCACGTTCGGCAGGTTGCCGACGACGCCCGACGTGACGACGTAGCACTGGTTTTCAACCGCGCGGGCCTGGCAGCAATAACGCACCCGCAGATAGCCGCGGCGTTCATCGGTGCAGAACGGCACGAACAGCAGCAGCGCGCCCTGGTTGACCAGATGGCGGGCGAGTTCGGGAAACTCGGAATCGTAGCAGATCATTACCCCGACCGGGCCGCAATCGGTGGGGATCACGTTGGCGCCATAGCCGCCCTTGATGTTCCACCAGCGCCGTTCGGCGGGCGTTGGGTGCAGCTTTTCCTGGGTGTGGGTCGAACCGTCGCGCAGGAAGACATAGCTGATGTTGCGGATTTCGCCGTTCTCCACACGGGTCGGGTGCGATCCGCCGATGATGTTGATGTTGTAGCTGACCGCCAGCTTTTCCATGAAGGCGCAGAAGCGTTCGGTATATTCCGCGATCTTTTCGATCGCCGGGGCAGGCGCCAGCCGCTCGCTTTCGATGGACAGCAGTTCCAGCGTGAACAGTTCGGGAAAGACCACGAAATCGGCGCGGTAATCCGACGCCACGTCGACGAAATATTCGACCTGCTCCTCGAACTCGTCGATCTTGCCGATGCGGCGCATCTGGAACTGCACGGTGGCGACCCGCACCGACGATGGCAGGCGCGAATTGCCGCCGTGCAGGGCGAACAAGGTCGATTCCGGCGCCAGCGGGTTGGGCCAGTACATCAGCACGGCGTTGCCGCCGCTTTCCTTGTCGCTGGCAAGGTATCCGGCCAGCACGGTGCGCGGGGTGAAGCCCTGGTTCATCTGGAAGTTGATCACCTGATCGCGCACCTTCTTTTCCAGCACGGCGTTCAGGTATTCGGCGGGATCGGGGTATTCCTTGCGGCGGCGGGCATAACCGGGGATGCGCCCGCCAAAGGCAATGCCCTTCAGTTCAAGCTGCTGGCACAGTTCGCGGCGCTTGCGATAGAACCGCTGCCCGATGCGCAGGCGGCGGTATTCGGGATCGACGCAGATCTCCATGCCGTAAAGAATGTCGCCATCGGCGGCGGGCGGACGGCCAAAGCCGCCGCCGGTGATTTCGCTCCACGTGTGCGGGGCCAGCGCCTGTTCGGCGGCGACGATCAGGGTGGCGCAATGGCCGACGATGCGGCCTTCGGCTTCGGCCACGAACTGGCCATCGGGGAAGTTGTTTATCTGCCCCCGGATCTGTGCCTGGGTGAAGCCTGCCGCCTTGCCGTATACTTTGGCCGATAGCGCGGCAATGGCGCGGGTATCTCTTGTTTCTGCGGGACGAATTACGAGCTTTGCCTGTGTCTTGGTCATCCCGCGTCCTAGCACGGTTGCAACGAAATCGACAAATCCGGCCCGGACCGGACCAGGCTGCCACTATCGGGATTGCCGGATTTGCCGAGGCTGGTGTAAGCGGACGCCAGACGTGTCTGGAGAGGGTGACGATGGCGGTACGGGCACGGTCGCAGGCCTTGCTGCGCTTTGCGGGACGCTACCTGCTGGCGCTGGTTCTTTCGTTCCGCCGCCAGATCGACAAGACCGGCCTTTTCCCCGATCTCGACGCGCCGGGCGCGCGCGAACTGCGCCAGACGGTGCGTGCCGATGGCGCGCTGACCAAGTCGTACATGCTAATGTGCGGGCTGTCCGCAGGCATCGCCGCGCTTGGCCTGCTGCAATCGTCCACGGCGGTGGTGATCGGCGCCATGCTCATTTCCCCGCTGATGGGCCCGATCGCGTCGATGGGCTTCGGCTTTGCCTCGCTCGACGGGCGACAGATCCGTTCGGCCGCCAAGGTCGTGGCCGTGGGCGCGATCATCGGCATCCTGACCAGCGTGGTGCTGACCGGGCTAAGCCCGATCCGCAACGCCACGCCGGAAATCATCGCCCGGACCGAACCGACCCTGCTCGATCTGGCGATTGCCACGTTGTCGGGCGTTGCCGGGGCCTTCGCCACCGTATGGCAGCGCGGGGCAACGGCCATCGGCGTGGCGATTGCCACTGCGCTGATGCCGCCGCTGGCGACGGTCGGGTATGGCATCGCGGTGGGCAACCCGGCCTTTGTCGGCGGGGCGTTCCTGCTGTTCCTGACCAACCTTGCGGCGATTGCGTTTTCCTTCGCACTGATCGCGCGGTTGAGCGGCGCGGCCCGTGCGCTGGCCAAGGTGGAGTTCACCGCGCGCTATATCGCCGCGGGCGTCCTTGCCTTTGCCGTGCTGGCCACGCCGCTGGCGCTCACGCTTTACCGCGTGACGCGCGAAGCCAATGCCGCATCGGCCACGCGGGCTGCGCTGGAAAGCGAACTGAAGCTCAAACCGTCGAACATCGCGCAGCTTGAAGTGCGCTGGCCGCTGGGCAGCGAGCCGTCGATCGATGCGGTGCTGATCGCGCCGAATTACCGCAGCGATGCGGAAAAGCTGATTGCCGCAAAGCTGGAGGTCGCGCTGGGCACGCCGCCGCAGCTCAGCATCCAGCAGGTGATCGCATCCGACGTGCTTTCGCGCACGCAGGCCATTGTCGATTCGGCGGTCCAGCGCACCGCTGCGGGTATCGCCCGCGATGTGCCGCCGCTGCTGGCGATCCGCGCCCAGCTTGGCATGCCGGCGCAGGCGTTATGGGTGAACCGCAGCGAACGGACGGTGCAGATCGTCCCGATCACTGCGCCCGGCTGGACGCTCGCGGATTACCGCGCGCTGGAAAGCAAGGTGGAAGCATCGGGGCAGGGCTGGCAGGTCCACATTCTCCCCCCGGCGCCGACAAGCCTCTACCTGCCAGTCGAAAACAGCGAAGGCACGCGCACCGTGCCCGATGGCAAGCTGGACGTGGCGATCTGGGCGATCGAACGGTGGGGGCTGCAGAACGTGGCCATCGCCGGTTTTTCCGCCGATGACGCCGATGACGCGGAAAGGATGGAGGCGCAGGCCAATGCGCGGTTCGTGGCCGCGGCGCTGACGCGCAAGGGGATCGCCAGCACGGTGAGCGTGGTTGATGCCGGTGAACGCGGCGCCCGGCTCCGCCAGGTGCGGTCCGGCGCGGGGGCGGACGATGGCGTGGAAATCCTGATCGTGCCGCCGCCGCAATCGCAGCAGGGCGAATGAACCGTGCGCGCCTTCGTTCAGGGCCGCTTCTGCGGCTGGTAAAGGCCGCCCATGTCGTGCTAGGGGCGCTTCAGGCAAAGGCGTGACCGGCTGTTGCAGGGCGGCCTTGCTGCTTTCTCCCGGATTCGTTTTCGTGGCTTTCGGCATGCGTGCGCATGGCCGATCTGTTTTTGTTTCTAGATGTTCGGGTAAGGATTGATGGCGGGATACAAGGAACCAGGATTTAACGACCGTGTAGCGGCAGCCGCCGCAGCGCGGGCCAAGGCGCTTGCCCGGTTGAAGGCCAAGCCTGCACCCGATGCAGCCGCCCTTGCCGCCAAGGCGGCCAAGGCTGCCGAACGCGAAGCCGCGCAGGCCGAAAAGCGCGCGGCCGCCCAGGCCGAACGCGAAGCGCGCCGCGCCGCCGAACTGGAAAAGAAGCGCGCCGAGGCCGAAGCTGCCGAGGCCGCCGAAGCGACGAAGCTTTCCCCCGAAGAAACCGAGGCCGAGCGCAAGGCGGCCCGCGATGCGCGCTATGCCGCCCGCAAGGCGCGCAAGAAGTAGGACTGGCCATCAACAACCCTCACCCGGTCAGCGGGGAAAACTGGATCGGCACGGCATTCGTGCCCAACGGCGTGGAAATGCGCCTCATGCAATGTGGCGAGGAGTTCACCATTCTCCTCGAACACGATGAACTGATGAGCACGCGGGTCAGCGGATCGGAAGAGGCGCTGGCAACATTGACCAGCGCCCGGCTGGGCCTGCGCCCGCGCGCGGAATGGCTGATCGGCGGGTACGGCATGGGGTTCACCCTGCGGGCCGCGCTGGCTGTCGTGGGTGTGGATGCGGGCGTTACCGTTGCCGAGATCGTGCCCGAAATCATCGACTGGGCGCGCGGCCCGATGCACGCACTGACCGCCGGCTGTCTTGACGATGCGCGCGTCGTGCTGGTGCAGGACGATGTCGCCATGCTGATCGACGCCGCCGCCGAAGGCTATGACGCGATCCTGCTGGACGTGGACAATGGCCCGGACGGATTGACCCGCAGCGTCAACGACCGGCTCTATCACGGCGAGGGGTTGAAGGCGGCGAAAGCGGCGTTGCGCACAGGCGGAATCCTTGCGGTATGGTCGGCCCATCCCGACGACGGATTTGCCGAACGGTTGCGCGGCGCGGGCTTTGCCGTGGACGAGGTTATTGTCCCCGAAGCCGCCAACGATGCCGAAGGTGCAAAGCACGTGATCTGGTTCGCCCGCAAGGACTGACCAGCCGACAAGGGTGGCGCCTTGTGTGTCACCTCTTTGAAATATCTTAATTTTTCAGTCTTCAAACTGCAAGGCGTCTGTAGTCTTTGCCGCCTAACCGCCCCCTGTGAACGGCCTGTCCGGCCGGAAATCAGGGGGTCTTGCATGTTCTATCCGCTTCTTTCGGGCTGTGGCCGTTCGGCCATCGCCACCGCTTCGCTGGCGCTGGCAGCGTCGCCTGCCATGGCGCAGAATGCACCGCAGCCGGTGGATGCCGCTGTCGAATACGAAGCCGCGCCCGGCGAAGCCATTACCGTGACCGGGGCAATTGCCGAAGCGCAGGCCGCGTCGATCCGGGAAAAGCGCATCGCGCCCAATCTGGTCGATGTGGCTGCCGCCGACGCGGTAGGCCGTTTCCCCGACCAGAACAGCGCGGCCGCGCTTTCGCGCCTGCCCGCCGTTGCGGTGCAGCGCGATCAGGGGCAGGAACGCTATATCCAGATCCGTGGCGCGCCCAACCGCTGGACATCGGTGATGATCGACGGCGTGCCGATGATCGGCGTCGATGAAGGCGGCGATACCCGCGCCTTCCGCTTCGATGCGGTGCCCGCGGTGCTCCTGTCCTCGATGGTCATCAACAAGTCGCTGACGCCTGAAATCCCGGCCGATGCGATTGTCGCCAATGTCGATCTGCGCACCTGGTCGCCGCTGGAGCGCAAGGGCCTGCATGTCGTGGGCGATCTTGGCTACGGGTTCATGGACTTGGGCAAGGGCGAACAGCGCCAGGGATCGCTGCGGGTAAGCTGGGCCAACGACACGTTCGGCGTGGTGCTGGGCGGATCGCACTATCGCCGCAAGCAGTTGACCGACAACCGCGAAGTGGGCGCCTATGACGAACCGTCCAGCGCCACCGACGCCACCTTCGGCCCGACCGAGTTCGATATCCGCCAGTACGAGATCGAACGCTGGAACAACGGCCTGTTCGGCGGGATCGAATACGAACCCGTCGCCGGTCAGCGCATCTGGGCCAAGGCGATCTTCACCGAGTTCAATGATGACGAGCAGCGCAACCAGTACGAACTGCGGCTTGACCGCGCGGCCAGCGGCACGCGCAACCTTGATACCGGCGATCTGGTGGGCGTGCCGATGCGCGGGTCGTTCAACTATGGCGAATACCGCAACCGCAACTACATCGGCGCGATCGGGGGCGATTACACCGCCGACAGCGGGTTTACCGCCAATGTCCGCCTCAACTACGCCCGCACCGACAATACGTCGTATCTGCCGCTGGTGCAGGCCAGCACGTCGGGGCTGAACTCGCCGTCGCTCACCTATGACCGGTCCGATCCGCGCTTTCCCATCGTCACGCTCTACAACACGGTGAGCAATGGCGCCGGCGGCGTCGCGCGGGGAAGCACGGCGCTGGCCGCCTTCGATCAGACCACGCTGAACAACGCCGGGACGATCTATATCGCCGCGCGGCAGCGTACCGTTTCGGACAGCTACACCGTGAAGCTGGACATGAGCCAGACGCTGGACCGCCTGACGCTGGCAGCGGGCGGCTTCTATGCCGACCGCACGATTACCGGCAACAACTTCTCGTTCGCCAACGTTGCCGCAGTCGGCGCGCTTGGCGCCACGGTCGGCCAGCCGTTCGACGTGAACAGCTTTGTCACCAACCGCCCGTGGGATACCGATTTCCCGCTCGGCTTCACGCTCAACTACATCGACAACCGTGCGATGCGCGGGGCGCTCGATACGCTGCTGCCCAAGCTTGCTGCCGCCGGGCGTTATAACCCGGCGCGCGACATCCCGGTGACCGACGAGTACCGCCAGCGCGAAAAGACGCTGGCCGGGTATGTCATGGCCACGGCCGATCTCGACAACCTGCTGCTGACGGGCGGGGTGCGGCTCGAACATTACCGGCTGCTCAACGGCGGCACGGCGCTTGTCGGCACGGTACAGACCCCGCTTTCGATCCGCCAGACCCGCACCGACCTGTTCCCCAGCCTCAACGCGCGGCTCACGCTGGGCGATTCCCTGGTGGTGCGCCTTTCCGGCCAGCGCGGCGTTTCGCGCCCGGCCTATGGCGCGATCCGCGTCGGCGCGTCGATCAACGATACTGCATCGCCCGGCACGATCACCGGCGGCAACCCTGCGCTGGCGCCGGAATACACCTGGGGCGTGGACGGCAGCGTGGAATACTACCTGCCGGGCAACGGCCTGATCTCGGTCGCGGCGTTCCACCGCTGGGTGGACAACGTCTTCTACCAGAACGCGCAGGTCGTCGGCAGCACGGTGTTCAATTCCGGCGGGGTGGACCGCTCCGGCTATCTGCTGACATCGACCTTCAACGGGCAGAACGGGCGGCTCTATGGCGTGGAGCTGTCCTACCAGCAGCAGTTCACCTTCCTGCCATCGCCGCTGGACGGGCTGGGCTTCCAGGGCAACCTGACCCTGCTGGACGGGCAGTTCGATACGCAGGTCGTCAACGGTGCGCAGCAAAAGGGCATCGCCTTCCAGGGGCTGTCGGACACGATCTGGAACGCATCGGCCTATTACGAGAAGTACGGCCTTTCCGCGCGCGTCAGCTACCAGTGGCGTTCGGACTGGCTGGATAGCCTGGGCGGGTTCGGCAGCGGGGAATCGCGCAAATCCTATGGCAATCTCGACGTGTCGTTGCGCTATCAGGTGAACGATACCTTCACCCTGTTTGCCGATGCGGCCAATCTCACGAATGAAACATACATTGCCTATCAGGATACGCTGGAACAGCCGACCGAGGTCGAACGTATCGGCGCCCGCTACATGTTCGGGGTGCGCTTCAACTTCTGATCGCAGCGAAAGGGACGTGCCCATGTTCGAATCCAGGTCCACCCCGGCGCGCGGCCTGCTTGCCACAGCCGCGACGCTCGCCCTGATCGCCACCGCCACTCCGGCGGCGGCGATTGACGGGGCCAGCGTCAGCCGGGTCGATGCCGGGCACGTCGCCGTTGAATGGCACGACGCCGATCCGGTCACCGTCCTTGCCTCTGCCGATCCTGAGGCAGCGGCCGATGCCGCGCTGGTCGTCGCCAGCGCGGACCGCAGCGGGCGGGTCGTGGTGGCCGCTCCCGCGCAGGAGCGGCGGTATTTCCTCCTGCGTGACGGTGGCGACGGCAGCGTGTTGCGCGTGGCCGAACGCGAAGTGCCGCTGGAGCAGGGTTCGAACTTCCGCGACCTTGGCGGCTATGCCGGGGCGGGGGGCAAGCATCTGGCGTGGGGGCGGATTTTCCGTTCGGGCGCGATGCCGCTGCTGACCGAAGCGGATTACGCGGCGCTGGAAAAACTGCATATCGCCACGATCGTCGATCTGCGCTCCAGCGAGGAACGGCTGATCGCGCCCGATATGCTGGACGACCGCACAGGCGCGATGTTCCTGAGCAACGACTATTCGATGAAGCCGATGATGGCCAACTACGGCAAGGGCGATGGCGAATATGCCTATGCCGGGATGGACCGCTTTCTCAAGCCGCAGCTCAAGGCGGTGTTCCGTTCGCTGGTCAAGGCCGAAGGGCCGGTCATGTATCACTGCTCTGCCGGGCAGGATCGCACCGGCATCACCACCGGGCTGGTGCTGAGCGCGCTTGGCGTGGACCGCAAGACGATCCTGGCCGACTACCACCTGTCAACCAGACTGCGCCGCCCGCAGTTCGAAATGCCGCCACTCGATCCGGCGGACTGGCCGGGCAATCCGATCGTGCCATATTATGCCGCCATGCAGAAAAAGCCCGGCGGCGCGAAGGCCGAGCCGCTGCTGACGCCGAAAGGCAATTCGCACCTTGCGCAGTTCTTCGAACTGATCGAACGCGACTATGGCAGCGTCGAGGCCTATCTCGACAAGGAACTGGGCGTGGGCGCGGCCGATATCGCGGCGCTGCGCAAGACCTATCTGGAATGATGCGACGCGCGCGCCGGGTTTGATTTTTGCCGCCTGCCGGTGCAACGGACGGTGTGATGGCCGCCGGGCGCTCCGGCGGACGCGTGGCGAAAGGCCGGCATGGTCCGCAAAGTTCTGGCGCTTGCCGATCCGTTCCTGATCGCGCTGCTGGCGGCGGTCGTCCTCGCCAGCGTTCTGCCGCCGCGCGGGGTCTGGGCTGCAGTGGCTGGTGGCATCGCCGATGCCGGGATCGTGCTGCTGTTCTTCCTGCACGGGGCCAAACTGGCGCGCGAGGCGATTGTCGCGGGTGCGCGCAACTGGCGGCTGCATCTGGCCGTGCTGGCCACGACATACGCGCTGTTTCCGCTCATGGGGCTGGGCCTTGCCGCGCTGCCGCTTCTGCCGCCCGCGCTTGCCGCCGGGCTGCTGTTCCTGACGCTGCTGCCATCGACTGTGCAATCCTCGATCGCGTTTACCGCCATGGCGCGGGGCAACGTGGCCGCGGCGGTGTGCGCGGCGGCGTTTTCCAACCTGGCGGGAATCGTCGCCACGCCCTTGCTGGTGGCGCTGCTGATGGGCGGGGCGGCAGCGGGTTTTTCGTGGGCGACGGCGCAGGCCATCGTCCTGCAATTGCTGGTGCCGTTCGTGGCCGGACACCTGCTGCGCCCGTGGATCGGCGGATTCGTGGCGCGGCACAAGGCGCTGGTCGGCAAGGTGGACCGTGGCTCGATCCTGCTGGTCGTCTATGCGGCGTTCGGCGCAGCGGTGGTCGAAGGGTTGTGGCACCGCGTTGCGCCCGCCAGCCTGATCGTGCTGGCCGGGCTGTGCCTGCTGTTGCTGGCGCTTGTGCTGGGAGCAACGCTGCTGCTGGGCCGCGTGCTGGGCCTGCCGCGTGGCGATGCCGTGGTGCTGCTGTTTGCCGGATCGAAGAAGAGCCTCGCCAGCGGGGTGCCGATGGCGGGGGTGCTGTTTCCGGCCGCGCAGGTGGGCATGGTGCTGCTGCCGGTGATGGTGTTCCACCAGTTGCAGCTTATCGCGTGCGCGCTGATCGCCCCGCAGCTTGGCGCGAGGGCCGAGGATACCGCATAAAATCAGAATAATTGCCGCTCTGTGACTTTTTGAACGGTTTTGTCGATCACTGTGATGGGGCAAACCCGTTGGGCAGGAGCGGCGGCAAGGAGTACTTTCCTTGCGTGCCCGGCAATGACCGGGTCGGAAACGCAGGAGGGATATCTGATGAAAATCCGCAACATGGCATTGGCCGCACTGATGGTGGCCGCTTCGCCGTTGGCGTTTGCCGGCATGGCGCACGCTGAATCGGCGGGCGCTGACGGGGCATCGGCCAAGGAATGGTGGCCCAAGACCGTCGATCTGACCGCGCTGCGCCAGAACGAGGCGCAATCGAACCCCTACGGTCCCGATTTCGATTACGCGAAAGAGTTTGCCTCGCTCGATCTCGATGCCGTCAAGGCCGATATCCGCACGGTGCTGACCACGTCGCAACCGTGGTGGCCCGCTGACTATGGTCACTATGGCCCGTTCTTCATCCGCATGGCCTGGCACAGCGCGGGCACCTATCGCACCGGCGACGGGCGCGGCGGGTCGGACGGCGGCGAACAACGCTTCGAGCCGCTCAATTCCTGGCCCGACAACGTCAATCTCGACAAGGCGCGCCGCCTCGTCTGGCCGATCAAGCAGAAGTACGGGCGCAAGCTTTCGTGGGGCGATCTGATGGTCCTCGCCGGGAATGTCGCCATGGAAGACATGGGCTTCAAGACGCTCGGTTTTGCCGGCGGGCGGGTTGATGCCTGGCAGCCGGATCTGGTGTTCTGGGGGCCGGAAACCAAGATGCTGACCGACCAGCGCCGCGATGCCAAGGGCAACCTCAAGGGACCGCTCGCCGCAACGCAGATGGGTCTGATCTACGTCAACCCGGAAGGCCCTAACGGTGTGCCCGATCCGCTGGCCGCCGCTGCCGACATCCGCCGCGCGTTCGGTGCGATGGCCATGGCCGATGATGAAACCGCTGCGCTGATCGCGGGCGGCCACACCTTCGGCAAGGCGCACGGCGCGCACAAGCCCGAAGAATGCGTCGGCGCCGATCCGGGCATGGGCACGATCGAACAGCAGGGACTGGGCTGGGCCAACAAGTGCGGCAAGGGCAATGCCGAGGACACCGTGTCGAGCGGGCTTGAAGGCGCATGGTCGGCCAACCCGGTCGCCTTCACCACGCAATATCTCGACAATCTCTACGGCTTCGAATGGGTCAAGACGAAAAGCCCCGCCGGTGCCGTGCAGTGGATTCCGAAAGACCCCGCCGCGGCCGGTCTGGTGCCCGACGCGCATCGCCCCGACGTGCGCCACGCGCCGATCATGTTCACCACCGACATCGCGCTGAAGGAAGACCCCGGCTTCCGCAAGATCACGCAAGGCTGGCAGAAGAACCCCGATGCCTTTGCCGATGCGTTTGCCCGCGCGTGGTTCAAGCTGACGCACCGCGACATGGGTCCGCAGGCGCGCTATCTGGGCAAGGATGCGCCGAAGGTAACCTTTACCTGGCAGGATCCGCTGCCCAAGGCGACCTATGCGCCGATCACCGATGCCGATGTGGCGACCCTCAAGGGCAAGGTGCTGGGCGCCGGGCTTTCGACCGCCGAACTGGTGCGCACGGCCTGGGCGGCGGCATCGTCGTTCCGCGCCACCGACATGCGTGGCGGGGCCAATGGCGGGCGTATCCGGCTGGAACCGCAAAAGAGCTGGGCAGTGAACAGCCCGGCGGAACTGGCCAAGGTGCTGGGCAAGCTTGAGACGATCCGCGCCGATTTCAACAAGAGCGCGGGCGGCAGGCAGGTTTCGCTGGCCGATCTGGTGGTGCTGGGCGGCAATGCCGCGATCGAACAGGCCGCAAAGGCTGCGGGGCACGCCGTGACCCTGCCCTTCACGCCGGGCCGGGTCGATGCCACGCAGGCCCAGACCGATGTGGAATCGTTCAACTATCTCAAGCCCAAGGCCGACGGGTTCCGCAATTACTACAGCGCGGAAGCCGATTATGGCCCGGTTGAATCGCTGATCGACAAGGCCGACATGCTTGACCTGACCGTGCCGGAAATGACCGTGCTGGTCGGCGGGATGCGCGCGCTTGGCGCCAATGCCGGTGGATCGACGGCGGGCGTCTTCACCAGCAAACCGGGCACCTTGAGCAACGACTTCTTCGTGAACCTGCTGTCGATGGACACGGTGTGGTCCAAGGCGGCGGCGCCCGGCCTGTATGAAGGCAAGGACCGTACCAGCGGCGCGGTGAAGTGGACGGCAACGCCGGTCGATCTCGTGTTCGGCTCCAGTTCGGAACTGCGCGCGGTGGCCGAAGTCTATGCATCGGACGATGCGCGCGACACGTTCGTGGCCGATTTCGTCAAGGCGTGGGCCAAGGTGATGGACGCCGACCGCTTCTGATTGCGGCCATGCGCTGAACCGACCGCACGGGGCGGCGGCAGACCGGACCATCCGGCCTGCCGCCGCCCTTGGCGTTTCGGGCGGTGCAGGCCCGGTGTTTACTGCCCGGTATTACACTCGGTGCCAATGAAGTGGTGGCGGGTCCGGTTGGCGATTGCGACAAGCGAAAGCATGACCGGCACTTCCACCAGCACGCCGACCACGGTCGCCAGTGCCGCCCCGCTCGACAAGCCGAACAGGCCGATGGCGACAGCGACGGCCAGTTCGAAGAAGTTGGACGTGCCGATCATCGCGCAAGGCGCGGCGATCGCATGGGGCACCTTCCATGCATAGGCCCAGCCATAGGCAAGTGCGAAAATGCCATAGGATTGGACGATGATCGGCGCTGCGATCAAGGCGATCAGCAGCGGATTGGAGACGATCGTGCCCGCCTGAAAGGCAAACAGCAGCACCACCGTGGCCAGCAGGCCGATCACCGACCACGGCTTGAGCCGGGCGGTGAAGGCATCGACTGCGGCTTCACTGCCGCCGTGGCGGCGCAGCAACCGGCGGCGCACGAACGCGCCCGCCGCAAGCGGGATCACGACATACAGCACGACCGAAAGCAGCAGCGTTTCCCAAGGAACGACGATGGCGGTCACGCCCAGCAGCAAGGCCACGATCGGGGCGAAGGCAACGATCATCACCAGATCGTTCACCGAAACCTGCACCAGCGTATAGGCCGGATCGCCACGCGTCATCTGCGACCAGACAAATACCATTGCGGTGCATGGCGCCGCCCCCAGCAGGATCAAACCGGCGATGTAGGCCTGGGCATCGCCTTTCGGCAACAGCCCGGCATAGAGGTGATCGAAGAACAGTACGGCGATGGCGGCCATGGTGAAGGGCTTGACCAGCCAGTTGATGACAAGCGTGATGACAAGGCCGCGCGGCTTGCGGCCGCTATCGCGGATACTGGCCAGATCGATGGCGACCATCATCGGAAAGATCATTGCCCAGATCAGCACCGCCACGACCAGGTTGACCGATGCCACCTCGATTTTGGCGAGCAGGGCAAAGGCTGCGGGGGCAAGATTGCCCAGCACGATCCCGGCAACGATGGCCAGCGCCACCCACAGCGAAAGCCAGCGTTCGAACAGGCCGAGCGGCGAAGGCCCGGCAGGCGCGGTCTTTTCGTTTGCGATCATCGTCCTAGGCTTCCTTGCCGATGCGGTTGCTGTCGCCGTCGATGACGCGTTCGCCATCTTCCTTGGCAAAGGCATGGCGCTGCGCTGCGGGTATCAGGTCGAGCACCTGTTCGGACGGGCGGCACAGCCGCACACCCAGCGGAGAGACCACCAGCGGGCGATTGATCAGGATCGGATGCGCGATCATCGCATCGACCAGCGCCGCGGCGTCAAGCGCGGGATTGTCCAGCCCCAGTTCGGCAAACGGGGTGCCCTTTTCACGCAGCAGGGCGCGGGCAGGCTGCCCGGTGCGCGCGATCAGGCTGACGAGCATGGCGCGCGAAGGCGGTGTCTTGAGGTATTCGATGACATGGGGTTCGATCCCCGCGTTGCGGATCATCGCCAGCGCGTTGCGCGACGTACCGCATTCCGGGTTGTGGTAGATCACGATGTCGGTCGGGCGATCGGCAGGTGTCATGGCAAAGGCTCCGGCTCAGGCGGGTTGCGAAGGTGCACACAGGGCAGTTTCGGCAAGATCGGCGCACATTTCCGGCACGCCCTGGCAGCAATCCTGCATCAGGAACCCCAGCAGGCGGCGCATCCCGGCGTAGTCGGCACGGTAATGAATCACCCGGCTTTCGCGTTCGGACCGGATCAGGCCCGATCGTTCAAGCAGGGCGAGATGATGCGACAGCGTTGACGGCGGCACGTTGGCGCGCGCGGCGATCTGTCCGGCGATTAATCCGTCCGGTCCGGCTTGCACCAGCATGCGGAACACGGCCAGTCGCGTCGGGTGCGCCAACGCGCCGAGCGCGCCGACGGCCCAGTCAGGAATGGCGGGATCGGGGGTGTCCATCAGAGTATTTCCATAATTCGAGAAATATGGAAATACTCTGTGCAGCGCGCATGTCAACCGGTTGCGCGGCACGATTCCCGTCGGTTGGCGTGTGGCTCTACGTCGTGCTGCGCATGCGGCGGCGGCGGCGCAGGTCGAGCCACAGGCCGATCCCCGCCATCAGTGCGATCAGGGCCAGCGTGGCACCCCCCACCACGGCGTTGAGCGACAGCTTGCCCAGCGGGAACAGGAAGTTCCATTTGTGGATGAAGCTGAAGACCCAGCGTTCAGGCTTCTGCCAATTCTCCACCCGGTCTGCCAGGGCGCCGGTTGCGGTATCGACGAAGTAGCTGGCGTTCACCGGCGCGCCGAAATCCACCTTCCACACCGGCAGGCGCTTGTTGCGGAAATCGTAGTCGGTCCCAAACCGCGTCACCAGCGTCGTGCCGGTCACCGGGGCGGCGCGCCCCGCAAAGCGGCGGGCGATGACCCGTGCCAGATCGCGGTCCGCCAGCGGCACGGCCTTGGCCGTGGCCGCATCGACATAGACTGAAGCCCCGCCCGGCTGGACGCCGTCAAAGCGCGCCTTGCGGATTGCGCTCGCCGTGGTCGGCATGGCTTGCGCCGCGCCATGGCTGGCGTGATCGTGCGTGCCGTGGTCGTGTTCGGCGCCCATCATCGCCGGGCCTTGCGCCAGATCCAGCCGGTAAAGCGGCTGGCCCTGCGGCCCTTCCACCAGCGACAGCGCGCGCACCGGGCGCCCGGCGGCGATGGCATTCCAGTCCTGCTCCACCGCAAAGCGGCCCGGCGAAAGGTCCAGTGGCCGGGCCATGCGCAACTGGCTGACCGGCGGCTCCAGCGCGAACTGCACCAGATGGTAGATCCCGCTCAGCGAAAACATCAGCAGCGGCAATGCCAGTACGTAGCCGGATACGCGGTGCCAGCCCGCAGCGCCGGGCAGGCGGCGTGCGCGGCGGATAGCCACCAGCATCATCATGCCGGTCACCGCCAGCGCGGCGAGACTGCCGACCATCACCGTGACAATCGCCACGCGCACCCATTCGGCCTGCGCGGGGAACCAGTCCCAGGTATGCAGCCAGCGGAACAGCCGCTGCTGCACCGCCTTGGACCGGGTGTTGACCGCAGCCAGGCTGCCGGTTTCGGTGTGGACATAGGCGACCAGCCCATCATCCCCGGCAAAGCTGACACGCCAGACCGGCAACAGGCGGTTGACCCACGGGTAATCGTCATCGAACACGGTCTGCAGCGTTATTTCGCGGACGGGCCGCTTTTCCTTGAGATAGTGGCGCGCCAGATATTCCGCCTGGACCGCATCGTGGCCAACCCGCTCTGCCCCGGTGGCCGGATCGAAATAGCGCCGTGGCGCCAGCGGGGCCGTGGTCACCTGATACAGCGTGCCGTCCGGCCCCGGCACTGTGCGCACCGCGATGGCGCGGTCGATCCCGGCGGCGGCCAGCGTTTGCGCCACGGGGCGCGAACCGGCAAGGTTCACCGGCTGGACCGGGGGCATGAACACCGTCTGCTGCGGCCCGAACAGGACCAGCCACACGTGGGTCAGGCCCGAAAGGCCCCAGATCAGCAGGCTGATCCCGCCGACAAGTGCAAGCCACTGGTGCTTGGAAAACGACCAGCGCGCCATGCGCGTCTTGATGCTCATGCCCTTCTCTCCCCCTCAGAAGCCGAAGCTGATGCCGCCATAGACGGCGCGGCCCTGCCCTGGCGTGTAGATCGCGGCGCGTTCGCGCGTCTGGTTGGTGACGGTGCCGACGTTCGAGATGTGCACCACGTCGAACAGGTTTTCGACCGAAGCGAACAGCTTCACCCCCCTGGCCAGATAGACCCCGCCGGTCAGCCCGACCCATTCATAGCCATCGGGGCGTTCGGTATTGGCATAATCCGCCCATGGCCCTTGCGGGATGAAGCGCAGGTTGGCCGAAAGGTAGAAGCGGTCCTTCCGGTCGAAGCGCGCTTCGGCGATGAACACGTGGCGCGGCACCCCGGCGAGGCGGTTGTTGCCGAACAGCGCATCGTTATCGAAGCGGAAATCGTTGAGCGTGTAGGACAGGCTCAGCCGCAGTTGCTGTCCGCGCGCCTGCAGCAGAGCCTTGGCCACGAACAGATCCACCCCGGCTTCGATGCCCTGGTGAATCGTGCGGTCGGCGTTGACGGTGACCGTGGTCGCGCCGCCGTTGATCGCGTTGTCGATGAACTCGTTCCCGATTTCCGCGCGATACAGCGCAACGTCCCACGCCAGCACGCCGCTTTGCCCGCGCGTGCCGATTTCATAGGTGGTGGCGCGCTGCGGGGCGAGCGGCGCAAACGGCGTTGCCCCGCCCGATGTCAGGTCGGCCAGGCTCGGCGGTTCGAAGCTGCGGCTGACGTTGGCAAAGACCTGGGCATCGGGGGCGACGCGGGCGATCAGCCCGAATCGCGGGTTGAACTGGTCATAGGCCCCGCGCCCGCTGACCGTCCCCACCTTGCCGGTCACGTCGCGCACGGCGCGGCCATATTGTCCGCCCGCCACGGCGTTGAGCCAGCCCGTAAAGGGCAGGTCGATTTCGGCAAAGGCGGTGGTGGTCGATGAATCCTGATCCGCACGGCTGCGCAAGGCCCCGCGTGCCCCCGATGCGTTGACGAAGGTGCTGGCATCGTTGCTGGCAAAGGCATGCCAGCCGCCGATGGTCCAGCGCGCATCGCGGCCCATCAGCGGGAACGTACCTGCCAGCCGCACCGATCCGCCCACTTCGTCCTCGGTCTGGGCAATGATCCCGGCAAAGCGGGTGATCGCGTGATCGAGCACGCGCCGCGCATACCAGCCGCCCAGTTCGAGCCGGGTGGAGCCGAGGGCGATCGCGGTGAGGTTCGAAACGCGCAGCACGTCGAGATTGCGGTCCCAGTCGTCGGCCACGGGACCGGGATCGAGCACGGTCACCGGCCCGCCGGGGCGGAACGGCCCGACCGTGACGGCACGCCCTGCCGCGCGCGGGTTGGCCAGCGCATCGGCCAGCCGCAGCGATCCGGCCAGTTCGAAATTGTCGCTCAGCCCGGTGAAGAAGAAGCGCGTTTCCACCGTATCGGACAGGCGGATGCCAAGGTTGCCGTGGGCATAGACGCTGCGCACGGCACTGTGATCGCGGTAGCCATCGCTCGACAGGCCGGTAACGCCGATGAAATAGTCCACCGTATCGCCAGCGCCCGCCAGCGCCACATTGCCGCGCACCGTGCCGAAGCTGCCGCCTTCCAGCCGCGCGCTGAACGGGGCGTGGGCGGTGCGCCCGGTCGGGCTGACGACATTGACCGCGCCCCCCAGCGATGCCGCGCCGAAGCGCAGGCCGTTGGCACCCTTGAACACTTCAAGATAGCGCACCGTCAACGGGTCGACTTCCTGGAACTCGGTGCTGCCGCTGGCGCGGCTGATCGGCACGCCATCGCGCAGCACGGTCAGCCCGCGCCGTTCGAACCCGGAATTGAGCCCCGACCCGCGGATCGAGATGCGGCTTTCGCGCTGGGCGCTGATATCCGCGAACACGCCCGGCGTCAGCGCCAGCGCATCGCCGATGCTCTGGGTGAAATCGTCGGCAAAGGTGCTGTCTTCGACAAAGCCGATGGCGCCGGGGATGTTTTCCAGCGTGGCGCGCGCTTCGCCCACGGCCGGTGCGGTCAGCGTGCCGGTGCGGCTGGCGGAAACGATGATGACATCCTGCTGCTGGCCAATGCCCTGGGCATGGGCGGCAGGGGCAAGCAGGGCAATGGCAGCCGCGCCCGAAAGCACGCTGCCGCGAAAGGCGGTCTTTTGCATTTTAGGGAAAATCCTGAATCTGAAACGGCATGCGGGCGGCGCGCAAGGTGCGGCCGCCGTGCGGCAATCAGATCAGGGCAGGCGGGCCGGTGGCCGGTGGCCGCGCAGCGTGGCGGCTGATCGAGAAGCGCGTTGCGCGCCCCAGATCAAAGCTGCGCGCGGTTGCGGGCAGCGCAAGGACCGCAGGCAAGGTCACCAGCGTGGCCAGATCGTGGGCCGCGGCATGGGGGCAAAGCTGCGCTGCAGGCTGGGTCTTGCCATCACTGTTCTTGCCGGGCGCATCCTGATCGGTACGCGATGCGCGATAGGCGGCGACCAGCGTTGCCAGTTCGGGCCGCGCCGCGATCCGGGCGTCTGCCGTGGCAGGCGCCATGCCGGTGCACAGGATGAAGCCGAAGCTGCCGGGTTGCGCACTGGCCATCACGCCGCGCGGGATCATGCTGCTCAACAGCAGGCCCAGCAGCACGAGCGGCAGGAAACGCAGGAAAGGGCGGCGATGCTTCAGCACTGCGCGGCCCCATAGGCGCGCGTGGGGCGCGGATCAAGCGCAGATGCATCGCATGCCGGTCAATGCCATTGCCGGATCGGGCAATGGCGGGCTAAGGCATCGCCATGTCGAGATTTCTTCCCGCCTGGCTGGCCAGCAAGCACGTTGCCGTGGTCCAGAACCGGCTGGCAGCCGTTATCGGCGCGATCCTGCTCGGCCTGGTGGCGATCCTTTTTGCGCAGATCGGTGAATATGCGCAGACGCTGTTCCTGCGGCTGGTGCTGGTGGCGCCCTATGCGCCGCTGGTGGTGACACCGCTGGTATTTGCCGCTGTGGTCCACCTGACCCGGCAGATGTTTCCCGAAGCGCGCGGTTCGGGCATCCCGCAGGTCATGGCCGCCGGACACAACCCCGAACGCCAGTCCAAAGGCGGCCTGATCTCGCTGCGGACGGCCGGCGCGAAGTTTGCCGGCACCTTGGCGATGCTGGCGGCGGGCGGGTCGGTCGGGCGCGAAGGGCCGACCGTCCAGATCAGCGCCGCGCTGATGGTTGCCGTCCACCGCTGGCTGCGCGTGCCGATTTCGGCCGGGGTCATTATCGCGGGCGGCGCGGCGGGGGTGGCGGCGGCGTTCAACACGCCGCTCGCCGGAGTGGCCTTTGCAATCGAGGAACTGGCGGCAGCGTTCGAACAGAAAGTGGCCGTGCTGGTCATGCTGGCGGTGATGATTTCCGGTCTGGTCAGCCTGGGGTTGGCCGGGGATTATGTTTATTTCGGGGCGATGAACGGCGGGCTGCCGCTGCGCACGATGCTGCTTGTGGCGCCGGTCGCGGGGATTCTGGGTGGGGTGATCGGCGGGCTGTTTTCGCGCATGATGATTGCCATGACGCTGCCGGGGCGGCCCTGGCTGATGGCCGCGCGCGCCCGCCCGGTGCTGCTGGCGGCAGGCTGTGGCGTGGTTGTCGCCATAACCGGGCTGCTGACCGAAGGGCTGACCTGGGGAACGGGCTATGAAACCACCCGGCTGCTCCTGTCGGGGGAAAGCGCATCGTTCGCGTTCGGACCGGCCAAGTTCATCGCCACGCTGGCCACCGCGATGAGCGGCGCTCCGGGCGGCATCTTTGCGCCCTCGCTTTCGGTCGGCGCGGGGTTCGGCCAGCTTATCACCACCCTGTTCCCCGATAGCCCGGCAGGCGCGATCGTGTTGCTGGGCATGATCGGCTATTTCACCGGCGTCGTCCGCGCGCCGATGACGTCGGTGATCATCATGATGGAGATGACCGCTGACCGCACGATGATCCTGCCCCTGTTCGCCACCGCCCTGATCGCGGACGCCGTGAGCAGCCGGATCTGCGAGGAAAAGCTTTACCACGCGCTGTCCCGTCAGTTTCGCCCTGCCGCGTCACCCGCCTGAACGCTGATGCGCGCGGCGCAAACGCCATCAGGCGGGAACGGCCGGGTCAGTGCTTTCGCTCTGCCTGCTGCGCACGTATTGCATTGGCGACATGCCGCAATGGCGGCTGAAGGCAATGCTGAACGCGCTGGCCGATCCATAGCCGATCTGTTCGGCCACGGCCCCCAGCCCCTTGGTTTCGCGCAGCAGCAGGTGCTTTGCCAGCGCCATGCGCCAGCGCAGCAGGTAGAGCATCGGCGCCACGCCCATCTCGCGCTTGAAGTGTTCGAAAAAGGCGGAGCGCGAAAGCCCGGCTTCGGCGGCAAGGCGGCCCATCGTCCAGGCCTGTCCGGGGCTGGCATGCATCAGGCGCAAGGCCGCGGCGAGACGGCGGTCCCCCAGACCGCGCAGCAGGCCCGGCGGTGCCGCCGAACCGCCGGTCGAACGCAGCGCCTCGATCAGCAGCACTTCAAGCAGCCGCGCCAGCACCAGTTCGCGCCCCGGCAGGTCGCTGCGCGCTTCATCGTCGACAAGCTGGACCAGCGTGGTCAGGCGTCCCTTCCCGCGGATGTGGACGAATTGCGGCAGCAGCGAAAGCAGCAGGCCCGCATCGCTGGAACCGAAGGTGAAATGCCCCACCAGCATCAGGAAATCGGGGGGATCGGCACTGCCCAGCCGCACCGTGCCGCCAACCGTCTGCACCGGGGCTTGCCGCGCATCGCTGCGCGCCGGGGCGATGCTCGACGTGCGAACGTCATAGAGCGCGGGGACCAGCACGAAATCGCCCGGTTCCAGCGTTATCGGCGCATTGTCGCCAATCGTCAGCCTGCACGACCCCGCCAGGACGGCCGAATAGACCGGGTGCCCGTCGTCCGAGCGGTGCGCGGTCCACGCGCCCGCCCCGCTGACGAGTTTGGATTCGGTCGCGCGCGGCTGGAGCAGGCCAACGACTTCGGCGAGAGGATCGAACAATTCGGACTATCGCTTATGAAAAGTGGACTATCATCTATAGATCGTCCGAAAGGCGCGCGCTAGTTCTTTGCGGGAAGGGGCCGTGCAAAGGCGCCCGGATGATAGTCAGCACTGTGGCATGCCCGCAGCGCGAATGACGGATAGCCGCAAGGAGAGACGAGGCCATGGCCAACCCCGCAAATACCCCCGCCCACGTGCCCAAGGACAGCGCCGTGTCGCTGCGCCTCTATGATCGCACCGTCATCCGCGAATGCCCGCAGGAAGTCCTCGTGCCGGAAATCCACCGCACGCTGGGGCCGATCACCTGGGTCAGCAACATCGCGGTGGGCATTCCCGGCGGGTGGCTGCTGACGCATGTCGAGGATATCAACGAAATCCTGCGCGACGCGGACAACTACACGAAGAAGGGCATGGCCCAGTTTGCCCAGTCCATCGGGGAAGACTGGCTGACCATCCCGACCGAACCCGATCCGCCCATCCATTCGGAATACCGCCGGCCGATCAACCCCTACTTCGCGCCGCAGCGCATGATGGCCATGCGCGATCAGTTGCGCGAACGCGCTGACCGTCTGATCGAAACCTTCAAGGATCGCGGCGAATGCGATTTCGTGAAGGAGTTCGCGCAGAAGTACCCGATCTACATCGTGCTCGACCTGCTTGGCCTGCCGCAGGAACGGCTCGACGAGTTTCTGGAGTGGGAATACCAGATCCTGCACACCAAGACGCTGGACGAGCGCGGCGCAGGCGTGCGCGCGGTCAAGAACTACCTGATGCACGAAATCCTGGAGCGGCGGCGCAA
This sequence comes from Novosphingobium lubricantis, assembly GCA_042650965.1. GTDB lineage: Bacteria > Pseudomonadota > Alphaproteobacteria > Sphingomonadales > Sphingomonadaceae > Novosphingobium > Novosphingobium lubricantis. The sequence goes on along the minus strand of JBHSCB010000015.1, from coordinate 23,018 downwards.
CCCGCAGGACGATTACATCACCCACATCATGAGCTACGAGTTCCAGGGCCGCAAATGGAACGACGATGAAGTGTTCGGCCACTGCTTCAACCTGTTCACCGGCGGGCTGGACACGGTAACGACGATGCTTGGCAACATCTTCAACTGGCTGGCCCGCAACCCGGACCGTCAGGATGAACTGCGCGCCAATCCCAAGCTGCATGTCGGCGCGATCGAGGAAATGCTGCGGATATTCGCGCCGGTCACCACGTTCCGTATCGCCACGAAGGAACTCGAAATCCACGGCCAGAAGATCATGCCGGGCGATTTCGTGGCTAACGCCACGCCGGTTGCGGGACAGGATCCCACCTACTACGAAGACCCGCAGACCGTGCGGTTCGATCGCAAGACACCGCACATCGCGCTTGGCAACGGCATCCACAAGTGCCTTGGCCAGCATCTGGCGCGGCTTGAACTGCAGACCGCGCTGGAACGCTTCCTGACGCAGATCCCGACGTTCCGCTACAAGCAGGGCTTCGAACCGGGCTACTTCGTCGGCAACATCCAGTTCGTCCCCGCGCTCGAACTCGAATGGTAAAGGCAGGCGCAAAGGCGCCGCAGCCCTGACCCGTGCATCCCGTGGCCGCCCCGGCCACGGGATCGCGCCGCCAACGTCTTGTCGATGGGGCTATGCCGTCACTCTGCGGGCACCAGCGCGGCGTTCGAAAACACCAGATCATTGGCAAAGCCGGTGTCCAGCGACTTTGCGATCTCGTCGAAATAGCCCGAAGCGCCGCCGAAGTAGTGCAGTGGGGCGTGGGCCTTGCCGGGAATGTTTGCGCCCATGAACCAGGACTTCAGTTCCACGGCCTCGCCCAGCAAGGTTTGATCGAGCAAGTCCTGCATCAGTTGTACCCAGCGATCGACGGCGTCGGCCTTTGCTTCGATAACATCCGCTTGCGTGGCGTCGGCCCTGGCGATGGCCTGCCCGATCCAGTCCACCGCCACGTCGATCACCGGCGGGACGTTGGAAAACGGTGATTGCGGCCCGGTGATGATGAACATGTTGGGGAATCCGTCCATCACGATCCCAAGATGCGTACGCGGCCCGGCCGCCCACTTTTCGCTGATGAGTTGCCCGCCTCGGCCGCGTACCGGCAGTTTGGTGAGCGGCCCGGTAACGGCGTCGAAGCCGATTGCGAAAATGATGATGTCGAAATCGTATTCCGCAACAGCCGTTCGCAGGCCCTGCCCGGTCGCGCCGATCAGCGGATGGGTGCTGACATCAACCAGCTTGACGTTGTCCCGGTTGAAGCTCTCGTAATAGAAGTTGCCCAGCGGCGGACGCTTCAGGGCGATCGGGTATCGCGGCGTCAGAAGGTCTGCTGTCGCGGGATCCTTGACGATTGAACGTATTTTCCGCCTGACAAAGTCAGCGGCGGCGGCATTGGTCCGCCTGTCAGTCAGAATGTCGCCGAACGTTTCGAAGATGTAGCGGAAGCCACCTTGTTCCCAGCCGAACTCGAAAAGTCTTTCGCGCTGCTCGTCGTCGACATCATCGTACATGATTGTCGAGGTTTCCATCGGGAAAGCAAAGGCCTGCTTCCGGACCTGCTCCCAGATTGCGTCATAGCGTGACCGGATCGAATCCATGTCGGTGCTGTCGAGGGGGTGATTGCGGCCCGGCAGTACATAGTTCGGAGTGCGCTGGAACATCGTGACCTGCGACGCCAGTTTTGCCACTACAGGCAGAATCTGGACTGCCGTCGATCCGCTTCCGACGATACCGACCTTCTTGCCGCGGAAATCCACCTCTTCCTTCGGCCACTTCGAGGACATGTACCACGCCCCCTTGAATCCGCTCATGTCGAACGGCGGCTCTACGGCTACCGCGAACCAACCGACTGCCGAGATGAAATAGTGGCAGCGCAGCACGGCCCCGTCGGCGGTGGTGATTTCCCACTGGTTGCACGCTTCGTCATACGTGCATGCGACAACCTGGGTGTTGAAACTGATGTCCTCGCGCATGGCGAACTTGTCCGCCACGTGGGCCAGATAGCCTTGGACCTGGTTCCACGTCGGCATTCGTTCCGGCCAGTCCCATTCGTCCTGCAATTCCTGCGAGAATGAATAGCAATAGGCCCAGGCCTCGCTGTCAGTGCGTGCGCCGGGGTAGCGGTTCCAGTACCACGTACCGCCGACATCGCTGCCGGCATCGAGCAGGCGGACCGATTTGCCCCGCTTGCGCATCTCGTACAGCGCGCGCAGGCCACCGAAGCCGGCACCAACGATGATCGTGTCATAGTCCACGGCCTTGGTCGTGTTCTGCATTTGCCTTGCCATCCCTTTCACACGCCCTCTCACAGGCTTTGCCGTTCGCGCGGGGCAATTTTGATGCTCCATTAGCGAGCAAACTCTCGCTTTTCTATCTGCATTTTTCAGACAGTCAATAGCGACGTGCATACGGAAATTGACCCTATCACGCCCGAAAGCAAGGGTGAAAACGGCGCTTGACTTCGCGGCGGGTCGCAACATATGATCCGATAAAGAGAGTAATCGCTCGCCATTATGCCTTGCTTTCGGGTGGCGCCGTGCACGGCGCTTGGCGGTCAATCGGGAGAAGAGCTGTGAGCAAACGATCGGTCGGCGGAGGCGCCGCGTGAACTATCCGCAATATGCAAGCCTGCGTATCGATCGTCCGGCCGACCATGTCCTTGGGATAACCATTTCACGGGGCAAGATGAACGCGATGGATTTTCAGCTCCATCACGATCTGGGTCATATCTGGTCTTTGGTTGATCAGGACCCCGAAGTGAACAGTGTGCTTATTACAGGCGAGGGGCGCGCCTTTTCTGCTGGCGGGGATTTCGAAATGATCGAAAATATCCTCGCCGATCACGATTTCCGCTGCAAGATGTGGAAGGATGCCCGGATCATGGTCGATTCCATGCTCAACTGCAGCAAGCCGATCGTGTCGGCGATCAACGGCGCGGCAGCGGGCGGTGGACTGGCCGTGGCACTGCTGGCCGATGTCAGTGTTGCGGCGCAATCGGCGAAGCTTGTCGATGGCCACACCGTGCTGGGCGTTGCCGCAGACGATCACGCGGTGGCGATCTGGCCGTTGCTGACCAGCATGGCCAAGGCCAAGTACTACCTGATGACAAGCGAGCCTATCTCTGGCGTGGAGGCGGAGCGGATCGGCCTGGTCAGCTTTTGTGTTCCTGATGATGAATGCTACCCGCGCGCGCTTGAGATTGCCAGCCGCCTCGCCAAAGGGCCTCCGGCGGCGGTACGGTGGACCAAGCTTTCGCTGAACAACTGGATGAAGAGCGCCTGGCCGGCGTTCGAGGCATCGCTGGCGTTTGGCATTCTCGGCTTTACCGGTCCTGAGGCGCGGGAAGGTCTTGATGCGCTGAAGGAAAAGCGCGCGCCGCAGTTCAATCCCGTATCTTACGTCTGAGGATCGCATGACCGACACACGAACTTACATCATCACCGGGGCGGCTGGTGGAATCGGCGGTGCAACCGCCCGGCGTCTTCTGCGGACCGGCGCGAACGTGCTCGGCGTGGATATCAGCCAGCGCCGTCTGGATGCATTTGTTGAATCCTGCGCCGGGCTGCCAGGAAAGGTCGCTACCTTCCGGGCTGACCTGTCGCGGGAAGACGAAGTGCAGGCGGTCGTCGCTGCCTGTCTCGATACCTACGGCGATATCACCGGGCTGGCTAATGTCGCTGGCGGCATGGTTGGTATCGAGTCTGCGTCCATGGACCGGCCGCTTGCCGAAATCGATCTTGCGTACTTCCGCCGCACCTTTGAAGTGAACGTGGATAGCGCGTTTCTCATGTGCAAGCATGTCGAGCCGCACTTCGTGAAGAAGGGGTATGGCAAGATCTGCAACGTTGCGTCGCTGGCCGCGTTCGCCAATCGCCCGGATCTGGGCGATACTGCCTACAACCCGGCCAAGGCAGCGGTTGTGGCGCTGACGCAGACGCTGAGCATCCTGCTCGGCCGCAGTGGTATCCGGGTCAACGCGATCGCACCCGGCCTTGTGTTCAGTCCAAAGGTAGCGGAAAACTTCGGTGGCGCTTATGTCGAGCGGCATCTGGGCTACACCGCACTGGGCAAGTTCGCCACGCTGGAAGACGAGGCGGAGGGCATTGCCTTTTTCCTTGAGCCTCAATCGGACAGCATCTCCGGCGAAGTGTTGCGGGTTTCGGCAGGAACCCGATGAGCGTGGGCCACAGCCCGGACGATGCTGTGATGCAGGCCGCGTTGGCACGGCGGCTGGCCGAGGGTGGCGGTGCGGTGACTATCTCCGGCTGGCAGCGTGCCTTCGGCGGCAACGCCCGCCGCGCCTATGCCTTCGATGCCTGCTGGCCGGACGGCACCGTCAGGCCATGCATTCTTCTTAGCCAGGTATCCGGCAAGCATGTAGAATCCGATACAGCGGCCGAGTATGCAGTATTGTCTGCTCTGAACGGTTCAGGGGTGCGTTCCCCTGCGGCCCTTCTGCTCGACGCCGAAGGTGCGATCACCGGCGCCCCAGCCATCGTGCTGGAGCGCATGGTCGGCCAGGCCAGTGTCACCGATTTCCTTGCTGCCGACGCGCATCGCGGGCGCGCGATCAGCGCGGACCTGGCGGTAGCGACAGCACAGTTACACTGCTTTGATCATGGGGCAGCCGGGTTGGGCGGCGCGCCGGATGACCCCGTCGCCTTCCAGATCGCCTATTGGGAGCAGAGCTTCCGCAAGCATCGGCTTGAGCCTCATCCTGTGCTGTCATGGCTTTTCGGCTGGCTGCGCCGCCATGCACCCGTTCCGGTGCGGCAGTCGCTGGTTCACGGCGATCTGCGGCCCGGCAATTTCCTGTACGAGGGCGACCGTGTCACCGCGCTTCTCGATTGGGAGATGGCGCATGTCGGTGACCCTGCTGAAGATGTCGCGTGGATCTACCGGCAGATGTGGAGTCCGCAACGGTTCCTGCCGCTCGACGATTTTCTGGCGATTCACGCACAGCATGCGGGCTTCGCGATTCCGCGTCAGTCCGTTGTATTCTATCGCATTTTCAGCGAGGCCAAGTTTGCGGCGATTTCACTGGCGGCGGCACACCTTTTCGCCAACGGTAAGACGTTGAACCTGCGCCATATCGACCGCGCCGCCAAAGTCCCCGCATGCCTGAAGCTGGCCATGGCATGGATTGCTGCTGAAAACTGGGAGTTGCGCAATGCAGCAGTCTAATCCCGGGGCTCTTCTGCGCGGCCTGCGCGAAAGCCTTGTGGCCCAGGTTTTACCTGCCCTGCCCCAAGGCGTCCCGCAGCAGCAGATGAAGGCTGCGCTGCACCTCATTGGCCGCCTTGAACGCAGTTGGGACCGTATTGGTCCACATCTGGCGGCAGATAACGCCGATATCGCGGCGGTGCTTTCCGAGCTTCTGCCCGATGATGGGCCGGATTCGCTTTCCGCCCGATTGCTTTCGATCAATGTGCCGCCGATTGCGGGGATCAATGATCCAAATCTGCAGGCGGCGGCGCAGCACAACCTTGCCTTGCATCAGATCCTGCTGGATATCCCGCATTCTCCGGCTGTCGCCGCGCTGCATGCTCGGATGGTAGAGCGGGACATCGTGCTGATCGGCGATAACAGTAATCCAGGGAACGCAGTGCGATGACCGAACCGGTCAAGTTCATGGCGCGGATAAGCCGCATCGACGTGATGGCTGCGGGCGTCAAAGCCTTCACGATCGAGCGCGACGATGGCCAGCCATGGCCGGAATGGATGCCGGGGGCGCATGTCGACATCGCGCTTGAGGGCGGGCTTGGCCGCCAGTATTCGCTCTGCGGTGATCCGGCGGATCGGATGCGTCTGGATTTTGCGGTGCTGCGCGAGCCTGCAAGCCGTGGCGGGTCGGCGTTCCTTCATGACCAGGCTGCCGTCGGCAGCGCGATTGCCGTTGTCGATGTGCGCAACAATTTTCCGCTCGTCGATGCCGCTCGCTATCGTTTCGTCGCCGGGGGGATCGGGATAACCCCGCTTCTGCCGATGATCCGTGAGCTTGAACGGCAGGGCAAGGAGTGGGCGCTGCTGTATGGTGGACGGACCCGTGCGTCCATGGCTTATCTGGACGTCTTGAGGCAGTATACGGACAAGGTCACCGTTTGCCCGCAGGATGAGTTCGGGTTGCTCGACCTGCCCGCTTTCCTGGGTAATCCGGCGCCCGGCACCGTGGCCTACTGCTGTGGCCCTGAGCCTCTGATTCAGGCGGTTGAACGGCATTGTGCGTCATGGCCGGAAGAACTGCTTCACATCGAACGCTTTCGCCCGCGTGAGCTGGAAGCCCTGGTGCAAGCTGCGCCATTCGAGGTCGAACTGCGCAGGTCCGGCCTGACTGTTACCGTTCCACCGGAAAAGTCGATCGCGGATGTCCTTGACGAAGCAGGCTTCCACATTCCGCGTTCGTGCAACGAGGGCACCTGCGGAACCTGCCTGACGAAGGTGCTGGAAGGCACACCCGACCATCGGGATTCCTTCCTGCGACCCAAGCAGCGCGCCCTCAACAACAAGATATTGGTATGTTGTTCGCGTGCATCCAGCCCGCGACTGGTTCTCGACGTCTGACCGAACGAAAGGCGCGCTATGGCTGACAGATTGGGATTGCCCGCATCCAGCCCGGAAACCGCAGCGGGATGGTCCGTGCGTACCCTGGTGCCGCCCGCGGCCCTCGTCGGCGCAAACGGTATGCGGATCGGGCCTGATGGCGATCTGTATGTGGCTCAGGCGTTCGGCTCGCAACTCAGCGCGGTCGACATTGCAACGGGCGCAACCCGTGTCGTGTCGGCAGCGGACGGGCTGATCGTTGCACCGGACGATGTGGCATTTGATTCCCACGGGAACCTGTTCGTCACGGAAGTGATGAGCGCGCGGGTAAGTGCGTTGCGGCCCAACGGGGCGGTCGATGTGATTGCGGCAGATGTGCCCGTCGCCAACGGCATCACGGTTCACGCCGACCGCATTTTCATGAGCGAGTTCAACCCGGAAGGCCGGATCTTGGAACTGGACCCACAGGGCGGGCAACCGAGACAGATCGCTTCCGGGCTGATGATGCCTAATGCCTTGTGCATGGGACCGGATGGGATGTTGTATTTTCCGCTGGTTCCGCTGGGCGAAGTATGGCGCGTGTCGCCGGACGGGGGGCAGCCGGAGCGGGTAATCGGCGGTTTGGATATACCGACCGCAGTCAAGTTCGATCCGGCGGGGCGGTTGTTCGTGGTCGAATCCGGGTCGGGCCGGATCACCCGTATCGACATCGCGGCGCAGACCTGCATTCTGCATGCAACGGTTGCGTACGGGATCGACAATTTCGCCTTTGCCGATAGCGGCGCGATGTATGTTTCGCACTTCACAGACGGCGAGATTGTAGAGGTTGCGCCGTCCGGCGCGCAACGCGTTGTCGTCGCAGGCGGGATGGCAGGGCCATACGGGATGTGCGCCGGAAACGACGGGACCATTGTCGTTGCCGACGGGATGAGCTTTGCCAGAGTGGATCCATATGGGCGGGTCGACCGTCCGGCGATGCTGCTGCAGCACGGTTTCCCCGGCTTTATCAGAGGCGTTGCCGTGACGGCATCCGGCGAGACGGTCTTTACCAACAGCGCCGGGCAGTGCGCGCGCTATCACCCCGGTGGCGAGGCGCAGATCCTTGCCGAAGGGCTGGACCGGGCAATGGCCGTGGCGGTTGCTGCCGATGGCGCGACCTATGTCTGTGATAGTGGGGCAGGACGGATTGTGGCTATAGCGTCCGACGGCACGACGCGTACGGCGTTTGCGGGTCTGGACCGCCCTGTTGGCCTTGCAGTGGCAGACGACGGTGGTCTGTTCGTGAGCGAAGCAGGAGCAGGCGCACTGGTGCACCTTTCGCACCTGGGCCGTAGCGTGGTCCTTTCCGGCCTTGACGATCCTCACGGTGTCGGCGTGCTGGATGGCCAGCCTGTCGTGCTTGATCGCGGAAGTGGAACGCTGCACCTGCGCCGCGCCGACGGGATGGTCGAAATGCTGGCGAGCGGGCTGCCGGCGGGCACAGACGGCGGCATGGCGCCGCATGTCCTGCCGGGCATCGCCGGGCTGATGCCCGGACCGTTGTTGCCGTTTGCCGACATAGCCGTGCTGTCCGACGGGACCATTGCGGTCGGCGGCGACAGAAGCGGCGCGATCATTGCAGTAAGCCGAAGGGCGGCCTGAGCCACTTGACAGCACAGTTGCCGCCAACGCTGTGCAAGTCGGCATTGGCTCGCCCACAGGCGGGTGGGCATAAGGCGATTACTCTCTCACTTATCTGTAGCATGGACATCCCGCAGCATTCGTGCGCGCGGGCTGTCCTCCAGTGAAATCACCATATAAGCCGCCATTCCCCGAACATGTCGGCAATATATCGCCTTGACAGGAATTGCTTGCCGTCATTAAAAGAGCGAGCATTCACTCGCAAATGGAGTCACGCATCCTGTGGGCCTGGCAAACGGATAGGAAACGGTCAGACGGCAAGGCGGCTTGCGCGCGCTGTCTGGGGGGTGGGCATCACTGGCGAGACGCCCGTGTCCCTGCAGTATGTACGAGCCGGTAGACCGCGCCATTTGTGTAAAATTAATCGTTTATAATCAGATACTAAAATCAATAACCCGCGATTTCAAAAATAATCAATTAGAGGGGAGAGGTGTGATGAAAACTGCCTTGATAAACACGCGGCCGTTGGCGAAGCTGGCGCTTCCTGTCGGAGTTTCGCTGCTTAGCCTTGCGGTTGCGTCCGGCACTGCCAAGGCGCAAGAGGCCGAAGCGGCTGCGCAGCGGGCCGCAACGGCGGGTGACATCAGCAATGCCATCGTGGTGACGGCCCGCCGCGATTCAGAGCGGTTGCAAGACGTCCCCGTGGCGGTTGCCGCCTTCGGGGCTGACGCCTTGGCCGAACGGCGGATCGTTACCGAAACCGATCTGCAATTCGCTACGCCCGGCCTTACGGTGCGCTCGGCGCTGACCGCCAACCAGATCAACTTCGCCATCCGTGGCCAGTCGATCGATGCCTTCTCGTTTTCCGCCCCGGCTGTCACGGCCTACCTCAACGACGTGCCGGCCGGCGGCACAGCCGGCACCGCGCTTTTCGACCTACAGAGTGTTCAGGTGCTCAAGGGGCCGCAGGGCACGCTGTTCGGGCGCAACGCTACCGGCGGCGCCGTGCTTTACGCCTCGGCGCGCCCGACGGCCGACTTTGGTGGCTATCTCAAGGGCGGCTATGGCAACTTCAGCAACGTAGAGCTGGAAGGCGCGGTCAACATCCCTTTGATGAGCGGCGTTTCCTTGCGGCTTGCGGGGCGGTCACAGACCCGCGACGGGTATCAGCGCAACCTTATCGACGGTTCGCGCCTTGGCGATATCGATGCGCAGGTGGGGCGCGCCAGCCTGTTGATCGCGCCGGAAGGTTCGGCGTTCAGCAACCTTACCGTGTTTCAGCGCGGCAGTTATGGTGGCACCAATACCGGGCTGGATGTGCAGACGGTCAACGGGGTCAACAACCCCTCCACCTACGTCGATCCGCTCGATGGCATGACCAAGCCGCTCGTCACGTCGATGCTTGATTTTCATGGCGCCGATGCGCTTGGGCCAGGCAACGGCAGCTCGACCGATCCGCGCGTCAATGCTCTCTACAACGGCATTGCGGACTACATGGCAAAGCGCGCCGCGGGGCTTGCCGGTGGCTTCTACGATGTATCGATCAACCGCAGCCAGGCGCACCGTGCGAACCAGACGTTTGTTTCCAATACAACCACGTTCGAGGCGACGGATGCCCTGACCCTCAAGAATATCTTCGGGTACAACAAGGTAGTGTCTTCGGACCTGCTCGATGTTGATGGCAGCCCATACGAGTTCTTTGGCGCAACCGGCGGGCCGACGCAGCAGATCTGGGGGGGGACGTATGATGGCAACGGATACATCTTCGGCACACGCCAGTGGTCCGATGAACTGCAGGCCTCTGGCGAAACCGGTGCGCTGAAGTACATTGTTGGTGCCTTCATTTCGGAAGAGCAGACGTTCTCCTACATTCCCGTGACCATCCTGCCCGATTTCGGGCTGGCATATCTGGGGTCTTATGAAAGCACGTCGATAGACAAATCGCGGGCGCTATATGCCCAGCTTACCTACGCGGTGACGGATCGCCTGAATCTGTCGGGCGGCCTCCGTTATACCTGGGAGGACTACCGAATCCGCTTCGAGCCGAGCACGGCAGGCGATCCAAAGTTGCTCGGCGCTCTCAATCCCGGCCAACTCAAGACGTCGAAGCCAAGCTGGCTGGTTGGCCTCGACTATCGCGTGAGCGATTCACTTTTGGTCTATTTCAACCATCGCGGAAGCTGGCGGACCGGCGGGTTCAATGGGACGTCGGGGGCGCAGTTTCCCGATCCCGATCCGTTCAAGCCGGAAACGACCTACGACTTTGAGGTCGGCGCGAAGTTTTCCGGCTTCGTGGGCAACGTGAAGGCGCAGTTCAATCTTGCAGTATACGACCAGTACATCAGGAACGTGCAGCGTTCAGTCTACATCAACAACGCCGCCAATGCCGGCAACGCCAACAAGGCCCGCGTCACGGGGGCCGAACTGGATGCCGACATTGCGTTTTCGAGCCACTTCAGCATCGGCGGTGCACTGACCTATACCAATGCGCGCTTCACCGACGGCAGGGCGACCGTGGCGGGGCAAAACTTCGTGTTCGGGCCTTATGCCGATGCCCCCAAATATAGCGGATCGTTCTTTGCCAAGGCATCGACCGGCATAGGTGAGGCAGGTACGGTGTCATTGCGCGGTGAAATCTATGCGCAAAGCAAGTTCTTCTATAGCAATCTCAACGACACGGTTCTGCCGAACACGGTCATCGGCGGGTACAAACTGGTGAACCTGCGGGCGGAATGGAGCGAAATCTTCGGGTCACAGGTCAGCGCGGCAGCGTTTGTCAGCAACCTGACAAAGGAAAAATACTACATCGGCGGGATTGCCATTGGCCAGATTGGCGGCACCAACGCGACCATTCCGGGCGCACCGCGCTCCTATGGGTTCGAGCTGCTCGCAAAGTTCTGACCAAACATGGTGCCTGACCGGCTGCGACAGTGCGCGGCCGGTCATTTTTCCGGTCGGGCCGATGCGCCAGCTTCCATGAAAGACGCCGCGCGACTGACAGTCACGCGGCGTCTTTCGTTTGCAGGTGGCGGGTCGCGCCGGATCGCAGGTTCAGTGGGTCAGGAGGTGGGCGTACTCCGCGCGCAGGCGATCCTTCTGCACCTTGCCGTAGGTTGCCCTCGGAAAATCGGCGCGGATGATGACACGGCTGAGCCGCTGGTACTTCGACAGCCGTGCATTGGCCCATGCGCACATTGTTTCCTCGTCGGCAACAGTGCCAGGCTTCAGGATAACGACACCGATCGGCGTTTCCATCCAGCGGGGGTGAGGAACGCCAACAACCGCGACTTCTCCAGCGGCAGGGTGAGCCAGCAGGACTTCTTCAATGTCGGCTGCATAGATGTTGATTCCGCCGGACTTGATCATGTCCTTCTTGCGCCCGGAAACGTAGAGGAAACCATCGTCATCGAGGCGGCCCAGATCGCCACTGCGCAGATAGGTCCGCCCGCCGTGTCCGACCCAGATGGCGTCTTCGGTCAGGTCCGGCCGCTCGTGGTAGCCGGTCATCATGCCCGCACCATAGGCCACGATTTCACCGGTTTCGCCAGTCGGCAATTCGCTGTCGTCTTCCCCGATGATACGGATGTCTTCAAGGAAGCCGGGCTTGCCGACCGTGTCGCGCTTGCCGGAAGCGAAGTCGGCCGGAACCGCCAGCGTGAAGAAGCCCTCGGTCATGCCGTAGACTTCATATATACCGGCGTCGGGAAGGCGCCGTGCCAATGCATCGCGGGTGATGAGCGGCATTGTCTGGCCGGCGCTGACCAGCACCTTGAGCGATTTCAGGTCAGCACCTTGGTCGACATGCTGCAGAAAGGATACGTACATCGCCGGGACCATGAAGCTGTGGGTTCCGCGCTCCCGTTCGACCGCTGCAATGAACGCCTGCGGGCTGAACTTCGGGACCATCACCACGGTTCCGCCGTAGTAGATGGTGGGAAGCATCGTGATCATCGTGCCCGATGCATAGATCGGCGTTACGCAGACCGCGACGGCATGGCGATCGATGCCCAGACCCGGCCCGAAGCCATAGCAATAATTGAGCCGGGCGAAATGAGTGTGTTCGATCCCCTTGGGGATGCCGGTGGTGCCGGACGAGTAGAAGATTGTCATGGCATCGGACAGGGTGGGGCGCACAGCCGGTGCGTCATCGCTGCCAGCATCGAGTAACTGCTGGGCGTCCTGCCAGCCCTGCCCCGCCGGACCGAAAAGGTGGAAGCCGTGTGACGGGACTGTACCCAGACGGTCGCGCACACGTTCGACCTGTGGACGGGTTGAACCGTCCGCGAACAGCATCTTCCCGCCGGACGCCACAGCCAGGCGGACCAGCGCATCATCGTCCAGCATCGGATTGAGCGGTACGATAACCCCGCACGCGCGAACCGCGGCCCAGAACAGCACGAACGAAGCGATGCCATTCGGCAGGATCATGCACACCCTATCCCCCGGCTCGCAGCCGTGCGCGATCAGGGCATTGGCCCACCGGTTGATGCTGCGATCCAGTTCGGCCCACGTCATGCGCACGGTATCGCACACCAGCGCGGTGCGATTGGCCGAGAAGCGCCCGTGATGGGCGATCGCGTCACAAATCAGATGGTCATTGTGATAGATTGGCGGCACGCCTGTCTCCCCTCGGCATTGCTTCGTGCGCCGAGCAATGGCTACAGCGAGCAATTACTCTCTTTTTAGCAGTGGCGACCATTTTTCGTCAACCCGGAATCCCGCCCGCCATGATCCGTGCCGTTAGAATTATAAGGGGATTGCAGAGGAAATGCCACACAGTGTTGACGTGGGGCATGTGTCTTGGCATAGCTTCAATTTCAGCGAGCGAATGCTCGAAAATGGAAGTGGAAATGACGGCAAAGCTCAAGGTGATCGACGGTTCGCGTGCGGGCAAGCCCGGCGGCGTCCGGCAGGAGCGCGCGCGCGAACGGCGCAAGATGCTTATTGATGTGGTTATGGACCTCGTCAAGGAGCGCGGGTTCGCCGAAATCTCGGTCAATGAGGTTGCCGAGCGCGCCTCGCTCAGCGTCGGCGGCCTGTACCGTCATATCGATACCAAGAACGATCTGCTGGAGATGATCTGCGACGAGATCAACCGCGATCTGCTGGAGGACATGAAAGGCGCCGCAGGGCTGGAGCAGGGTGCCGTAGCCAAGCTGGAGGCGGCAATTCGCACTTATTGGCAGCGGCATTGGGATGCGTCGGATGCCGTTCTGCTTGCCTACCGGGAGTTCCAGTCCTTTTCCAAGGAAGCGAAAGTCCGGTACCGCGCCGAAGAGAACAGTATGGCGGAGTACCTTAGCGATCTTATCCGCGCAGGCATGATCATCGGCGATTTTCGTGAGGTCGACGACCGCCTCATGGCCAATGAAATCCTGTTCCTGTCGCACATGCGGGCCTTGAAAGGGTATGTTTTCAAGGGGCGTGAGCGTGATGCAATCCTGACTGAACTGCTTGAGTTCGTCTTTTCGCGGCTGCGCGCGGATTGAGGTGCCGCGTTTCCTACGCCGCAACACGCCCTTGCAGTCCAGGCCCAACTGAAAGCAACCCTTATGGCTGTCGATGAACTGACGTTTGACCCTTCGGACCCTGACACCATCCGCAATCCCCATCCGGTCTTCGCGCGGCTGCGCGCCGAAGACCCGGTGCACTGGAGCGAGCCGATGTCGGGTTGGATCGTCACCGGCTATGACGACATCCTCGACGGGCTGACGAGCAGCGACACATTCTCTGCAGAACGCCTGACCAACGTGCGCAAGCATCTGCCGGCTGGCGCGCAGACGGCGGCGGAAGACATTCTGCGCTATCTGACAAGCTGGATGGTGTTCCGCGATCCCCCGGATCATACCCGCCTGCGCCGCCATATGGCAGGCGTACTGAACCTGCCCGCGTTCGAAGCCCTGCGCGGCACCGTGTCCGACCTTACCGCGATGCTGCTCGACAAACTGCCCGATGACGATGTTCTCGACATGCTTCCGCACTTCTCGATTCTGCTGCCGGGCATGGTCGTGATGCAGCTCATGGGCGTGGACCGGGATCGTCTGCTGGAGGTCAAGAGCTGGTCCGATGACATGATGTTGTTCATCGGCAGCGCGCGGGGCGTGCCCGACAAGTATGAACGCGCGCGCCGTGGCGCCGTGGCGATGGCCACTCTGTTCAAGGATCTCATCGCCAAGCGGCGGGTGGCGCCTCAGGACGACATGCTCTCGCAACTGATCGTCTCGCAGGTTGATGGGCGCGGGCTGAACGATGACGAACTGGTTGGATGCCTGATGATGGTGCTCAATGGCGGGCATGAAACGACCGCCAACCTCATCAACAATTCACTGCTGGCGCTGGCGCATAACCCGGATGCCTATGCCTACCTGCGTGCCAATCCCGGCGCGATGCCGGTCGCTGTCGAAGAGTTCCTGCGGTACGACAGTCCGATCCTGTCCATCGGGCGGATCGTCAAGGAAGACACTGAACTCGGCGGCAAGCAGCTTTCAGTCGGCGAGCGCACATTTTTCATGCTGCTTTCGGCCAATCGGGATGAAGAGGTTTTTGACGAACCCGACCGCCTCGATGTCACCCGCGACCCCAACCCGCACATGGCGTTCGGCAAGGGGCCGCACTTCTGCCTCGGTACGCCGTTGGCGCGGATCGAAGGCCAGATCGTGCTGCAGGAGATTATCCAGAGGTATGCTTCGATCGAGCTGGCGCAGCCGGTCGAAAGCCTGCCGTGGATCAATTCGCTGGTGACCCGCGGCCCGGCGCGCATTCCTTTGCGCCTGCGCAAATGAACGGCGACTGGGCGTTCGAAGCGGACGATCATTTCGGCGAACAGTTTCCGCTGTCGCCGATCGACGATCACCTGATCCACCAGACGCCCGATCCGATACGCATTGCCGGCACCACCGATCCCCGGTTCTTCGAACGCCACTGGAACGTTTTTCACGACCAGCAGGGCGATCTGCTGGTTGCGACTGGCGGGAGCTTCTATCCCAATCTGGACACCGCCGAAGCCTATGCCATCGTGACCTATCGCGGGGTGCAAAGATCGGTGCGGGCCTTTCGCAGCATTGGTGCGAACCGGGGCAACATTCACGTCGGGCCGATACAGCCGACCATCGTTGCCGGCATGCGCGAGTGGCGGCATGTACTTGCTGACAACGCGTTCGGCATCCGCTTCGATCTGCAGTGGCGCGATACCCATCGCCAGATGTACCGCGCTGCCTACGGTTCGCTGGAATCCGGCACTCCGGCGGGCGGGCAGCGCCATGTCACGGCCGGCTTCGAAAGCTTCGGCACTGTGGCAGGCTGGGTCGAGATAGAAGGTCGCCGCATAGCACTCGACGCAGCCGAAGGGCGCGGCACGCGCGACCGTCATTGGGGCATCGGGCGCGGCGTGGGCGGTCCGCGTTACCAGCCTGATGGCCGTGCGCCCAAGGCCGGCTGGATAGGCGGCGTGTGGTTCGCGCTGTCTGATCTTGCGATCTGGGGGCCGGTTGTACTTTATCGTCTGGGCGACGAACGGCGGCGCTACGGCAAGGTACGCAAGGTGGAACGCCGCCTGCGCTTCGAGGATGCGACGCGGATATTCGTGGAAGGCATCATTGATTTCACGCTCGATACTGGCGAGGTCAAAAGCGTTCATTTCGAACGCATCGGGCACCAGACGGCGTATATGACCTGCGGCCTTTACGGCGGATCGCCTGACAGGACGATCTGGCAGGGCGATGCTGTCGGCGAACGGGTGGAGGGCGACATCTTCGATCTGTCGCTCCCGGAAACCCGCGCGAAGCTGCGCGGACTGGATGAGCACCACTGTCGCATCACCTGCAACGGCGAGGTGACAACCGGGATACTTCAGCCGCTTGAACCCGATGCTTTCGAAGCCTGCGCGCGCGGAGACAAGGGCTGGGGCTTTCTCTAGTCGCTGGCGGACGCAGATTTACCGATAAAGGGAGAGAGGCGCATGGCAGGCAGGTTGGCAGGCAAGGTGGCGGCTGTCACCGGCGGTGCGTCCGGCATCGGACGAGCAATCGTGGAAGCGTTTCTACGGGAGGGCGCCAGCGTTGTCATCGGCGATGTCAATCCGCTGACGCAGGATGTTGCTGCCGAATTGGGGCCGGCCGTATCGGCGCTTCGTACCGATGTTGCCCGGTCGGACGACGTGGCCGCGTTGCTTGCCCACGCGGTGAGCACGTTCGGTGGGCTGCATATCCTGTGCAACAATGCGGGGCTGGATGGTGCGCAAGCGAGCATTGAACACTACCCGGAAAACGAGTTCGACCGCGTTCTGGCTGTCAATCTGCGCGGGGTATTCCTGGGCATCAAGCATGCGATCCCGCTGATGCGGGGCACCGGCGGCGCGATCATCAACACGGCGTCGATTGCCGGTTCGGTGGTCATGCCGGATATGCCGGCCTATTGCGCCGCCAAGGCAGGCGTGATGCAATTGACCAAGGTGGCGGCGGTTGAGGTGGCGCGCGATGGGATTCGCGTCAACACGATCTGCCCTGGTGTCGTCCGCACGCCCATGGTTGCCGATCTGCCGCCAGCCTTCATCGCCGGCCTCGAAAGCGCCACGCCCGCCGGGCGCATCGCCGATCCCGTCGAGGTGGCCAACCTCGCCGTTTTCCTGGCAAGCGACGAGGCGCCGTTTCTCACCGGGGTTTCGGTCAATATCGATGGCGGGTTCACGCTGCTGTGAGCACACCCCCAAGGCAAGGTCACGGTTGCGCTGCGTCCATCGGCCAGCGGTCGTCAGGCGCGGCGATAATTGCCGCGATGCGTTGGCGCTCCGCCGCAATCAGCCGGGCCAGCCGCTGCCCGCCTTGCGACAGGTCGGCCAGTTCCAGTTCCACGGCACGCAAAGCCGCACCGCGCACGAGACCGGCCAGGTAGGTCAGCACCGCCTCCAGCACCGCCGGGACAAGCGCGTCGTCGGCAATGGAGCCAGCCAGCCATTCCTGGTTGATTGCATATTGCAGGGTGGCCACATGCCCGGCAGCCCGAACGATATCGGCACCGGCGCGGATTTCCCTGCGCGCTTGCGTCACTTCCAGCCACGGCATCATGAAGCCCGCTGCGGTTCGCCGCAGCTCGACACGGATGGCGGGGTCGCCTGAACTCGAAAAGTAGAGGCTGACAAGTGCCGCAAGGTAATCCCGGATCTGCTGGTTGCGCAGGTTGGTGGCAACGATGCCGCCCAGCACCCAGTCAAGACTGTACGGATCGCGCCCGTCGGCCAGGGCATGCAGGAACTTGTCATAGTACTGGCGGACGGCTGCGGCGATAAGGGCCTCCTTGCTGCCGAACGCATTGTAAAGAGTGCGCAGCGATACACCCGATTGCTCTGCCAGATCGCGCATGCCCATGGCCTGTGCGCCGCCTTCCGCCATCATCCGTCGCGCTTCGTGGAGGATGCGCCGTCGCCGGGCGAGCATGGCCGGGCTGGCACGCTGCATTCCACTGAAAGCGGCAATCACGGACTGGTCCGTGGTGCCTTCGGCTGTTGCCGAGGGGCTGTCGCTGTCTGCACTCATAAAATATAACCGTTATAATTATGGATTCGCATGGCATGTCCTGAAGAGCTATAGAACGCCTATTAATGGGCTGAAATCACTGATTCGTTCGTCAATTTTTCTGCCTTTGTTATACTTTTGGAGAGCGTGAATGGAAAGCGTCCTTGGCCTGCCCCTACCGGATTTCATGGCTGACGAGGAACTGGCGATGTTCGCCGATTCGGTTGAGCGGTTCATCGCCGACCATCTGCCACCAGAGCGCATGGTATCGTTTCGCGCCAAGGGAATGGTTGACCGGGCGCTGTGGGCGCAGGCCGGGGCGGCAGGGCTTGCCGGGCTGTCTCTGCCAGTAGAGTTCGGCGGAGCGGGGGGCGACTTTCGCCATGAAGTCGTGCTGGCCGAACAACTCGGCCGTGCAGGCATCGAAGGCTGGGACATCACGTTGCACAACGCTGTCGTGGCCCCATACATCGCGGCATACGGTACCGACGCCCAGAAGCGCCGTTGGCTGCCCGGTGTCTGCAGCGCCGAAATGGTGCTGGCGATTGCCATGACCGAACCGGGTAC
The DNA here is from genome assembly GCA_042650965.1 of Novosphingobium lubricantis. Classification (GTDB taxonomy): domain Bacteria; phylum Pseudomonadota; class Alphaproteobacteria; order Sphingomonadales; family Sphingomonadaceae; genus Novosphingobium; species Novosphingobium lubricantis. The sequence continues at coordinate 4,748 of JBHSCB010000015.1, read as the reverse complement.
CGGTTCGGATCTCCAGGCGATCCGTACAACCGCGGTACGCGATGGCGATTCCTATGTCATCAACGGCAGCAAGACGTTCATCACCAATGGCCAGCATGCCGACCTTGTCCTTGTCGTTGCGCGCACGGGGAGCATTCCGGGCGCACGCAGTCTGTCGCTTTTCGGCGTCGAGACACGCCATACGCCGGGCTTCGAGCGCGGCACCAACCTTGAAAAGATCGGCCGCGAATGTGCCGATACCTCGGAACTGTTCTTCAACGACATGCGCGTGCCAGCCGCCAACCGCATCGGTGAAGAAGGCGATGGCTTTGCCATGCTCATGGAAAAGCTGCCGCAGGAACGGCTGGTGATCGCCATCCAGGCGCTGGCCGGGATCGAATACGCCCTGCGGCTGACGATCGACTATGCAAAGCAGCGCAAGGCGTTCGGCCAGCCGATCATCGCGTTCCAGAACACGCAGTTCGTTCTGGCCGAATGCAAGACCCAGGCCACGATGGCGCGGGCCTTTGTCGACCGCTGCACCGCCCTGCTGCTCGAAGGAAAGCTCGACAGCGCCACTGCCTCAATGGCCAAGGCGGCAGTGTCTGAAATGCAGGGGCGTATCGTCGATCGATGCCTGCAACTGTTCGGCGGTTACGGCTACATGGCCGAATACCCCATCGCTCAGGCCTACAAGGATGCGCGCGTTACCCGCATCTATGGCGGCACGACCGAAATCATGAATCTCCTGATCGCACGGACGCTCTAGGATGCCGGATACGCACAGCCATCGCCACGGGCCGCTGCACGGCGTCCGGGTGGTCGAGTTTGCCGGGCTTGGACCGGCGCCGTTCTGCACGATGCTGCTGGCCGACATGGGTGCCGACGTGCTCAGGATCGACCGGCCGGGCCACAGCCCGCACCCTGCCGATGTCGTCTGGCGCGGGCGGCGCTCGCTCGCGCTCGATCTCAAACGGGCGGATGACGTTGCGCTTTGCCTTGCCGCCATGGACCGGGCCGATGTGCTGATCGAAGGCTTTCGCCCAGGCGTGATGGAAAAGCTGGGGCTGGGGCCGCAGGTCGCGCTGCAACGCAATCCCCGCCTTGTCTATGGCCGCATGACCGGCTGGGGGCAGGACGGTCCGCTCGCCCAGGCAGCCGGGCACGATATCAACTATATCGCCCTGACCGGTGCGCTCGCCGCGATCGGCACGGCCAGCGCGCCGGTGCCCCCGCTGAACCTGGTGGGCGATTTCGGCGGCGGCGCGTTATACCTTGCCTTCGGTATCGTGGCGGCATTGTTCGAACGTGCAGCGTCCGGGCAGGGCCAGGTCATAGATGCCGCCATCGTCGATGGCACGGCTTCGCTGATGAGTTTTTTTCAGGGAATCACCGCCATGGGCATGACCGTCATGGACCGCACGTCGAGCCTGCTGGGCGGGCGGGCGCCCTACTATGGCTGCTATGCCTGCGCCGATGGAAAGTTCGTTTCCGTGGGGCCGCTGGAAGATGCCTTCTTCGCCCGGCTGCTTGCCTTGCTCGATCTTGATCCTGCGCTCTTTGCGGCGCGGCACGATCCGGCGACGTGGGAGGCCGGACGCGCGCTGATCGCCAGGGCCTTTGCCCGGCGTACCCGCGATGAATGGTGCATGGTGCTGGAAGGGACCGACGCCTGCTTCGCTCCGGTGCTGGATCTGGCCGAAGCCCCCGGCCATCCACACATGGCGGCAAGGGGCATCTACAAGGAACAGCGCGGCGTGTTGCAGGCCAGCCCCGCACCCCGCTTTTCGCGCACGCCCGGACGCATCGGCGCGCCACCATGCCCGGCCGGCCAAGGCGGCGAAGCCTTGCTGCGCGAGTGGGGCGTCGATGCAGCACCTCCGCACAGCGCAGCTTGATGAAGGCTAGGTTCAGGACCTATTAAATTGCTTGCGCTGCGCGAGAGCGGTTGATTCAACGGCGGCGCAAAGGCGCCGCAGCCCTGACCCGTGCATCCCGTGGCCGCCCCGGCCACGGGATCGCGCCGCCAACGGTCCCCAGCCTATGGCGGCATCACCGGTATCGAACCCCACGGTGCAGCGGCCTGCAACGGACATCTGCTCGAACTTCCGACTTCGGCGCGGGCCAGAGGTAGATCGCCCGGTTGAAGCACATCGTGCCGAAATGCATATGCCACGCCTGAGCGCCCCATCCCAATGCCTGCGATAATTCGGTCGAAGTCGAGCCGGGGTGATCGAGCAAGACCTGAATGATCTTGGCCTCGGTTTCAGTCATGGGGTTGACTCGGAAGGCTTCAACGACGCGGGCCGACACTTCCATGCCATTGAGGCGATCAACCAAAGCTTTGTGCTCGGCTTCCTCGACCTCACCCAATGCCGCGATGACCTTGGTCGCTGCTGCCTTCTGCTCCCCATTACCGGAATCGAGGAGCTTCTCGGCGTTGGCGCGGACGCGCTCACGCTCCTGCTGCGACATACCGGGCAGGCCCGCGATGATCTTGTCGATGTTCACTGCCCAACTCCTGCTTCCTCGATCCATGCCCGGTATTCATCGGCATGCGATCCCTCATAATTGTCCATCCCCGGCTTGGTGAGCCAGCCTTTGGGAAACGCGTAGCTGTAGATGCTGCGGACGGGCAGCTCGTGCCATGAGATGTTGAACGCCCCGAGCTTGGGGAAGAAGGTCAGGCCAGCGTTGCTGGGCAAGTTGTCATGCACCCACCACGCCAACGCCTGCCAGTGTCCGGTGCGTTCGAAGTATGGGATGAAGCCATGCACGACGATGCAGGCCGTTGCGCCCATGAAGCCATCGGCGTCGCGCCGGTCCCAGATGTGAGCAGCGTAGTTCGCCTCATTGCGCGCGCAATTGTGCTTGGCCACGCCAGCCTCATTCACAGCACAGGAGCGGAAGGCCGAGCGGATCGAGATGCGGCCCAGCTTGGCCCAGATCGGTTCAAGCAATTCCTCGCAAAGCCGCGTGCCAGCAGCGATCGCAAGGTCGGGGTCGTCAGGAATGTTCGGGATACCGTAGTGGTTCGCGATCTCCGAATAGAGCATGTCCCGCATGAAGAAGTTCTCGGACAGCCGCACCCGTCCAAGGTCTTCCAGCGCTGTGACTGATCCGGGTCGCCGCATAGCGAATCCTACAAGTGATTGACTCCTTGCGTCCTATCATGCCGAATTGAGAAATGGCGACCAAGTTCACTCGACCGCAACTCACGACAGATGGCTTTGTAGGCTGGGTGACATTCCACCAATTGCGGAACGCTGATCCTTGCCCCGATGTCGGCGGTGTCTATGCCGTTGTCCGTGCGGACAACTCGGCCCCGCAATTTCTCGATCGCAGTTGCGGAGGTTGGTTCAAGGATCGAGACCCCGCGGTCAGACTGGACGACCTCAAGGCCAATTGGGTGCCAGATGCCGAAGTTGTCTACATCGGGAAGGCAAACAGCATTCGCCGACGCCTTCGGGAGTTTGCCAAGTTCGGAGCAGGACAGAAGATCGGTCATTGGGGTGGGCGGCTGATCTGGCAATTGCAGGAATCGAGCAGCTTGCTCGTAGCGTGGAAACCGACGCCGGGTCTCGACCCGTTGGCGCATGAGGCCCAACTGATCGCTGCGTTCCGCGCCGATTACGGAATGCCGCCCTTTGCAAACGACCCGCAGCGGTTGGGTAGCTGATGGCCTGTCGAACCAAGGGATAATGCGTTGAATATCACTGAAACCGACCTCGCTGTCGCCTCAGCACTCTACCCGGTCCTTGTTGACTGTGCGCGGCAGGAACCCGCGAGAAAACTCACCTATGGTGCCCTGCTCGAAGAGGCCAAGGCTCGCTTCCCGAGCAACCACGCCATTCAGATGGCGATCCCCGTTTCTTTGGGGCGTAGGCTTGATGTCGTCCGCTTGTTCCTAACTGAGCAGAAGCTTCCGAACCTTACCAGCCTGATCGTCAATGCAGGGACAGGTGAGGTCGGATCGGCGTTCGGCGCGAATCCAGAGCAAGTTCGAGCGGAAGTCGCGGCCTTCGATTGGAGCACGGTGTCTGAGGAGTTCAATCTGCACATTGAAGGTCTGCGGAAGGGGATCGCTGTCCGCTCCCGACCGAAGCGGACGCGGGATGAGGCGAAGAAGGTTATGTCAGCCTATTATATGGAAATGGAAGATGCGTCGAAGCTGTTCGATTGAGAAGGGACGCCGCTTGTCATGCTTCTTTACGGGATCAGGCAGTCGAAGGCCCTTCGCTGGGCTCTTGTCGAGGTATCCCTCCTCAACCGCCCAGTTGAGGACACCTGAGAACTTGTTCAGATATGCATTCACATTCGCGATGCTGATCGCGCCAGCATCGGGGCGCTTCTTCGCCGCCTCAACGGCCTGAACGATCGTCAGACCGGGAAACTTCCGATCGGCATGGCGCGGCACCCGCGTGAGCATCTGCACGAACCCGCGCGCTTGCTCGCGGGTGATTTCGTTGATCCCGATGTCCTCGCCGAAAAACTCCATCACCCATTTGCGCGTCGTCCGATATGCGATCCGCGTCCGCTCGCACCATGTGTGCCGTGGGTCAGCAGTGTAGAGATCGTAGACCTCACCGAGCGTCTTTGAGTTGGGGATCAGCGGGGTCATTGGCTCAGGCATCGACCTTTCTGTAGCGCGACGATTACGGAGTCCGGTCGGCGTCAATTATGATGGCCGATAGGTGGCCGCGCCGGTTGGTGAATTCTGGCTACCATTTGCTGTTGCGGGGAGCAACCGTCGAGCGACAATTACGACG
>JBHSCB010000014.1:0-96267 GCA_042650965.1 Novosphingobium lubricantis | reverse complement strand
GCACAACCTCCGCTTCACGCAGCTTGCCGATAATCTCTTCCGGGCGATGCTTCTTGCTCGGCATTCCATGTCTCCTTCGTAATCCAAAATATCATCAATTTTGGACCACTCAGAAGGGGGCAGATCAACCGGGTGGCGCTTGGCTATAACGATACCGACCGCGCCGATGTCTTGCTCCGGGGTATCACCGGCAAGCGGCTAACCTATGAAACGATTGGTGTGCGGTGATGCCAAAGAAAAAGCAGACGGAAAACCAAGAAGATCAAAGCGCGAGGTTTCGCGCCGAAGTGGAGCGCATGATCGCCGCTGGCGACCTAAACCCCACCGAGGCCGAAAAGGCTCTTAGGGCGCTAGTTATCTCGCAGAAGCATGGTCAAGACCCACAATGACTTTCCAGCGCGTGCAGGAGGAGATCAACTGGGCGAACGCAAGTGTCCTTGAAGCTCAAGCCGCATTCAAGGCTGGTGTAGGCAAAGACACCTTTGCCTATGTGGTTGAGGTTGATCCGCAGACTGGCAACAAAGCTTGGAAAATCAAACGTGTCGGCAACACTCCTCCCGAGATTCCGCATCTGTTGCGAGGAGCCTTGCTTGACATTAAGCATTCCTTTGACCGAATGCTTAATGTTGCTGCCAAGGCAAGCAATTGCATCGCTTTCGACAAGAACTACCCTTGGGCTGAGACAGTCACTGGATTTGAAGGAATACTCAAGTCCCGACAAAGTAAGCCCAGTACTAGACTCCCTGAAAATCTTATCAGCGAACTCCGAAGACAAAAGCCATACACGGGACCCCCAGGTCCTCCCTCTAGACAGAATATTGTCAGAGAAATCGCCCAAATGGCGAATGACAAACACTCCATCGGCATCATTGTTGGAGCTCATGCAATGATGGTTTCTGCAAAAATCGCCATCGCTTTTGACGTTACTCGATGTATGAACACGTGGGACTTTGTGAATGACGAGTTGATAGTCCTTGAAGTCGGTCCCGACGCTGCCGATCTCACAACGGCCCCTGATGTAAATGTGACCATAGATGTATTCTTCGAGAGAGGAGATCAATTCTTTGAGGTTTCTGCCTTCCGCGCTTTGAGAATTTTCTCTGAGCACGCGCAATCCTGCCTCGAAGGATTTAAGCGCGCAACTAGAAGTTGAATTACAAGGCTCCATAAACTTTCCTGAACTTTTCTGGGTATGTGTTGTATAATAACGCCAATCGGTTGCACGGACGTGGTTTGTTCTCCATATCGGCGCCATGGCCGAAATCGTTATCCGCAGGGGACTCGAAGAACCCGACACCTCCGGCAGCTTCGTGCCGCACCGCCCGGCGCGGCCCGACAAGATCGAGGGGGGCCGGCCCTTCCGCGTGGTGTCGGACTATGTTCCGGCAGGCGACCAGCCCACCGCCATCGCCGATCTCGTCGCCGCCGCGCGCGAGGGGGACCAGACCCAGGTGCTGCTGGGCGTCACCGGATCGGGCAAGACCTTCACCATGGCCAAGGTGATCGAGGAACTGCAACGACCCGCGCTGATCCTTGCGCCCAACAAGATCCTCGCCGCGCAGCTCTATGGCGAAATGAAAAGCTTCTTCCCTGAAAACGCGGTGGAATATTTCGTTTCCTATTACGATTACTACCAGCCCGAAGCCTATGTGCCGCGGTCCGATACCTACATCGAAAAGGAAAGCTCGACCAACGAGGCGATCGACCGGATGCGCCATTCGGCCACGCGGTCGCTGCTGGAACGCGATGACGTGATCATCGTCGCCTCGGTTTCGTGCATCTACGGCATCGGGTCGGTGGAAACCTATTCGGCGATGATCTTCGACCTGAAAACCGGCGATACGGTGGACAGCGGCGAGATCATCCGCAAGCTGGTGGCGTTGCAGTACAAGCGCAACGATACCGCCTTTGCCCGCGGCAACTTCCGCGTGCGGGGCGACAATCTGGAAATCTTTCCCTCGCACCATGATGACACCGCCTGGCGGATCAGCTTCTTTGGCGACGAGATCGAACAGATCGCCGAGTTTGATCCGCTGACCGGCAAGACCGGCACCAGGCTGGAAAACGTGCGGGTCTATGCCAATTCGCACTATGTCACCCCCGGCCCGACGATGAAGCAGGCCGCCGACGCGATCCGCTTCGAACTGGCCGAACGGCTCAAGGAACTGGTCGCCGAGGGCAAGCTGCTCGAAGCGCAACGGCTGGAACAGCGCACCAACTTTGATCTGGAAATGATCGCCGCCACCGGATCGTGCGCGGGGATCGAGAACTACAGCCGCTTCCTGACCGGCCGCCTGCCGGGCGAACCGCCGCCGACGCTGTTCGAATACCTGCCCGACAACTGCCTGCTGTTCCTTGATGAAAGCCACCAGACCGTGCCGCAGATCGGCGCGATGGCGCGCGGCGACCACCGCCGCAAGCTGACGCTGGCCGAATACGGCTTTCGCCTGCCCAGTTGCATCGACAACCGTCCCTTGCGTTTCAACGAATGGGACGCGATGCGCCCGCAGACCATTGCCGTTTCGGCAACGCCCGCCGCCTGGGAGATGGAGCAGGCAGGCGGCGTGTTTGCCGAACAGGTGATTCGCCCCACCGGGCTGATCGACCCGCCGGTGTTCATCCGTCCGGTCGAGGACCAGGTGCAGGACTGCATAAACGAGTGCAAGGCCACCGCCGCGCTGGGCTACCGCACGCTGGTAACCACGCTGACCAAGCGCATGGCCGAAGACCTGACCGAGTTCATGCACGAAGCGGGCCTGCGCGTGCGCTACATGCACTCCGACGTGGAAACGCTGGAGCGCATCGAACTGATCCGCGATCTGCGGCTGGGCGTCTACGATGTGCTGGTCGGTATCAACCTGCTGCGCGAAGGGCTGGACATTCCCGAATGCGGGCTGGTGTGCATTCTCGATGCCGACAAGGAAGGCTTCCTGCGCAGCGAAACGTCGCTGATCCAGACCATCGGCCGCGCCGCGCGCAACGTCGACGGGCGGGTGATCCTCTATGCCGACCGGATGACCGGCAGCATGGAACGCGCCATTGCCGAAACCGACCGCCGCCGCGAAAAGCAGGAGGCCTATAACGCCCTGCACGGCATCACCCCGCAATCCATCAAGCGCGGCATCCACGATATCGTCGCCGACACCGCCAGCCGCGATGGCGTGCTGGTGGATATCGCGGATGACGGGATCAACAACCTCGTCGGCCACAACCTGCGCGGCTATATCGAGGATCTCGAAAAGCGCATGCGCGCCGCCGCAGCCGACCTTGAGTTCGAAGAAGCCGGCCGCCTGCGCGACGAAATCCGGCGGCTGGAAGCGACGGAGCTTGGCCTGCCCGAAGGCGAGCGCAAGGCCCCGATCGTCGGCCGCAGCAACGAGGGCAAACCGGGGACGAGAAAGACGCGATACGGGAAGAGCCAGAAGAAGTGGGGGAAGTAGCCACGTCGTGTAATTTGCGGTCTTACCGCCTGACGGCGGTAACCTTGCGAAGATTTTCAGGTAGCGGTGTCCGTTGCGTGGTTACACGGTTGGGCACATGCGATGAGCGATAACATTGACAACACCGAAAATGTCCCCCATAAAGGACAAGTCTTCCAGTTGGCGGAAACACCCGCTTTCTCGGATTGGCTCGGCTCCTTGCGGGACCGGCGAGCGCGGGCAAGAATCGTGGTTCGCCTTCAACGTCTGGCTGATGGGAACTTCGGGGATTACAAGTCCGTCAAGGACGGGGTGTTCGAACTTCGCGTCGACTATGGGCCGGGCTACCGGGTGTATTTCTTCCAGCGGGGCAAAGAGCTTGTCATTCTCCTTTGCGGAGGCGACAAGCGCACACAGGACGCCGACATTGCCCATGCTAAGCGGCTGAAGGAAGAGATCGAGTACGCCGATGGAGCTTCGCCCATTTGATCCGGCCAACTACCTTGCAACAGAAGAGGATATTCTCCTCTACCTTGAGGCGGCAATGGAAGGAAACGACCCGCGGCAAATCGCTGCTGCACTTGGCAATATTGCCCGCTCCCAAGGGATGAGCGAGATTGCACGCAAAGCGGGGCTTGGGCGTCAGGCCCTCTACAAATCACTGTCGGAAGGCGGCAATCCTACGCTCGAAACACTCGTGGCGGTTCTTTCCGTTCTTGGCCTCGAACTGACTGTACAAAAGCGCGCCGCCTGATCCTGCCGTGAAAGCCATATCAACCACCGCCCTTGTGCTGGCGCTACCGCTCATCCTCGTTGCCTGTGCCAAGCCTGCGCCCGCGCCGCCGCGTGAAGGCGCGCCCGATGGGGCAGTGCGCGTGGTCATGCCGGAAGGGGAGACGATGCCCGTTGCCGCCACGCCAGCAGGCGAAACGCCGCGCGCTGCGTGGGATGTGGCGGCCGACGGGCTTTCCGCGCGCCACGGCTTTTCCGGCACGGCACCGCAGGTTTCGGTACTGTGCCGGTCGGGCATGCTGGTGGTTACCCGCCATGCCGCCGCGCCGCTAGGCGCGCAGGCGCTGTTCGCGCTGGTCGGCAGCAAAGGCATCCTGCGCCTGCCGGTGGATGCCACGCCGCTTGGTCCGGGGCGCGGCTATATCTGGCAGGGCACCCTGCCCGCCAGCGATCCGCGCGCCGAAGTGCTGGCCGGGGCCTGGACCGGCACCCTGCCCGGCGCAGGCATGATCAAGGCCGAGGCCAGTTCCGGTCTGCGCGATCTTGTCACCCGCTGCCGGGGCGCTGCACCAACCGCCGCGCCCGAACCGGTCACCGCCGAACAGGTCAGCGAATAGTCAGACCTTGCCGAAGCGGGCTTCGTAGGCGGCGGTATCGCCGCTGGCCAGCAAGCGGGCCTGTTCCACCCAGTTATCGCGCACCGGACGGCCTGCGAAATTGCCAAGCTGCGCGTCGACGCGGGCGATATCATCGTCCGTCCATGCCGCGATCTGGGCAAAGCTGGTCACCCCCAGCGATCCCAGCAGTGCCTTGAGCTTTGGCCCGACGCCCTTGATCCGGGCCAGATCGTCAAACGGCGCGTCCGGCGTTGCGGGAGGCTGGGCAACCGCCGCCTCCACCTCTTCCTGCGCGGCGGCGGCAACGACTTCGCCAAGCCCCGCCATCGCCACGGCCGCGGGTGCGGGCACGATGGGCGGCTGCCCCGCCAGGGCGGCGGCGCTGGGCGCTTCGATCAGCGCCGCATTGCGCGCGGCAGGCGCAGCGCCTTCGGAGAGGACATCGGTATATTCGCGCGACGGACGCCGGGGGCGCGAACGGCCCCACATCCAGAACACGACAAGCGCCACCAGCAGGACGATGGCAGCCAGTACAAGATAAGTGGAATCGACAGATGCAAGCATCACGGGTCCTTCAGACAGGGTCTTGCGCCTGCTGTTTGCGGAACAGCACGCGGTCTTCGGGTCCGAACGCGCGGACCCACAGCATATAGCAATAGATACCAAGGATCGCCGGGATGCCCAAGGCCAGTTCGGCCCATTCGGGCGCCCAGGTCATGGCAATGCCGACTGCGGTAGCGGGGATCACCGCCCAGGCCAGCCCCCAGCGCCAGTTGCTGATGCGCAGGCCGAGAATGCCCGCCAGCACCCGCGATTTGACCAGCGAGGCAATCGCCAGCGAAACCGCCAGCGCCAGCGAGGCGGCGGCGGCGACGTACATCGGCCCCCACCCCGCCCGGATCGCCACCATGATGAGAGCGATCGTCAGCACCGCCTGCAATGCGATCGTGCCGAGCGAAATCCACAGATTGCGCATCCGGGCAAGGTAGACCAGCGCAGCCTCGCTCACCACCGCGCGCGCGGCGACGACTTCGGCAAGCAACAGGAACACCAGCGCGGCCGTCCCGGCAACGAAATCAGGGCCACCCAGCCCCATCAGCCCTTCGCCGGGGATGCCCAGCGCCAGCGCGATGCCGATCTGCGCGGCGGTGATCCAGAAGCCCACCTGGCATACCTGCTTGGCAATCGCGGCATAATCGCGGTCCTTGACGCTGCGGGTGATGACCGGACCAAGCACGGGTTCGAAGCTGGTCTTGAGCTTTTGCGGCAGCGATGCGAACTGCTGGGCAAAGTAGTAGATCCCCAGCGGCGCTTCGCCCACGAAGAAGCGCAGGATGAACACGTCCAGCTTGCGCGTGCCCCATTCCACCGCATCGGCCCCGGCCAGCGGCATGTTGCGTACCGCGATCTGCCACAGCAGCACGGGATGCGGCTTCCACGCGCGCGGCAACCCGTAGGAGCGCACCAGCGAGAACAAGGCCACCGCGGTCGCCGCCCAGACCGAGGCGAGATAGGCCATGCTCAAGCCCGAAGCGGGCCAGATCAGGAAGAACACGCCCGCCGCGATCGAAATCGTCCACGGTTCCACCACCGAACGCGCCCGCACCGTGGTCGCCACGTCAAAGCGATAGGCCAGCGCCGCCAGCGCCAGATCGCCCAGTGCAAGGCCGGGGATGGCCAGCACCAGCAGCCGGTCGGCCAGGGTAAAGTTGCCGCTGGGGTACATCGATTCGGGAAAGGCAAAGATCACCGCGCCCATGCCCAGCGCCAGCGCCAGCGCCAGCAGCGCCGCATCGCCCACCGTGTTGGCGGGCAGTTCACGGTCTTCGGCAAGGCGTTGCGCCAGCCCGCGCTTCTGCCCCAGCGTGGCCAGCATCCCGGCAAACTCGACCATCACCAGTGCCGAGGCAAAGCGCCCCATCGCGGGCGCACCGTACAACCGGCTTGCAATGATCAGGAACGGGATACGCGCCAGCAGGCGCAGCAGAAAGCCCAGGAAATTGGTGCGCCCGCCCTTGGCCAGCGCGGCAATATCCTGCTGCCCCCCGGCCGCGGCGCCCGCCATCTTGCCAGCGTCAGCCAAGCGGCGTTTCCGCCGTCAGCGGGCGTGCCAGCAGCCGCGCCACAACGTCGGCCGCCGGGGCTGCGCCGCCCAGCAGCGCGACGACCGCATCGACGATCGGCATCGAAACCCCGCGCTGGCGGGCAATGTCGGCCAGCACCGGCGCGGTAAACGCACCTTCGGCCACGCTGCTGCGTTCGCCCAGCACCGCTTCGGCTGCCGCGCCTTCGCCCAGCGCCTTGCCCAGCGAGAAGTTGCGGCTGGAGGTGGACGAGCAGGTCAGCACCAGATCGCCAAGGCCCGAAAGCCCGGAAAGCGTTTCCGCGCGCGCGCCCATGGCCAGGCCAAACCGCTGCATTTCGGCAAAACCCCGGCTGATCAGCGCAGCCCGCGCGTTCTGCCCCAGCTTCAGTCCATCAACCACGCCACAGGCAATCGCCAGCACGTTCTTGACCGCGCCGCCGATCTCCGCGCCGGTCAGGTCATCGGAAAAATAGGGACGGAAGGCCGGGCGCGCGATAGCGGCGGAAAGACGCTGCCACTGCGCATCGCCCCCTTCGCAGGCCAGCGTAACGGCGGTTGGCAGCCCGGCGGCCACTTCATGGGCGAAAGTCGGGCCGGACAGCACGGCCAGCCCGGCATCCGGCACGGCGGCGCGCGCAACATCGGCCATCAGGCGTCCGGTTCCGGCCTCTATGCCCTTGGAACACAGCACCACATCGCCATCGCCGCGCCCGATCGCGCCCAGCACGCTGGCGAGATGCTGCGCCGGGGTGACCAGCAGCAGCACCGGCACGCGCGCCATGTCGGCCAAAGCGCCGGTTGCGCGGATGGTGGGGTTGAGCTGCGCCGAAGGCAGGAACAGGCTGTTGCGGCGGGCCGTGTTGATTTCATCGACCAGTTCGCTTTCACGCGCCCACAGCAGCACGTCGCGCCCATCCGACGAAAGCATCTGCGCCAGCGCCGTACCCCAGGCCCCTGCGCCAACGACGCCGAGTTCCACGCTCATCCCTTCACCCCCGCACCGCGCACCGGCGCGGCATGTTCATCCAGCGGCCAGCGCGGGCGCGCCGCCACGTCCAGTCCATCGCCATAACCCAATGCGAAGCGTTCCGCACCCGCCCAGCCGATCATCGCCGCATTGTCCGTGCACAACTGCGGCGGCGGCGCGATCAGCGGCAGTCCATGCGCGCCCGCCAGCACCACAAGCGCACCGCGCAGCGCGGCATTGGCGGCTACCCCGCCCGCCACGACCAGCGCGGTCATTCCCGGCGATGCGCTGCCCAGCGCGATCCGCGTACGGTCGATCACGCAATCGAGCGCGGCCTGCTGGAACGATGCAGCAATATCGGCATCGCCATGCAGCGCCGACGCCTTGGCACGCATCACCGCGCTTTTCAGGCCGGCGAAGGAAAAATGCGGTTCACCGCTGCCAACCAGCGGACGCGGCAAGGGCACGGCGGCGGGATCGCCTTCGCGCGCCAGCCGTTCGACTGCCGGGCCGCCGGGATAGCCAAGGCCAAGGATCTTGGCGGTCTTGTCGAACGCTTCGCCCAGCGCATCGTCGATCGTGGTGGCAAGGCGGCGGTACTGGCCCACGCCCGCCACTTCCAGGATCTGGCAATGCCCACCCGAAACCAGCAGCAGCAGATAGGGATAGGCCAGCGTTGGATCGGCCAGCCGGGGCGACAGCGCGTGCCCTTCAAGATGATTGACCGCGACCAGCGGCTTGCCCGCCGCCATGGCCAGCGCCTTTCCGGTGACCAGGCCGACCATGACCCCGCCGATCAGCCCCGGCCCGGCGGTAGCGGCAATGGCATCCATATCATCCAGCGTCAGCCCGGCATCGGCCAGCACGGCGGCGATCATCGGGCTGAGCACTTCGGCATGCGCGCGCGCGGCGATTTCGGGCACCACGCCGCCATAGGGGCGGTGCGCATCGTCCTGCGAAGCGATACGCTGCGCCACGATCCGCGATGCCAGCGAAGCGCCTTCGCTGTCGATCACGGCGGCGGCGGTTTCGTCGCAACTGGATTCTATGCCGAGGATCAGGGCCATGAGGCGCTTTCCTCTAGAGATAATCGCGGTTACGGCAAGCACAGTATGACCCATGCCCGTTCCGATGCGCCAACGCGGCCCTTGCGCCTTGGCACCCGCCGCTCCCCCCTTGCCATGGTCCAGGCCGAAGAAGCCCGCGCCCGGCTGTGCGCCGCGCATGGCTGGGATGAAGCGATGGTCGAGCTGGTCCCCGTCACCGCCAGCGGCGACAAGGTGCAGGACCGCCCGCTGGCCGACATCGGCGGCAAGGCGCTGTGGACCAAGGAACTGGACGTCTGGTTGCATACCGGCGAGATCGATTTCGCGGTCCATTCGATGAAGGACGTGGAAACCGTCCGCCCGCAGGATTTTGCCATCGCGGCGGTCCTGCCGCGCGCCGATGTGCGCGATGTGCTGGTCGGTGCGGCATCGCTGGCGGCAATCCCGCAGGGCGCGCGGGTCGGCACCAGCGCGCCGCGCCGCGCCGCCCAGATGCTCCACGCCCGGCCAGACGTGACCGTGGTCGGCATCCGCGGCAACGTGGCCACGCGGCTGGGGAAGCTGGAAGCGGGGGAAGCCGATGTGACGCTACTGGCAGCGGCGGGGCTGCAACGGCTGGGCGAAGCCGGGATCGGCCAGCCGCTCGACGCAAACGCATGGCTGCCCGCCCCGGCGCAAGGGGCCATCGGCATCGAATGCCTGGCCGCCCGGACCGACCTGTGCGGTTGGCTGGGCGCGATCGACGACGCGCCGACTCACCACGCCATCCGCGCCGAACGCGCGCTGCTGCTGGCGCTGGGCGGCAACTGCCACAGCCCGATCGCGGTCCTGACAAGTCACGCTACCGGGCAGGATGCGGGCGCACTGACGCTGCGCGCGGCGATTTTCAGCCCCGATGGGACCGAGCGCACCGAAGCCAGCGCAAGCTTTGCGCCCGGCGATGCCACAGGTCCGGCCCGGCTGGCGCGCAGCCTGCTGGACGCCGCGCCTGCCGCCACTCGCCGCCATTTCAGCGGAGCGCCATGACCGCGCTGCCGCTTATCGTGATCCGGCCCGAACCGGGCAACGCGGCAACGCTGGCTGCGGCCCGCGCCGCCGGGATAACGGCCATCGCCGCGCCGCTGTTTGCCATCGCGCCGGTGGACTGGACGGTGCCGGAGGCCGCTTTCGACGCGATCCTTGTGGGCAGCGCCAACGTGTTTCGCCACGGCGGACCGGGCCTTGCCGCGCTGCGCACACTGCCGGTCATCGCCGTGGGCGAGGCGACCGCCGCGGCGGCCCGCGCAGCGGGCTTTGCCGTGGCGCAAACCGGCGAAGGCGGATTGCAGCCGGTGGTTGAAACGCTCCCGCCCGGCCACTACCTGCGCCTTGCCGGGCAGGACCGCGTCACGCTGTCACCGCCCGGCGCGGTGCGAATCGCCACGCAAGTGGTCTATGCGGCGCAGCCTCGGCCAATCGGCGCGGATCTGGCCGCGCGGCTGCATCAGGGGGCAGTGGTTGCGCTCCATTCGGGCGCGGCGGCGCAGCACTTTGCGAAGGAATGCCAAAGGCTTGGCATTTCGCCGCATGCCCTGCACCTCGCGTGCCTTGCCCCGCGCATTGCGGAACTGGCCGGGGCGGGATGGGCAGAGACCCGCATTGCGGCGGCCAGGACCGATGCCGATCTGCTGGCACTGGCGGCGCGAATGTGCCAGAGGGTGTAACTTCGGGGCGACAGGACAAGCGAAAACGAATGCAGGATACAGGGTACAGTCCCCAATCGGCGGGCCAGCGGCGCGGACCGGGCGGGCGCACCATCGCCGCGCTGGTCGCGGGCGGGTTGCTCGTCGGCGCGGGCGGTGCAGCGTGGCTGGGCTGGCACAACGGGCTGGTCAGCGTGGAAATGAACGGCGCCATCCCGCAGATCGTTCCCGCGCCATCGGCATCGGCATCGCCGTCTGGTGCCGCCAATGCCCCGCTGGCGGTCGCCTCCCCGGTCGCGCCCGCCGTGGCCGAAGCGCAACTGGCCGATACCGGCACGCGCATCGCGCTGCTGGAACAGCGGCTTGCCGTCATCAACCAGCAGGCCACCGCCGCCGCCGGAAACGCCATTCACGCCGAGGCACTGCTGCTGGCCTTCGCCACCCGCCGCGCCGTGGAGCGCGGCCAGCCGCTGGGCTGGATCGAAGCGCAATTGCGCGCCCGCTATGGCGCAACGCAGGGTGCGGCGGTGGACCGCATCATCGCCGCCAGCGCCATGCCCGTCACGCTGGGCCAGCTTGCCGAACAATTCGAACTGCTGGCCCCCGCCCTGACCGGCGGAGCGCCCGATGAAGGCACCTGGGCATGGGTCAGCCGCCAGTTTTCCGAACTGGTGGTGATCCGCCACGACGATCAGCCTTCCCCCACGCCGGAAAGCCGCGTCGCCAGGGTCCGCGCCTTCATCGCCGGGGGCAAGGTCGAAGCCGCGCTGGCCGAAGTGGAACGCATGCCCGGCAGCGCCCATGCGGCGCAATGGGTGGCGCGGGCGCGTGATTTCGTGGAAACGCAGCGCGCGCTCGACCAGCTTGAAGCCGCCGCGCTTACCGGCACGCAGCCGGTTGCCGGATCGGGCGGAACCGCTGGCAGCTTCTAGCCAGTCGGCGCCCTAGGCTGCGCGCAGCAGCCGGGGCAGATTGCCGCTCATCCCGCGGGCTTCATCCATGAACCAGCGTTTGAGCGGGCCGGTGCGCTGCACCGCCGCCATGCCCAGCCGCCGCACTGCCGAAGGCACGCGTCCCGGCACGCCGAACAGGCGGGTCAGCACATCGGTGGCAGTGGCGACCATGAAGGTATCGGCCGCGCGCCAGCGTTCATAGCGCGCCAGCAATTGCGCATCGCCCACATCCAGGCCCAGCCGCACGCCATCGGCCAGCACTTCGACCAGCGCGGCAACATCGCGCAGACCCACGTTCAGCCCCTGCCCGGCAATCGGGTGCATCCCGTGCGCCGCATCGCCCACCAGCGCCAGCCGGTGCTCCACGATGCGCGCGGTGTGGTGGAAATTGAGCGGATAGGACGTGCGCGGGCTGGCCAGCGCGACTGCGCCGAAAATGCCGTTCATCCGCTGCACCACTTCGGCCACGAACATCGCGTCGGGCATTGCCAGCACAGCGGCGGCATCGGCTTCGGCCACGGTCCATACCAGCGCCGAACGGTGCGTGCCGTCGGGATTGTCGAGCAGCGGCAGCAGGGCGAACGGCCCGGCCGGATAGAACACTTCCCACGCCACGTTATCGTGCGGCTTTTCGTGCGTCAGCCCGGCAATGATCGCGCGGTGGCCATAGTCCCAGCGCGCCGGGGTGAACCCGGCTTCGTCGCGCGTGGGCGACTGGCGGCCTTCCGCGCCGACGAGCAGACGCCCGGTCAGCACGCGCCCGTCGGCCAGCGTCACCGCCACGCCATGATCGCCGCGTTCGCGCGCCACGACATGGCTGCGCGGGTGAAAGCCGATCGCGTCCTCGCGCGCGGCGGCCGCGTACATCGCCAGCCGCAGATCGCGGTTGGCGTACATCCGCCCCAGCGATCCGTCGCCCTCGCCGGGCTGAAAGTCGATCCGCCCCGGCTTCATCGCGTCGGTCACCGCGATGGCAGCGATGGGGCAGCCCTTGGGCGCCAGTTCATCGGCCAGACCAAGGTGGGTGTAGAGGTTCCAGCTCGCCGTCGAAATCGCCGATGCGCGCCCGTCAAACCCTTCGGCGGTCTGGGCCGCCGGGTCGGAATTGTCCACGACATGGCTGGTGATCCCGGCTTTTGCCAAACCGATCGCCAGCGTCATGCCAACCAGTCCGCCGCCAAGAATCACGACATCGGCATCGCGTTCACTCATTCACCGGCTCCACACGTATTGCTCGGCCCGCCATCAAGATCGAGACAGCGCCCGTCAAAGCTGCCCTGCGGCACCTTGAGCCCCACCAATGCCGCAAGGCTGGGGGCAATGTCCACGGTTTCGACCGCGCCGGGCTGTTCGAAACCGGTCATCCCCTTGCGCCAGAACAGGATCGGCACCCGCCGGTCATAGTCCCACGGGCTGCCATGGGTGGCGACATAGCCGGGGCCGGGGTTGGGAATGGGCACCACGCCACGCTTGAGCATGACCACGAAATCGCCCGAATGCAGCGGATTGTACGAAGCCCGCGCCCGCTGCGCCAGTGTCCAGGTTTCGGGCGATCCGTGCGGCATCGGCGTGGCGGCGATGGCGGCGGCGGAAAGCACCGCCTCCACTTGCGGACTGGCCGTGAGGATGGCGGCGGCATCGTCCATGATCTTGCCGCGCAGCCCTTCGGGAACGTCGGTGCGCAGCCAGTAATCCCCCGCCGGCCCATCGGACAGGATCAGGCCCTTCGGCTCCAGCCCGTAGCGCGGCCCAAGTGCCGCCGAAAGCGCGCTTGCCGAAACATCGGCGCTTACCCGCGATGCACCGTCGAGCGCCTGTTCGCGCAAGCGTTCGGGAATGTCGAAACCGCCGTGGTCGGCGGTCAGCACCACGGCATAATCCAGCCCGCGCCGGTCAAGGCTGGCGAAGAAATCACCCAGCGCAAGATCGAGCTCGGTAAGCTGGATACACATTTCCGCGCCTTCGGTGCCGGTGCCGTGGCCGACATAATCAGTGGCCGAAAGGCTGACCGACAGGACATCGGGCACCGTATCGCGGCCCATCTGCTGGGCATCGACCAGCCGGACGGCAAGGTCCAGCGTTGCGCGGTCGAGCCGGGGCGAGGCGCGGAAAGCGTCGGCATCGCCGGGCTTGAGGGCGAAGCGCCCGGTGCCGACGGTGGCCTTTCCGGCCTGCACCGCGCGGTCGGCGCGAGCGCACCAGGCGGGCAGGGCGAAAGCCGGTGCGCCGCTGGCCAGCACCGAAGCGATGGCGGCATTCTGCGCCTGCGCGGCCGGTGCCGGTTCGCGCCCGGCCAGCGTTGCAAAGCCCTTGCCCTTCCACCAGTAGACGTCATCGATCGCATGCCCGCCCATCATCAGCGCACCGCGATCCTTGCCGGAAACCGCAACGTTGCGCGCGGCGGGGTTGGCGCGCTTGAGCCAATCGCCCAGCGTCGGCACCAGCAGGTGGCTGACCGAAGCGACATATTCGCGCGACCCGGCGGTGCGACGGCTTTCGTCCTCGGCGCAATAGACCGCGTTCGGCCCGACCTTCACCGACTGGTCGATCCACGTATTGGCGATGATCCCGGTGTGCGCCGGGCGGTTGCCAGTCAGGATCGTGGAGTGGCCGGGGCACGTTTCAGTGGCGGCGTGGCTCTGGTATCCTGCCGGGAACACCGCCCCGCCGGTCAGCCGGGCCAACCCGCCGGTAAACCGCTGGCGATACTGCGCGAACAGATCGGCGGAGAACTGGTCGATGGCAATGGCCACGATCAGGCGCGGCGCATTGGCCGGAAGTTCCTGCACCACCGGCACGACAGGCGGCGCTTCCTGCGCGCAGACGGGAAGGGCCGGAAGCGAGAGCGCCGCGATCACGGCGGCGGCTTTTCCGATAAAGGACTGACGGCCAGCGAAGGACTGGGAACGGGCAAAGGACATGAGGCGAAACATACTCCAAGGGGCACGCATGCTGGACTTGACCGCTGGCCACCCGTAGGACGCCGGAAGAACTCCGTGCATGGCCCCGGCGGCGTTCCGGTTCAAGGGGCCTTTTGGACCTCTATGCCCGACGCAGCGATACGAGCGGCAGCGATACGAGCGGCAGCGATGGCCGGGAACAACACCATGCGCAGCATAGCGATGTTTGTTACCGCGGTATGGCTGGCGCTGGCGGCCATTGCCCTGCCCGCGCACGCCGCGCCCAACCACATCCGCGCCGAACTTGTTGCCGAATCCCCCGTCGCGCCCGGCGGCACGGTAACGCTGGCGCTGCTGATGCAGCCCGAACCGGGCTGGCACGGATACTGGTCCAACCCCGGCGATGCAGGCTATGGCCTTGCGCTCGACTGGACGCTGCCCGCCGGGGCCAGCGCCGGGGCGATGCAGTTTCCCGTGCCGCAGACCCTGCTGATCCAGGGGCTGATGAACCACGTCTATGAACACGACTATGCCGTGCTGGTCCCGCTGCGCGTACCCGCCGATGCCGTGCCGGGCACTACCCTGCCGGTTGCCGTGCGGGCAAGCTGGCTGGTCTGCACCGATACGATCTGCGTCCCCGAACGCGCCGACCTGCGCGGGACGGTGACGATCGGCAGCGGACCGGCGGACCGGCGCTTCGAAGGCTGGCGCGCGGCGCTGCCTGCCCCGCTCGACCGCAGCGGAACCTTTGCGCTTACCGGCACGCTGCTGCGCGTGGCGCTGCCCTTTCCGGCATCGGCCCCGCTCGATGCCCCGCACCTGTTCCTCAAGACCGAACGCCTGATAGATTACGCCGCGCCGCAACGCTTCTTCCGCAACGGCGATACGCTGGTGGTGGAAGTGCCCCTGGCGCGCGCGCCGGGTGCCCCCGCCAGCGCGGTGGAAGGTGTGCTGGCGATGAGCACCGGCCCCGGCGGGAAGGGCGCGGGCGCCGCCGATGCGGGCGGCATCGCCTTTGCCGCGCGGCCCGGCGCGGTGCCTGCGGGCGGGAACGAAGTGGGCGGAGGCTGGTCGCTGGCGCTGCTGGGGCTGGCGCTGGGCGGCGCGTTCCTGGGCGGGCTGGTGCTCAACATCATGCCCTGCGTATTCCCGATCCTCAGCCTCAAGGCGCTGGCGCTGGCACGCGGCAATTCGCACGATGCCCGAACCGATGGGGTAGCCTATACCGGCGGCGTGGTGCTGGCCTGCCTTGCATTGGGCGGGGTGATGCTGGCGCTGCGCGCGGGCGGCGAACAGATCGGCTGGGCGTTCCAGTTGCAGGAACCGGGCGTGGTCGCGGTGCTGCTGCTGCTGGCCGTGGCGATCACTGCCAACTTTGCCGGGGTGTTCGAGCTGCCGGGCCTTTCGATCGAACGCGGCGCGGGGCGGTCCGGCGCATTCGGCACCGGGCTGCTTGCGGCCTTTGTCGCCACGCCGTGCACCGGGCCGTTCATGGCCGCCGCGATGGGCGCCGCACTGGTCCTGCCATGGTGGGCGGCGCTGGGCGTGTTCGCCGCTCTGGGGCTGGGCCTGGCGCTGCCGTTCCTGCTGCTGGGTTTCGTCCCTGCGCTGCGCCGCCTGCTGCCGCGGCCCGGTGCGTGGATGGTGCGGTTCCGCCAGATCATGGCCGTGCCGATGGGGCTGACCGCGCTGGCGCTGGGCTGGCTGGCATGGCGCGTCGGCGGATCGCACTTCGCCGCCTATCAGGTGGCGATGGCGGTGATCCTGCTCGCCGCGCTGGCCGCCCTCGGCGTGCTCCAGCGCAAGGGGCGGCCCGTCCGGCTGCAGGCAGCGATCTGCGCGCTGATCGTGGTTGGCGCGCTGATCGACGTTCCGCCCGCCCGGCCCCCGGCCAGCGCAACCGGCAGCCTGCTGGCCGCAGCACCCTTCAGCGAAGCCGCGCTGGCCGATGCGCGCAAGGCCGGAAAGCCGGTCTTTGCCTATTTCACCGCCGACTGGTGCCTTTCGTGCAAGGTCAACGAAAGCGCCTCGATCGAGCGTGAGAGCACCCGCGCCGCCTTCGCACGCGCGGGCGTGGTCGTGCTGGTGGGCGACTGGACGCGCCGCGATCCGGCGATCACCCGCTTCCTGACCGCCCAGGGCGTGGCGGGCGTGCCGCTGTACCTGTGGTATCCGGCAGGCGGCGGCCCCGCGCGGCAGTTGCCGCAAGTGCTGACCCCGGCGATGCTGGAAAGCCTGCCCGCGCGCTGAACCCGCGCGGCGCGAAGGCCGCGAAAGCCTGCTTTCCGGCGCTCAGAAGCGGTTGTCGCGGGGGAAGCCGTTGGGCGGCAGGCGTCCGGCCGCGCCGCGCGCAACCTTCCACGGCAGCAGATCCTTTTCGGTCCGCGTACGCCCGCTATCGCCACCCATCGCCCACGAAAGGCCATCCTCCAGCCGCAGCGTTACCACATCGGCCATGCCGCCGTCCTTGTAGCGTTGCAGCGTCACCCCCTGCCCCCGCGCCAGCAGCGGCACTTCGGACAGGGCAAAGATCACCAGCTTGCGGTTTTCCCCGATCACCGCGACATGATCGTGCTCGGGCGCGATTTCGCGCACCACCGCCAGCCGGACCCCCGGCTTGGTCGAAACCACGGCGCGGCCCTTGCGCGTTTCGGCCAGTAGTTCGTCCATCTCGGCGGCAAAGCCGCGCCCGGTATTGGCCGCCAGCAGCACCTGCCCCTTGGGCTTGTGCACGGTGATCGCCACGATCTGCGCATCGGGGTCGATATCCACGATGGTGCGGATCGGTTCGCCAAAGCCGCGCGCGCCCGGCAGCTTGTCCGCGCCCAGCGTATAGAAACGGCCGTTGTCCACCGCCACCAGCAGCTTGTCGGTGGTCTGCGCGTGGAAGGCAAAGGCCGGGCCATCGCCTTCCTTGAACTTGAAATCGCCACCCTTGGCGTCGGGGCCAAGCGGCAGATGCCCCTTGGCCGCGCGGATCCAGCCCTTGGCCGAAAGGATCACCGTGACCGGTTCCTTTTCGATCATCGCATCCATGCTGAACTCGCGCGTGGGCGCGGCTTCGGCCATGGTCGTGCGCCGCCGTCCCAGCGGCGTGTCCTCGGCATAGTCCTTGCGCAGCGCCACGAGATCGCGCTTCAGCCGGGTGCGCTGGCGGGCCGGGCTGTCGAGCAGCTTCTGCAACTCGTCCTGTTCGGCCAGCAGCGCATCGCGCTCCTTGCGCAGTTCCATCTCCTCAAGCTTGCGCAAGGACCGCAAGCGCATGTTGAGAATCGCTTCCGCCTGGCGGTCGGTCAGCGCGAACTCGGCCATCATCACCGGCTTGGGTTCATCCTCGGTGCGGATGATCTCGATGATCCGGTCGAGATTGAGGTAGGCGATGATGTACCCGCCCAGCAGTTCCAGCCGGCTGGCGATCTTTTCCAGCCGGTGCTGCGAACGGCGCAGGAGGATGTCGATCTGGCTGATCACCCATTCCTGCAGCACCAGCTTCAGCCCCAGCACGCCGGGGGTCCGCCGCGCGTCGAGCACGTTGAGGTTGAGGCCGAAGCGGTTTTCCAGATCGGTCAGCCGGAACAGCGATTCCTTGAGCAGTTCGGGATCGACGTTGCGGCTCTTGGGCATCAGCACGATGCGGATCGCCTCGTCGGATTCGTCGCGCACGTCTTCCAGGATCGGCAGCTTGCGATCGGCGATAAGCTGGGCGATCTGTTCGATCAGCTTGCCCTTCTGGACCATGTAGGGGATTTCGGAGATGACCAGTTGCCACTGGCCGCCGCCCAGCTTTTCGATCCCCGTCTCTTCCCAGTTGCCCGCCGCATCGCGCCCGGTGGAAAAGCGCCCGCGCACGCGGATAGACCCCTTGCCGGTTTCATAGGCTGCCGAAATTGCCGCCGGGCTATCGACCACCACGCCGCCGGTGGGAAAGTCCGGCCCGTGGAACACTTCCATCAGTTGCGCATGATCGGCGTGCGGATTGTCGATCAGCAGCAGCGTGGCGTCGATGATTTCGGCCACGTTGTGACTGGGGATGTTGGTGGCCATGCCCACCGCGATCCCGCTGGACCCGTTGGCCAGCAGGTTGGGGAACAGGCCCGGAAAGATTTCCGGTTCTTCGTCCTCGCCGTTGTAGGTCGGGTGGTAGTTGACCGTGCCTTCCTCAAGCCCGGCCATGAGCTGCATCGCGGTTTTCGTCAGCCGCGCTTCGGTATAGCGATAGGCGGCGGCGTTATCGCCGTCGATATTGCCGAAATTGCCCTGCCCTTCGACCAGCGGGTAACGCAGCGCGAAATCCTGCGCCAGGCGCACCATCGCATCATAGACCGACGCATCGCCATGGGGGTGATATTTGCCGATCACGTCGCCGACCACGCGCGCCGATTTCTTGAAGGCCCCGGCCGGGTCGAGCTTGAGCTGGCGCATCGCCCACAGCAGGCGGCGGTGAACCGGCTTCAGCCCGTCGCGCAAATCGGGCAGCGAACGCGCCGTGATCGTGGACAGGGCATAGACCAGATAGCGTTCGGACAGCGCCGAATCGAACGGCGCGTCAACGATTGCGTCAAAGGGATCGGGCTCGGTTGCGGTGGTGTTGGCCATGGTCGCATGGTCCTATCAACAGCACCGCGCGAACGAAAGGTGTGGAACCACCCCATCCCCCGTCAATTGTAGGGGGGAGCGCCCGCACGAAGGGCGCGCCCTTTTCCCCCGGAGATACCCCATGACCAAGCGCGTACTGATCGTCGCCACCGACGGCTTCGAGCAATCCGAACTGATGGACCCCAAGCGCATGCTGGAAGAAGCCGGTTTCGTCACCGTCGTCGCCAGCCCCAACCCCGGCACGATCCGCGGCTGGAAGGACAAGAACTGGGGCGAAAGCGTGAAGGTAGACGCCACCCTCGACGAAGTGAGCGCCGCCGATTTCGATGCGCTGCTGCTGCCCGGCGGACAGATGAACCCCGACATCCTGCGCATGGACGACCGCGCCGTGGATCTGGTCAACGATTTCGATGATGCCGCCAAACCCATCGCCGCGATCTGCCATGGCCCGTGGATGCTGGCCGAAGCCGATATCCTTGACGGACGCATGGTCACCTGCTGGCCTTCGATCCACACCGATCTGGCCAATGCCGGGGCCGATGTGGTCGATCGGGAAGTGGTGGTCGATGGCCACATCATCACCAGCCGCAAGCCCGACGATATCCCCGCCTTTACAAAGGCGCTGATCGAAGCCCTGTCCGAATAAGACCCCGAACAAGGCCGGGCGGTGCGGCCTGCCGCCCGGCGCAAAAGGCCCCCTTCTCTTGCGAGGAGGGGGCCTTTGCTATCGTGGAGGTGAAACCGCAGGCCGCCGGGCCATAACCTCGGTCAGAGGCTCTGGCCAAGCGTTTCGGGCTGCACCGTGCTGATCCCGCTGAGGTCGGGATAGGGCATGATCAGCGTGCCATCGGGCGCGGCGGTGTAGGAGGTCTGCGTGGGATAGGCGAGGTTGATGCCTTCGGCGGCAAACCGGTT
The DNA here is from genome assembly GCA_042650965.1 of Novosphingobium lubricantis. Lineage (GTDB taxonomy): Bacteria > Pseudomonadota > Alphaproteobacteria > Sphingomonadales > Sphingomonadaceae > Novosphingobium > Novosphingobium lubricantis. Next base: position 76,354 of record JBHSCB010000014.1, on the reverse strand, counting down.
CATGATCGCCACCAGAATACGGTCGCGCAGCGGGTGGGCCACGGTCCAGTCCGCCCCCGGCACATCAAGGATATAGGCAAAGTCGAGCGAGCTTTCGCCGAACCCGTCGAACCCGGCGCGGGCCACCTTGACACCCTCTGCCTCGCCCATCTCCCGCAGCATTTCGGGGATCGCGGCAAGCGTTGCGGACGGTGTTTCGTAAGTCACCCCCAGCATGAACGAGAGGCGGATGTGATCGCGCCCGGTGACATTGCGGATTTCCTTGTCGAGCAGGTTCTTGTTCGACACGATGAGCAATTCCCCGGTGACCAGCCGGATGCGCGTGGTGCGCATGCCGATCTGTTCGACCGTGCCCATGCTGTCGCCAAAGCTGATCATCTCGCCCACCTTGAACGGGCGGTCGAACAGGATCGAGATACCGGCGAACAGATCGGAAAAGATGCCTTGCGCGGCCAGACCGATGGCAATGCCGCCAACGCCAAGCCCCGCGACCAGCCCGGCAACGTTGACGCCGATATTGCTCAGGATCAGCAGCACGGCGATGGCAAAGACCAGCGATGTCACCAGCGCGCGGATGATGCCCATGGCCGAAAGCAGCGCGCCGTTGGCGTGTTCTGCGCCGCCCGCACGGTGTTCGATAAAGCCGATGACGATTTCACGCGCCCAGATCGCGGCCTGGATGGTCGTGCCGATGGTGAACAGGAAGCGGATCGTGGAACTGAGCATTTCCGGCGTATCGGCATAGCCATCGACGAGCCGCGCCGCGACAAGCACGAGGAACCAGAACCGTGTGCGCGCCGCCAGCCTGCCGATGATCGTGCGCCAGCCAACCAGCGCATCGCCTTCGCGGCACCACCGCTGCGCCAGCTTCTGCACCGCCAGCAGCACCGCGACGATAAGCGCGGCAATGCCCAGGGCAACGGCGATGCGCAGCCAGTTGCTCGATAGCCATGCGGCCGTTTCGGCAAACAGGAGATGGGTCTGGACAGCGATATCAGGCGTGGCGCTGGCGGCCATACCGGCAAAAATAGTGTTCGAAATCAAACCGTATACGTCCTTGCGATTCAGATGCGCGATGCTTTCGGCGTCGTGCCGAGCTGTCCGTTCAGACCTTTCGGCCGGTGACGAGGCGGTAGAGCACCACGATCACGGCGACGACGACCAGAAGGTGGATCAACCCGCCCGCGATGTGAAACACCGCAAAGCCCAGAACCCACAGGACGAGAAGCAGTACAGCGATTGCCCACAGCATTGGTCGTTTCCTTGTCTTTCGCGGTGTGGCGGACGGCATGCCGCCGCAGCACCGGCGAGGCGCTGCCCCGATCTGGCTGATGCACCGTGTTGCGCGCAGCGGTGCTGCGCGCCGGAACGGCCCGGCTGGGCCTTGCGCCGCTTGCGCCGCGCCACTGTTCCAACAATCGCTGCCGGGATCGGTTCCCGCCGCAGGCCGCGATCAGCGCCCCTGCATGTCGCGCGCTTCAGGGGGGATGTGCACGACCATGCCATCGAGAGCATCGGTGAGTTCGATCTGGCACGACAGGCGGCTGGTGCGCGTGACGCTGGCGGCAAGGTCGAGCATGTCTTCCTCGTCATCCGTCGCAGCGGGCAGCCGGTCGAACCATTCGTCCGCGATGACGACATGGCAGGTGGAGCAGGCCATCTGGCCTTCGCACGTCCCTTCGAGCGGCATGCCGACGCCCTGCCCGGCTTCGAGCAGGCGCTGGCCCGCCGGCGCTTCGGCAGCAACCTTTTGCCCCTGCACGGTAACGAAGGTGATGCAGACCATGGCTTTCAGACTCCCTGCGACCTTGCGGCGGCATTGATTGCCGCAGCCGCCTCGACCAGTTCATCCTCTGTGGTGTAGCGCCCGAACCCAAGCCGGACTGCCGTTTTGGCGATTGTGTCGGAAAGTCCCAGCGCGCGCAAGACATGGCTGGGCCGCCCCGACCCGCTGGCGCAAGCGGACCCTGCGGAAAAGGCCACGTTGCGGCACTCCGACATCAGCCGCGCCACGTCCAGCCCATCGCGCCGCAGGTTCAGGTTGCCGCGCCAGCGCGCCTGTTCGCTGCCGTTGAGCGTCCAGTCGGCAAACAGCGCGCGGGCGCGCGTCCACAGCTTTTCCACATGCTGTGCATCCTTTTCCCGCAAGGCTGCGCACAGCGCCGCCGCGACGCCGAACCCCGCGCACAGCGCCGGGCTGAGCGTGCCGGAACGCAGGCCGCCTTCCTGCCCGCCGCCGTGAATCAGCGGTTGCAGTTTCACCTCGTCGCGCACCCACAGCGCGCCGATGCCCTTCGGCCCGTAAAGCTTGTGCGCCGAAACGGCGATCATGTCGGCCTCTTCAGGCAGGGCCAGCTTGCCCGCCGCCTGCACCGCATCGCACACGAACAACGCGCCGCAATCGCGCGCGCGCCGCGCCAGTTCGGCCACCGGCTGCACCGTGCCGATCTCGTTGTTGACCTGCATCACCGCGACCAGCCCGGTCCCGTCGGGGATCGCCACGGCGGGATCGACCAGCCCCGCGCCATCCACCGGCAGGATCGCCACCGCCGGATCGACGAAGCGCGCCGTGTCGAGCACCGCAGCGTGTTCGATCGCCGAAACCGCCAGCCGCCGCGCGCCAGATCCGATGCCAGACCCCATGCCAGACCCCATGATCGCCAGGTTCAGCGCCTCGGTCGCGCTGCCGGTGAAGATCACCTGTCCGCCCGGCGGGAACAGCCCGGCCACTTGCGCCCGCGCCACTTCCACCGCCGCCGCCGCTGCGCGGCCATGGCGGTGCGGGCTGTGCGGATTGGCAAAGCGCGGATCGTCCGGACCGGCCAGCCAGGGCAGCATCGCCGCACGCGCTTCCGGGGCCAGTGGCGTGGTCGCCTGATAATCGAGGTAGATCATCCGTGTATCTCCCGCCACAGCGCAATGAAGCGGTCAAGCTGCGCCTGCGTGGTTTCGCGCCCGATCGACACGCGGATCACTTCGCCCAGCCCTTCGACTCCCATCGCGGACAGCACATGGCTTGGCCGCAGCGATCCCGATGAGCACGCGCTGCCCGCCGATACCGCAATGCCCGCTCCATCGAAACGGATAAGCTGCGCCGCACTGGATTTGCCCGGCATGCGATAGGCGCCGATGGCTGCGATGCGCGGGGCGGCGGCGCCGATCACCTCTGCCCCGGCCCGGCCCAGCGCATCTTCCAGCCGCGCGCGCAAGGGGGCGGCACGCTCCATCCAGCCATGCCCCGCCTCCAGCGCGGCGACCATGCCCAGCACCAGAGGCAGCGCCTCGGTCCCGCCGCGATAGCCGCGCTCCTGCCCGCCCGACGGGGCCAGCAGCGCGTAGTCGCGCACCAGCAGCGCGCCGATCCCCACCGGCCCGCCGAACTTGTGCGCGGAAATCACCACCATGTCAGCTTCGGGCAGGGCGATCTTGCCCGCGCCCTGCGCCGCATCGCACACCAGCACGCCGCCTGCCGCTGCGACCTTAGCATGCAGCGCGGCGCTATCCTGAATCACCCCGGTTTCGCTGTTGACCTGCTGCACCACGACCAGCGCCGGGCGCGGATCGTCGAGCTGCGCGGCAAGGGCATGGCGGTCGATCCGCCCGTCCGGTCCCACCGCCAGCCGGGGCGCGTCGCCCGCCGCCCGCAGCGCGGCATCGTGTTCCACCGCGCTGACCAGCACGCGCGGCGGCGCGGCCCGGCCAATGGCCAGCGCCAGCGCCTCGCTCGCCCCGGAGGTAAAGATCACTTCGCCCGGCCAGCCCAGCGCCGCCTTGAGCCGGGCGCGGGCCTGTTCCAGCGCCGCCCGCGCCGCGCGTCCGGCGGCATGCGGGCTGGACGGGTTGGCCCAGATCCGCCAGCCCTCCTCCATCGCTGCCAGCGCCTGGGGCAGCAATGGCGCGGTGGCGGCATGATCGAGGTAGATCGGCTCGGCCATCAGCAGCCCGCGCGCCGGATGTCTGGAAACATTGCTTTCGTCACACTGGTTTCTATATAGCCCACACGCTCAATTCCCAGCCCCGGCAGCCCCTGCCGTCCCGGCAAGAACACAGGAAGCTCGCTCAGGCAATGCCAGCAGTCATTTTCCCCGGCCCCGAAGGCCGCCTCGAAGGCCGTTTCCAGCCCGCATCGCGCCCGCGCGCGCCGGTTGCCATGATCCTGCACCCGCATCCGCAGGCCGGCGGCACGATGAACGACCGCATCACCCAGGCGATGTACAAGACCTTCGTCGCGCGCGGTTTTGCCACCTTGCGCTTCAACTTTCGCGGCGTGGGCCGGTCGCAGGGCAGCTTCGACAACGGCATCGGTGAACTGTCCGATGCCGCCGCCGCGCTGGACTGGGTGCAGTCGATCCACCCGGAAGCCAGCACGACGTGGATCGCGGGCTATTCGTTCGGCGCGCTGATCGGCATGCAACTGCTGATGCGCCGCCCGGAAATCCGTGGCTTCATCTCGGTCGCACCGCCCGCCAACATGTACGATTTCAGCTTCCTTGCGCCGTGCCCGGCTTCGGGGATCATCGTGCAGGGCACCGGGGATTCGGTGGTTACGCCCAATGCGGTGCAGAAGCTGGTCGACAAGCTGCGCACGCAAAAGCACATCACCATCCACCACGATGAAATCCCGCGCGCCAACCACTTCTTCGAAAACGAGCTGGACGAGATGATGCGCGCGGTGGACAACTACCTCGACATGCGCCTCGCGCCGGACTGCCCCATCCGCTGAACCGACGACGGTGCGGGGTGGTTCGCCACCCTTGTCGGCAGGGCATCTTGCCCCGGCGCGTCAGGGCGCTACCGTGCGCGGCGGACGGGCAGCGAAGGAGCCGCGCATGTGCGATGAAACGACCGAAGCCGAAAACGCCGTTTTCCTTGCCCGCCAGGGCGTGAACCGCCGCCAGTTCGCGCTTGCCGGGGCAGGCGCGGCGGCGGTCGCCGCGCTGCCCGGCTGCGCCACAGCCAATGCGCCAGGCGCCGTGGCCAGCCGCCCGGTCGTGATCGAAACACCGGCGGGCAAGGCCGATGCGTTCTTCGTCCATCCCGCCACCGGCACGCATCCGGCGGTCATCATGTGGCCCGATATCGCCGGGCTGCGCGATGCCTACAAGACCATGGGCACACGCCTTGCGGGCGAAGGGTTCGCCGTTCTGGTGGTCAACCAGTACTACCGCTCCGCCCCCGCCCCGATCATGGGATCGCTGATGGAATGGCGCACCCCCGCCGGGCAGGCCACCCTCAAGCCGATGATCGCGCAGATCACACCCGATGGCACCGTGGCCGATGCCGCAGCCTTCGTGCGCTGGCTCGATGCCCAGCCCGAAGTGGACACCGCCCGCCGGATCGGCACGTGCGGCTATTGCATGGGCGGTCCGTTCACCGTGCGCACCGCGCTGGCCAGCCCGGAGCGGATCGGCGCGGCGGCATCGTTCCACGGCGGCGGGCTGGTGGGCGATGCGCCCGACAGCCCGGTGAACCTGCTGGCCAAGACCCGCGCCGCCTATCTCTTCGCCATCGCCAGCAACGACGATGAACGCGCGCCGGACGACAAGACAGCCCTGCGCGCCGCTGCGGACGCCGCCGGGCGCCCGGCAGAGGTAGAGGTCTATCCCGCCCAGCATGGCTGGTGCACGCTCGATGCCCCGGTTTACGACAAGGAGCAGGCGGAAAAGGCGTGGGGCCGCATGGTCGCGCTGTTCACCGCCAGCCTCTAGGGCCAGCGCGCCCGGCGCGTAAACCATAGCCGCCGACCATGCGTTAACCATGCACACCGGCTGCATGCGCGGGGTTGCGCGCCCGTGGCCGCTGCCAGGCGCAACCTTCATGGCGCAAATCCTTACTCCGCGCTTGCGCAGCAATACGGGCCGCTGCCTTACCGAACCTTGGCCGTTGCTCCCTAGAGCAGACCCCACTGCCGTCAGGCTTTCGGGGAGATTCGATGTTCAGGTTCAACATATCGGGCAAGCTGATCGCCGCCTTCGCCCTGTTGCTGACCGTGATGGGCGGCATGGGCGCCTTTGCGATCATCAAGATCGGCGAAGTCAACGCGATTGCTGCCGAGCAGCGTGACCGCTGGATCCCGGCCGCTGCGGCGCTGGGCGATATTCACGCCTATACCTCGCAGTACCGGCTCAAGCAGGGGGAAATGTTCGGCGCGGCATCGCCTGCCGCGATGGAACGCAGCCAGAAGCTGTTGCGCAACGCCCGCGCGGTGATCGACGGCGGGCTGGACGATTACGCCAAGCTGACCGTCAGCGCCGAACAGAAAGCCGCCGTTGGCGCGATGCGCGATGCGTGGAGCACGATGATCCAGCAGGACGATGCGATGCAGGCGATGGCCATGAACGGCGACGCCGTGAGTGCGCAGGCAATGCACGCTGGCGAGGCGCTCGATACGTTCTACACGCTCGAAGATGCCGTGCTCGGCGCGATCGACGCGAACTCAAAGGCCAGCAATGCCGTTGCCGCGCAAAGCCAGCGCATCTATGCCGCCGCGCGCAGCTTCACGCTGGGCACGATCGGCCTTGGCCTGCTGACCGCGCTGGGGCTGCTTGCCTATCTGATGCGCAACATCGCCCGCCCGGTGCGCCGCATGGCCGATGCCGTCGCGCAGTTGACCGGCGGCGATCATTCGGTGACCGTGCCCGGCACGGACCGCTCCGACGAACTGGGCCAGCTTGCCGGCGCGCTTGACCGCTTCCGCGACGTGTTTGCGTCCGACCACGCGCGCGCTGAGGCCGAAGCCGCCCGCGCCCGCGAAACCCAGACCACCATCGACGCCATCGGCGATGGCCTGACCGCGCTGGCCGAAGGCAACCTTACCTTCCGCGTGCCCGAAAACGGCAGCGGCGCGCTGGCCAAGCTGCATGTCGATTACAACGCTGCCGTGGCCGCGCTCGAACGCGTGCTGGGCAAGATCGTGGACGGCTGCAACACGATCAAGCTGGGGACCGATGAAATCGCCAGCGCCGCCACCGACCTTTCGCTGCGCACCGAACAGCAGGCCAATTCGCTGGCCGAAACATCGCGCACGCTCAGCGAGTTCACGACGTCGGTCAGGACCACTGCCGACAACGCCCGGCAGACCAGTGCGCGGCTGGCCGTGGCCCGCAACACTGCCGACAGCGTGGGCGAAACCGCCAACCGCGCAGTGGCCGCCATGCGCAGCATCGAAACCAGTTCGCGCGAAATGGCCGAGATCGTCAACGTGATCGACGGGATCGCCTTCCAGACCAACCTGCTGGCGCTGAACGCCGGGGTGGAAGCCGCGCGCGCAGGCGATGCGGGCAAGGGCTTTGCCGTTGTCGCCACCGAAGTGCGCGCCCTGGCGCAGCGTTCGTCCGACGCCGCCAAGTCGATCCGCGAACTGATCGGCAAGAGCACCGACGAAGTGAGCGGCGGCGTGACTCTGGTGGAATCGAGCGGTGATGCCTTGCGCCAGATCGTGACCGAAGTGAGCGCGGTTTCCGCGCTGGTCGAGGAAATCGCCGAAGCCGCCAGCCAGCAGGCCGCCGGGATCACCGATATTTCAGCGATGGTCGGTTCGATGGATTCGTTCACCCAGCAGAACGCCGCGATGGTCGAGCAAAGCAGCGCGGGCACGCGCAACCTTGCCACCGAAACGCTTTCGCTGGTCGATCAGCTTGGCCGCTTCCGGCTGGGCACCGCCCAGCGCGGCGCGGCACTGGCTCCGCTGCGCGCCGTGGGGCCTGCGCCCCAGCAACCGATGGCCGTGGCCAGGACGCATGCGCCCGTCGCCGCCGCGCCGATCCACGGCAACACCGCGCTCAAACCCGATCCCGACGACTGGTCCGAGTTCTGACCCGCTTCCCCTCTGCCCCCTCCATCTCGACAACAGGAGAAAACGCATGAAAATCATTGGAAAGATCGCCCTTGGGCTGGCTGCCCTGACCATGACCGCCAGCGCCGCCGTGGCGCAGTCGGCCGATTGGCAAAAGCAGGTTGCGCGGATCATCGCGTCCAAGCAGACCTACCCCCGCGCGGCGCAGATGCGCGGCGAGGAAGGCACGGCCCGCGTCAAGGTCTACGTTGCCGCCAGCGGTGCGATCGAACGCACCGAACTGGTCGCCCCATCCGGCTCCAGCACGCTCGACAAGGAAGCCCTGTCGACGCCGACCCGTGCCGGTTCGGTCCCCCCGCCGCCGGGCGGTGCCACCGCGTTGGTAGTGCCGTTTACCTGGAAGCTGCTGTAATCTGAAACCCCGATCCCCTCGCGCCGCATCCCCCCTCCCTGCGGCGCCATGAATGGGGCGGTCCGGCATCCGGGCCGCCCCTTTTTTGCGCGGCAGGGAGGGGGAGGGTTCACGGTAGGAAACACCCCGGCAACCGCCGTGAACGGTGGTGTATCGGGCATTGCCCTGCATCCGGCGGCGAACCCGGACGATGACGCCGTGGAAGGAAAAAGCGCAACCGGCGCGGCGCCAGGCGTGGCACCTTGCAGGAAGGGCGCGTACCGGTTGGGCGAATGGCCGGAAGGGCGGTACGCCCCCGTTTCCGGCACAGCCTTGAGAGGCAGACGGCAGCGCCAGCGGGCGGCGGCTCGCATACGGCCCGCGCGGCGTGGCGGTGCCGGGTGGCGGGACGCAGAGGAAACGCGCGGTTGCCGCGTCCGTGATCCCGGCACAAGGCCAGCCCGGTGCGGATGCGCCGGGCGGTTGCCGCCGTCTGTTGCACTGGCGGACAGGCGCCCTGGGCAAAGGGGATAACGCCCCGCTTTGAACCCGCAAGATAGCCTGCCGCGCCGGTTGCGCCGGGATACCGCCCGGAATCCGGACAGCCCCCCGCAGGAAAGCGACGCAGCCGGCCGTGCCCGTCCCTGTCCTGCCTGCGCTCGATTATCCTATATGGTTACTTTTGTCAAGGTTAGTGGTTAAACTATGGCAACAGCCCCCGCATCCCGCGCCTTGTCCGGCGGAGCGTGCGGGAGCCATGCCGACGTGCGCCGGATCAGGTGACCACGAACGTCAGTGCGCCGTCGCCTTCGTCGATCTGCACCGTGCTGCCATCGGGGATCTGCCCGGCAAGCAGCTTTTCGGCCAGCGGATCCTGAAGATGGCGCTGCACCGCGCGCTTGAGCGGGCGGGCGCCATAGACCGGATCGTAGCCCACCCGGCCGAGCCACCGCTTGGCCGCATCGGTCAGCGCAATGGTGATCTTGCGATCCTTGAGCAGGCTGGCGACCCGCCCGACCTGGATATCGACGATTGGCGCCATATGCTCCTGGCCCAGCCGGTGGAACAGGATGATCTCGTCCAGGCGGTTGAGGAACTCCGGCCGGAAGTGCGCCCGGACAATCTCCATCACCTGCGGTTCGACCGTGCCGACACCCTGCCCTTCCTCAAGATTGGCAAGGTACTGGCTGCCGAGGTTGCTGGTCAGGATGATCAGGGTGTTGGTGAAATCCACAACGCGGCCCTGCCCGTCGGTCAGGCGGCCATCGTCGAGCACCTGCAACAGCACGTTGAACACGTCGGAATGGGCCTTTTCGACCTCGTCGAACAGCACCACCTGATAGGGCCTGCGCCGCACCGCCTCGGTCAGTACGCCGCCTTCGTCATAGCCGACATAGCCCGGAGGAGCGCCGATCAGGCGGCTGACCGAGTGCTTTTCCATGAACTCCGACATGTCGATGCGGACCATCGCACTGTCATCGTCAAACAGGAATCCGGCCAGCGCCTTGGTCAGTTCGGTCTTGCCCACGCCCGTCGGGCCAAGGAACAGGAAGCTGCCCAGCGGCCGGTTGGGGTCCTGCAGCCCGGCGCGCGCACGGCGCACCGCCTTGGACACGGCGATCACCGCGTCCTGCTGGCCGATCACCCGCTGGCCGATGACCTCTTCCATCCTGAGCAGCTTTTCGCGCTCGCCCTCCATCATCCGGTCCACCGGCACGCCGGTCCACTTGCTGACCACCGAAGCGATATCCTCGGCGGTCACTTCCTCGCGCAGCATGGCGTTGGCGGTCACGCCTTCGGCCTCGGCAAGCTGCTTTTCCAGTTCCGGGATGCGCCCGTAGGCAAGCTGTCCGGCCTTGGCCAGATCGCCCTGCCGCTGTGCCTGGTCGAGTTCGATCCGGGCGGCGTCCAGCGCCTCCTTGATCCGCCCTTCGGCGGCGATCTTGTCGCGCTCGTTCTGCCAGCGGGTGGTCAGTTCGGACGATTGCTGTTCAAGGTTGGCCAGTTCTTCGCGCAAGGTGGCAAGCCGGTCGCGCGATGCCGCGTCGGTTTCCTTGGCCAGCGCCATTTCCTCGATCTTGAGCTGGATGATCTTGCGGTCCAGCTTTTCGATCTCTTCGGGCTTGCTTTCCACTTCCATGCGGATGCGGCTGGCGGCCTCGTCCATCAGGTCGATCGCCTTGTCCGGCAGGAAGCGGTCGGCGATATAGCGGTTGGACAGCGTTGCCGCGGCCACGATGGCATTGTCGGAAATGCGCACGCCGTGGTGCAGTTCGTACTTGTCCTTGATCCCGCGCAGGATCGAAATCGTATCCTCCACGGTCGGTTCGCCCACGAACACCGGCTGGAACCGGCGCTGCAACGCCGGATCCTTTTCGACATGCTTCTGGTATTCGTCCAGCGTGGTCGCGCCGATGCAGTGCAGTTCGCCACGCGCCAGCGCGGGCTTGAGCAGGTTGGAGGCATCCATCGCGCCTTCGCCCTTGCCCGCCCCGATCAGCGTGTGCATCTCGTCGATGAACAGGATGATCTCGCCTTCGGCGCCCTTCACCTCGTCAAGCACGGCCTTGAGCCGTTCCTCGAACTCGCCGCGATACTTCGCCCCGGCAATCAGGCTGCCCATGTCGAGCGCCATCAGGCGGCGGTCCTTCAGGCTGTCGGGCACGTCGCCATTGGCGATGCGCAGCGCCAGCCCTTCGGCAATCGCGGTCTTGCCCACGCCCGGCTCCCCGATCAGCGCCGGATTGTTCTTGGTGCGGCGGGCAAGGATCTGCACGGTACGGCGGATTTCCTCGTCGCGGCCGATCACCGGGTCGAGCTTGCCCTCGCGCGCCGCCTCGGTCAGGTCGCGGGCGTATTTCTTCATCGCGTCATAGGCGTTTTCGGCACTGGCGCTGTCTGCCGTGCGCCCGCCGCGCAGCGCGGTGATCGCCGCTTCCAGCCCTTGCGGGGTGACGTTGGCGGCCTTCAGCGCCTGGCCCGCAGCGGTCGTGCCGGCCAGCGCCAGCGCCACCAGCATGCGTTCGACGGTCACGAAGCTGTCGCCCGATTTGGCGGCAATCTGCTCCGCCTGATCGAGCACGCGCACCGCGTCGTTATCAAGGCCGGGGGTGGTCTGCGCACCCGAACCGGAAACGGCGGCGATCCTGGCCAGCGCCTTGTCCACTTCGGCCTGCGCCAGAGCGGGGTTGCCGCCGCTGCGCTGAATCAGGCCGCTGGCCATGCCTTCGCTGTCTTCGAGCAGGGCCTTGAGAATGTGTTCGGGGGTGATCCGCTGATGGCTCATGCGGATCGCCACGGTCTGCGCCGCTTGCAAAAAGCCCTTGGCGCGGTCGGTAAACTTTTCGAGGTTCATGGCTACGAGTGTCCTCCTGTAGCCCGCAACATGGTGTTGCTTTTACGCAACACAAGCCCCGGACCTGCAAAAAGGATACGCGTTTTGACGCAGCGCGTTCCTTGACGGAGCGCAATGCGGCTGCGGCACTATTTCGGCGGCGCGGGGGCCTTGGCTGCGGCCGGGGCAAACTCCTTGCCGAAGAAGCTGCTGGTGTACCAGCGCGGCCGCGCATCGGCGTTGGCCAGCGCCTGCACCGTGTAATAGTTCACCCTGGCGAACAGCGCGCCCGCTTCCCAGTTGAACGGCAGCTTCAGATCGTCGCTCGGCTTGTGGTAGTGGGTCTTCAGGAAATCGCGGAACGCCGCTTCGCCCGGCCCGGCAAACCCGGTCATCATGAACACCGCGGGCACGCCCTGCTGCACGAAGCGGTAATGGTCCGACCGGGTGAACAGCCCTTCTTCGGGCAGCGGATCGGGCGAAAGCGTGATGCCTGCCTTTTGCGCCGCAGCCGCCACGGCCGGACCCATGGTGGAGTTTTCCGCGCCGAAGGCCACGACGTCGGAGAACATGTAGGTCAGCACCGGCATGTCGAAGTTGATGAGGCCGACAACCTCGCCCGGCGTGACCGGATGGCGGGCAAGGTAATCGGACCCGATCAGGCCGCCCTCCTCACCGGTCAGCGCCGCGAACAGCACCGGGCGGCGAGGCTTTTCGGCCACCAGCGCGCGCGCCACTTCGATCATCGTGGCGATCCCGGCGGCGTTGTCCATCGCCCCGTTGTTGAGCGTATCTTCGCCCGTGCCGTGGATGCCGATGTGGTCAAGATGCGCGGTCATGCCGATGGTTTCGCCCGCCAGCGCAGGATCGCTGCCGTCCAGCACGGCAACCACGTTGGCGCTGGTCACGTCCTTCCAGACGTTGGTGAAGGCGATCGCCGCGCTGGCCTTGAGCGCAAAGCCTCTGGGCCGTCCACCCTTGCGGTCGGCTTCGGCCAGGATGCGCGCCAGCGGTTTGCCCGCGGCGGCGAACAGCGGCGCGGCGGCATCGGGGTTCAGCGTGACCGTGGCCCTGATCCCCGGCGCGCGCGAAAACGCCTTGCCGTCGGCGCCGACCCAGCCCTTGGCCGGGCCATCGGAAATGGCGATGCGCCGGTCCCACGGGCGGCGGGCGGTGTCTTCCAGCGTGGGCACGCCGATGGCCGCCACCGCGCCGCGCTTCATTGCCATGGCCAGCTTGTCGGAATTGAGATGCGCGCCAAGTTCGCTGGGCGTGCCCTTGGGAAAGCCGGTGAGGAACACGACGATCTTGCCGCGCACATCCAGCCCGCGGTAATCGTCGAAGCCAAGGTCCGGCCGGTCGAAGCCGAAGCCGACAAAGACCAGCGGCGCATCGAGCGTCACCGACGCTTCGGTAATGCCGGGCCGGACCAGCACCTGTGCGGTGCCGGGCAGGTCCACCGTGCGGCCGCCATAGGCCAGCGCCACCTTTGGCGTGCCGTCGATCCGCGCTTCGCGGACCGTCAGTTTCTGGAAGAACGAACCGTCCGGCGCGGCGGGCTTCAACCCCATGGCGATGAACTGCGCCGCCACGTAATTGGCGGCAATATCGTACCCGCGCGATCCGGTGTCGCGCCCTTCGAGCAGGTCGTCGGCAAGGAAGGTAACATGCGCGCGCACCGCCTGCGGATCGAACACCGGTTCCCCGGCCAGCGCCGGAACGGCAAGGCCCGCGCCGGTCGTGGCGAGCAGCGCGGCAAGCAGCAAGGACTTGACCTTCATCGGAATCTCCCGATCCTTCGTCGAAATGGCGCAAACCGATCCTGCCCCTTGGGCATGCCCTGCTTGCGCGCCGGACAATGGGCAATAGTATGCAGGCGCGCAATCCATTTTGCCCCGGTTAAGGCCGGGCATGCTTGAAAGCGGCGACCGCCACGGACAGCTTGCTGCCCGCCCCGGCCGCCATGCCACGACAGGAAACCCATGCCGCGTAATCTTGCCACCCGCCTGCTTGCCTTCGTTGCCGCCCCGGCCCTTGTCCTCCCGCCTCTTGCCCACCCCGCCCTTGCCCGAACGGCATCTGCTGCACCTGCTGTGCCAGCCCCTGCACCGCTGGCCGATCTGGTGGCCCGCGTGGCGATTCCCTATGAACGCTTCACGCTCGACAACGGGCTGACGGTACTGGTCCATACCGACCGCAAGGCCCCGGTCGTCGCGGTGTCGGTATGGTACGCGGTGGGATCGAAGCACGAACCGGCGGGCAAGACCGGCTTTGCCCATCTGTTCGAACACCTGATGTACAACGGCAGTGAAAACGTGCCGGGCGATTACTTCGGCCCGCTGCAACAGGTCGGGGCTACCGACTACAACGGCACCACCTGGTTCGATCGCACCAACTATTTCGAAACCGTGCCGACCGGCGCGCTCGACATGGCGCTGATGATGGAAAGCGACCGCATGGGCCACCTGCTTGGCGCGGTCACGCCCAAGGTGCTCGATAACCAGCGCAGCGTGGTCCAGAACGAAAAGCGGATGGGCGACAACCGGCCTTTCGGCATGGTCCGCTACCTGCAGAACGAAACGCTCTACCCCGTCGGCCACCCCTACCACCACGCCACCATCGGTTCGATGGCCGATCTCGATTCGGCCAGCCTCGATGACGTGCGCGGCTGGTTCCGCGACCATTATGGCCCGAACAACGCCGTTCTGGTGCTGGCAGGCGATATCGACCTTGCCACCGCCAAGGCCAAAGTCGCTCACTGGTTTGCCGACATTCCGGCAGGCCCGGCGATCCAGCCGGTAAGCGCCCCGGTGCCAACCCTTCCCGCGCCGGTCAGCAAGACGATCAAGGATCAGGTGGCCACCACGCGCATCTTCCGCATGTGGGCGGTGCCGGGGCTGGACGATCCCGATTACCTGCCGCTGTCGCTGGGTGCGACGGTGCTGGGCGGCCTGGCATCGTCGCGGCTGGACGATACGCTGGTGCGCCAGCAGAAAATCGCCGTGTCCGTGGCTGCCTACGCCGGAATCTATGCGCAGGCCGGGCAGTTCATCGTCCAGGCCGATGTCGCGCCGGGGCAGGACGTGGCCAAAGTTGCCGCCGCGCTCGACGCCCAGATCGCCAGCTTCATCAGCCAGGGACCGAACGCCGACGAACTGCTGCGCGCCGCAACCACCGCCACGGCGGATTCGATCCGCGCGCTGGAAGTGACCGGCGGCCTTGGCGGCAAGGCGGCGACGCTGGCCGAAGGGCTGCTCTACAATGGCGATCCGGCACACTACCGCACCGAGCTTGAACGCCTTGCCGCGATGCAGCCCGAACAGGTGACTGCGGCGATGCAGAAATGGCTGACCCGCCCGGTCTTTTCGCTGATCGTGGAGCCGGGCGCGCGCGAGGACGCTGCCCCGGCCAAGGCGAACGCCGCCACCCCGGCAAATGCTCCCGCCGCGCAACCGGCCTTCTACCGCGACCCGGCCATGGCGGGCGATCCCAGCATCGGCGCCTCGGCCACCAAGGCAGCTCCGGCGGACCGTTCCAAGCTGCCCGACGTGGGCGAGCTTGCCCCGCTCGATTTCCCGACAATCGAACGCGCCACCTTGAAGAACGGCATCCCGGTCTATTTCGCGCGGCGCAGCGCCGTGCCGACCGTGAAAGTGCGCATCAGCTTCGATGCGGGCTATGCCGCCGACCCGAAAACCGCGCGCGGCACGCAATCGCTGCTGCTGAACCTGATGGACGAAGGCACCACCACGCTCGACAGTTCGGCGCTGGCGCGCGAACGCGAACGGCTGGGCGCGGAAATCAGCCTGTCCGCCAACAGCGATACCACCACCTTCCAGGTCGATGCGCTGGCCTCCAACCTTGCACCATCGCTGGACCTGCTGGCCGATATCGTGCGCCGACCGGCGCTGTCTGCCGATGAACTGGAGCGCGTGCGCACCCGGCAGTTGACCGCCATCGCATCGGAAATGAACAACCCGCAATCGCTGGCATCGCGCGTGCTGATGCCAACGATCTATGGCGATCATCCCTATGGCTTCCCGCCCAGCGGCACCGGCGATCCGGCGGTCGTCGCAAAGCTGACCCGCGATGATCTGCGCGCCTTCCACGCGCGCTGGTTCCGCCCGGACACGGCGCGGATCATGGTTGTGGGCGATACCACGCTGGCCAGCATCCTGCCCCAGCTTGAAAACGCGTTCGGCACGTGGAAGGCAAACCGCATGGCCCGCCCGGTCAAGGATTTTTCCGCCCCCGTGCCCCCGGCAAAGGGCCGCATAATCCTGATCGACCGGCCCGGCGCGCCGCAATCCATGATCCTTGCGGGCGAAGTGCTGGACATCAAGGGCACCGAGGATCTGCTGGCCATGGGCACCGCCAGCGACATTCTGGGCGGCAATTTCCTGGGTCGGATCAACATGACCCTGCGCGAAGTCAAGGGCTGGAGCTATGGCACTTCCAACGACATCAGCCAGCCGCTCGACCGCGCCAGCTTCCGCGTGCTGGCCCCGGTGCAGACCGACCGCACAGGCGAATCCATCGCCGAAATCCGGCGTGAGATCGACCAGTTCGTAACCAGCAGGGGGGTAACCGCCGAAGAGCTGGACTGGTCCACCAAGGGCAGCGCGCGCGAACTGCCCGGCATGTTCGAAACCAGCGCCACGGTAATGTACGGGCTGGCCCGGATCGTGACCTACAACCGCCCGGACACGTTCTATGAAACGCTGGCCGACCGTTACGCCAGCATGACCCCTGCCGAAGTGGACAGCGCCTTTCGCGCCCATGTGAACAGCGACGGGCTGGTGTGGGTCGTCGTGGGCGATGCCGCCAAGGTGAAGCCGCAGCTTGAAAAGCTGGGCCTGCCGGTGGAGGAGATGGCCGTACCGCAATAACCGGGCCGTGGGCCGCCCCCGCCGTCTTGCCTTGGCAACCGGGAAGGCTCACACTGGCGTCTGGCATCCCGCCGGGCGCCAATCAGGAGAGAACACCATGTCCGTTGCCGGTACTTATTCCTGCGTGACCAACACCCCGATGGGCGATCAGGCCAGCACGTTCACCGTCAATGTCGATGGCGCCACCTTCACCGGCACCAATGCCGGGCAGATGGGCTCGATGGAAGTCGAAAACGGCAAGGTCGA
This sequence comes from Novosphingobium lubricantis, assembly GCA_042650965.1. GTDB lineage: Bacteria > Pseudomonadota > Alphaproteobacteria > Sphingomonadales > Sphingomonadaceae > Novosphingobium > Novosphingobium lubricantis. The sequence continues at coordinate 59,699 of JBHSCB010000014.1, read as the reverse complement.
TGGCAACACGCTGACCTGGCAGATGAAGATGACCGTGCCCATGCCGATGACGCTCGACTGCACCGCCACGGTGGATGGCGATGTGCTGACCGGCAAGGTCACCGCCGGGATGTTCGGCACGTTCCCGATGCAGGGCAAGCGCGCCTGAGGCTGGCTGGCGTGGCGGCGTAAGCGCGGCGAGGCAGCGGGCAGCAGCAAGGCGCTGCCACGCCCCGCCGTTGCCGCCCGCCGGATCAGGCCAGCTTCTTTTTCAGCAGTTCGTTGATCATCTGCGGGTTGGCCTTGCCCTGCATGGCCTTCATCGTCTGCCCGACGAAGAAGCCGAACAGGGCTTCCTTGCCCGCCTTGTACTGGGCCACCTTGTCGGCGTTGGCGGCAAGGATCGCGTCGATCGCGGCTTCGATCGCGCCGGTGTCGGTCGTCTGCTTCAGCCCGTCGCGTTCGACGATCACGCCCGCCGCATCGCCGCTTTCCAGCATCTTTTCCAGCACCTGCTTGGCGATGGACCCGGAAATCGTGCCATCGGCCACCAGCGCCAGCAGTTCTGCGCCCGCAGCCGGGCTGATCGGGGACGTATCCAGCCCCTTGCCCAGCTTGTTGAGCGCGCCGAACAGTTCCGAAATCAGCCAGTTGGCCGCCTGCTTTGCCACTTCGGCTTCGGGCTTGCCCGCCTTGGCCGCGGTTTCGGCCAGCAGCGCCTCGAACCAGCGCGCAGTTTCGACATCGGCGGTCAGCACGCCCGCGTTGTAGGGCGAAAGGCCCAGCGCGTTTTCATAGCGGTGCCGCTTGGCATCGGGCAGTTCGGGCAGCGATGCGCGGCATTCCTCAAGGAACGCATCGTCCAGTTCCACCGGCAGCAGGTCGGGGTCGGGGAAGTAGCGGTAATCGTGCGCATCTTCCTTCGACCGCATCGAACGCGTCTCGTTGCGGTCGGGATCGTACAGGCGCGTTTCCTGCACCACCGTGCCGCCATCCTCGATCAGCGCTACCTGGCGCCTGGCTTCCTGTTCGACCACGGCCATCACGAAACGGACCGAGTTGACGTTCTTGGTTTCGGTGCGGGTGCCGAACGCGTCGCCCGGCTTGCGCACCGACACGTTGACATCGGCGCGCATCGAACCCTGATCCATGTTGCCATCGCACGACCCGACATAGCGCAGGATCGTGCGCAGCTTGGAAAGATAGGCCCCCGCTTCCGCCGGAGAACGCATGTCCGGGCGGCTGACGATTTCCATCAGCGCCACGCCCGACCGGTTGAGATCGACATAGGACATCGTCGGGTGCTGATCGTGCATCAGCTTGCCCGCATCCTGTTCCACATGGATGCGTTCCACCCCGATGGTCTTGGTGCTGTCGGGGTTCTTGTCGTCCAGCGCAATCTCGATCGCGCCTTCGCCCACGATAGGGTGGTAAAGCTGGCTGATCTGGTAGCCCTGCGGCAGATCGGCGTAGAAATAGTTCTTGCGATCGAACCGGCTCCACCGGTTGATCTGCGCGCCGATGGCCATGCCGGTGCGCACCGCCTGGCGGATGCATTCGCGGTTGGGCACCGGCAGCATGCCGGGCATCGCCGCATCGACGAGGCTGACCTGGCTGTTCGGCTCCGCCCCGAACGCCGTCGCCGCGCCGGAAAACAGCTTGGCGTTCGACGTGACCTGGGCATGGACTTCGAGGCCGATAACGACCTCCCATTCGCCGGTGGCGCCCTGGATGCGATATTCGTTCATGATGATGCCCGATAAGGTGTGAAACTGCGGTTGGAAAGGGGTCAGTTCGGCGATTCGGTGCTTGCGGCAACCGCCGGTGCTGTGCGGCGCGACCATTGCCGGGCGGGCCGCTCGATCAACACGGCCGCAGGCCATGCCGCACCAACGCAAAGCGCCATGATAACAACCTTGGCAAGATCAGCCTGCCAGTCCGGTCCGACCAGTGCATCAGCAGCTCCCATGCGGGACGCTGCGACGGTAACACCCAGCCAAGGCTGGACCAGCGCCAGCAGATCGAAGACGCGTCCGATCACGAAGACATGCACCATGTATAGCGCATAGGACAATGCTCCAAGAAACTGGAACGGGCGGGCAAGGAGTACCCGCGATACGAAGCCGTGCCCGGCGGCGGCAAGCGCGACAAGACCTGTCGCCACCAGATCGAACGGCACAATGGCACCACTGCCGAAAAGCAGCGCACCAAGCGCGAACAGCGTTGCAATTTCCAGCGCCGTGGCCACCATGACCGGCAGAGCGCGCACCGGGATGCGGTGAAATGCGGCATGCAACGTCATGCCAAGACCGAACCCCGCCACCCCGCGTGCCATGTTGTACATGGCCTCGTCGATCGCCAGTGGCGACGCGGCGGCAGCCAGCGCGATGAGACTTGCGACCAAGGCTGCCGGTGCGGCGCGACGCCCCAGAAACCGCCATGCCAAAGCGGCAATACCATAAAGCGCCATTTCGATAGAAACCGACCAGCTTGGATTGTTCCAGGGCATGCCGATAGAGGGAATGAAACCGTTAAGCAGAAGGAAAGCCGCAGGCAGATCAGCAAGCACCTGTCGCCCGGCGAGCGGGCCATCGTTGCGCAGGTCGGGCCGCAATGCACCAAGCGCCAGCAGTGCCACGAGAAAGACAAGCAACATCGTTGCATGCAGCGGCCAGACCCTGCCCCAGCGCAACCAGAGAAACCGGCGCAGGGGGAAGCCTGTGCTCAACCTCTCGCCATAGGCTGACGCGATGACGAACCCCGATATCACGAAGAACAGATCAACCATCCGCCCGAAGTTGACGTCCCAGCCTGCGCCGGAAAGACCCGCATTGGCGGGAATGTGATGAAAGACCACAGCCAGCGCGGCCAGACCGCGCAACGCGTCAAGAGCGGGATAGCGAAGACCTTCGCCGCTCCCGCCCGTCGCGGATTTCACCACCACTTCTCCGGCCGCGCGGTGAAGGCGGCGCGGCTTTCCAGCGCGAGGCTGGCGTTGAGCACGCCCTGTTCGTCAAACGCCCGGCCGATCACCTGCAGTCCCAGCGGCAGCCCGTTGCGGTCAAGCCCGGCGGGTACCGACATCGCCGGAAGGCCGGCAAGGCTGGCCGGCACCGAAAACACATCGTTCAGGTACATGGCCAGCGGGTCGTCGCTCTTTTCGCCCAGCGCAAAGGCCGATGATGGCGCGGTGGGGGCAAGGATCACGTCGACCTGTTCGAAGGCCCTGGCGAAATCGCGCGCGATCAGCGTGCGAACCTTCTGCGCCTGGGTGTAATAGGCATCATAGAACCCGGCCGAAAGCACATAGGTACCGATCAGGATACGGCGCTTGACCTCCGGCCCGAAGCCTGCCGCGCGGGTAGCGGCGTACATGTCCTGCAGCCCGGCGCCTTCGGGCAGATCGCGCAGGCCATAGCGCACGCCATCGTAGCGGGCGAGGTTGGACGAGGCTTCGGCCGGGGCGATGATGTAATAGGTCGGCAGCGCATAGCTGGTGTGCGGCAGGCTGATATCGACGATTTCGGCCCCCGCATCCTTGAGCCAGGCAATGCCATCGTCCCAGCTTTTCGCCACGTCGGCGTCCATGCCGTCGAGCCGGTATTCACGCGGGATGCCCACCTTCTTGCCGCGCATGTCGGCATCGAGGCTGGCGGTCCATTCGGGCACCGGCAGGTCGAGGCTGGTCGAATCCTTGGGATCGAACCCGGCCATCGCTTCGAGCATGATCGCGCAATCGCGCACGTCGCGCGCCATCGGCCCGGCCTGGTCGAGCGAAGAGGCGAACGCCACGATACCCCAGCGCGAACAGCGGCCATAGGTAGGCTTGATCCCGGAAATGCCGGTAAACGCCGCCGGCTGGCGGATCGAACCGCCGGTATCGGTGCCGGTGGCGGCAGGCGCGATCCGCGCCGCAACCGCAGCCGCCGAACCGCCCGAAGACCCGCCCGGCGCCAGCGGCGCGGTATCGCCGGGACGCCGCCAGGGCGAAATCACGTTGCCAAAGGCGCTGGTTTCGTTGGACGATCCCATGGCGAACTGGTCGAGGTTGAGCTTGCCCAGCATGCCCGCGCCCGCTTCCCACAACCGGGCGCTGACGGTCGATTCGTAGGGCGGGCGGAAGCCTTCGAGGATCTTCGACGCGGCGCTGGTCTGCACGCCCTGCGTGGCGAACAGATCCTTCATGCCGATCGGCACGCCCGCCAGCTTGCCCAGCGGCTTGCCGGCGGCGCGATCCGCATCGACCCTGGCCGCAGCGGCCAGCGCGTTGTCCGGGGTGGTGACGATGAAGGCGTTGAGCGCGTCCTGCGCCTGCTCCACCGCAGCGTTGAAAGCACTGGCCACTTCGGTGGCGGTAAAATCGCCGCTGGCAACGCCATCGCGGATCGCGGCGATGCCAAGATCAGTCAGCGCGGTTTCGGTTTTGGACATTATTCGATCACCTTGGGCACGCCGAAAAAGCCGTGTTCGGGCGCAGGCGCGTTGGCCAGCACCGCATCGCGGATGCCGCCGCCGGTCAGCGGATCGGCGTTGACCACATCGGCGCGCAGCCGCTGGGCATTGGGGATCACCGCGGTCATCGGTTCGATGCCGGTCACGTCCACTTCGCCGAGCTGTTCGACCCAGGCGAGGATGCCGTTCAGTTCGGGCACCATCGCGGCCAGTTCGGCGTCGGAAACCTTGATGCGGGCCAGCGAGGCGATCTTCGCCACGGTGGCGGTGTCTACGGACATGATGCGATACTCTCAGCCGGAAAAAAGGAACGCCGCGCGCTATCACTGCGCGCGGCGTGCTTCAAGCCAGTGCCGGACCAAAGGCCCGGCCGTGCAGCCGTCAGGGCGCGGGCGCTGGCATGGGCGGCATGCCGCCGGGAGCCGCGCCTTGCGCACCACCCTGCTGCATCTGCTGCATCTGCTGCATGATCTGGCGCTGCTGGTCGAGTTCGGCGGCGCTCTTGTAGTCGATCAGTTCGACTTCGAAGACCAGATCGCTGTTGGCCGGAATCACCACCTCGCCGGTTTGCGGATTGCGCTTTTCTTCGGCTCCATAAGCCTTTTCAGCCGGAATCTCGATCACGTACTTGCCGCCGCGCTGCATCTTGCCCAGTCCTTCGGCAAAGCCGGGGATCACGGTTTCCAGCGGCAGGACGGCACGTTCGCCACGGTCGAACTCCTTGCCCGAAGCCAGCCGCCCGACATAGTTGATCAGCGCCACGTCCGACATGGCGGGCGATGCGCCCTGCCCGGCCTTGACCGTTTCGATCACGACACCCTTGTAGCGGGTGCCATAGGCGACACCGGAACCGACAAGCACGGCAAGAAGAACGCCCAGCCAGATCTTGGTGATCGAGCCCTTGGCAACAGGCTGAAGCGGAACGCGGGTGATTTCCGACATGTTTTCCCCTTTGGGATGACCCCTGTGGATGCGCCCGGCCCGGACATCCGGGCCAGTGGTCCGAATATGCGAAAGGGCGCCGCAATGACGGCGCCCCTCTTGGCCCAGCCGGGCCAGCGCGGCAAGGGGTTAGATGCAAGTGGCGGATCGGGATGAAGGCCCCCGCGCCTGCCTGCCGCCCCTGCCAGCCTGAGCCGGAAACCGGCTCCAGACCTTACTTTGCGCCGTCGCGCTCCTGGCGCTTGCGCTCAAGCTTGCGGGCGCGACGGATGGCGGCGGCCTTTTCGCGGGCGCGCTTTTCCGAAGGCTTTTCAAAGTGACGGCGCAGCTTCATTTCACGATACACGCCTTCACGCTGCAGCTTCTTCTTGAGCGCGCGAAGGGCCTGGTCGACATTGTTATCGCGAACGAGAATCTGCATAAACCGCTACACCTCAAACTGTTGGCGAGAGCCCGCTGCCTTCGCGGGAATCACCCTGATCCATGGAAACACAAAACGGGCCGAATCCGAACAGGACCGGCTCGAACCGGCGGGCCACTACCCAAAACGGCCGACGAAGGCAAGCAAACTCGTGCAATTTGCCGGGCAACCGTTTAAGGGGCCGCCCATGAACGTTCCTTCTTCCCTGCATGCCAGCGCGCTGGTTGCCCTTGGCGGCGGCACCGGTGCGGTGCTCCGTTTTCATCTTGGCCGCGTGATCGGCACCCTGACCGGCCACAACGCCACCCTACCATGGGGGACGTTTGCCATCAACGCTTCCGGCAGCCTGCTGATGGGCGTGCTGGCCGGATGGCTGGCCCGCCATGGCACGGGGGGCGAGGCATGGCGCCTGCTGCTGGGCGTGGGGCTGCTGGGCGGGTTCACGACGTTTTCCGCGTTCAGCCTGGAAGCGGCGCTGCTCATCCAGCGCGGCATGATCGGCGCGGCGGCGCTTTATGCAGCGGGATCGGTTCTGGCGGGCATCGCCGGGCTGTTCCTGGGCCTGCAGATCGTGCGGGGGCTGGCATGAGCAAGACATCCTACAGCAAGAACGGTGCGCAAGCCGATGATGCGGTGCGCCAGTTCACCGTCGGGCGCGATGACGATGACGTGCGGCTGGACCGCTGGTTCAAGCGCCACCTGCCGCAAGTGGGCTTTGCCACGGTATCGCGCTGGGCGCGCACCGGGCAGATCCGCGTCGATGGCAAGCGCGCCGATGTCGACACCCGGCTAAGCGCGGGGCAGATCCTGCGCGTGCCCCCCGGCGGCGCACTGCCGCCCGGCCCGCGCGGCCAGAAGGTGCGCAAGCCGCTGACCGACGAACAGATTCAGCTGGCCGAATCGATGGTGCTGGAAAAGGACCGCGCCGCGATCATCCTCAACAAGCCGCCGGGCCTTGCCACGCAAGGCGGCAGCGGCACCTACGAACATGTCGACGGCCTGCTCGACGCCTATGCCGCCGACAGCGAACCGCGCCCCCGGCTGGTGCACCGGCTGGACAAGGACACATCGGGCGTGCTGCTGATCGCCCGCACGCCGGGCAGCGCGGCGTTCTTTTCGCGCCGCTTTTCCGGGCGCACCGCGCGCAAGATCTACTGGGCGCTGGTAACCGGCGTGCCCGACATCAAGGACGGCCTGATCGAACTGCCGCTGGCCAAGCAGCCGGGCACGGGCGGCGAAAAGATGATGGTCGACGAAAGCGGCCAGGGCCAGTCCGCGCGCACCCGCTACCGCATGATCAGCCGCGCCGGGAACGCCGCAGCGTGGGTCGAACTGCAACCGCTGACCGGGCGCACCCACCAGTTGCGCGTGCATATGGCGGCCATCGGCCACCCGATCGTGGGCGATGGCAAGTATGGCGGGCAGGCTGCGTTCCTGACCGGCAGCATCAGCCGCAAGATGCACCTGCACGCCCGCCGTCTGCGCATCGAACACCCCGAAGGCGACCTGATCGACGTGACCGCGCCTCTGCCCGATCACTTTGCCGCCAGCATGGCGCAACTGGGCTTTCACGAAGAGGACGGCGACTTGCCGCTCGAAACGGAAAAGCCGATCCCCGAAAAGACCATGCAGAAGCGCGCCGCCAAGGCCCATTCCAAGGAATACCGCAAGGAACGCCGGGGCGAACGCCGCAAGCGCGCCGATGGCACCAGCGCACGCAAGCCCACCGGCAAGCGCGCACCGCCCGCCGAACGCGCCGCTGCTCCTGCCAGAAACGCCAAGGCGGCCGGGCCGGCAGCGCCACGGCGCGCTGCATCGGCCAAGCCTGTCGCCAAGCCTGTCAGCGGCCGGGTTGCCGCGCCCAAGCCCGGCGCGGGCAAGACCCATGCGGGCAAGCCGCCCGCCGCCACGCGCACCAGCACGCGCGCGCCTTCGGCCAGGGCGGCCCCGCGCAAGCCTTCGGGCCGCCCACCGGCCACGCCGCGCTGATGCATCCCGACACCGCCTTCCGGCTTGACGATCGCGCGCTGCACGAGGCGCTGATTGCGCAGATCGGCTTCGGCATGGTCTTTGCCACGACCCCGGACGGACCGCGCGTTGCCCATGTGCCGTTGCTGTCCACCGGCGACGGGGCGGTGCAGTTCCACCTTTCGCGCGGGCACGCCCTGTCGCGTCACCTTGATGGAGCAACCGCGCTCGCCGTGGTCAACGGGCCGGACGGCTATGTTTCGGCGCGCTGGTACGAAGACCCGGCGCAAGTGCCGACCTGGAACTACATCGCGCTGGAACTGGAAGGCCGGGTGCGGCGGATGGATCAGGATGGCTTGCACGCCCTGCTCGAAACACTGACTGCGCAGCACGAACAGCGGCTGGCGCACGGCACGCCGTGGACGATGGACAAGATGCCCGAAGACCGGTTGCGCGCGATGATGGGCGCGATTATCGGCTTCGAACTGGAAGTGCAGGCGTGGCGGCCGACGTTCAAGCTTTCGCAGAACAAGAGCGCCGCCGAACGCGCCCGCGTTGCCACCGGGCTGGAGGCCGAAGGCGCTCCGGCGATTGCCGAACTCATGCGCAGGCTGGCCCCGTGAAACTTGCGATCTTCGACTGCGACGGCACGCTGGTGGATAGCCAGGCCGACATCTGCGAGGCCATGGATGCGGCCTTTGCCGCCGCCGGGCTGGTCCCGCCCGACCGCCACGATACCCGCCGTGTCGTCGGCCTTTCGCTGCACGAGGCAATGCGGCGGCTGCATCCGGCGGGCGGGCACGACGATCACTCCGCGCTGACCCAGCTCTACAAGGACGCCTTCCGCGCTCGCCGCGCTGCGGGCGCGGTGGCCGAACCGCTGTACGAAGGAATCGCCGCGCTGGTGGCCGAACTGGCCGCCGAGGGCTGGCAACTGGCGGTCGCCACCGGCAAATCCGACCGCGGGCTGGCGCATTGTCTGGAAACGCACGGCCTGACCCGGCATTTCGTTTCGCTCCAGACCGCAGACCGCCACCCGTCCAAGCCCGACCCGTCGATGATCGAACAGTGCATTGCCGATGCCGGGGCCGACCGCGCGCGCACCGCAATGATCGGCGATACCGTCTATGACATCGCCATGGCCTGCAACGCCGGGGTACGCGGGATCGGCGTGGACTGGGGCTATCACGAAAGCGCCGAACTGATCGAAGCCGGGGCGCAGGCCGTTGCGACCAGCGTCAGCCATTTGCGCGACCTGCTGCGGGGCGTGGCATGACCGGGGAACGCGATCCCGCCGTGGCGCGCTTTGCCGTTTTGCAGATGATGCGGCTGTCGGGCGTCGTGCTGTTGCTGCTGGGCGTGCTGATCATCGCGGGCAAGGCGCCTGCCTTCCTGTCCGGCCTGCCCGAAGCGGCCGGTTATGCGCTGGCCCTGATCGGGCTGGCGGACTTTGTCGTGGTGCCGCACATGCTCGCGCGCCGCTGGAGAACACCCCGCAGATGAAGCGTTTCTACAAGCAGGTAAGCGTTGCCTCCGGCGACGGGGGCCATGGCGTGCAGCTTGACGGGCGGGCAATCCGCACCGTGGGCGGCCGCGCCCAGAGGGTGCCGAGCCGCGCGCTGGCCGAAGCGATGGCGCTGGAATGGTCCGGCCAGGGCGAAGAGATCGACCCGGCGCGCTTCGTCTTCCGCGATCTGGCCGATTACGCGATCGATGCCATCGCGCCCGACCCCGCAGCGGCTGTCGCCAGCCTGCTGCCTTATGCCGATACCGACACGCTGTGCTACCGCGCCGAGCCGGACGAAGCCTTTGCCGCGCGCCAGCGGCTGATGTGGGAACCGCTGCTGGCTGGTGTGGAATCGCGCTATGGCGTGCGCTTCAACCGCGTCGCCGGGGTGATGCACAAACCGCAACCGCCCGAAACGCTGGCCCGGATGGAACAGGAACTGGCTGCTCGCGATGCCTTTGCGCTGGCGGCGCTGCGCAATACCGTGACACTGGCGGCATCGCTGGTGATCGGGCTGGCCGCGCTCGATCCGGGGGCGGACCTCGACGCGCTGTGGGACGCGGCCAACCTTGAAGAGGACTGGCAGGCCGAACTGTGGGGCAAGGACGCCGAAGCGCAGGAGCGCCGGGCGCGGCGCGGGGCCGCCTTTGCCGCCGCCGCGCGCTTTGCCCTGCTGGCACGCGGGCAGACGCCCGCCGCGCCGGAAACAGCCTAACCGATCCAGTCGGCCACGGCGCTGGCCACGGCATTGGCCGCCTGATTCAGCGCGGGGCCGACGTATTTGCCTTCGGCATCGGCCACCGGCACCACGCTTTCAAACCGGCGCGTCTCGATCTTGCCGCCCGCCAGTTCGCGGACCGCATCATACCGCACCACCGCACTGCGGGTGCGCGCATCGTAGCCCATGTCGAGCAAACGCCCACCAAGGCGCGGGCCAAGCGCACTGCCATCGCCTTCGATCACCACGCGCCCGCCGCGCGCGCGCAGCGTTTCGGCCAGCAGCCGCTGGAACTGGCGCGAAGGCCGTTCCACCCACATTGTATTCTTGAGATAGGCGATGTTGGCATCGTCGATCTGCACCGGCACGCGGGTGACTGCCAGCCGCGCCTCTGCCGCCGGTTCCAGCACCACCAGCGCATCGCGCACGCTGCCGCTGGCCGCCGCGCCTGCCGCAGGGGCGCTTTGCGCGGTCAGCGAAAGCAGCGTGTCGGGCACCTTGGGGCCAAGGCTGACGCACCCGGAGAGCGCCATGGCCACGGCGGCGCATGCCGCAAGCGTGCCTATGCGGCGGGCGGGCATGGGGGTGGCGTGCATCATCATCGCATCCTCAATCCTTGTAATCGGGCAGCTTAGGCCCGCCAACCAGTCCGCCAACGCCCTGGCTGTTGATCCGTTCGGTCACTTCGCGCAGGCTGCGGGTTGTCGCCTGCAGATCGCGGATCGCCGCTTCGGCAGCCGGCAGCGTGCGTTCGTTAAGCTGCTTTGCCGCCGGGCGTGCATCGTCGAGCGTGCCTTGCAGGGCATCGGCAGCGGCCTGTGCCGATTTCAGCGTCTGCGAAAGCTGCTTGGCCAGTCCGTTGCCCTGATCGTTGATCATCGCATCGGCCGAGCCGGTGAGCTTTTCAAAGCTGGCCAGCGTATAGTTGGCCTGGCGCAGGGTGGCCTGCAATTCGGCCAGCACGCGCTTCACGTCGGGCGAAGCATCGGCGAGGTTGCCGCTCAGCCGGTCGGTATTGGCCAGGATGTTTTCGATCGACTTCTGGTTCTTGTCGGAAAGCACCATGGTCAGGCGTTCGGTCAGCGTCGCCAGCCGTTCCAGCAGGAGCGGCGCGTTTGACAGGATTTCACCCAGCCCGCTGCGCTTGGTCGGGATCACCGGCACGCCTTCCGGGCAGGTGGCGCGGGGGTTTTCGCGCGGGCATTCGATCGCCGGGGCGCCCTTGTGCGCGCCCGAAAGCTGGATCGTGGAAACCCCGGTAAAGCTGCCCAGCAGGCTGGCCGTGGTGCCTTGCAGGATCGGCACGCGGCGATCGACCGAAATGCGCACGCGCACGAACTCAGGATCGCGCTCCCACAGTTCGATATCCTTGACCTGCCCGGCAGGCACGCCGGAAAACGACACTTCCGATCCGCGCGCCAGCCCGTCGACCGATTGCTTGAAGAAGATGTCGTACTCGTTGATGTCACCCCGGTTGAGCCGCGCGATCCACATCGTCAGGGCCGCAGTCGCCGCCAGCAGCACCAGCGTGACCACCCCGACCCAGATATGATTTGCGCGCGTTTCCATCGGTTGATCCTTATGCCTCGTCCTCTTGCGCCACGGCAAGGCGGTTGCCTGCCTGCGCATGCCGTGCCTTGGCATCCTGCGCCGCGCGGCCGCGCGGTCCGTTGAAGTATTCCTGAATCCACGGATGGTCCGTGGCCAGCAGTTCGGGAATGGTGCCCACCGCAATCACCTTGCGGTCCGCCAGCACAGCCACCCGGTCGCAGATTTCGTACAGCGTATCGAGATCGTGGGTGATGAGGAACACCGTCAGGTCCAGCGTCTGCTGCAGTTGCAGGATAAGCTGGTCGAACGCCGCCGCGCCGATCGGGTCCAGCCCGGCGGTCGGTTCATCAAGGAACAGCAGTTCGGGATCGAGCGCCAGCGCACGGGCAAGCCCGGCGCGCTTCTTCATGCCGCCCGAAAGTTCGGACGGAAACTTGGCAGTGGCTTCCGCCGGCAGGCCCGACAGCAGCACCTTGTAGCGGGCGATTTCGTGGCGCAATTCGTCGGTGATTTCCGGGTAGAACTCGCGCAGCGGCACTTCCACGTTTTCCGCCACGGTCAGCGTCGAAAACAGCGCCCCGCCCTGGAACAGCACGCCCCAGCGGCTGCGAATGTCGATGTCATCGTCGTCCACCGCGTCGGTGATCGACTGGCCCAGCACTTCCACTTCCCCTGCATCGGGCACCTGCAGGCCGATAATCGCGCGCATCAGCACCGATTTGCCCGTGCCCGATCCGCCAACCACGCCAATGATTTCACCCTTGCGCACTTCAAGGTCCAGCCCGTCGTGGATGACATGGCTGCCAAAGGCGGTGCGCAGGCCGCGCACGCGGATGGGGAACGCCGGATCGCCCATCAGCCCCACCCGATTTCGGTGAAGAACACGGCGAAGAAGGCATCGAGCACGATGACCATGAAAATGGCGATGACCACCGCCGCCGTGGTGCGCGCGCCCACTTCTTCGGCGTTGTTCTTGACCTGCATGCCCTGATAGCAGCCTGAAAGCGCAACGATCAGGCCGAACACCGGCGCCTTGGCCAGCCCCACCCAGACATCGTGCAGCGGCACCACTTCCTGAATGCGCGACAAAAAGGTGAAGAACGGGATGCCCAGCGCCAGCGACGATATGAACGCCCCGCCGACAATCCCCAGAAACGAGGAATAGAAGCCCAGCAGCGGCAGCATCAGCATCGTCGCCAGGATGCGCGGCACGACCAGCGCCTCCATCGGTGAAACCCCGATGGTGCGCATGGCATCGACTTCTTCGGTCAGCTTCATCGTGCCGATCTGTGCGGCGAAGGCCGAGCCAGACCGGCCTGCGACCATGATCGCGGTCATCAGCACGCCCAGTTCGCGCAAGGTCAGGCGGCCGACGAGGTTGACGGTATAGATTTCCGCGCCGAACTGGCGAAGCTGCACCGAACCCTGCTGGGCGATGACGATGCCGACCAGAAAGCTCATCAGCGCGATAATCGCCAACGCGTTGACGCCAACCAGTTCCATCTGGTGGACCAGCGCCTTGCCGCGAAAACGCGAAGGGTGGCGGATCAGCGTGCCGGCGGAAAGCACCACCTGCCCCAGAAACCCGATGACCTGGACGATGCCATGGCCAAGGTCGATCATCACTTCGCCCACCTTGTCGGGCACCCGCTGCAACAGTGGCAGGCGTTCAGGCCGCACGGAATGGGCATTGGCATCGGCCCGGCTGATCGCGTCGATCAGCTTCTGCGCCGAATCCCCGCAGCCGGTGATCGAAGCACCGTGATCGCGCGAAAGCCGCCACACCGTCCACGCGCCGACCGTGTCCATCACGGCCACGCCGGACACGTCGATCACCGCCACGGTATCGTCGATATGGCGCAACTGCGCATCGACATGGCCCACCGAAGCCACCGTCATCGGTCCGCTGAAGGCAAGGGTCGCCCCGCCCCCATCCGGGGCGGGCGTGATCTGGAATTGTGTCAAAGCCCGCATCGTGCCCGCTTCATGGGGGAAATTGGCAGGGCCGACAAGTGCATCACATGCGATATAACGTGTGGCATCGCCCATCGGTTCCGTTGCTTTCCCACCGCATCACGGCGGGCGTGGACGCTTGCGGCGGCGCGGCCACGGTGGCAAGGCGCAAACCCATGACCGAACACACGACGACTGACCAGACGATGACCGGCGGGGCGCACGCCGCCGAACTCGCCAAGACCTTCGAACCCGCCGGGATCGAAAAGCGGTGGTATGCCCATTGGGAAAGCAATGGCCTGTTCCGGCCCGAACGCCCCGATGCCCAGCCCTATACGATCGTCAACCCGCCGCCCAACGTGACCGGCAGCCTGCACATCGGCCATGCGCTGGACAACACCTTGCAGGACGTGATGATCCGCTACGAACGCCTGCGCGGCAAGGATGCGCTGTGGGTGGTGGGCACCGACCATGCCGGCATCGCCACGCAGATGGTGGTCGAACGCCAGATGGAGGCGAAACAGGACAAGCGCACCAACTACACCCGCGAACAGTTCGTGGAGAAGGTGTGGGAGTGGAAGCGCGAAAGCGGCGGCACGATCACCGGCCAGTTGCGCCGCCTTGGCTGTTCGATGGACTGGTCCAGAGAGCAGTTCACGATGGACCCGCACTTCACCAGGGCCGTGGTGAAGGTCTTCGTGGACCTTTACAATCAGGGGCTGATCTACCGCGACAAGCGGCTGGTGAACTGGGACCCCAAGCTCAAGACCGCGATTTCCGACCTTGAGGTGGAAACCCGCGAAACGCAGGGCGGCTTCTGGCACTTCAAGTATCCGCTGGCCGATGGCGTGACGCGCGATGACGGGCTGGACTGGATCGAGGTTGCCACGACGCGCCCCGAAACCATGCTGGCCGACATGGCCGTGGCGGTTCATCCTGAGGATGACCGCTACAAATCGGTGATCGGCAAGCATGTCATCCTGCCGCTGACCGGGCGGCGCATCCCCATCGTGGCCGACGAACACGCCGACCCGGAACTGGGCAGCGGCGCGGTGAAGATCACGCCGGGGCATGACTTCAACGACTTCGAAGTGGGCAAGCGCGCCGGGATCAAACCCGCCGACATGCTCAACATGTTCGACGCCGAAGCCAGGGTGGTGCAGACTTCGGACGGGCTGGTGCCGGACGCATTCATCGGCATGGACCGCTTCGATGCGCGCAAGCTGGTGGTGGAGCGGATGAAGGAAGCGGGCTTCCTGATTCCCCACGTCACCAAGGACAAGGAAGGCAACCTTGTCGAACACGACTTCGAACCGCGCACGATCCAGACTCCTTACGGGGACCGCGGCGGCGTGGTGATCGAACCGTGGCTGACCGACCAGTGGTATGTCGATGCCGCAACGCTCGCCAAGGCACCGATCGAAGCGGTGCGTTCGGGCGCGATCGAGATCGTGCCCAAGACGTGGGAAAAGACCTTCTTCAACTGGATGGAAAACATCCAGCCGTGGTGCGTTTCCCGCCAGTTGTGGTGGGGACACCGGATCCCGGCGTGGTATGGGCCGGATGGCACTGTCTATGTAGCCGAGGACGAAGCTGCGGCGCAGGCACTCGCCGGTAATACGCCCCTAACCCGCGACGAAGACGTCCTCGACACCTGGTTCTCCTCCGCGCTGTGGCCCTTCGCCACGCTCGGCTGGCCGGAAGACGATACCGCTCCCCCCTCCCCTTCAGGGGAGGGGCCGGGGGTGGGGGCTATACCAGTCAGCGACGGTGCCGGGCTGCAATCCCCCACCCCACCCTCTCCGCTGAAGGGGAGGGGCGATAAGTCCCTCCTCGCCAAACACTACCCCAACGACCTGCTGATTTCCGGCTTCGACATCCTGTTCTTCTGGGATGCGCGCATGGCGATGCAGGGCATGCACTTCATGAAGCCAGCGGACGAAGTCCGACCAATGTCAGACTACGTGCCGTGGAAGAAGCTGTACCTGCACGGCCTTGTCCGCGCCGCCGATGGCGCGAAGATGAGCAAGTCCAAGGGCAACGTGGTCGATCCGCTGGGCCTGATCGACAAGTACGGGGCCGATGCGCTGCGTTTCTTCATGTGCGCCATGGAAAGCCAGGGCCGCGACGTGAAGATGGATGAAAAGCGCGTCGAAGGGTATCGCAACTTCGCCACCAAGCTGTGGAACGCCGCGCGCTTCTGCCAGAGCAACGGGATCACCGGCAGCACCTCGGTCGCCGCGCCTGTCGCCACATCGGCGGTCAACAAGTGGATCATCGGCGAAGTCGTCGAAACCGTTGCTGCGCTCGATCAGGCGATGGCCGACCTGCGCTTCGATGCGGCGGCGAACACCGTCTATCACTTCGTCTGGGACCAGTTCTGCGATTGGTACATCGAACTGATCAAGGGCAATTTCGACGCCGAAACCAAAGCTGTGGCAGGCTGGGTGCTCGACCAGATTCTGGTCATGCTCCACCCGTTCATGCCGTTCGTGACCGAGGAACTGTGGCACGCGTTGTCTGACCCTGCCCACCCTCGCGCGGCCGAACTGATCGTGGCGCAGTGGCCTCAGCCCGCGGCGTCGGTCGATCCGGCAGCCAAGCGCGAGGTCGAATGGCTGATCAAGGTGATTACGGCCATTCGTTCTGCTCGAAATGAACTGAATATTCCGCCCGGCACTAGGATGGAAGGCCACGTTCTGGGTGGCGACGACGAATACCATCAACGGCTACTTCACTACTGGCCACTCATTAACAAGCTTGCCCGAATCAGCTTGAGCCGAATCGAAAACGTGGGTGTTGGCACAGGCAACGCTTTCCAAGTGGTTGTGGATAATGTGACTTATGCGCTTCAGCTCGAAGGGGTGATCGACATCGCCGCCGAAAAGGCCCGGCTGGAAAAGGCGCTGGCGGTTTCGCAAAAGGAAGCCAAGGCGCTCGAAGGGCGCTTGGGCAACCCCGCCTTCGTCGAAAAGGCCAAGCCCGAAGCGGTTGAAAAGGCGCGCGCCGATCATGCCCTGCACGCCGCCGAAGCCGAACGGCTGGCCGCCGCGCTCCAGCGGCTGGGGTGACCGTGGCGGGCGACCGGCCTTGCTGACACTGGCGACGGTGAACCCCGGCGAGCCGGAGGTCTTTGCTTCGTTGCAGGGCGAAGGCCCCGGCATGGGGCGGCCATCGGTGTTCGTGCGGCTGTCGCGCTGCAACCTTGCCTGCCACTGGTGCGACACGGCCTATACCTGGCGGTTCGAAGGCGATAACCGGCCCCACCGCGATGCACTCGCCTATGCCCGCGCCGAAAACCAGATCGCGCTCGACGAAACGGCAGTGGCCGACCTGATCCTGACGCACGGGCAGGACCAGCTGGTGATCACCGGGGGCGAACCGCTGTTGCAGGGTGCGGCGCTGGCCCGGCTCGTGGCGCTGCTGAAACAGGCGCGGCCCGCCCTGCACGTGGAAATCGAAACCAACGGCACCGTTGCCCCGCCCCCCGCGCTCGATCCGCTGGTGGACCAGTTCAACGTCAGCCCGAAGCTCGCCCATTCGGGCAATCCGGCCGAACTGGCGCTCCTGCCCGAACGGCTGGATGCGTGGGCGCGCGATGCGCGGGCGTGGTTCAAGTTCGTGGTCCGCGCGCCTGCCGATCTGGGAGAGATCGCCGCGCTGCAGGACCGCCACGCGATTGCCGCCGACCACTTGTTCGTGATGCCCGAAGGCACGCAAAGCACGACGCTGCGCGAACGGGCGACGTGGCTTGCCGAAGAGGCACTGGTGCGCGGCTGGCGGTTTACCGACCGCCTGCACATTCATCTGTACGGGGATACGAGGGGGACTTAAAAACAGTGCATAACTAATTGCGCGCCAGTTCATTTGGCGGCAATTAAGCTGAGAACGGTGAGCCACGCATCTATCCTTGTGGAAGGGATAGTGTGCCCCCTTTTGGAAGGGGGCGATGAGTTGCCAGCCCAAAGGCTCACCGTTCTCCTGATCTTGGTTTGATCCCAACATCAGTTGCAATTTTCAAACTAATGGTTGCGCCCGCGCTCCACCATGGTCGGCAAAAAAGTTACCCACAGGCGCTTTAAATCAATCAGAACGGGATATCGTCGTCCAGATCGTCGGAAAAGCCGCCTGCGCCGCCGGAAGACCCGCCGCCGCCCTGATTCCAGCCGCCACCCGCAGCGCCGCCGCGCGATCCGCCGCCCGACGAACCACCGTCATTCCAGCCACCACCGGACGAGCGGCCCCCGCCGCCGCCCATGCCGCCGCTGCCGCTACCGCCGCCGGGACCGTCGAGCATGGTCAGCACGCCGCCGATGCCGCCGACCGACACTTCGGTGCTGTAACGGTCATTGCCCGACTGGTCCTGCCACTTGCGGGTGCGAAGCTGGCCTTCGATATAGACCTTGGAGCCTTTTTTCAGATAGCGTTCGGCCACGCCCACCAGCCCGTCTGACTGGAGCACGACGGTGTGCCACTCGGTCCGTTCCTTCTTTTCGCCGGTGGCGCGGTCCTTCCAGCTTTCCGACGTGGCGATGCGCAGGTTTGCGATGCGGCCCCCGTTCTGAAAGCTCTTGACCTCCGGGTCCTGCCCCAGATTGCCGATGAGGATGACCTTGTTGACGCTGCCTGCCATCGAATCGAATCCCTTGTGATGTGGCACGTGGCCTAGCGCATGGGCGTGGCGAGGTTGAGTCTCGCGCCGACCTTTCCCACAGCGCAGGGTCTGCCCGCGCGCGCCGGCTGGCCTATTGCAGCCCCGCCGCGCTGGCTGCCCAGAAGGTGGCGCCGGCTGCCAGATAGGCGAGCGTGAACAGGTATCCGAGCATGAACGCCGGCCATTTCCAGCCGTTGGTTTCGCGCCGCGCCACGGCAATCGTGGCGAGGCACTGCGGCGCGAAGACGAACCACGCCAGGAACGCCAGCGCCATCGGCAGCGTCCAGTGCGCGCGCAACTGGTCGCCCAGCGCAACCGCCGCCGCGTCCTCATCCTCGTCCGGCGCGCTGACGGCATAGGTCGTGGCGAGCGAGCTGACCGCCACTTCGCGCGCGGCCATCGCCGGGATCACTGCAAGGCTCATGTCGCGGTTGAAGCCGATCGGCCCCAGCACCACCGACAGGCCGTTGGCCATCGTGCCCGCGATCGAGGCATCGACCTGATCCTGCCCCGGTTCGGCGCGCGGAAAATTGAGCAGCAGCCACAGCACCACGGTAACCGTGAAGATCATCGTGCCCGCACGGCGCAGGAACACGAAGGCGCGCTGCCACAGGCCCAGCGCCAGATCCTTGACCGTGGGCAACTGGTACTTGGGCAGTTCCATGATGAAGCCCGACGCCGCACCCTTGGTCACCGACCGGCGCAGGACCAGCGCAACGACCATCGCCCCGATGATTCCCGCCACATAAAGCGCGAAGAGGACCAGCCCTTGCAGGCCGATGCCGGGGCCGACCATGCGGTCGGGAATGAACGCGGCGATGATAACGGCATAGACCGGCAGGCGCGCCGAACAGGTCATCATCGGGGCGATAAGGATCGTGGTCAGCCGGTCCCTGGGATCGGTAATGCTGCGCGTGGCCATGATCCCCGGAATCGCGCAGGCGAAGCTGGACAGCAGCGGAATGAAGCTGCGCCCCGAAAGACCGACCCCGGCCATCAGGCGGTCCATCAGGAAGGCGGCGCGGGCCATGTACCCGGTCGCCTCCATGGTCAGGATGAAGAAGAACAGGATCACGATCTGCGGCAGGAACACCACGACCGAACCGACCCCGGCGATGACGCCTTCGGTCACCAGATCGCGCAGCAGGCTGGGCGGCATCACGGCCTTGACCAGATCGCCAAGCAGGCCGACCGCCGCTTCCAGCCCGTCGGCAAACGGGGTGGCCCAACTGAACACCGCCTGGAACACCACGAACAGCAGCGCGAACAGGATCGGCGGCCCGGCCCACGGGTGCAGCAGCACGCGGTCGAGCCGCGCGTGCAGGCGGTGGCGGGCGGTTTCCGAAAGGATCGCGGCACGGGCCATCTCGTGCGCCTGCATCCGCCGTTCGGGCAGGGTAATGTGCGGGCGCGGCGCGGGCGGATCGCTGTTCACCCGGTCGCGCGCGGCGGCAATGGCCACGGCCAGCGCATCCAGCCCACGCCGCCGCACCGCGACGGTCGGGATCACCGGCACGCCCAGCGCCGATTGCAGCGCGGCCGGGTCCAGCGTCAGCCCGTCGCGTTCGGCCAGATCGACCATGTTGAGCGCGACGACAGTGGGGCGGCCCAGTTCGATCACTTCCTGGGCAAAGACGAGATGCTGTTCAAGGTTCGAACTGTCGAGCACCAGCACGATCACGTCGGGCTGCGCCTGCCCTTCCTGTTCGCCCATGATGACCTTGCGAGTCACTTCCTCGTCCGGGCTGGTCGCGTCGAGCGCGTAGGAACCGGGCAGATCGACCAGTTCGACCGGTTCGCCCGATGGCAGCAGCAGGCGGCCTGCCTTGCGCTCCACCGTCACGCCGGGATAGTTGGCGATCTTCTGGCGCGCGCCGGTCAGCGCGTTGAACAGCGCGCTCTTGCCCGCGTTGGGGTTGCCGACCAGCGCGGCCACGGTCAGCGCACGGGTCATGCCGGCGCGGTTTCCGTGATCGGTTCAACCTGCATCGCACGGGCATGGACCCGGCGGATCGCCACGGTCATCCGGCCGATCTCGACCGCCAGCGGATCGCGCCCCAGAAACACGCCGCGATGCGCCAGCGTGACCCGCGCGCCAACATCGAGGCCAAGCGCGCGCAGGCGCCGTGCCTCTTCGGCCACAAGCACAGACCAGTCCACCGCCGCGATTCGGGCCGGGGTGCCGATGGGAAGGAGATCAAGCGTCACGCCCGTGGCGCTGCCATAGCGCGCCAGCAAATGCAAGTCGTTCGCAATAAATTGCGCCAGATCAAAAATGCCGCGCCGTTCAGCGCGCCGGGTAGCGCATCCGTCCCAGCATCCGGGTGATCGAAAAGGTGCCTTCGCGCGGCGCGGTAAAGCGCGCCTTGGCCTTTTCGAACTTCATCACCCCGTCGATACGCCGGTCAAGAAACGCGCGGGTATCGGCGTGATCGTCGCTCGTGTCGTTGGCGAAGATGGCAAGCGTTGCCGTGTAGATCGCGCCCAGCGTCAGCCGCTTGGTGTAGTGGTTGTAATCGGCGGCGGTATCGCCCGCCAGCCGCCACATCGCATCGGCGCTGGACCAGCCGAGCCGGGCCGTGGCGGGCAGGTTCTGCGGCATGGCCATGATCGCCATGGCGCGCCGCAGGGCCTCTTCGCGCCCGGTCAGCGCATCCAGCCGGGCCTGCACCAGACGGCGGATGCGTTCGCGGATCGGCAGGTTGGAAAGCTGTGCGGCGGGCAGCGCGGCGGCCATCGCGGCATCAATGCTGGCAATCCATGCCGCGATCATCGCCATCGGCCCATCGGCAAAGGCATAGCGCGCCAGCGCCGGATCGACGCCCAGCGCCTGCGCCGCCGCGAGCACTGCCTCCTCGCTCCACCCGTCGAAGGCGGCAGCATCGGCAATCGCCGGGGCAAGGCGCTGGCGCAGCGCGTCGAGAGTATCGTCCTGGGTCATGCAGCAAGCCCTAGCGCAAGAGGCCGGTCGTCAGAAAGACGGTCCATAGGTCCGGGCCGCGGCAGCCGGCTTGGCTTCCCTGGCGGCGCGTTCCAGTTCCCCCAGCACCGGGCTGTTCTTGCCATCGAGCGCCGCGTAATCACGCGCAGAGCGGCCTGAATTGTCGGGCCGATCCGGGTTGGCGCCCGCCTTTACCAGCAGCCGGACCATGGCCAGATCGCGGCGGTGGACCGCGCTGATCAGCGGGGTTTCGCCGGTATTGTTCGCTTCATCCACCCGCGCGCCGGATTTGATGAGTTCGTCCAGCCCGTCGACAAAGCCGATTTCCGCGGCCTGGACCAGCGGCGTGACACCGCGCGAATCGCGCGCATTCACGTTCGCGCCCTTGCCGATCAGGAACTGCATCCACGTCAGGTCGCGGCGCGCCACGACGATGTGCAGCGCGGTCTGCCCGGTGGTGTAATCCTTGGTGTTGATGATCTGGGTGCCCGGCTCGTTGAGCGCCTCGGTAACCTTTTCACCCTCTTTCTTGCGCACCGCGTCGAGGAACTTGTAGCCATCGGAAAACTGCGCCTGCGCCGGCACCGCCAGCGCGGTGCAGAGCAGTATCGCCAGCATGGCCAGCGCCCTGCGGATGATAGATGGCATGTGTTCCTCCTGTTACGCGCCTTCGGACATGGTGTGCCGCCCGACTAGCCTCTTGCAACCGCACGGTTAGCAGAGCATGAACCGCCACGCCATGGCCCAGACCTTCCGAACCCGCCTGTCCCTGCCGAACATCCGGTCCCTGCTGGGCGCGCTCGCGCTTGCCTGCACGCTGCCGCTGGGCGCCTGCGGTGGAGCGCCGGGCGAAGATCCGCCACTGGCGGGCGCCTCCATCGGCGGCGATTTCACCCTGACCGGCAAGGACGGCAAGCCGGTGCGCTATGCCGATTTCAACGGGCAGTACCGCATCGTCTATTTCGGCTACACGTTCTGCCCGGACGTATGCCCGGTGGACATGGCCAACATTGCGCAAGGGCTGCGCCTGTTCGGCCGCGACCACCCCGATCTGGCCGCAAAGGTCCGTCCGATCTTCATCACCATCGACCCGGCGCGCGACACGCCCGACGTGGTGGGGCGCTTTGCCGCCAATTTCGGCCCGAACGTGGTCGGCCTGACCGGCACGCAGGCGCAGATCGATTCCGTCGCCAAGGCGTGGGCCGTCTTCCACCAGCGCCGCGAAGGCTCCAGCCCCGATGCCTATCTGATGGACCACAGCCGCGCTGCCTATCTGATGGGACCGCAGGGCGAAGCGATAGCCCTGCTGCCTGCGGAACAGGACGCGAAGGCGGTGGCCACCGACCTTGCCCGCTGGGTGCGGTAACCGTCCGGTGAGCGCCGACCGCTTCTGGGAAAGGCCCGTCGAAACGCTGACCCGCGAACAGTGGGAGGCGCTCTGCGATGGCTGCGGCAAATGCTGCCTGCACAAACTGGAAGACGACGTGACCGGCGAAGTGCACCACACCAACGTGGCGTGCCGCCTGCTCGACCTGCGCACCGGGCGCTGCAGCGACTATCGCCACCGCCGCGCGCTGGTGCCCGATTGCGTGCGGCTTACGCCCAGGCTGGCCCGCGAACTGCCGTGGCTGCCCGGCACCTGCGCCTATCGGCTGCGCGCCGATGGTGATCCCCTGCCCGACTGGCACCATCTTGTATCGGGCGACCGCGACGCCGTGCACCGCGCCGGGCAATCGGTGATCGGCAAGGTCATCAGCGAAACCATGGCCGGGCCGATGGAGGCGCACATCGTGCCCGCCGACCATTTCGACCGCCGCGAGACGCGCCGTGCTTGACTGGCTGCGCCGCGCCAACCCCAGGGCGCGCGAACCTGTAGCGCAAACCGCCACCGCAGGAGCGACCGCGCGCACCGCCGCGCCGCGCACCATTCCGGTGGCCGGGCGTGAGCTGCCACTGGTGATCCGCAAGCTTTCGCGCGCGCGGCGGATGACCTTGCGGCTGGCCCCCGATGGCAGCGAGGCGCGGGTTTCGATCCCGGCGTGGGGGCGGGTTGGCGATGCCGAAGCCTTTGCCCGCGACCGGGCGGACTGGCTGGCCGGGCAGCTTGCCAGCCTGCCCGCCGCGCGCGCCATTGCGCCGGGCACACTGCTGAACCTGCGCGGCACGGCGCATCCGATCGTCTGGCAAGCAGGCGCGCGCCGCAAACCGGAACTGTCCGGCGATGCCATCGTTATCGGCGGCCCGGTCGAATCGCTGGCGCGCCGTCTGCAACGCTGGCTGGAAGCGCAGGCGCTGGAGCTTATGCAGGCCGATCTGGCGCATTACTGCCAGCGCGCCGGGGAGGCCGTGCCACGGCTTTCGCTGTCGCGCGCGCAACGCCGCTGGGGCAGTTGCGCCGCCGATGGCACGATCCGCATGAACTGGCGGCTGGTCATGGCTCCCGATTTCGTGCGGCGGTCGGTGATGGCGCACGAAGTGGCGCATATCGCGCACTTCGATCACAGCCCGGCCTTTCACGCCCATCTTGCCACGTTGTACGAAGGCGATGTCGCCGCCGCCAACCGCTGGCTCAAGCGCAACGGACGCGAGCTTTATGCCCCCTTCGGCTGATCGCTCCGCTGTGGCTGGCGCAATCGCCCAGCCCGCCCTATCTAGGCGCGCATGAAAGCGTTTTTCCGCAATGTTTCCCCCCGCCGTGCGGCGATCGACCTGTGGCAGTCGCTGACCACGGCCGGGGAATACCGCATGATCGGTCTGGTCATGGCCGCGGCAGTGACCGGCGGCATCTTCCTGGTGATGAACCAGCAAGGCGGGCGCGGCCTGCCCCGGCCACCCGAAGTGATCTATTTCCCCAGCCTGCTGCCTGACCGCAGCGATGCCGAAATCCTCGCCGAAAACCGCGCCGCCGCCGAAAAGGCCAAGGCCGAGGAGGCCGAGGAAGAAGCCCGCCAGGAACGCATCCGCCAGATGTACAAGGCCGTGGGCGATGCCACCGGGGTTGAAACGCGCAAGGCCTATGCCGAAGGGCAGGCCGAACGCGCCGAAGCAAAGCGCAAGCTCGACGCGCAGCGCAAGGCGATTCTCGACCGCGCACTGGTGGACAATCCCGTGTTCGACGGCACCGTGCTCGATGCCCCGGCACCGGCCGCTGGCGCAGCAGCGGGAACGGCGGGCGCCACAACGCCTGCGCCATGATCGCACGGCCCGCGCCATGACCGCTGCCGACGATGCGCGCTGGCTGGAATCCGCAGCGTCGCTTGCCGCGCGCGCGATCCCGCTGAGCCGCCCCAACCCGGCAGTGGGCGCGGTGATTGTCGATCCGCGCGGCATTGTCGTCGGGCGCGGCTGGACCCAGCCGGGCGGGCGACCCCACGCCGAAGCGCAGGCGCTGACCATGGCAGGACCGGCGGCGCGGGGCGCAACGCTCTACGTCACGCTGGAACCGTGCGCCCACGCCAGCACGCGCGGGCCTTCCTGCACATCGCTGGTTCTGGGCAGCGGCCTGGCGCGCGTCGTGATCGGCGTGCAGGATCCCGACCCGCGCACCGCGGGCAATGGCATGGCCGCGCTGCGCGCCGCAGGGATCGCCGTGCTCCACCTGCCCTGCGCGGCGGCGCACGCCTCGCTGGCGGGCTATCTGACCCGCTCCGCGCTGGGCCGCCCGCGCGTGACGCTGAAGCTTGCCACCTCGCTCGACGGGCGGATCGCCCTGCCCGATGGCACAAGCCAGTGGATCACCGGGCCGCAGGCACGCGCGCACTGCCATGCCGAACGCGCCCGCCACGATGCGATCCTGATCGGCGGCGGCACCCTGCGTGCCGACCGGCCACGGCTCGACGTGCGCCTGCCCGGCCTCGAAGCGCGCAGCCCGCAGCGCATGGTGCTGACGCGCGGCACCGCACCGGACGGGTGGACCGCCATTGCCGATATCACCGCCCCCGGCGCCTTCGGCACGGCGCAGACCCTGTTCATCGAAGGCGGGGCGCAGACGGCCGCGACATTTCTGGCCGCCGACATGGTCGACAGGCTGCTGATCTATCGCGCGCCGATCGTGATGGGCGCGGGCCTGCCCTGCATTGGCGACATCGGTCTGGCATCGCTGGCGCAGGCGCATGGTCGCTGGCGCCATACGGACCGGAGGGCGCTTGGCAGCGACGAGGCGGACGTCTACGAACGCCTGCGCTGAAGGAGATTGCAATGTTCACCGGGATCGTCACCGAAATTGGCCGGATCACGTCCATCACCGAAAAGGGCGATCACCGCATCGCCATCGCCTGCGCGATGGACCCCGCAAAAATCGCGATCGGCGCGTCCATCGCCTGTTCGGGCGTCTGCCTGACCGTTGTGGACAAGGGTGGCGTTGCCGGGGATGGCTGGTTCGCGGTCGACGTTTCGGGCGAAACGATCAGCCGCACCGCCCCCGAACAATGGACCGTGGGCGCACCGCTCAACCTCGAACCCGCGCTCAAGCTGGGCGATGAGCTGGGCGGCCATATCGTGACCGGCCATGTCGATGGCGTAGGCACGGTGGTCAGCGTCGCGCCGCAGGGCGGTTCGCTGCGCATCGTGATCGCCGCGCCGCGCGATCTGGCGCCCTATCTGGCGGCGAAAGGTTCGATCACCGTCAACGGCGTGTCGCTGACCGTCAATGATGTAGAAGACCAGAGCGACGGGTCATGCCATTTCATGCTCAACATCATCCCCCACACCGCTGATGTGACCACGCTCGGCACGCTGGCAGCGGGGCGCGGTGTCAATCTGGAGATCGACGTTCTCGCCCGCTACCTCAAGCGGATGCAGAGCCTCGCGCAGCAGGCCTGATCCGGGCGACCCCGCGCGATACGGACAACGACCGGCGCCGCCGCCTGCGGGTGCGGCCCGACGAGAGGACGATTGATGCATGCACCGCTGATTCTCACGCTGTCCTGTCAGGACCGGCCGGGTATCGTCGCCCGCGTGACCGGTAACCTGTTCGACGCGGGCGGCAACATTCTGGAAGCGCAGCAGTTCGACGATCCGTTGAGCGGGCGCTTCTTCATGCGCGTGCTGTTCGATCCGGGCACGGCGGGGATGGATGCTTTCCGCGCCGGGTTCGCCCCGGTGGCACAAGCCTTTGCGATGGAATGGGAACTGCGCGACACTGCGGTAAAGCGCAAGGCCGTGATCATGGTATCGAAGTTCGACCACTGCCTTGGCGACCTGCTGTACCGCACGCGCATCGGCGAACTGGCGATGGACGTGGTGGCGATCATCGGCAACCACCCGCGCGAGGCCCTGTCGATCTCTTCGCCCGGCGACATTCCCTATCACTACCTGCCGATCACGAAGGACGCCAAGCCGCAACAGGAAGCGCAAGTGAAGCGGATCGTCACTGAAACCGGCGCGGAACTGGTGATCCTGGCCCGCTACATGCAGATCCTGTCCGATGATCTGACCACGTTCCTGTCGGGCCGCTGCATCAACATCCACCATTCGTTCCTGCCCAGCTTCAAGGGGGCCAAGCCCTATCACCAGGCCCATGCGCGCGGAGTGAAGATGATCGGCGCAACCGGCCATTACGTGACCACCGATCTCGATGAAGGGCCGATCATCCATCAGGATGTCGAGGCGGTCACGCACGCCGACAGCCCCGAAGATCTGGTGCGCAAGGGCCGGGACGTGGAACGCCGCGTGCTGGCCGAAGCGGTGCGGCTGCATCTGGAAGATCGGGCCTTGCTCAACGGCAACAAGACGGTGGTTTTCCGCAGTTGACGATCAGGCGCGGCTGACGATCAAGCGCCGCCCGCGATGAACGCCGCCCACGCCGGGGCCTGCGGCACGTCCGCCGCGGTTTCCGGGTTCCACTGCCGCGCCATGATCGCCCGCGCCGCATCCGCGCCGAGGCCGCGCCGCTCGCGGTTGTAACGGCAGAAGAACGCCGAAACCCGCCAGTTCAGGATGCAGTGGACGTGGACCGGCGCCGGTCCCTCCTCCAGCGCGGTGACGAAAGCGGCAAAGTGATCGTCATCGGGTGCATCGAACGGGACCGGGATATGCGTATAGGCAATCCCGTGGCGTGCCAGCCGCGCCGCTTCGTCGGCCAGGGCTTCGGGGTGGGTGTCCAGCGCCAGATTGATGACATGGCGCACGCCAAGCCCGGCCAGCCGCGCCACATCGTCCGCCACGATCCGGCCCGACGTGGTCGTGCGATCATCAAGCCGCTGCCACGCGCGGATATCGTCCGGGTCGGTCATGCACGGCACTCCTCGTTGCGGGGCGCGGGTCCGGCTGCGACCGGACCGGTCAGCCGCCGTTGGCGGCCAGCGCCTTGTCCTCGTTCGCGCGGTGGATGACATAGTGGCGGATCGCTTCGATCTGGTCGGGCGTCAGGTACTTGCCCCAGCCGATCATGCCGTTGTCCTTGAGGATACCGTCGTGGACAACCGATTGCCAGGCCCCTTCATCGGCCAGCACGCCGCTGTGGCGCAGATCGGGCAGCAGCCCGCCGATGGCCGCATCGCCGTGGCAGACCATGCAGTACCGGCCATACGTCCGCGCCCCCATGGCGACGCTCTGCTCGGTCCCCACTGGCGCGGGCGGATCGAGCGGGCGCTCCTCGAACGGCGGCGCGTCTGGCAGACTGGCCTTGCCGCCCAGCTTGAACACCAGCAGGCGGCTGATGTTGCGCACCGGGCCGGATTTGTCGGTCAGCAGTCCCGCAGCCAGCGGCCAGACTCCGCCCCAGCCGGCAAGGACCGCAACGTACTGATCCTTCCCCACCGAATATGTCACGGGCGCGGCCACTACGCCGGTCTGCGCCGGGAACGACCACAGCAGTTTGCCGCTCCTGGTGGCATAGGCGGCAAAGCTGCCGCGCGCGTTGCCCTGAAACAGCAGGCCGCCCGCCGTGGCCAGCATGCCGCCGTTCCACGGGCCGGGGAAATCGACCCGCCAGCGGGTGGCTTTGGCCACCGGATCCCACGCCAGGATCGCGCCGGTCGTCGCAGCCTTGGCGGCATCGCGGGCCTGCTGGTTGGCCGGCATCGCCCCGGCCGACGCGTCGATCCCCAGGTTGAAGCCGACCGCCGCCGGTTTCCAGTCCTTCTCCGGCACATAGGGGTAGGCAGCAAACTGCGCCGGGATGAACACGAGCCGGTTAGCCGGATCGAAGGCCATCGGATGCCAGCTATGCGCGCCGATCGCCCCTGGCGTGCTGATGAACGGGCGGCCGGTCTTGTCATAGCGCGCTTCGGGATTTTCGATCGGGCGCCCGGTTACCGGGTCCAGCCCGGTGGCCCAGTTCATCGGCACATAGGCATCGCCCGAAATGAACTGACCGTTCGTCCGGTCAAGCACATAGAAAAACCCGTTCTTGGGTGCCTGCATCAGCACCTTGCGCATCCGCCCGCCGATTTCGAGATCGGCCAGAATGATATGCTGGGTCGCCGTGAAGTCCCACGTCTCACCCGGTGTTTCCTGGAAATGCCAGACGTATTCACCGGTGCTGGCGCGGATCGCCACGATCGAGGAGAGGTACAGGTTGTCCCCCCCGCCCGGCGAGCGGTACGACTGGTTCCACGGGCTGCCGTTGCCAACGCCGATGTACAGCAGGTCAAGCTCCGGGTCATAGGCCATGGCATCCCAGACGGTGCCGCCGCCGCCCAGCTTCCACCATTCGCCGTTCCAGGTTGCCTCGGCCTTTTTCAGGTAGGCTTCGGCGTTGTTTCCGGGCCTGTCGGGTACGGTGTAGAAGCGCCAGACCTGCTTGCCGGTCTGCGCGTCATAGGCCGTGACATAGCCGCGCACGCCCAGTTCCGCGCCGCCGTTGCCGATCACGATCAGGCCGCCGATCGCACGCGGCGCGCCGGTGATGGTATAGGGTTTGCTCTGATCGACCGTGACGGTGGACCACACCGGCTTGCCGGTAGCGCGGTCAAGCGCGATCAGCCGCCCGTCGAGCGTGGCGAGGTAGAGCTTGTCCCCCCACGCGGCGAGGCCGCGGCTGACCACGTCGCAACAGCCCTTGACCGCAGTTTCTCCCGGCACCTGCGGATCGAACGCCCACAGCAGCTTTCCGGTCCGGGCGTCATAGGCCTTCGCCTTGGACCATGCGGTGGAAATGTAGATCCGCCCGTCGATCACCAGCGGCGTTGCTTCCTGCCCGCGCGCGGTGTCCATGTCGGCATACCATGCAAGGCCAAGCTGGCCGACATTGCCGGTATTGATCCGGTCGAGCGGGCTGAACCGCTGTTCGTCGTAAGTGCGCCCGTGGGACAGCCAGTTCGCGCCATCGGCGGCGATGATCGCCTCGGCCGTGACGGCGCTGCCAGCGCCGCGCTTCGCGCGCGCCGAAAGCGTGCTGCTTGCCAGCGGCAAGGCACCAACCAGCGCGGCGCTGACAATCGCGTGCAACGTGCGGTTCAAACGCATGTTCAACCCTCTCCACAATGTCCGGTCCGCCGGATCAAGTGGTTTACTATCCTGAAGCCAGTAAAGGCGCAAGCCAGCGC
The DNA here is from genome assembly GCA_042650965.1 of Novosphingobium lubricantis. Classification (GTDB taxonomy): domain Bacteria; phylum Pseudomonadota; class Alphaproteobacteria; order Sphingomonadales; family Sphingomonadaceae; genus Novosphingobium; species Novosphingobium lubricantis. Next base: position 30,124 of record JBHSCB010000014.1, on the reverse strand, counting down.
GATGAAGCCGGGGTTGCAAGAGGCATGGCAGGTCCAGTCGCCATACCTATGGGCCAATTCAGGGCAGCGTTTCGGGGCCTTCGGCGGCGGCTCCCGCCAGCGTGGTGCCGTTCTTGTCCGGCAGAGTCCAGATAATCAGGTTAACTATCATAACCCCGACCAGCGTGAGCATAAGGACAGGGCGCTGCCGCTCCCCCCGCCGCAGCAGGAACACCGCGCCGCCCGTAAGGGCAATCGCGGCCAGCATCAGCAGGGAGAGCGCAACATCAAGCATCGTGGCGATGCTATCGCCGCAATGCTGCCGTCAGGTCAACTGCCGAACAGGCCCTTGGCCATGCCCGCAATGTCGTTGAGCGGGTTGCCGTCGCCATCGCGGTCGAGGAAACCGGCAACCTTCTGCAAGGCGTCGGGGCTTTGCCCCAGCATCGAGGCAAAGCTGGCCAGCGACCCTTCACCGCCGATATGGGCGACGATTTCCTGCAGCTTGCCAGCATCGAGACCCGAATTGGCAGCCGCCGTTTCAATCGTATCGCCCTTGGCCTGGTGGCCTGCGGCCAGCGCGGCGATGGCGTTTTCAGCCTGATCGGGATCAAGCCCGACCTTGGCGGCAAGGTTGCGGACATCGACATTGCCAGCCACCTGGCCCAGAATCGAATCGAACAGGCTCATTGTGCGTACCCCTTCTGTGTAAAGACCGGCAGCTTAGCAGCGACCGACCGCTGCGCCACCCGGCGAAACGGTCCGCATCGGTTGGCATCTCCGGCCCACCCCTTCCGCATCCGCCCAGCCGCGCCGTTCAATCGAGCATCGCCATGATCCGGCTGGCGGTCACGTCTTCCTGCGCGGCAACCGAAGCCCAGGCCGGACGGGCCGTGACACGGGCGTACCACGCCGCTGTGCGCGGGCGCACTGCGGGATCGACCGGGTGCTTCACGTAGACCAGCGTGCGGAGCACCGACGCCACCGAAATGTCCGCAAGGCTGAACATGTCCCCCAGCAGCCAGCCATCGTCGGGAACGGTGTTTTCCAGCCAATCGAACCAGCGCGGCAATTCCGCTTCACCCTGAAGCGCAACCGCTTCGTCCCCGCCGACGCGCAGCAGCTTGGGGCCGACCAGCCGGTTGAACAGCACCTTCAGGCCCGACCCGGCCAGCAGCGTATCGGCAAACTCGTCAAGGAAGATCGCCCGCCCCCGCAACTGCGGATCTTCGGGCACGAGCGGCACCTGCGGATAGCGCGCGTCGAGATAAAGGGCGATCGCGGTGGAATCGGCCAGCGTGAAGCCATCGTCTTCGATCGCGGGGATCTTCCCAAAAGGGCTGGCGGCGACGAAAGCGGGGTCGGGCGAGCCGGGCGAGCCTTGCACGAAATCATAGGGAATCCCTTTTTCCGTAGCAAAAACAGCGACCTTGCGCACGTAGGGCGAAAGCAGCGCACCATAGAGTTTCATCTTACATCCCTTCTGCTTGGCATCAGACTCACCGCAAAGAATATTGCAGCCCGGCGCGCGCCCGTATAGGCGGGGCAGCGATGAGCGAACTTCAAAGCAACCACGCGACGACCGTGCTCGCCGCGCCCGACACCGAAATCGATGTCCGCGAAACCTTCGGCATTGATATCGACATGAAGGTTCCGGCGTTTTCGCTGGCGGACGAACGCGTGCCCGACCGCGACGATACCTATGTGTTCGACCCGGACACCACGCTGGCGATCCTGGCCGGCTTTGCCTTCAATCGCCGCGTGATGGTGCAAGGCTATCACGGTACGGGCAAATCGACGCACATCGAACAGGTGGCCGCGCGGCTGAACTGGCCGTGCATCCGCATCAACCTCGATGCGCACATCAGCCGTATCGACCTGGTAGGGCGCGATGCCATCGTCCTGCGTGACGGGTTGCAGGTTACCGAGTTCCGCGAAGGGCTGCTGCCCTGGGCGTTGCAGACGCCGACCGCGCTGGTGTTCGACGAATACGACGCCGGGCGGCCGGACGTCATGTTCGTGATCCAGCGCGTGCTGGAAACCGAAGGCAAGCTGACCCTGCTCGACCAGAACCGGGTCATCCGCCCCAACCCGCACTTCCGCCTCTTCGCCACGGCCAACACCGTCGGGCTGGGCGATACCAGCGGGCTGTACCACGGCACGCAGGCGATCAACCAGGGCCAGATGGACCGCTGGAATCTCGTCGTCGCGCTCAACTACCTGGCCGAAGCGACCGAAGTCGAAATCGTCTCCAAGAAGCTGCCGGACCTCGATCCGCGCGTGGTGACCGACATGGTGCGCGTGGCGAACCTTTCGCGCAACGGCTTCATCGGCGGCGATATCTCCACGGTGATGAGCCCGCGCACGGTAATTTCGTGGGCGCAGAACAGCAAGATCTTCAACGACGTGGGTTTTGCCTTCCGTCTCTCGTTCCTCAACAAGTGCGACGAGACGGAACGCGTGCTGGTGGCCGAATACTACCAGCGCGTGTTCGGCAAGGATTTGCCCGAAAGCGTCGCGCACCGCGGCTGATCCGTCATGCGGGCGGATAATCCGCGCGGGTAAAATAAAGGCCGTCCGGCGGGGCGTTCAGCCCCAAAGCCCGGCGGTCTTTCGCCTCCAGCGCGGCGATCAGATCGGCGCGGGTCCACTGCCCCTGCCCCACCATGGCAAGGCAGCCGACCATCGAGCGCACCTGATGGTGCAGGAAGCTGCGCGCCGCTGCCTCGATCAGCACATGCTCGCCCTCGCGCCGCACGGCCAGCCGGTCGAGCGTCTTGACCGGGCTGGCCGACTGGCAATGCACGGATCGGAACGTGGTGAAATCGTGCCGCCCGACCAGCGCCTGCGCCGCATCGTGCATTGCTGCAGCATCCAGCGGGCGCGTCACCCGCCAGGCTTTGCCACGCTCCAGCGTCAGCGGCGCGCGGCGGTTGACGATGCGGTATTCATAAGCCCGCCCGACGCATGAAAAGCGCGCGTGCCAATCGTCCGGCACCACCACGCAATCGCGCACGGCAATCGGCAGCGGGCTGACCCTTGCGTTGATCGCCCCGGCCATGCGGAAAGGGTCGAACGCACGCGAAAGGTCGAAATGCGCGCGCATCGCCAGGGCGTGCACCCCGGCATCGGTGCGCCCGGCGGCGTGCAGGCGCACCTCCTCGCCGGTCACCAGCTCAACGGCCTCTTCCACCGCCTGCTGCACAGAAGGCCCGTGCGCCTGCCGCTGGAAGCCCATGAACGGTGCGCCATCCCATTCAAGCGTCAGGGCAAAGCGCATGGTTCAGCCCAGCACCGTTCCGGCGGGGATTGCCCGCCCGCGCAGCAGTGCCGCCGCATCCATCGCCGGGCGGCCCGCGCGCTGGACCAGCACGGGGCGGATCGCCCCCGATGCACAACCGATCGTCAGCGCATCGTCCAGCGTCACGCCGGGCGCGCCGCTGCCGGGCGCAAGCTGCGCCGCCAGCACGCGGTAGCGTTCGCCCTCAAGCTCGAAGAACGCGCCGGGTGCGGGGGCAAAGGCGCGAACCTGCCGTTCGACCTGCACCGCAGCGTGGCCGAAATCGAGGCGGCTTTCGGCCTTGTCGATCTTGTGGGCATAAGTCACGCCCTCGTTCGGCTGCACGCGTGGCGGGTGCCTGGCCAGATCGGCCAGCACGGAAACCATCAGTGCGGCGCCTTTTTCCGCCAGCTCCGTCGTCAGGTCGCCGGCGGTCTTGCCGTCGACCGGCGTTTCCACGCGGGCGAGCATCGGCCCGGTATCGAGGCCGCGCTCCATCTGCATGATGGTGACGCCCGTCGTGGCATCGCCTGCCAGGATCGCACGCTGCACCGGCGCCGCGCCGCGCCAGCGCGGCAGCAGCGACCCGTGGACGTTGAGGCACCCCAGCCGCGGCGCATCGAGCACCGCCTGCGGCAGAATCAGGCCATAGGCGGCGACCACCGCGACTTCGGCGCCCAGCGCGGCAAAGGCCGCCTGCTCGACCGCGTCGCGCAGGCTCACCGGGGTATGCACCGCAATGCCGTGGGCCTGCGCGGCAAGCTGCACCGGCGAAGGCTGAAGCTTCTTGCCCCGGCCCGCCGGGCGCGGCGGCTGGCAATAGACCGCCGCCACTTCGTGCCCCGCCGCGACCAGCGCCTGCAGTGTCGGCACCGCGAAATCGGGCGTTCCCATGAAGATGATGCGCATAAGCTGGAAAAGGCCCTTCCGTTTATCGTCCCCGGCCCTATCTGTGCGGCGATGGCATCGCAAGAGATCGAGGCGCTATCAGGCGCATTGGCCCGCCTGCCGGGGCTGGGGCCGCGCTCAGCCCGGCGCGCAGTGTTGTGGCTGATAAAGCGGCGCGAAACCGCGCTGCCGCAGCTTCTGGCGGCGCTGGCAACCGTACAGGATCTGCTGGTCGAATGCGCCACCTGCGGCAACATCGACACCACCAGCCCCTGCGGCATCTGCGCCGATCCGCGCCGCGATGCCCGCGCGATCTGCGTGGTGGAGGAAGTGGCGGACCTCTGGGCGCTCGACCGGGCGCGCCTGTTCACCGGCACCTACCACGTGCTCGGCGGCAGGCTTTCCGCGCTGGAAGGGGTGCGCCCCGAAGACCTGACCATCGGCATGCTGCTCGACCGCGTGGCCAAAGGCGGGATCGACGAAGTGGTGCTGGCGATGAACGCCACGCTCGAAGGCCAGACCACCGCCCACTACATCGCCGAACGGCTGGAAGGCGCCGCGGTGCGCGTGACCCAGCTCGCCCACGGTCTGCCGGTGGGGGGCGAGCTGGACTATCTGGACGAAGGCACGCTGGCGCAAGCTTTGCGGGCGCGGCGGCCGGTTGCCTGAACAGGCCCTGCGGGGGCGGTTCGCGCGCCTGATCGCAAGCGCCATCTCCACCTTGCGACTCCGCCAATTGTCACTTATCTGCCGCTCATGGCCATCCGCGAAATCATCGAAATCCCCGACCCGCGCCTGAAGCAGGTCTCCGCCCCCGTCACCGCGTTCGACGATGATCTGCGCACGCTCGTCGCCGACATGTTCGAAACGATGTACGATGCCCCCGGCATCGGCCTTGCGGCGATCCAGATCGGCGTGCCGCTGCGTGTGCTGGTGATCGACCTGCAGCCCGACGATCCCGATGCCGAACCGGTTGCCTGCGACCATGACGGGCACCACCACCATCACCAGCCGACCAAGCGCGAACCGCGCGTGTTCATCAACCCGGAAATCTTCGATCCATCCGAAGAACACAGCATCTATCAGGAAGGCTGCCTGTCGGTCCCCGAAATCTATGCCGAGGTCGAACGCCCTGCCCGCATCCGCGCGCGCTGGCAGGATCTGGACGGCACCGTCCATGAAGAGGAAATGGACGGCCTGATGGCCACCTGCCTCCAGCATGAGATGGACCACCTCGAAGGGGTGGTGTTCATCGACCACCTTTCGCGCCTCAAGCGCAACATGGCGATCAAGAAGCTGGAAAAGCTGCGCAAGGCTGCCTGAGGATAAGCGCACGCGGCTGGTTGCCAGCCGCGCTGCAACGCGGTAAGTTCCCGGTTCGTTCTTGCTGGGAGCTTGCGTGGACCCGATCCTGATTCTCGTCGTCGTGATCGCGCTGCTGGCCGGTATCGCACTGGGCTGGTTCCTCGGCTCGCGGCCTGCTGGCGAATGGCGCGCGCGGTTTGACGCCCGCGATGCTGAGGCCCGCGCGCACGAAGGCACGGTCAAGGCGATGACCGTGGACCTTGCTGCGATGAGCGAGCGGGCACGCGCGCTGGACGCCATGGCCGCTGACCTTTCTGCCGTGCGGCGCGAACGCGACGAACTGGCCCCGGCGCTTGCCGCCGCGCGCCAGAGCGCCGCCGACACAGATACCGTCCGCGCCGAACTCGTCCGCCTGCGCGAAGAGCGTGACGGTTTGCGCACCGCGCTGGAACGGATGAAGGCCGATGCCGAAAACTTCGCCGAACAGAAGCGCCTGCTGATCGAAGCGCAGGAAGCCTTGCGCAAGGAGTTCGAGAACGCGGGCAACAAGGTGCTGGAAAAAGCGCAGGAAACCTTCCTTGCCCGCGCGCAGTCGCGGTTCGAGGAAAGCGAAAAGACCAGCGCGGAACGGCTCAAATCGCTGCTCGCCCCGGTCGATCAGCGCCTGCGCAGCTATGAAGAGCAGGTCGGCAAGCTGGAGAAGGAGCGCGTCGATGCCTTCGGCAACCTCACCGGCCTGATCCAGTCGATGCGCGACGGGCAGGAAGCGGTGCGCGCCGCCGCTGCGCAACTGGGCAACAGCCTGCGCAACGGGCCGAAGACGCGCGGCCGCTGGGGCGAACTGCAACTGCGCAACGTGCTTGAACAGTGCGGCCTTGCCGAACACACCGATTTCGTCACCGAACACTCGGTCGAAACCGACGAAGGCCGCCTGCGCCCTGATGCAATCGTGCGCGTGCCCGGCAACAAGCTGCTGGTAATCGACGCCAAGGTATCGCTCAACGCCTATCAGGACGCATTCGAGGCGGACGACGACGATACCCGCAAGATCGCGCTGACCGCGCATGTCCAGTCGATGCGCAACCACATCCAGACGCTGGGCGCCAAATCCTACCAGAGCCAGTTCGAAGAAGCGCCCGATTACGTGCTGATGTTCGTGCCCGGCGAACACTTCATCGCCGCCGCGCTCGAACGCGATCCGGGGCTGTGGGACTTCGCCTTCGAACGGCGCGTGCTGCTGGCCAGCCCGACCAACCTTGTCGCCATCGCGCGCACCGTGGCGCAAGTATGGCGGCAGGACGGGCTGGCGCGCGAGGCGCGCGAGATCGGGCGCATGGGCGGGGAACTCTACGACCGGCTGGCCGTTGCCGCAGAACACCTGAAGCGGGTGGGGTCCGGGCTGGACAGCGCGGTATCCAACTACAACAAGTTTGTCGGCAGCTTCGAACGCAACGTCCTTTCCGCCGGACGCCGGTTGCGGGACAAGCATATCGAGATCGGCAAGCGCGAGATCGACGAAGTGCCGCAGGTGGAAGCGGCGCCGCGCCACGGCGACAGCGGCCTGATCGCGCTTGCGGCTGAAGACGGAGGAACCGGGACGAACGGATGACGGCATGGGCACAGCCCCCGATACGCACCCTTGCTGCCGCGCCGCTGCTGGCGCTGGCGCTGTGCGCGTGCGACCCGCAGCCCTCACCTTCGCCAGCGCCCGCCACCGCACCGCAAGGGCCTCAACCGGCCCCGACACCTTCCCCCACGCCGTCCGCGCCACCGCTGGCCGTCGCAACCCCTCTGGCCCTGCCGGTAACTCCGCCACCGCCCGGCCCTGTACCGACGCAAGCGGCGCAGCCTGCAGCCGCGCCCTCCCCCCCCGCTGCGGATCACCCCGCTGCGCCCACGCCCGTGCGTTACGCGCCGCAGGACGAATGCACCCGCGAGCCGGGCTTTGCCGCCTTCCGCAAGACGCTGGTGTCCGCGATACGCGCGCGCGATGCCCAGGCGCTGGCCGCGCTGGCCGCGCCCGACATCCGGCTCGACTATGGCGGCGGAAGCGGCACCGAGGAATTGAAGCGGAGGCTGGGCAGCACCGACGGGCCGCTGTGGCAGGAACTCGACGCGATCCTTCCGCTGGGCTGTGCAATGCAGAGCGGCCTTGCCGCCATGCCATGGGTGTTCTGGAACGTGCCCGACCGCATCGACAGCTACAGCGCGATGCTGGTGCTGGGCGATGACACGCCCCTGCTGGACAAGGCGGGGGGCACCGGAGCAAGGACGATCGAAACGATCGGCTGGGGAATCGTCGGGATCGACCCGCTGGGGTTCGATCCCAAAGCGCGCTTCACCAGGGTAACGCTCAACGCCGGGACAAAGGGCTGGGTTGCTACGGCAAGCCTGCGCAGCCTGCTCGATTACCGGCTGATTGCCGAACCGCGCGGCGGGCGCTGGCGCATCACCGCATTCATCGCCGGGGATTGATCAGGACGCAGCACGCGCCAGTTCGAGCGTGTGCCCGCCCGATACCAGTTGCAGCGCGTTGCCGCTGCGGCGGATTTCGGGGGCGGCGGAAAGCAGCGCGTTGACGGCCTCTTCCTGCTGCCACACCGGCCCTTCGCAGAACATGCGCGTGGCCATAAGCGGCCCGGCGATCATCCGGCCGTTATCGACGTGATACGGCCCGCCAATGCCGTTGCAGCCGACACTTGCGCTCAACCGGTCATCGTCAAAACGCATCATCGCCCTTTCGGGAGCGACCGGGGCCGCACCGTCGATCCGCACGATGGTCCAGCGCGACCCCGCCAGCCCTTCGGTCCCGCCCGGCGCAGTAGCGCAACCGCCCAACAGGGCGGCAAAGGCGGCAAGCGGGGCAAGGGTCCGGCGCATGTCCATTCCATACACCCGTACGACTGACCGGGGCATTAACCGGACGAGCGGAAATTACCGCTCCAGCGCCGCCAGCACCTCATACGCCAAAACCGCCCCGGCAACTGCGGCGTTGAGGCTGTCGGCGCGGCCCTTCATCGGCATCGTCACGCGCAGGTCGCAGGCATGTTCATAAGCTTCGGGCAGGCCGCGGGATTCGTTGCCAACCATGACGAAGCAAGGCGCGGCATATGGCGCACCGCGATAAGGCACCGCATCGCGCAAGCTGGCCGCAACCAGTTGCCCTTCGCCGGCGCGCAACCATGCCATGAAGTCTGCCCAGCGGGCCTGCGCCAGGTGCCGGGTAAAGATCGCGCCCATGCTGGCGCGCACGGCCTCGACCGAGAACGGGTCCACGCAATCGTCGATCAGGATCAGCCCGCCCGCGCCCACCGCATCGGCGGTGCGCAGCATCGTACCAAGGTTGCCGGGATCGCGCATGGCGTGGGCGACGAGCCACAACGGAGCAGCCGCGCGATCGAGCCGCTCCAGCGTCGTATCCCATTCGGCAAAGACACCCGCCACGGCTTGCGGATTGTCCTTTCCGGTAATCTTGGCAAGAATGTCGAACGGCAGTTCGATCACTTCGCCCGCCGCCGCGACGACTGCGCTTTCAAGCTCGTCGAGCAAGGGATGCCCTTCGCGCCCCTGCGCCATCAGCAGCAATTCTGGCACGCGGCCGCATGCGCGCGCGTCGGTCAGCAGGCGCAGCCCTTCGGCCAGGAAGCGCCCTTCGCGCCGCCGGTGCTTGCGTTCGCGCAAGGACCGCACGAACTTGACCGTCGGGTTGGAATAGCCGGTGATGATCTTGCGCGTCATGGCGCTCCCATGCGGCAGCAGGCGCGCGGCGGCAAGGGCGCGCTGCCCGGACGAATCAATCTTCGCCGAAGCCGTCCTTGATCAGCCCGGTCAGCTTCATCAGAATCGCGTCGGCATCGCCTTCCGGCCCGGCAACCGCCACGTCGACCGTATCGCCGCGCGCCGCGCCCAGCATCATCAGCCCCAGGATCGAGCCGCCGTTGGCTTCGGTTCCGTCCTTGGCGACCGTGACCGTGACGCCGTCCTGCAGCTTGGCCACGGCATTGACGAACTTTGCGCTGGCGCGGGCATGAAGGCCGCGCTGGTTGACGATCGTCACCGTCTCACGGACGACGTAACCCTGTTCTGCCATATCATGCGTCCTGTCCCAAGAACTCCGAAGCGATCGTTATGTAGTTGCGGCCCGCATCGCGCGCCGCCGCTGTCGCTTCCTTGACACCCATGCACCCGCGCGCCTTGGCAAGGCGGATCAGCATGGGCAGGTTGATTCCGGCGATCACTTCGACCCGGCCCGCTTCCATCAGCGAAATCGCCAGGTTCGATGGGGTGCCGCCGAACAGATCGGTCAGGATGATTACGCCTTCGCCGCTGTCGACCCGCCGGATCGCGTCGGCAATTTCCCGGCGGCGTTTTTCCATGTCATCGTTGGGGCCGATGCACACGGCGATGACATCGGTCTGCCTGCCAACGACATGTTCCATCGCATGGATGAACTCGTCGGCAAGGGCGCCGTGGGTGACAAGGATAAGTCCGATCATGAAACGGGCATGCTCCGCAGTGCGTCCCGGCATTGTCGCCATGCTTGCCTGAATGGAAGCTGGGCATTGATGCAGGGCACGCAAGACGATGGAAAATCGAAATGCATGGCTTCCAGCACTGCCTCACCCGTTCTTTTCATCTTGCGCCTTCGAGCAGGTCTGCCGCCCGCGACGCAAGGTTGCGATGCAGCAATGTGGGAGAAAATCCGGCGTCGCGCAAGGCGCAAGCGATCTGCTCCGCCATGAACACCGAACGGTGGCGCCCGCCGGTGCACCCGAACGCGACGTGGACATAGGCTTTGCCCTGCGCCTGATAGCGCGGCAGCAGCAGCAGCAGCAGGTCGCGGATGCGGTCGAAAGCTTCCGCGAATGCAGGATCCTGGCGGATATAATCGCCCACCGGCGCATCGCGCCCGGTCTGCGGGCGCAGCGCATCGACCCAGTGCGGATTGGCAAGGAAACGCATGTCGAAAACCAGATCGGCCAGTGGCGGCATCCCGCGCGAAAAGCCGAAACTGCTGATCGTCAGCGTGACCGGAAGCGGGGTCTGTGTGCCGAACTGGGCGCGAATCGCCTGCTGCAGATCGTTGGCGGTGAAACTGGTGGTGGACAGCACAACATCGGCCCAGCGGCGCAGCGGTTCGAGCAGCTCGCGCTCGGCCGCGATGCCGGTGGCCGCAGGCTTGTCCTCGCTCATCGGGTGGCGGCGGCGGGTTTCGTTATAGCGGCGCTCCAGCTCGGTCCCGGCGCAATCGAGGAACAGCGTGGTCACCTGAAGGTCGCTGCGCTGCGACAGCTTCTTGACCAGATCGATCGTCCGCGCCGGATCGAAGCCACGGGTGCGGGTATCGAACCCGATCGCCATCGGTGCGCCGCTTTCGCCATGGGCAGATCCGGGTTCGGTTTCCAGCAACCGGTCGAGCAGGCGGATCGGGAAATTGTCGATCGCTTCCCAGCCCATGTCTTCGAGCGTACGCAGCGCGGTTGTCTTGCCTGCCCCCAGCAGGCCGGTGACGAGCAGGATGCGCTGGGGATTCGAATCTTGCGGCATGGTGCGCTGTCTTGCGCTTTCATGCGCCGCTTGGAAAGACCGTTGCAACGCCAATGCACCGGTTCACGAAAACGAAAGGCCATGCACGCGCAGCGCCATCTCGGCCCGCAGTGCCAGCACCGGGCTGTCGGGCCAGAGCCGCACGTGCGGGAGCGCAATCCCGGCGATAGCGACGCTGCCGGGCTGTTCGACAAAGCGCGGTGCGGCACGGTCGAGCGTTAGCACCAGCGCGACTGGCACCGGACCGGACACCGGCATGATCACCAGCCCCACCCCACGCACTTCCAGCTTGCCCGCGATGCGCGGATGCGGCGCGGCAATCAGGCGGCCGTCGCGCGCTTCGGCAAGGATGCCGTCATCGCCCACCAGCACGGCGCCGCGGTCGATCAGCGCCAGCGCAAGGCTGGACTTGCCGCTGCCGGGCGCCCCTTCGATCAGGACGCCGCGCCCGCCGATGGCAACGCAGGTGGACTGCCGCGCAAGGCTCATCGCGCATCCTCGCCCAGCAGGGGCAGGCTGAGGACGAGGCACGCGCCCGGCATTCCGTCGGCCCGGTCGGTGATGATCAGCGAACCATCATGCGCTTCGGCAATCGTCCGCGCGATGGCGAGGCCCAGACCGCTGTGCGCCCCGAAGGCTTCTTCTTCCGGGCGCACCGAATGGAAGCGTTCGAACACCTTGTCGCGCTCACCTGCGGGGATGCCGGGGCCTTCGTCGCTGACAGACAGATGCGCAGCAGCAGCATCGCCCCAGACCGAAACATCGACGGCCCCACCCGGCGGCGAGAAGGACACGGCATTGTCGAGCAGGTTTTCCAGCACCCGTTCCAGCCGCGCCGCATCGCCTGCGACCACGGTATCACCGCCCTGGTGCGTCAGCCGGATCGGCGTGGAAACATCGGCGCGGACATCGCGCGCACCGACCACCTGCGATGCCAGTGCGGCTAGGTCGAGCGGGTCGAACGTGGCGCGGCTCAGTTCGGCGTCGATCCGGCTGGCATCGGCAATCTCGGTAATCAGGCGGTCGATGCGCTGCACGTCGTGCGCGGCGATCGCGGCCAACTGGCGGCGCAGCGCCGGGTCGTCCACACGCTCCATCGTCTCCAGCGCGCCCGAAAGCGACGCCAGCGGGTTCTTGAGTTCGTGCGCGACATCGGCGGCAAAGCTTTCCACCGCGTCGATGCGCTGGCGCAGCGCCGTGGTCATGTCCGAAACGGCACGGGCGAGCAGGCCGATCTCGTCACCGCGATCGGGCAGGCGCGGCACCACCACTTCCCGTTCGCGCCCCAGCCGCACGCGCACCGCCGCGCGGACAAGTGCGCGCAGCGGCTGCACGATGGTCCGCGCCAGAAACAGCGAAAGCTGCACCGACAGCAGCAGCGCGATGCCGATGATGATGACCAGCGTCTGGCGGGCATCGCGCACCGCCTGCGTCACGTCGAGCGCATTGCGCAAGGTCAGCAACACTTCGCCCTCGCCACCCACCGGTGCGGCAGCGGTAATCACCGGAGTGCGGTCCGGGGCATAGCGCAGATAGACCTCGGTCTGGCCCGACCGGCGCGCAGCGGCGATTTCCGGCCATGTCCCGGCGGGGGTTTCGGCGGTATCGCTATAGCGTTCGACGCTGGGCGCGCGGACGATGAAATCCACCCCCCGGTCAAGCAGGCGTGCGGCCTGCTGATACCACGGTTCGGTTTCGGGGTCGATCAGCGCAAAGCTCGGCGGGGCCAGGGCAAAGCTGTCGATCTCAAGCTGGCCCTCCCCGTTGTAAAGCCGCAGCCGCAGCACCTGGTCGGTGCCGATGCGCGCCATGAGCTGCCGCCGCTGCGCCATGCTCGCCCCGTCGAGCGCATCGGCGGCGATGTCGGCCTCGGCGCGGGCCAGCTTGAACCGCTCCTCGATCAACTGCGTGCGGTAGCTGTCGAGATAGAAGAACCCGCCCGCCAGCAAGGCCAGCGCAATGACATTGACGGCCAGGATGCGCGTGGTCAGCGATACCCCGCGGATACGTGGCCCCCGCCGGGCGATCATGTTGTCCGGCAGAGCGGGATCGCCGTCATTCATCAGCAAAGCTGTAGCCCGCGCCATAGAGCGTCTCGATCGCGCCAAAGCCCGGATCGACCGCCCGGAACTTGCGACGCAGGCGCTTGATATGGCTGTCGATGGTCCGGTCATCGACAAAGACATCGTCGTGATAGGCAATGTCCATCAACTGGTTGCGCGTCCTGACCACACCGGGGCGCGTGGCCAGCGCCTCAAGGATCAGGAACTCGGTGACGGTCAGCGATACCGGCGCATCGTCCCATGTAACCACATGGCGCGCCGGGTCCATCACCAGCCGGCCGCGGCGGACCGGATCGGGCAGCGGTTCTGCGCTGGCATCTTCATCCGGGCCGGTGCCGCGCCGCACGATATCGCTGCGCCGCAGGATCGCGTTGATCCGGGCCACCAGCAGGCGCTGGCTGAACGGTTTGGCGATGTAGTCGTCCGCCCCCATGGCAAGGCCCTGTGCCTCGTCCGACTCATCGTCCTTGCTGGTCAGGAAGATCAGCGGCAGATCGCTTTTCTCGCGCAGCCGGCGCAGCAGTTCGTGCCCGTCCATGCGCGGCATCTTGATATCGCACACAGCCAGGTCGGGCGGGTTTTCGAGCAGCGCCTTGAGCGCGGTATCGCCATCGTTGTACAGGCGGGTGGCAAAGCCTTCGGTCTGCAACGCGATGGATACGGTGGTCAGGATGTTGCGGTCATCATCCACCAGCGCGATCGTGCGCCGCGCATCCGCCGGGGCGGCTTGCGGCGAAACGGGGAGGGCGGGCGGCGGGCTGACCATGCCAGCAGCGATACCTTCGCCGCCGATGGCTGGCAATCCGGCCTGCCGGAAATCGCGGCGCGCCCGGCGCCATCGGGCAAGTTGCACAAGGTGCAACCTGCTGCGCAAAAAACTTCATTGCCCGGCGGTATTTGACGCAGCAAAGGCCAGACAGTATGCGCGTTTCCAGAATCAGTGCATTCGTATTCGCATTCTTGCGCCGGGCGGGCCATTGTCCGCGCCGAAATTGCCAACGGGAGGCCTTAAGTGTCCGATAACAGCCTGAACGTGTCTCTTTCCAGCCAGGGTTTCCCGGAACCGGCTGAGCTGTTCGCCAATCTCGGCACCGCGCCGCTGGTCGAACATGCGGTGCGCAACGGCGAAGGGCTGCTTTCGGTTGATGGTCCGCTGGTGGTGGAAACCGGCAAGCACACCGGCCGTTCGGCCAAGGACAAGTTCATCGTCCGCGATGCCGAAACCGAAAACACCGTGTGGTGGGGCAAGACCAACGTCGCCATGACGCCCGAACACTTCGCCGCGCTCAAGGCCGATTTCATCAAGGCGCTGGGCGAAAAGAACCGCCTCTACGTTGCCGACCTGTTCGGCGGCAGCCAGCCGGAACACCGCGTCAACGTGCGCGTCATCAACGAATTCGCCTGGCACAACCTGTTCATCCGCACGCTGCTGGTCCGTCCCGGCGCGGATGAACTGGCCTCGTTCGTTCCCGAATATACCATCATCGACCTGCCCAGCTTCCGCGCCGATCCCGAACGCCACGGTTCGCGCAGCGAAACCGTCGTCGCGGTAAACTTCAGCGAAAAGCTGATCCTGATCGGCGGCACCGCCTATGCCGGCGAAATGAAGAAGTCGGTCTTCGGCATCCTCAACTACCTCCTGCCCGTCAAGGGCGTGATGCCGATGCACTGTTCGGCCAACGTTGGCCCCGATGGCAAGACCGCCGTGTTTTTCGGCCTTTCCGGCACTGGCAAGACCACGCTTTCGGCCGACGCTTCGCGCACGCTGATCGGCGACGATGAGCACGGCTGGTCGGACACCGCCGTGTTCAACTTCGAAGGCGGCTGCTATGCCAAGATGATCCGCCTTTCCGCCGAAGCGGAACCGGAAATCTTCGCCACGACCAAGCGTTTCGGTACGGTGCTGGAAAACGTGGTGATCGATCCGGTCACCCGCACCATCGACCTTGATGACAACAGCCTGGCCGAAAACAGCCGCGGTTCCTATCCGATCGACTTCATTCCGAACTGCTCGGAAAAGAACCTCGGCCCGGTCCCGGCCAACCTGATCTTCCTTACCGCCGATGCCTATGGCGTGCTGCCCCCGATCGCGCGTCTCACGCCGGATCAGGCCATGTACCACTTCCTGTCGGGCTACACCGCGCGCGTTGCCGGGACCGAAATCGGCGTAACCGAACCGGAAGCGACGTTCTCCACCTGCTTTGGCGCGCCGTTCATGCCGCGTCACCCTTCGGTCTATGGCAACCTGCTCAAGGAACGCATCGCCAAGGGCGGCGTGAAGTGCTGGCTGGTCAACACCGGCTGGTCGGGCGGCAAGGCGACGATGGAAGGCATCAAGCGCATGCCGATCAAGGCCACCCGCGCGCTCCTCAACGCTGCGCTCGACGGAAGCCTCAACAACGCCACCTTCCGCAAGGATGCGAACTTCGGCTTTGAAGTGCCGGTCGAAGTGCCGGGCGTCGAAACCCGCTTGCTCGATCCGCGCGGCGCATGGGCCGATGGCGAAGAATACGACAAGACCGCCCAGGAACTGGTGCGCAAGTTTGTCGATAACTTCCAGCAGTTTGCCGACCATGTCGACCAGTCGGTGCGCGATGCGGCGCCAGTCGCCGCCTGATCGCCCGGCACTGTTCGGAAATGTGAAAGAGGCCCCTTCCGGGGCCTCTTTTGCGTTCGGCACCGGCGCGCGGCGTCAGGCAAATCCGCTGCTGGCCTTGAGCAGGTTGTACGCCTCGACCACCTGTTGCAGCCGCCCTTCATGGCTGCGGTCACCGCCGTTGCGGTCGGGGTGGTATTCGCGCACGAGTTGCGAATAACGGCTGCGCAAGGCGCGGCGGTCGGCATCATAGGCAAGGTTCAGGACATCGTAGGCCTTGCGCTCGTCCGGGCTGATCCCGCGCCGGGCCGCTTCGGCGGCCATGCGATGATCGGCACGCCGCGCCTTTGCCCGCGCGGCGATCGCTTCGAGCGGATCGGCAAAGTCCCCCCACGGCGGCGCGAAATCGACGCCCGCATCCGGGCGGAAAGCGCGCGTTTCACGCTCCCACCCCGACAGCGGCGATTGCGCGGCAAGGATTTCGTCCGGGGTCATCCCGGCAAAGAAATCATACCCTGCGTTGAACTGGCGCACATGTTCAAGACAGAACCAGCGGTAATCGCCCGGCCCATCGAAACCCGATGGACGCACGCCGGGCGCACGGAACTCGCCCGGTTCCTCGCAGCCGGGGGCGTGGCAGATCGCCGACGCGCCGGTGACGCGGCCATGAAACTTGTCGGTGCGCATGCCGTTCCCACATGGCGACAGAGCGGCTAGAAGAAAAGACATGACAGGACCAATTGCCCAGGAAATCGAACGGCTGCTGACGCAGGCCTTTGCCCCGACACACCTTGCCGTGATCAACGACAGCGCGCAGCACCACGGCCATGCCGGGCACGACGGGTCGGGCGAATCGCACTTCACGGTCGAAATCGAAAGCCCGCGCTTCGCCGGCGAATCGCGCCTGAACCGCCAGAGGATGGTGAACAAGGCGCTGGGCGACCTGCCGGGCCAGCGGGTGCACGCGCTGGCGATCAAGGCGCGGGCGCCGGGTGAATAGCGCCACCGCTCGCAACATGTCGGAACGCCGCATCCGCCGTGCGGCGCGCGTGGTGCTGACCGACGAGGCGGGGCGCGTCCTGCTGTTCCGTTACGCCCCGGCGGACCGGCCGCCATTCTGGTGCGCGCCGGGCGGAGAATGCGACGAGGGTGAGGATTTCAGCGCAGCGGCACGCCGCGAACTGCGCGAGGAAACCGGGCTGGACGTGGATTGCGGCCCACAAATCGCCCACCGCGCGGATGACTATACCACGCTGGAAGGCGAGCCGATCACATCGGACGAACGCTTTTTCCGGGTGCGAACAGCCGCCTTTTCCGTCGATACCAGCGGGCATACTGCGCTGGAGCGGGCGATGCAGATGCAGGCGCGCTGGTTCGATCCGTCAGAGCTTGCACACTGGCCCGAAACGATCTTTCCCGCCGATCTGGCCAACCTGCTCCACCGCGCCTGATAATCATGCCCGGCGCGGCAGATGCGCCGCACGAAGAGGATGCCTGCCGATGCCCCAGATGCCCCCGATGCAGCGCGCAAGACTGGCCAGCGGAATCGAACTGGATGTGGTGGATTGCGGGCCACGCGATGCCCCGGCGCTGATCTTCCTGCATGGCTTTCCCGAAAGCCACCGCACCTGGCGGCACCAGATTGCGCACCTTTCCGGCAGGTTCCGCTGCATCGCGCCCGACCAGCGCGGTTATCGCGGATCGTCCCGGCCACAGGACATGGCAAGCTACAGCGCGGACAAGCTGATCCGCGATGTCTTCGAACTGGCCGATGCGCTGGGGGTGGGATCTTTTACCATCGTCGGGCATGACTGGGGCGGTGCGATCGCATGGGGCGTGGCGCTGCTCGGCCAGGGGACGCGGGTGACGCGCGCGGTCATCGCCAATGCGCCGCACCCGGCGATCTTTCCGCGTCTGTTGTGGACCAGCCCGGTCCAGCGCGCCGCCAGCCAGTACATGCGCGATTTCCGCGATACCGCCAACGATGCGCTGGTTCGCCAGCACGGCCTTGGCGCGGTGCTGATGAAGGCGCTCAAATGGGAACGCTCGCCACTGCTGGAAGAGGATGAGCGCGCGGCGCTGATGCAGGACTGGGCAGACCCCGAAGCGGCCATCGCCATGCTGAACTGGTACCGCGCCAGCCCGGTGGCGGTGCCGCCGCTCGATGCACCCTATGCCCTGCCGGAAGGGTTCCGTGATTCCCCGCTGCCGCCGCTGGCCATCCCGACGCTGGTAATCTGGGCAATGGACGACAAGGCGCTGCCACCGTGCAACCTTGAAGGCATTGAAAGGGTGGTTACCGACCTGACGCTGGAAGAGGTGCCCGGCTGCGGCCATTTCGTGCCGTGGGAAGCACCGCAAGCGGTCAACGCCGCGCTCGACCGGTTTCTGGGCTGAACAACCGCTTCGATCTGGCTGATCGGGTTCATTCGGTTGCCCTTTGCCCGCAGCTACCATATGGGCGGCGAGCTATGTCCACGCCCAATCCCCTCGTGTTCGCCCTGCCCAAGGGCCGCATCCTTGATGAGGCGCTGCCTCTGCTGGAGAAGGCCGGGATCGTGCCCGACGCCGATTTCTTCAACAAGAACTCGCGCGCGCTGTCCTTTGCCACCAACCGGGCAGACGTGAAGATCATCCGCGTTCGCGCCTTCGACGTGGCAACCTTCGTGGCCCACGGCGCGGCGCATGCCGGAATCGTCGGGTCCGATGTAATCGACGAGTTCGACTATGCCGATCTCTATGCACCGGTCGATCTCGACATCGGGCATTGCCGCCTTTCGGTGGCAGAGCCGGCCAGTGCGGTCGAATCGGGCGCCAACGCGCGCGAAAGCCACGCCCGCGTCGCCACCAAGTATCCCAACCTGACCCGCCGCCACTTCGAAAAGCTGGGTGTGCAGGCCGAAGTCGTGAAGCTGAACGGCGCGATGGAACTGGCCCCTTCGCTGGGTCTTGCCAGCCGCATTGTCGATCTTGTCTCCACCGGGCGCACGCTGAAGGAAAACGGGCTGGTTGAAACCAGCCAGATCCTGCCCGTTTCGGCGCGCCTGATCGTCAACCGCGCCGCGCTCAAGACCGACAGCGCGCGGCTGGGCGGGCTGGTCGATGCGTTCCGCACCATGGTAGCGGCAAGGAAGGCGGCCTGATGCTGCGGCTGCGCTCAAGCGATCCCGATTTCGCGCAAGCCTTTGCCCGGCTCGTCCGCGACCGGCGCGAAAGCGATGAAAACGTCGCGCGCGATGTCCAGACGATCATCGAGGACGTGCGGCTGCGCGGCGATGCGGCGCTGGCCGAATATACGGCAAAGTTCGATGACCACCTGCCCGGAGCGGATGACTGGCGAATCAGCCCGCAAGCCTGCCGTGAAGCGTTCGACGCGCTCAAGCCCGACCTGCGGGCCGCGCTCGAACTCGCCGCGCAGCGCATCCGCGCCTACCACGAAGCGCAATTGCCCGAAGACCGCGACTATACCGATTCCACCGGCATGCGCCTTGGCGCGCGCTGGCGACCGGTGGACGGCGCCGGGCTCTATGTCCCAGGCGGACGCGCGGCCTACCCTTCGTCCTTGCTGATGAACGCCATCCCGGCAAAGGTTGCGGGCGTCGAACGGCTGGTCGTCGTCACGCCGACGCCGGGCGGTGAAGCGAACCCGCTGGTGCTGGCCGCCGCGCACCTTGCCGGTGCCGACGAAGTCTGGCGCGTGGGCGGGGCACAGGCGGTGGCGGCGCTGGCTCACGGCACGGAACGGATTCGTCCGGTCGACGTCATCACCGGCCCCGGCAATGCCTGGGTGGCCGAAGCCAAGCGGCAACTGTTCGGCGTGGTCGGCATCGACATGGTGGCCGGGCCTTCGGAAATCCTCGTGATCGCCGATGCCGCGAACGATCCGCAATGGATCGCCGCCGACCTGTTGAGCCAGGCGGAACACGATCCGGTAGCGCAGGCCATCCTGATTACCGACGATGCCGCCTTTGCCGATCAGGTGGCCGACATGGTCGGGGTGGAAATCGCCATGCTGCCCACCGCGCGTGTCGCCAAGGCAAGCTGGGACAACCACGGCGTTATCATCGTGGTCGATTCGCTGGATGAAGCGCCCGCGCTGGCCAATGCGCTGGCCGCCGAACACGTCGAGATCGCCACCGACAATCCCGAAAGCCTGTTCGATCGCATCCGCCACGCCGGGTCGATCTTCCTTGGCCGGATGACCCCCGAAGCAGTCGGTGACTATATCGCCGGGCCGAACCACGTCCTGCCGACCGGGCGCCGCGCGCGCTTTTCGTCGGGGCTGTCGGTGCTCGATTTCATGAAGCGCACCAGCTTCATTGCCGCATCGCCGGGCGCGCTTGCCGCCGTCGGCCCGGCAGCCATCGCGCTTGCCGATGCCGAAGGGCTTTCGGCCCACGCCCGCTCCATCGAACTGAGACTGGGAATATGACCCGCACCAAGAACCATCAGGCCCGCGCCGCCGCGCGGCTGGCCGCCGTGCAGGCGCTTTACCAGCGCGACATGGAGCACACCGAACTGCACCTGCTGCTGGACGAGTTCCACCAGCACCGGCTGGGTGCAGAGATCGAGGACGTGGAATACGCCAAGGCCGATGTCGCCTTCTTCGACGATGTCGTGCGCGGAGCCGATGCCCGGCGCGACGAGATCGACGCCCTGCTGACCGCCCGGCTTGCCACCGGCTGGGCCTTGCCCCGGCTGGACAGGACCATGCTGCAGATCCTGCGTGCCGGGGCGTATGAACTGGTTGCGCGCAAGGATATCGGCGTGGGCACGATCATCAGCGAATATGTCGATGTCGCCCACGCCTTCTTCGATGAGCGCGAAGCAAAGTTCGTCAACGGCCTGCTCGACGCCGTGGCCAAGGACGTGCGCTGACGATCCTGCGCTACAACCGCTGCGCGTGCCAGCGAATGTGGTCTTCCATGAAGGTTGAAATGAAGGTGTAGCTGTGGTCGTACCCCGGCTGCATGCGCAGCGTCAGGTCCACGCCCGCCGCAGCGCACGCGGAAGCGAACAGTTCGGGGCGCAACTGTTCTGCCAGGAAGCCGTCCGCCTTGCCCTGATCGACCAGCACTGCCCCGGCAGGCCGCTTGCCATCCTCGATCAGTGCCACCGCATCGTGTGCACGCCACGCGGCGCGATCATCACCCAGATAGCCGGCCAGCGCCTTGTGCCCCCACGGCACCTGCCCCGGCGCGACGATGGGGGCAAAGGCGGAAAGGGACTTGAACCGTTCAGGATAAGTCAAGCCCAGCGTCAGCGCGCCATGCCCGCCCATCGAATGGCCGGTGATGCCCATGCGCGCAAGGTCCACCGGGAAATGCCGTTCCAGCAGGGCGGGCAGTTCGTCGGCAATGTAATCCCACATGCGGTAGTGCCGGGCGAAGGGTTCCTGCGTGGCGTTCACATAGAACCCCGCGCCAAGGCCGAAGTCGTAGGCGCCCTGCGGATCGTCGGCCACGCCATCGCCGCGCGGCGAGGTATCGGGCGCAACGAAGACAATGCCGTGCTCTGCGCAGGCGCGGCGGTATTCGCCCTTGTCGGTCACGTTGGCGTGGGTGCAGGTCAGCCCCGAAAGATAGAGCAGCACCGGCAGCCGCGCCCCGCTGACAGCCTGCGGGGGCAGGAAGACCGAAAAGGTCATTCCCGTCCCCGTCGACGCTGAGGCATGCTCATGAACGCTCAGCGTTCCGCCATGCGCCCTCGATGTGGACAGCGTGCTGATCGTCATCCGTTGTGCATCACGCCATGTAGTGCAGCGCGCAGAGCTTGTTCCCATCGGGATCGCGCAGATAGGCAAGGTAGTATGGCATGCCTTCGCGCACGCCCGGAGGATCTTCGCACGCCGTGCCGCCGCTGGCCACGCCCGCAGCGTACCACGCATCGGCCTGTTCGGCAGTCATGCTGAAGCCGATCGTACCGCCGTTGGCATGAGTCGCCGGATCGCCGTTGATCGGCTTGCTGACCAGAAACAGCCCGCCATTGTGCTGATAGATCAGGCGCCCGTGCGGGTCGAGCACACCTTCGGTCCCGCCCATCGCCTTGAACGTGGCATCGTAAAACGCCTTGGCCTTCTGGATATCGTTGCTGCCGACCATGACATGGCTGAACACTGGCATTCTCCCGTTGGTGGATAGGTTTCCATTCGCCATGTGGTCCTGAAACGGGCCGACGGTCAAGCCGCCTTGCACCGCCGCGCTCCTGGCGTTTGCGAATACCGCCCTTGTGCCACGAAACGCCTGTAATCCTTGAGAAGCAGACCATCAGCCGCCATATCGGACGCAATGACACCGCCGATCGACCGACGCCGCCTCTTGCTGGGATCGGGCGCGCTTGCCGCCAACGCCGCACTGGCCCCGCTCCTGCCCGCATGGGCGCAATCGGGCCACGGCGGCCACGGGGGCAGCGCGCCATCCGGGCCACTTGCCGCAACGACCGGAACCACGCTGGCGGGCGAGGACATCGCGCTGGCGATCGGCGCGGCCCGCTTTGCCGTCGGTGACCGTTCAGGTCACGCGGTGGCCGTCAACGGCACGATTCCGGGGCCCCTGATCCGTCTGCGCGAAGGGCAGGACGTGCGCATTGCCGTGACCAACCGCCTGCGTGAAACGACCTCGATCCACTGGCACGGGTTGCTGGTGCCGTTCCAGATGGACGGTGTGCCGGGCGTATCGTTTCCCGGCATCGCGCCGGGAGAGACATTCACTTACGCGTTCCCGATCCGCCATTCCGGCACATACTGGTATCACTCGCATTCGGGAATGCAGGAAGCGGTGGGCCTGTACGGGCCGATCGTGATCGACCCGGCCGGCCCCGAACCCCACCCGACAGACCGTGAGCACGTACTGGTCCTGTCCGACTGGAGCCCGACCAGCCCCCATACCCAGCTCAGGAAGCTGAAGGCGATGGGCGGCTATTACAACTGGCAGCGCCAGACCGTGGCCGGGCTGCTCGCAGGCAAGGACCAGAGCCTCAAGGAACGGCTGGAATGGGCGGCCATGCGGATGGACGCAACCGACATCGCCGACGTCACCGGAGCGACCTATTCCTACCTCGTCAACGGGCACGATACGCACGGCAACTGGACCGGCCTGTTCGGGCCGGGGGAGCGGGTGCGGCTGCGGATCATCAACGCTTCGGCGATGACCAACTTCAACTTTCGCATCCCCGGCCTGGCAATGACCGTGATTGCGGCTGACGGCTGCAACGTGCAGCCGGTGGAAACCGACGAAATCCAGATCGCCATCGCCGAAACCTATGACGTGATCGTGGAACCGCATGGCCACACCGCGTACGGCATCGTTGCCGAATCCATCGACCGGTCGGGGCTGGTGCGGGCAACGCTTGCCCCGCACATGGGCATGGTTGCCCCCGTCCCTGCCCTGCGCCGCCGCCCCGTCCTGACCATGCGCGACATGGGAATGGACATGGCCGGGATGGACATGGCCGGGATGGAAATGGGAGGCATGGAGGGCCACGCGATGAAGATGCGCGACCTGTCGCTGGCGCCGGGGGTGAAGCCGGGGCCGGGGGTTGCCACCATCGCGCCGATGCCAGCAGACCGGCTGGCCGACCGGCCGACCGGCCTGGAAGACGCCGACCATCGCGTGCTGACGTATGCCGATCTGCGTGCCGCCGCTCCCAACCCCGATCCGCGCACGCCCAGCCGCCAGATCAACGTGAACCTGACCGCCAACATGGAACGCTACATGTGGTCGATTGACGGGCAGACGATTTCCGAAGGCGCCGACCCGATTCCGTTCCGCAAGGGCGAACGGGTGCGCGTCAACCTCATCAACCACACGATGATGCCCCACCCCATCCACCTGCACGGCCACTTCTTCGAACTGGTCACCGGCGCACCTGGCACCCGCCCGCGCAAGCACACGGTCAACGTCCTGCCCGGCGGCAAGGTGAGCTTCGACCTGACTGCCGACGCCGAAGGCAATTGGGCATTTCACTGCCACATGCTGCTGCACATGCATGCCGGGATGATGCGCGTGGTGACGGTGCGTGCCGATGCGGACAGCGCGGCATGATGCGCCTGATCGCCGCCGCCGCGGCTTCCGCACTGTTCGCGTGGCCCGCCGCCGCGCAGGAAGCGTCTGACCCGCATGCCAGGCACGCCACAGGCCAGAGCGCCGCCATGCCCGACCATTCCGGCCACGCAATGGAAGGCATGGTCGGGATGGACCATGCCCAGCACCAGATGCCCGCGCCGCCGCAAATGGACCATGCAGCGCATGGCGGGCACGCAGGCCATGCCATGTCCGGCAGCACGGCCGAAGCCGTAGGCAATGCGCCACCGCCGCCCGTGCCGGACGATCATCCGGCGGACCGGTTCTGGGACAAGGGCCGGATGAAATCGGCGCGCGCCGCCTTTTCGCGCGAGGGCGCGTTCTACGGCAACGCCCTGATCGCGGACCGGCTGGAATACCGTCCCCGCGCCGGGCGCGATGGCTATGCCTGGCAAGTCATGGGCTGGGTCGGCGGCGATATCGACCGCCTTGCCATCGAGACAGAGGGCGATGGCGCGTTCGGCCAACCGCTCGAAACTGGCGAGGTGCGCGCGG
Organism: Novosphingobium lubricantis; assembly: GCA_042650965.1. Lineage (GTDB taxonomy): Bacteria > Pseudomonadota > Alphaproteobacteria > Sphingomonadales > Sphingomonadaceae > Novosphingobium > Novosphingobium lubricantis. The sequence continues at coordinate 5,890 of JBHSCB010000014.1, read as the reverse complement.
CATGGCGGCATGCGCTGGACCCGTGGTGGAACCTGGAACTGGGCGCGCGGCAGGACTTCGCCAGCGGCCCTGACCGTACCTATGCGGTTATCGGAATAGAAGGTCTTGCGCCATACTGGTTTGAAGTCGGTGCCCATGCCTTTGTTTCGAACAAGGGCGATGTCCACTTCCGGCTGGAAGCCGAACACGACATGCGCCTGACCCAGCGCCTGATCGTCCAACCTTCGCTGGAGATCGACGCGGCAGCGCAGGACGTGCCCGCGCTGGGCATTGGCGCCGGACTGGAAAAGATCGAACTCGGCGGGCGATTGCGGTATGAGTTCGCCCGCGAGTTCGCGCCCTATGTCGGCATCCACTGGGAACGCAAGGTGGGCAGAACCGCGCGGATAACGCGGGCGGGCGGGGAAAATCCTTCGCAGGTCAGCGCCGTTGCGGGCATCCGCATGTGGTTCTGAAAAATCCCGTCAATTCACCCGTATCGCCTCTTCTATTGCGTGCGCTGCGGCCCGCAGATGCTCCAGCAGGGCATCGTCCGGCACCCCGCGCAGCATGGCTGCCGAGCGTGAAGCCGATATTGCGGCGGCCACGTCTCCGTCGGGGTTACGGACGGGCACGGCAAGGCACACCAGCCCTTCGGCGATTTCCTCATCATCGCGGGCAAAGCCGCGCGCGTGCACGGATGCCAGCTCGGCGCGCAGGTGTTCGGGATCGGTGATCGTCCGCGCGGTCAATGCCGGAAACGGGCCGGTGGCAAGATAAGCCTCGCGCTCCCGGTCGGGCAGATGGGCCAAAAGCACCTTGCCGATACCCGTGCAATAGGCCTCAAGCTGCAGGCCCACCCTGGTGAAGAAATCGCCCGCACGCTGCCCGGTCTTGATGCGGTACGTCACCATGTCGTTTTCCAGCGTGCCAAGCTGGACCACACATGCCAGCCGTTCTGCCAACCGGTGCAACACTGGCGCAGCCGCAGCAACGATCACCTGCTTGTGATCGACAAGCTGGACCAGCGCCAGCAGGCGCGGCCCGGCGACCAGCCGGCCGTTGGCCAGACGCGCAAGATAGTCGTCCTGCAGGAGGGTTGCGATCTGGCGGTGCGCGGTGGCGCGCGGCAGGCCGATGCTGGCCGCGATGGCCGACACACTGCGCCCCTCCCGATCGGCCAGCACCGCTTCGAGCATCGCAAGGCTGCGGCCCAGCGCCGCAATGGGGGGCGTTCCTGATGATCGCGCCTGTCTCACAATGTGAGATTGTAGCACTGTGCGTGTCTGGTGCAAACCCGCCCGCGGCATTACTCCGGATGATGAAGAGCACGAGGATGCCACGATGATCACAGTTTCCCACGAAGACCTCGCCCTGCGCCTGCGCACGGCGTACGACGGCAACACCGTCCCCCCGATGCGCGACGGGCTTGATCCCACCGACGCTGCCGGTGCCTATGCCGTGCAGGAAATCAACACACGCTTCTGGCAGGCGCAGGGCCGCCGCATCGTCGGTCGCAAGGCCGGGCTGACCGCAAAGGCGGTGCAGGTCCAGCTTGGGGTCGATCAGCCCGACTTCGGGGTGCTGTTCGATGACATGCGCGTTGCCGATGGCGGCACGCTTTCCCCGGCGCGCTGTATCCAGCCCAAGGCCGAAGCCGAAATCGCCTTCGTGCTGGCAACCGACCTGCCCTCGCCCGACACGACACCGGAAGAGGTCGCGGCTGCGGTCGCAACGGTTCACGCCGCGATCGAGATCGTCGACAGCCGCATTGCCGACTGGAAGATCACCTTTGCCGATACCGTTGCCGACAACGGATCTTCGGCGTTTTTCGTGCTGGCCGACGCAGGTCTGCCGCTCGCCGGGCTAGACCTTGAAGGGGCGGCGATGGAAATGGCCTTTGGCGACGAAACCGTCTCGACCGGCGTCGGCGCGGCGGCGCTGGGCAACCCGCTGAACGCCGCGGCGTGGCTGGCGCGCACGCTGAGCCAGCGCGGTGAACCGCTCAAAGCCGGGGACATCCTGCTCGCTGGCGCGCTTGGACCGATGGCTGCGCTGCGCCCCGGCGTAACCGTGCAGGCCCGCATCGCCGGGATCGGCACGTGCAGCTTTACCTATGGGGAATCGTGACATGAAGCGGACCAAAGTCGCCATCATCGGATCGGGCAATATCGGCACGGACCTGATGATCAAGGTCATGCGCCTGTCGAGCGTGCTGGAAATGGGCGCGATGGTCGGCATCGACCCCGCATCCGATGGTCTTGCCCGCGCCCAGCGCATGGGCGTGGCCACCACGCACGAAGGGATCGACGGACTGCTGGCCATGCCGGAGTTCGCCGATATCGGCATCGTCTTCGACGCGACCAGCGCGGGCGCGCACAAGCGCAACAGCGAACTGGTGCTGGCCGCGGGCAAGCGGATGATCGACCTCACGCCCGCCGCCATCGGCCCCTACACCATCCCCCCGGTCAACGGCGATGCGAACCTCGATGCACGCAACGTCAACATGGTGACCTGCGGTGGCCAGGCCACGATCCCCATCGTTGCCGCAGTGAACCGGGTCGCCAAGGTGCATTACGGCGAAATCATCGCCTCGATCAGTTCCAAGAGTGCAGGCCCCGGCACCCGCGCCAACATCGACGAGTTCACCGAAACGACCAGCCAGGCGATCATGGACGTGGGCGGCGCGACGCGCGGCAAGGCGATCATCATCCTCAACCCCGCCGAACCACCGCTTATCATGCGCGATACCGTTTATTGCCTGTGCGAGGACGGGGACCGCGAAGCGATCCGCCAGTCGATCCACGCCATGGTCGCGCAAGTGCAGGCCTATGTCCCCGGTTACCGGCTCAAGCAGGCCGTGCAGTTCGAAAGCATCGGTGGCAACCAGCCGCTGCGCATCCCGGAAATGGACGGTTCGTTCACCGGCCTGAAGGTTTCAGTCTTCCTCGAAGTGGAAGGAGCGGCGCACTACTTGCCTGCCTATGCCGGCAACCTCGACATCATGACCTCTGCCGCACTGAAGACGGCGGAAAAGATCGCGGAAAGGATGGCGGCATGACCTTCGACCCGACCACCAGCAAGCTCTACATTCAGGACGTGACGCTGCGCGATGGCATGCACGCGATCCGCCACCAGTACGGGCTGGACCATGTGCAGGCGATTGCCCGCGCGCTCGACAAGGCAAAAGTCGATGCCATCGAAGTGGCCCACGGCGACGGGCTGCAGGGATCGAGCTTCAACTACGGTTTTGGCGCTTACACCGACTGGGACTGGATCGGCGCCGTGGCCGAAGTGCTGGAACATGCGGTGCTGACCACGCTGCTCCTCCCCGGTATCGGCACGGTCCACGATCTCAAGCACGCCTGCGAAATGGGCGTCAAATCGGTGCGCATCGCCACGCATTGCACCGAAGCCGATGTGTCGAAACAGCACATCGAAGCCGCGCGCAACCTGGGCATGGACGTTTCGGGCTTCCTGATGATGAGCCACATGACCAGCCCCGAAGCCCTGGCAACGCAGGCCCAGTTGATGGAAAGCTATGGCGCGCACTGCGTCTATGTAACCGACAGTGGCGGGGCGATGAGCATGAACGATTACGCGGCGCGGCTGCAGGCGTATGACCGTGTGCTGAAACCCGAAACGCAGCGCGGCGTGCATGCCCACCACAACCTTTCGCTGGGGGTCGCCAATTCGATCGTCGCGGTGGAAAACGGCGCGGTGCGCGTCGATGCCAGCCTTGCGGGCATGGGTGCGGGCGCGGGGAATGCCCCGCTCGAAGTGTTCATCGCCGCGGCAGATCGCATGGGCTGGAACCATGGCTGCGATCTCTACGCGCTGATGGACGCGGCCGAAGATCTGGTAAGGCCATTGCAGGACCGCCCGGTGCGGGTGGACCGCGAGACGCTTACGCTCGGTTATGCGGGAGTCTATTCCAGCTTCCTGCGCCACGCCGAAAAGGCCGCAGCGGACCACGGGCTTGATACCCGATCGATCCTGGCCGAAGCCGGGCGGCGCAAGATGGTTGGCGGGCAGGAGGACATGATCGTTGACATCGCGCTCGATCTTGTCCGCCAGAAGGAAGCGACAGGCGGCTGACGCTGGCAGGCTGGCCGGGCCATGCCGCGCCCGGTCGAGCGGCCCGCGACGGTGAAAACGGAAAAGGGGGCGCGGATCGCTTGTACCGATCCGCGCCCCCTTTTCGCATTTCAGATCCTGACGCGCAAAGCCGTCAGAAGCTGTATCCGATCTTGGCCCCATAGATGCGCGGCGCACCCGCGAAGCCAACAACCGTGTTGCCCAGCGCATTGATTGTACGCCGATACGACACATCGCCGACATTGCTGGCATACGCCGTCAGTTGCCAGGCGCCGTGCGAGAGCGTAGCGCGCAGGTCGAGTAGCCCATAGGAAGGTTCGCGCGTGAGCGGCGTGCCCGGTCCGAACCGCAGTTCCCCCTGCCCCGGTTCGTGGAAGAACTGTCCCATCAGTGCGTAATCGCTGCGCAGCACCAGGTGGGTGTCGGCGCCCAGATCGACTTCCCATTCCGCTCCTACGTTCACGCTGTGCTCCGGCGCGCGCACCATCCGCGTCCCGGAAAAGTCAGTCGTCGCGTTGAACGCATAAGCGTTGTATTTGGCGTCAAGGTACCCGTAGGCGATGTTGACCCTGAAGTTGCGCGTCGGGCGAATACCGATTTCAAGTGTCCGTCGTCAGAACATTTGGCACAACTCGCGGCGTAAATTAGCGGAGTGCGGGCCTCGTCCTGGGGTTGATATTAAGCGGCGATCTTGCGGTGGAGCAAGCGGCGATGTTCGATGGTCTTCCGTTTGATCCTTTCGCGCTGTTTGATGATGGCATCGGCCCTGCCGAAGTAGGCGTCGGCGGGCGTCACGTTGTTCAGGCTCTCGTGGTAACGTCGGTGGTTATAATGCTCGACGAAGGCTTCGATCTGGGCCTCAAGGTCACCGGGCAGGAAGTAATTTTCGAGCAGGATGCGATTCTTGAGGGTCTGATGCCAGCGCTCGATCTTGCCCTGGGTCTGGGGATGCATCGGAGCGCCGCGCACATGGCTCATTTTCCGGGCCTCGATATATTCCGCCAGTTCACCCGCGATGTAGCTCGGGCCATTATCCGACAGCAGCCGAGGCTTGTGCAGCACCGTTGCGCTGTCGCAACCCGAGGCCTCGAGCGCGAGGTCCAGCGTGTTGGTGACATCCTCGGCTCGCATGTTGGTGCACAGCTTCCAGGCGATGATGTAGCGCGAGAAGTCGTCGAGCACGGTCGACAGATAGACCCAGCCCCAGCCAATGATCTTGAAGTAGGTGAAGTCGGTCTGCCACATTTCGTTCGGCCGCGTCGTCTTGGTGTGGAACGCATCGGCTGCCCTGATCACGACGAAGGCCGGGCTGGTAATCAGATCATGGGCCTTGAGCAGGCGATAAACCGTGGCCTCCGACACGAAGTAGCGCTTCTCGTCGGTGAAGCGCACCGCCAGTTCGCGGGGCGACAGATCGGTTGTATCCAGCGCCATGTCGATGATCTGCTGCTGGATATCGTCGCCGATGCGGTTCCACACCCGGCGCGGGGCCGATGGCCGATCCTCCAACGCCTCCGGGCCGCCTTCGAGATAGCGGTCGTACCAGCGATAGAAGGTCCGGCGCGGGATGCCCAACTGCTCCAGCGTGCGCCAGGCCGGGAGGTGCGACTGTTCGACGATCCGGATGATCTCCAGCTTCTCGGATGCAGGGTATCTCATTCGTCGTCGCCCCCATCCGCGATCATGCTTTATGGGATGGCCCGCCCCTTTTCCCCGGCATCGGATATGATGCTGGTGCTTGAAGAGGAAAGGAGCGGACCGATGTCTATTGTGATCCTTGGCGTTGATTTGGGCAAGAATGCCTGCAGTGTGG